>JBBQTF010000004.1:0-122766 GCA_038234675.1 Steroidobacterales bacterium
GAATCTACGCACGCTTGATGAGCCGGAGCAGGAAAATGAACACAACTGCCCCAATAGTTGCCACAACAATGGCGCCAATCAAGCCGCCGCCTGCCGATACGCCCATCTTGGTAAAGAGAAACCCGCCAAGCAGCGCGCCCAGCACGCCCACGACAATGTCGCCAACCACCCCAAAGCCACCGCCTTTCATTAGCTGTCCCGCCAACCAGCCTGCGATAAGTCCAACCAATATGAACCATACGAAATCCATCGTTGTTCTCCTTTTGTTTGCGATCTGCGGCTTAAGGTCGCCGTTCTGCTCCCGGCCTTATTAGATCATGAGCGCGGATCGATGGCTATTCCCAGAACGCCTACGCAGCCCTAGGTCGGCGAAAGAAGCGAGGACCGCTCCGACGGCCGATGCGCGGGCTTGATTCGGCCCCACTACCAGGCTCGGTATCGGAAGGCCGTTCTTAGTTCGGGGTGGCAGGGGTGCCGGTGGCAGGCACTTGGAACTGACCCCGAATCCTAAAGTGGGTGGAGTTAAAGCCCGAGGCATTGAGCTTGCCTTTCATTTCATAGGAGATTGGGCCACTGCCATCGCTCCGGATCACATCCACTGCCTGGCCCAATATTCTAAATGCAGAAACGGTGACCGGCACACTAATGAGGGATTCCCCAAAGCGCGGCACGCTACCTACGACATCGCTGACACCGGTGGCAAAGGTTTTCCCTTGCACGTTCATCTCGACCGCTACGCCATTGTAGTCAAGCGGTGCGTCGTTTGGATTCTGCACCCGTAGCCTAACCAGCATGCGCAATTCGAAGCCCTGGTTTTCCAGCGATTCTATGCCAGCAACCGTCACGTTGACCGGATCGCGGTTTTTTAAGGACGCGCAGCCCTGCGTCGCCCACGACACAGCACCCAGTGTGACCAGCGCGATCAGGCGTGGGACAATACGCATTCCGGTATTGACCATCCAAGGTGTGAAATACGCCCGGGCTCTACACCGCATGTCCCCCAAGTCGGTCCGAGGACCTTCATGTTTAGGCAGCCAGGCTGACGCCCCAAGCCACTCGGCGCTTCGCTGACGCCAGGAGGTCACTACGATGCGATGAGCCACACGTGGTTCCGTTCGGTAAGGCCATTCTGGTGTCATTCGCTATCCTTCTGCGAGGGTTCACTGTTATCTTCGACGCGACCAAGAACATCAGAACTATTCAGGCGCCTTGGCGCTCGGCTCGAACCACGGCAAATCGCTAACCGAAGCGCAAGGTTGCGGCTGCGCGCTTATATACGGACCTTTTTGATCCTGGGGGACTGCGGCGCGCCGACTCTGGCGCCATAGACACTCCACGGTTAGTACACCAGTGAGCGTGGCGAGTGTCGCGAAATACGCAGCGGGCCCTCTCGCGGCCATCAGGCCGCTCGCAAGGACAGGCCCGAAGATGGCCGCCGCGCCGTTCAGTAACAGCAGCGCACTACTGGCCGCGACCATCTGCGAGGGCTCGAGCCGGTCATTAACATGGGATATGCCAAGTGAGTAGATCGTCAGGGCCAATCCACTGAATACGGCTGAAAGAGCGAGAAATAGCCCATGCGGCGCCCCGGGGAACGCCACGATGCCCCCTGCCGCCGCCGTCGCAACTACACAGACGCCAGCCATCACGGCGCGCCGATCCCATCGATCAGCCAAAGCGCCTACGGGGTACTGCGTCGTAACCCCGGCAAATATGTTGACGGCCATGAATGTCGCGATATCGGTCGTGCCCAGTCCCTGGAGGTGAGCGTACACCGGGCCAATCGAGAAGGTGATTGAACTAATCACACCCGCCACAGTGACGGCGCTGACGCCCAGCGGCGAGAGGCGATAAAGGTCCCGAAACGGAACGGCCCTGGGAACCATCACTTCAGGGGTCACTTGTGACGCCAACAAGGTCGGCACCATCGCCAAACATATCAGCCCGGATACCAACATGAACGGCGCAGAGGTTCCGGGGCTCGACACAATCAGGAGAAACTGCGCAGCCCCAAGACCCACATACAACACGACCATATAGACGGCAAATAACCTGGAACGGTTGGTCCGCGTCGCGAACCCGTTCAGCCAGCTTTCGGCGACGACGTAGATACCCGCGAAGCACAATCCGGTCATCAGGCGCATGGCGCCCCACGCAACCGGGTGGACGAAGGCCGCTTGGACGAGGGTCGCCGCCGAAGCCACCGCCGCCAGGGCGGCGAACACGCGAACATGGCCCACATTCCGGATCAGGCGCGGGGCGGCGATGGTGCCGAAAAGATACCCAACATAGTAGCAAGCCATGACGATGCCAGTGACCGTCGTCGGGAATCCCTCAAGCGTGGCACGGATTCCCAGAAGTGTGCTCTGGAGGCCGGCACCCAGCATCAGCACACCCATGCCGAGCAGTAGGGGCCAGATGCGCGTAATCGTAGTCAGGGGCACGGAGTGTAAATTATTCAACAACCATAGAATCTAGGCCGCCAATGCATGATATGCGAAGCGGCCCTTAATTACCGTACGCCGCAGCCGGTGACGCAGCGTTGATGTGGCCGGTGTACGTACCGGGCTTTGCCGGGCGCTCCGTAGGATCTACGGGCGAGCCGAAGACGCCCGGGGCCGAATCATTTTCTTTTTCCCAAAAGACGTCCCGATTTTGTCCTAGCGCCACGCCTCTTAGGGCTCGCGTCCGTGGCCGTCTCTGGAGTCATCGGAAATTGAATATTGATGGCTATAATGCTTTTTGAGAATCGCGCGGCCAGCCGGCCCAGAAAAGCGTGCATCAGCTGCCACTCTTCGTTTGGTTTGCGCGGACTAAGCACCTCGCAGGTTATGGCCCCTTCGGAATTCGCCCAGTTAATCCATCCTGGGTACTTCACGTGAGATATCTTGCGTCCGCGCTTGCTGGCGGAAAAGGTCTGCAACTCCCCAGATCTCATGAACGCCAGTAGTTCGCGATAAAGACCGGCGCCGTAGCGCTCGACAACCTGAAACCGAATCATATTGAAACCCTCCATTGACATCTTCGCGATGCTCGCTGCTCTGCGCGCGAACACCCACCGAGTCCCGTAAATTAAATTCGAAGTCACGCAACGTCCTACGGGAGCTGACGCCTCCCTCCTATACCCCCCAGTGCCCTATATATCCAACGATGCACCTACCCAACCCACCTTAATCTATACAGCAATCTATACAGCGCCCGGGAGTGATTTTAATGATAAAAACGACACAGGGGCATTGGAGCGGAGGGTGTTCACTTGTATCGATGCAGCAACGGCCGGGCAACGCCCGGGTGGGACCAAGAAGGTATCTCACCGACCCGTTGAGGTATTGAGGCGATGAGTTCCGGCGGTGGCGTCCCGGCACCCATCGGTGCCCCGGTTGTTATGGACTCGCTGATCGTATTTTCACACTTGCGGTGGAATTTCGTTTACCAGCGGCCCCAGCATCTAATGGCGCGCTTGGCCAAACAGTACCGGGTATTTTTCTTTGAAGAACCCGTCTATGACGAGGCTGGCGATCGCTTGGTCATAACTGAGCCGGCACAGAATATTTTCGTATGCACGCCTCATACCCCCCACCAGGAAAAAGGATTTCATGACGAACAAATCCCCGCCTTGCAGTCACTGATTGACCAGTTGATCGCTGATCGTCAAATCAGTAATCCGATTGCCTGGCTCTATACGCCAATGGCCCTGCCTCTTGTCAAAGGCTTACAGGCTCGCGCAATCGTTTACGACTGTATGGACGAGCTCGCCGCATTTAAAAATGCCCCCCGGCAGCTCCTTCAGCGCGAGCACGCATTACTAAAAACCGCGGATTTTGTGTTCACGGGCGGGCCCAGCTTGTATCGCGCCAAGCGCTCCCGGCATCACGCCGTACACTGCTTTCCGAGTAGTGTGGACAAGGAGCACTTCCATTCTGCCCGGAAGCCAGACAATGAGTCCGACGCGCAGCGCGGCATACCACACCCACGGCTCGGGTTCTTCGGCGTTGTCGACGAGCGCGTCGACGTCGGCTTAATTGACCAGATGTCCCTGTCCCACCCGGAGTGGCAACTCATTATTGTGGGCCCGATCGTCAAAATTGACCCGGGCTCGCTGCCCCGGCGCTCTAACATCCATTATTTTGATCAACAGCCCTACGCGGAACTCCCGCGATTCCTAGCGGGGTGGGATGTGTGCCTGTTGCCATTCGCACTAAACGAGGCAACGCGTTTTATCAGCCCGACCAAGACTCTTGAGTACATGGCCGCGGGCAAGCCCATCGTCAGCACCCCGATCGAGGACGTGGCGACCCCGCATGGGCACGTTGTTAGTGTTGGCGAGGGCGCTGCCTTTATCGAGCTGTGCGAGCGGGCGCTTTGTGAGACCGCTGAGGAGCGCATACGGCGAGAGGCATTGATGCAGACCACCCTCGAGAACACGTCATGGGATAAAACCGCGACAGACATGCAATCGTTGATTGATTCCGCGCCACATACGGAGGCAAGTGAGACCGGACTCTCCGCGTCTTCGCCGGACGATATATTGGTGTCGGCGGGCGCTTCGCGCCACCGCGCCATCGTGATAGGAGCCGGTCCAACGGGCTTGAGCGCGGCCTATCACATCGGCAAAGACTGTCTGCTTTTGGATCAGAACCCCACAGTGGGCGGCTGGTGTCGGTCGATCGAGGACAATGGTTTTACGTTCGATTACGCCGGCCACATCATGTTTTCCAACGACCCTTACGTAAAGGATCTGTACCAGTTGCTGCTGGGTGAGAACGTCCATTGGCAAGACCGTGAAGCGTGGATATATAGCAAGGGCGTCTACACCCGCTATCCTTTTCAGGGGGCGCTCTTCGGACTACCACCCGATGTGATCACCGAATGCCTCCTCGGCGCGGTCGAAGCGCGTTTCGGGGCGTTGCAAGAGCCAAAGGATGCGGATGCACGGCACGGCAACGGCAACGGCAACGGCAGTTCCCCGAGCGCCTGCAAGGCCGAATCCATCACTGACTGTTGCGCCGACGGAATCAGCGAGGCCACTGCGCCCTTGGGCGCTCCAGTCCGCAAGCGGCAGTCCACGCCAAACAACTTCGAAGAATTCATCTATCAGGTCTGGGGCAAGGGCATTGCTAAGCATTTTGCGCTTCCGTACAACCGGAAGCTGTGGGCGGTGCCCCTGTCCACAATGGAAACCTCCTGGCTGGGCGGGCGGGTTCCGCTGCCCGATTTGGCCGAAATGATCGACGGAGCGTTACGACCGGTCGCCAAGCCTATGGGCCCCAATGCGCGGTTCGGCTACCCCCTACGCGGCGGCTTTCAGGCGCTCATGAATGGTTTCCTTCCGCACTTGGCCAGCAACCTAAAACTGAACGCCCAAGTTACGCGGATCATTCCGTCGCGCAACGTTGTGATGCTCTCGGACAGATCAATCACCACCTACGAGCAGTTGGTCAGCACGATGCCGCTGCCCGTAATGGTACGGCTTTGCGGAAATGAGGCGCCACCCCAGGTGCGCCAGGCTGCTTCGCGGCTGCGCCATGTATCGGTTCGGTGTGTCAATCTGGGCATAGGTCGGCCCGGCATAACGGAGAAGCATTGGATTTATTACCCCGAGTCCTCGGTATTCCATCGTATCTTCGTTCAGGGAAACGCCAGCCCGCACTGCAACGCGCCGGGCGGCTTTGGTATTACTTGCGAGATCACGTACTCACCCGACAAGCCCTTGCCCTGCGACGGGGATGCGCTGATCGAACTATGCATCAAGGACGCCATAGCGGTGGGGCTTATCAGGTCCGAAGATCCTATCGTGGCACGCAACATGATCGACATGCCCTACGCCTACGTCGTGTACGACCATGGACGCGCAAAAAATGTCGAAATCATCCGCGCGTGGGCTCAGTCGCGAAATATCATTCTGGCGGGCCGATATAGTGAATGGGAATACTACAACTCCGATCATGCTTTTCTAGCCGGACGAACTGCGGCGCTGACTGTATCCCAGATGCGACAGACTCCCTCCGCGGCCTCCCCAGGCGCGGACGCCACATCCGCGCCGGAGTTCGCATCGGCATCGCCGTAGTACCATGCGTGAGCTCGCTATCTGGGCAGGGGTGGAGTGCACCGTAAATCGCGTCGGCAATCACTGGCACGATCAGATGGAGCTCACCGGGCACGCGCATCGCTTGGCGGACTTGGACCTGGTTGCGGATCTAGGTATTCGCACGCTTCGTTACCCACTTATATGGGAGCGGACGTCCCCAAACGCTCCGACCGAGCGCAACTGGGCCTGGTCAGATGAAAGGTTAAACAAATTGCGAGTGCTTGGCATCGACCCGATTGTGGGGCTGGTGCATCACGGGAGTGGGCCTCGCTATACCGGGCTGCTCGAAGAAACTTTCGCCCCGGAGCTCGCCCAATTCGCGTTGGAATGCGCCACTCGCTACCCCTGGATTAATCAATACACACCGGTTAATGAGCCCCTGACCACCGCTCGGTTCAGTGCGCTGTACGGCCATTGGTATCCACATCACCGAAACAGGCGCAGTTTCGCCCGCGCGTTGATAAATCAGTGTCGCGCCATTGCGTTGAGCATGACGGCTATCCGCAGCGTCAACCCCGCGGCCGAGCTCGTTCAGACGGAGGATCTGGGAACCACTTACAGCACTCCGCATATGGCCTATCAGCAGCGCTTCGACAATGAGCGGCGCTGGCTTAGCTTTGATATTTTATGCGGTCGGGTCGATCCGCACCATGCCTTGCGATGTTTCCTCGAAGGTTCTGGAATCACGCCGGACGAACTCGATTGGTTCGTGATGCATCCTTGTCCGCCCCAGATAATCGGGATCAATCACTACGTGACCAGCGATAGGCACCTGGACGAGAGATTGTACCTTTACCCCGAGCACTCGCTCGGAGAGAACTCGCAGGAGCGTTACGCCGACGTGGAGGCCGTGCGCGCCATTCCGCACGCCTACCGGGGTTGGAATGTTATTAAGTCGGCTTGGGAACGTTATCGGCTGCCGGTCGCATTGACGGAAGTACACATCGGATGCACCAGGGAAGAGCAATTGCGTTGGTTCCAAGAGGCTTGGCTTGCAGCAAACAAGGCGCGCTTAGCTGGCTGCGACGTACGTGCTATAACGGCGTGGTCCATTTTCGGTGCCTACAATTGGAATACACTTCTCACCCGTACTGACGGCAAGTATGAAAGCGGCGCGTTCGACGTTCGCTCCGGCAAGCCCAGACCTACGGCACTTGCACGGCTGATCCGCTCCGCAACCAACGGTCGTGAGCCCTTCGACATCCATTTGGATATGCCTGGATGGTGGCAAAAACCAGCGCGAATTCTGTATGGCGCCGGGCCCAACAAGGACGTGCCTCGGGACCTTCCCCCGCGCAAGCGCCCCCCATCGCGCACCATCTTAATCTGCGGGGCAGCAGGTTCGCTGGGCCGTGCGCTGCGTCAGGCTTGCGAAACGCGCAGCCTGCCGTATCGCGCGCTGTCGAGGGCGGACCTCGATATAACGGACCCGGCGGCAATCGATTCCGTCTGTGATGCGCTCAGGCCGTGGGCAATCATTAACGCCGCCGGTTTCGTGCGAGTGGACGAGGCCGAGCAGAACAAAGTCGAGTGTTTCCGCGAGAATGTGCTCGGGCCTCAAGCTTTGGCGGCAGCAGCACACATTAGACAAATTTCGTTGCTGACATATTCCTCGGACCTGGTATTTGATGGCCAAAGCGGTTCGCCCTACCTCGAGAGTAGCACCGCGAATCCCCTGAACGTCTATGGACAGAGTAAACTGGCCTGCGAAGGCGCCACTTTGCAGTACCCAACTACATTGTGCGCACGCACGGCGGCTTTCTTCTCCGCTCGTCCTCGTGGGGACTTTCTAAGCGACGCACTCTCGGCGCTCAGTAGCGGGCGCACCACCATCGCACTTGATGACGTCACGGTCTCACCGACTTATCTCCCGGACCTGGCCGACGCGAGTCTCGATCTGCTTATCGATGGTTGCACCGGACTCGTTCACCTGGCAAACCAGGGCGCCATTTCGTGGTCAAACCTGCTGCAGCGGGGCGCGCAGGCATTGGATATCGACACTCGCAAGATTGAGCGGCGCCGGTTGAGTGAAGTGAACCTTGCAGCTCCTCGCCCTGTGTACAGCGCTCTTGCCAGCGAACGCGTCTATTTGATGCCTACATTGGACGACGCGCTGGAACGATATTTCCTTGCCACCCGTTCCTTGTTGACAAGCACAGGCTTTCACAGTCGGGCTGAGTCGCGCACCTGATGTAAGGCGCAATGCGTCACCGAGAGGATGCTTGTCGATGTCACCCAGCGCTACGGGCGTGGAAACGAACCGGTTTGGAAACTTGGCAGATGGTTCTCCCGTCGATTTGTGCACGTTGCGTACGGAACATCTTGAGCTCACCGTAACCACGTTCGGCGGCCGTATTCTCGACCTGAAGATGTTATCGGCTGGTGCTCCAGGAGCGAGCGTTGTACTGGGATTCGAATCTCTTGCGCCCTATCTTCGTGATCGGTCGTATTTGGGGGCGCTGATTGGCAGGTATGCCAACCGCATAGCCAACGGCCAGTTCAAATTGCGCGGGACAACTTACCAGGCGTCAAAAAACGAGGGGGCGAACTCGCTGCACGGCGGAGCTCGCGGCTTCGATCAGCGCATTTGGTCTGCGACGCCCGGAGCCGATGGCCTTACCTTAACTTACACGAGTGCGGATGGAGAAGAAGGTTATCCCGGCGCACTGCGCGTCGTCGTCACCTACGCGTTGGTGGACAACGAACTGCGGTTGCATTACCAAGCAAGAGCGACATCGGATACCCCGGTTAACCTGACGAATCACCTTTATTTCAACCTGTGCGGATACCCGCGGCCTGCAGTGCTCGATCATGTGGTGACCCTGTATGCCGATCAGTTCACTCCCGTCAACGAATCACTGATCCCAACCGGCGAGCTCCGAGACGTCGCCGGTACGCCTTTCGATTTCCGCGAGCCTCGTGCCATTGGGGAGCGAATTGACGCCAATGATCCACAACTGCTTATCGGCCAGGGGTACGACCATAACTGGGTGCTTCGAAACCAAGGAAGTACTTTGCGCTTGGCGGCCGAGGTATGCCACCCCGAATCAGGACGCCGGCTTGAAGTGCTGACCACGGAGCCCGGCCTGCAATTTTATACCGGAAATCATTTGGGAGGCCCATCGGACCGTTCCTTTGGACGGCGCTGCGGGCTGTGCCTGGAGACGCAGCATTTTCCAGACTCTCCCAATCATCCTAACTTTCCCGCCACGATCCTTCGAGCCGGTGAGGTCTACACGTCAGCAACAACATACCGGTTTTCGACCACCAGCTAATGGATTGCATCGCTCGCTGTTAAGTCAGCGAGCGCCCACCGACGAACCCCGCGTCCGCAAATCGCCGCAGTGCTGAAACGGCTACGCCTGCGCCCCCGCCCCTTCGCACCAGTGCCACGCACGCGCCGCCGAAACCAGCTCCGGTAAGCCGGGCGCCGTAGACAGCCGACTCCCCCTGCAGGCTGTCCACAAGGGCGTCTAAGGCGGGACTCGAAACCTCATAATCGTCGCGTAAACTCTTATGCGAGTCATTCATGAGTGCGCCGAAACGCGACGCGTCTGAGTCCAGAGCCTCGAGCACGCGACGGTTTTCCGTGACCACATGCCGCGCCCGACGATTAAGCGGCTCCGGCAATTCAGCGATGCGCTGCAAATCCGCTGCGTCCCTAAGTGTGTTGACGTGCAGTAACCGCGCGGCGGATTCACATTCCGTGCGCCGGAGGTTGTAAGCCGTGGCCGCCAGCTGCCGGGACGTCCCGCTGTCGAGTACGATCACTTCACTATCAGCGGGCAATGGTAGCCGACGGTGCTCCAAGCTGCGGGTGTCGAGACACAACATATGCTCTTCATCCCCCAGGCTGCTCGCCATCTGGTCCATAACCCCACAAAGGACCCCCGCGTAATTAATTTCGGCCTTCTGCGCGAGCAACGCCAGCTCAACATCACTCAATGGCAACTGCAGTAACTGGCGCACTGCACGCAGGACCGCGACCTCGAGCGCGGCGCTGCTGGACAGCCCTACCCCGATCGGAACCGTTGAATCGATCCTGATGCAAACAGCGGGGACGGTGTACCCGGCGAGGTCCAGTATTTCCAAGCACCCGCGCACATAGCGGGCGAACCCCTGCGAGGCGGCGTCGCCGCGGCCAAACGATTGCTGCTCGTCGAGGTTGGCAGAATAGACATGCGAAAGCAGATCGAAGCTGGGCGCCAATTCAACGCTCGTGTACTGCCGGGTCCCGATCGGCAGCACGAATCCACCACTGTAGTCGGTATGTTCGCCGAGCAGATTGACGCGCCCTGGGGCTCGGCAGACCACACTGGGGCGGCGTCGAAATATGTCCTCGAAACTCTGCCCCACGGCTAGATATCCACTGCCACCGATTGCAACTGCCGCGCCGCATCTTCCGGTACGGAGTCGCAGGCAAAGAGCCCCCCAGCCAGTTCCGTTCCCGCAAGGAATTTGAGTTTGTCGCGCGTTCGATACGCAGGATAAAGCTCCAGGTGCAAGTGACACTCCGGGTGGCGCTGGCCGTCGGTGGGCGCCTGGAACCAAGCCATCACGTAAGGGAACGGTCGCTCCCAAAGGGCGTCGAGTTTCATCAGCACCGTTTTTAGCGCCCGTGCCAGATCCTTGCGCACGGGGGCCTCGATTTGATAAAGATAGGGTACAGCTTGGCGAGGCGCGACCCACACCTCGTAGGAATACCGGGCGCAGACGGGCACCAGCGCCACCGCGTGGGGGCCTTTGTAGAGAATACGCTCGCCGGAGTCCGACTCTTCACCCAGCAATTGCTCTAGAAGAACCTTCCCGGTCGCCTCAAGGTGCCTGCGCTCGAGTTGGAGCATTCGTTGCGGAATCGGTGGAACAAACGGATAGGAATAAATCTGTCCGTGAGGATGAGCGAGGGTCGCGCCGACCTCGACGCCGCGATTCTCAAAAGGCAGCACATATTGTACCGACTTCGTGGCACCGTTACGTTCGGTGTGGCGTCCCCAAACCTCGAGAAGCAGTTCAATGTGATCCAAGGGCAGCGCGCCAAGCGAGGTGCCGGGGTCCTGTGAATAGACTATGACCTCGCAATGCCCCTCGCCCGGATGAGTCGGAACCATCATCTCAGGGGCCCCGCGCGCCCCTTGCGACAGCGACGGAAACATATTATCGAATACCGCGACGTCATAGTCGCCGCGCGGTAGCTCAGTCGGAAAAAGCGGGTCGGTGGTGGGGCGCAATGGGTTGTATTCCGCTGGCGGCAAGAACGTCCTGCCTTGGCGCTGGGGTGCATAGGCGATCCACTCCCCGCGCAGTGGTTGCCAGCGAAGATGCGAGTTTCCGGAAGTAGCGAATGTTTGAGGACTCGGCGCGGGATCCACGCACACAACCGGTTTTCGCGCATACAGGCACAGCGCGCGCCCGTCCGGTTTCGTCATTTCAAGGCAGTGCATTGGCTACAGCGGCGGCATAACCGGAGTATCGCCTTGCACGGCAAGCGCAATCTTCGAAATAGGAATCTTCGGAACACGATCGGCCGTCAACAAGCCATTGGATTCCTGAAAAGTGTCCGCAAATTGCGTGTAGCAAAACCCACTGAACATCGCGGTCGTACGCACTACCTCGATAAGAGTGATAACTCGTTTCTCAAACTCTGCCGGGTCCTTCTCGACGCTGTAGCCCCACTCCCCATTGAGCGCAGCCTCGTTTCCGAGGCACGCGGCCCCGCCGAATTCAGTAAGGCAGATCGGTTGACCCCGGTGCGGGAAGCCGTCCAATGTTAGAATTCGCCCCGCTGCCCAGCGCCGGTCCACCAGTTCCTGCGGCTTTACTTCGGGCCCGTAGCGGGCTCTAAAATGCGCGGGATCCGGGTCGTAATCGTGAATCCCGATGATATCCGTGGCGGAACTCTCCCAGCCGTCGTTGCCGATGACCAACCGGGTCGGATCCAAAGTCCGGGTAAGGTGATAAAGGGCACTGACGGCATCGCGCGCCGCGGCGACCAAATTCAGATCGGGCACTCCCCAGGACTCGTTGAAAGGCACCCATACGATGATGCAGGGGTGACTGCGATCGCGCGCAATAACTTCTGTCCACTCACGGAGCATGCGGTTGATGGCTCGGTTGGTGAAGCGATATGCGCTCGGCATTTCTTCCCACACCAAGAGTCCCAGTACATCGGCCCAATACAAGTAGCGTGGATCTTCGATCTTCTGATGCTTTCTAACGCCGTTAAAGCCCATTTCTTTGGTCAGTTCGATATCCCGGCGCAGCGCGTCGTCCGAGGGCGCCGTCATCAAGGTATCGGGCCAATAACCCTGGTCCAGCACGAACCGCAACGCATAGGAACGCCCGTTGAGGAGGATCTTTTCACGTTGGACGCCGATACTACGCAACGCCGTGTAAGACGATACTTCATCGACCACCACGCCATTTTGCTTCAATAGTAGGTCGGCCTCGATCAGCGTGGGACGCTCAGGAGACCACAACAGTTCGTTCCGAAAGTCGTCCACTCCCGGATCCGATAGGCCTATCCTCCTGTGCACCTCCTGATGAATGACCCCGTACTCATCGCTGGCGAGGACGTTGTTGCCGAGGCGTAGCGTTACACTGAGCCGCAGGTCCTCAGTAACTGACCCGCCCGTCATGGCGTGCAGGGCAATTTCCCAGCGCTCGAGGTTTGGAGTCCACCGGAGCGACGCCAGGTGCGCAGGCGCAACACGCTCCACCCAGACGGTCTGCCAGATACCGGTCGTGCGTGCATACCAAATACCGTGGGGCTGAAGCCGCCAGTCCTGCTTTCCGCGCGGCTTTTCCAGATCGAAAGGATCATCGAATACGCGCACGGTGATTTTCTGAATGTCGCCCTCGCGCAGTGCATAGGTGATGTCCGCGGAAAAAGGCGTGTGTCCGCCTTCGTGCTCCGTCACGAACTCACCGTTAACCCACACCCGCGCGTGGTAGTCTACTGCGCCAAAATGTAACAGCGTACGCTCGGCCGGCTGCCCGTCAGGCTCTAGCGGCGCGGGTCTCAATTCGAAATCGCGCTCATACCAGCACGCGCGATGAAAGCTCGTGTCATGAATGCCGCTCGCCTTGCTTTCCGGAGCAAAGGGGACTTCAATCTTAAGCGGCCACTGCACAATGTCCGCAGGAATCCGATACCGTAGTTCGTCGTCGTAAGTGAAGCGCCACCGTCCATTCAAAGGGAGCCATTGCTTGCGGCGCAACTGCGGGCGCGGATAACCCCGAGCGGGAACTTTGATATTCATCGGCGCACTATAACTTACGTCTTGTTCGCGTTGGGTTCGCGCAAACGGGGTTGCGCCCGATAGCTAGCCGCTCACCGGGCGGATTTGCTAGGTCATGGGTCGAACAACACGCGATTGTTTTATAGTTGTACCAGGCTCTGCCAAGCATTCAATTAATGGGAGCGGGGCGCGCCGCGCGCACTGCCTAAAAGTCTGCCGCTGTGTAAGCAGTGGCCTACATAAGGTCGGGGAGACATGAACTCCCTGACAGTAAACTCATACGTTAAGTTTACCCACATGGAAATTACCCCGTCTTCACTTGCCGGTTCGGGCCAATACAACCGCTGCACGGATGCCTTGGTTCGCTACGAAGAACGTAAATTGGCGATAGTGCAATGGTCTAAAAACGCACGCAGCAGTCCACCCAATTCGAGCAAGGCAGGTCTATTGCCCGCACGCACGTTGAAAAGTACTAAAGCCACGCCCGAGTAAAATCCGCAGGGCGCAAAAATTTGGTGCGCACCAGTAACTCCGAATAATTCGAGGCAACTGCATACAGTGTGCAGGGCCCCGTTTGCCTGAACCGAACGTCCTGCGTCGCTAGTCTCGCCGGACCCGCGTTTGCTATAAGAACGCTACATTCCGCGGTAACACTGGCCCGTTTTGAGACGCGGCACTTTTTGCGCCGAGCGTTGTCCAGGAGGGGCTACCTGCCACCTAAGCCTATAATGCCGCGTGCCCCCACTAAATTTTCTCGGCCACCTTATAAAGCGAAGCCCGCAGCGAGCAATGACTGGCATCGCGGCTGTTACGATTTTCTTTTAGGCGGATTAATTCCTGGACAGCTGTACCTTGTGGACGGAAGGCCCGGCGCCGGAAAGACCACGTTTTCCCCTCCAGTACCTGCTTCCCGGCGTGAAAGCCGGTGAGAATAATGTGCCTTTATCTCCGTCTCGGAATCCGAGGCGGAGCTGGAGGCAGGCGCCAGTCACACGGCTGGTGGAAGGACGGCATCGACGTTGTCGAATTGCTCCCGGCGGGAATCCGAACTCGGACCGGACGAACAGCTGACCATGTGTAGTCATCGGAATGCGAACTAGGCGAGGCAGCCCGCAAGGTACTTGAGGCGATCGAGCAAATCCGAGCCGCCTGGTGTTCGATTCACTCTCCGCATTTCGGCTGCTCGCACAAAAGTCGTTGCGCCATCGCAGGCGGATCCTTGCCCTGAAGCAGACTTCTCGTGGGACGCCACTGAGAGGCGACCATGATCGATGATCCAACGGGCGAAGTGCCGTACCCTGCCCGATCGCGACGCTGAGTGCAATTGGGAAGATCGCCGGCACGGCCCAGACGGCCGATCCAGAAAATGTCGTGCCGGCGTCCTTCGCGGACTGAGTCGGTGCCACCCATCAGGCGTATTACCGCGCAACAATTGCGCGTACCCAATACGCTACAGCAGCCACGGGCGCCACCGGTAAGAATATGAACGGCGGCCATACTGTCGACTGGTCGACGCCGCACTCGTAGCCACGCATTTTGCCGCGAATGCACAATCTTAATTGCTTTATGGTGTCAACTTCGCGATCCAACCGGGGTCCGGGGCGGCCCCGTGGCGAGACCCGGTACCCAGTGGAAGAACGATCGCCTGCCCCGGCGGCTGCCGCCCTTATACGTCGCCGTGTCACTGAACTCACCCGATTGCGGAACGTATCCCGGAGAGATCTACAATCGAGACACGTTAGCCCAAATCACTACTTAGGGGAAACCTTCAAATCATTGACCACGCGGCCCTGGCCCGCGACCTCTACAGCTTTGCTCTCGGCCGCGGATTTTTCGGCATCCGACCGCACGACTCCGTTGAGAGTCACGTTGCCATTGACCGAAACGACCTTGATATTGTGCGCGTAAGTCGAGAGGGACTTGTCGGCCATCAGGCTCTTACGAATGCGCTGCGTCATTGTCCGGTCGCTCTCGTTTTCTTTTTGCTGGTCGGCGGTCGCCGTGGTGTTAGACGGATCGAGCTTGTTGGACTTCGTGTTGTCGGCAGGCACCGAGCTGTGATCGGCACTTTCGCCGGATGAAGTGGATTGGCTCAGCGCGCTTTGCGCCCCAACGCACAGGCTGCCGGCGGCTAGTGCGGCCAGTAATGCCCTGGGTGTAAATCGATGTTCCATGACCTGATACCTTCGTGTGGTAATTAAAAAAAGGGGCGGTGCTTCTTAACCTCCGCCCCACCGAGCACTCGACCTTAAGCGACCCGATAGGTCGATTTTTCGCCAGCGCTTTCGCCCGTCGAGGCGATATCCTCGGCACCGGTTGCTTTCAGCATATCCTTCGCGCGCGATACTTGAGCCGAGGTGTCGCAATGGACGGAAAGCAATGTCCCGCCGCCTTTAACGCGCCCTTCATAGCGCTTCGCCTCATATTCGGGGATGCCCATGCCCACGAGCGCACCCAGCAAGCCGCCGACGAAACCGCCTACGCCAAGCCCGGCAAGGCCGGCCATGATGGGTCCCGCCGCAATAAAGGGCCCGACGCCCGGAATGGCCAACGCGCCGATTCCGGCGAGCACGCCCAATGTGCCTCCAATGGCGCCGCCGGCGGTAACACCGGTGGTGGTGCCCTCGGGGGCCTTGGTATCCTTTGTGTGCGCAAATTCTTTGGTGCTGCGACTATCGGCGAGCAGCACCGAGATGTCCCCGCTCGGGAACCCGGCCGCGACAAGTTTTTCCACGGCGCTCTCAGCCTGCATGCTAGAGGCATAAATTCCAAAAACGGCAGTGTTCTTCCCGGCCATATAATTTCTCCAAAATCTGATTAGTACCCGTTGGAGCCAATGCCCCTCAGGCAAATTACATATGTATAGCGAGCCGTTATCTGTAGGTGGCGGGCGTCTCTTGCGAAAGCAATTCCCTACTTGCGCGTTACCCCAATTTGGGCGTAACCCGAGCTGCGTCGAGTGCTATTGCGCAGAGGAGGTGGGCGACCCAAGGACAAGCTGCACGCGGTGCACGGCGCCATCATCGCGCAGTTCGATCACGTCCACCCCTTCCGGGAGCCGCACGCCGTCCAGCTCCAGGCTGGCTATGCCGCGACTGACATGCTGTGGGTTTTGAATCGCGATCTCATAGCGCGCCGTGCGATGCCGGTAGCTGAGCTCCGCCTGTCCCCAGACCGTCGGAAAGCACGGAACCAGTCTCAAATGGTCGCCTTCGACGCGCAGGCCCAAGATGTATTCAAGACCTGCGCGGTACATCCAGCCGGCGGAGCCCGTGTACCAGGTCCAGCCGCCGCGCCCGACGTGCGGGGCGACCGAATAGACGTCGGCGGCCGCTACGTAGGGCTCTACTTTGTAACGATGCACGTCCGCGCGCGATGCGGTTCGATTGATCGGGTTGATAATGCTTAACAGTTCGGCCGCTTGCGTCCCCTCCCCCAGCTCGGCAAATGCCATCACAGACCATAAGGCGCCGTGAGTGTACTGACCCCCGTTCTCGCGTAGTCCGGGCGGGTAGCCCTTGATGTAGCCCGGTTCGAGCGCGGTACGATCGAAGGGCGGCGTAAACAACAGTGCCAGGCCAACATCGCGCCGTATCAGCTGTTCGGCGACGGCAGCCATCGCTCGCCTCGCGTGTTCCACGGGCGCCGCGCCCGAGAGCACGGACCAGGATTGCGCGATGGCATCGATGCGGCATTCCTCACTCGACGCGGAGCCAAGTGCCGTACCGTCATCGTAGTAGGCGCGCCGATACCATTGCCCATCCCAACCCGAAGCTTCGAGCGCGGTGCGCAGGGCCGAGGCATGGTCGAGCCAGCGCGTGGCGCGCTCCGACTCGCCGCGCGCGCTCGCCACGGGCGCGAACTGGCACAACGTCGTGTAAAGAAACCAGCCCAGCCACACGCTCTCGCCGCGCCCTAGCTCACCTACACGGTTCAGGCCGTCATTCCAGTCGCCAGTACCAATCAGCGGCAGCCCGTGCGTGCCCCGTTGAAGGCTCTGATCCAGTGCGCGCGCGCAGTGTTCGAAGAATGAAGCGGTCTCATCCGAGGTGGTCGGTGAGAAATAAGCGTCCTGTTCGCCGGGACGCAGCGCCTGGCCTTCAAGGAAAGGCACGGGCTCGTCGAGCAGCGTGTGGTCGCCGCTGACGGTGAGATATTGCGCCGCGGTGTAGGCAAGCCAGACGCGATCGTCACTGATGCGGGTGCGCACACCCTGCCCGGTGCGTGGCAACCACCAATGTTGCACGTCGCCCTGTGTAAACTGGCGGCCCGCAGCGCGCAGTAAATGCTGCCGGGACAACGCCGGGCGCACCAGCGCCAGAGCCATGCCGTCCTGGAGCTGATCGCGAAAGCCGTAGGCCCCGCTGGCCTGATAAAATCCGGAGCGGCCCCAGAAGCGGCAGGACAGAGTCTGGTACATCAACCACCGATTGAGCATGAGATCCAGCGCCCGATCAGGCGTTTTCACCTGAATCTTGCCCAGCACATCGTCCCAAAACGCCACCACCGTCTGGTAAATCTGCTCCAGGTCCGCGGCGCGATAGCGCGCAACTAACCCCTGCACGTCTGTAACCTGCGCCGCTTCGCCGAGCACGAATACAATATCAACCGCTTCCTCCACCGCGAGTTCTACCGAGGTTTGCAAGACCAAGCACGGGTCCAGGCCCGCACCCACTCGCCGCGATAGCGGCAATGGACCGGTGAGCGCCGCGGGCTGGGCCAGTGTGCCGTGACGGCCTAAAAACTCGCGCCGGTCGCAAGTCCAGGCATTCTGTTTTCCGCACAGGTCCGCGAACATCACGCCCCCGGCGGACACGGCGTTCCACGGATTGCGCGCCAACAAGGCACCGCTGGCGGCGTCCACTGAAGTGATGATGTAGGGCGCGTTGCTGGTGCGAGCCGCACCCAGTACGCACTCGACATAGGCACTGACCGAAAGCCTGCGGCTCTGGCGCGATGCGTTGCGGATGCGCAGGCGCGAAATCTTGACCGGATCCTCGACCGGCACGAACATCAGCAGATCCAGTTCGATGCCGCGCGCGTTGTGCTCAAAGCGGCTATAGCCCTGGCCGTGTCGGGCGCTATAGGTCGAATCGGGGTCACGGATGGGCGTCGCCGTCGGACTCCACAGTTCCCCTGAGTCCTCATCGCGCACGTATAGGACCTCGCCGGGCCGGTTGCTGACCGGATCGTTCGACCAGGGGGTCAGTTGGTTTTCGCGGCTGTTACGTGCCCAGGTGTAACCGCTCCCCTCGGCCGCGACCATAAATCCAAACTGCGCATTGGCGATGACGTTGGTCCACGGCGCCGGGGTGGACTGACCAGGACCCAGGATCGTTAGGTACTCACGCCCGTTGGCAGCGAAACCGCCCAGGCCATTAAAAAATTCCACGCCAGCCGGCGGTGCCATTTCCGGCGGTGCCGTTACCGGCTCGGGCCGCAAGATCGGTGCGGGCGCCTCGCCTGGCGGCTCTTGATATCGATCGAGCTGCGTGGCGAGGCTTCCGCGTTGGCCGGAAAGCACCACGCGCGCCACCGAGAACAGCAACATGCGCGTTTGGGCCGTTATCAGGTCGGTGCGCAGGATGAAGACTGCGCCCCTGCTGTGATCGCCCCCGAGCCGAGGACGCGACTGGCTCATACGCAGCTGCGTTTCGAGCGCACTTTGCAGATCCTGCACGTAGGAGGACGCGCGCTCGTTGAGGAACACCAGGTCGACGGCGAGCTCTTTGAGCTGCCAGTACTCCTGAGCGCGCAGCAGCTGGCGGACGATGTCGATGTCATCGACGTCGTCGATTCGCACCAGCACGATCGGCAAGTCCCCGGATATGCCTTGCGCCCACAGCGCCTCGGGACCTGCCGCACCGCGGATGATCGTGGCTCCCGCGGGCCGCATGGCCGCGTTGGCGTACAGCACGTGGCCCGCGAGGCGCTGAAACAGGCTCGCTTCCGCAGCGTCGATGCCCAGGTGGCGTAGCTGCACCTGTCCCTGGGTCCAGGCCAGCGTTCCGGCGCGCACGAAGGCGTTGCCGTCCTGATGCTTGTCCAGCTGCTGCAGCACGTGGTCGCGGCTGCTTCCCACGAATGTCCACACCGCAACGCGCACCGTGGCGCCGGCCGGAACCCGCAACCGGTAGCGAAGCGCAAAAATAGGATCGAGCACGGTTCCCACGGTATTGGACAGCCGCCGGCCATCGAGCACCGCCACCGGATCCCGTGCACCGCGGCCACGGCCGAGAAAGCGCCCACGATCTGTTTCGTACTCGGGCCGCCACACGTTCTCCCCCTCGGCGACCGCGTGCTGCGCCGCCCAGATCTCCGGCTCGCTCGAAGTGCGCCGCCGCCGGGTGGCCAGCAGCGCTCCGGGCTTGTCGAGGAATTCGGTCTGCACGAACATCTTGGAAAATGCCGGGTGTGCCAGGTCCGCGGCCGGCGGCGCCAGCACCAGTTCGCTGTACGAAGTCACCTCGATGTTGCGCACCCGATTGCTGTTGTTGGTCAGCGAGATCCGGCGCACTTCGGCATCATCCTCGGGTGAGATCAGGACTTCGAGGGTCGTACCCATCGTGCCGTCAACACGCACGAACTCGGCCCGATCCTCGGTGAAGGTCACCTCATATTTTTCGGCCGCCACGCCCATGGGCTGATAGCCGCTCGACCACAGGCGCCCGCTGTCGGCGTCGCGAAGATAAAAATAACTTCCCCATCCATCGCAGGTGCTGTCCTCGGTCCAGCGTGTCACGGCCAGATCGCCCCAGCGGCTGTAGCCCGAGCCCGCCGCGGTCAGCATCACCGCGTAGCGGCCGTTGGACAGCAGGTGCGTCTGGGGTGTCGCATCGTGCGGTGTGTGCAACTGGCGCACCACCGGGGAAAAAGTGTCACTGACTCGCGCGGTCGTGGTGACTTCCTCCGCCCGCGGGTGGCTGACCGAGACATCGCGCGGCGTACGTTCCTGCAGGAGCAGTTCAGTGGCCTGGACCAGGGGGTCGGCGTGGAAGCGCGCACGATGGCGAGCATCGTGCAACACGTTGGCAATCGCGCACAGCGTCATGCCCTGGTGGTGCGCCATGTAGGCACGAACAATGGCGAACTGGGCGCCCTCAGGCAAACGGCTGCGCGTATAGTCCAGCGCCTCGAAATAGCCATATCGGCCCAGCGCACCCTGCCCCCGGAGTCGCTCGAGATTGGCGACCGCGGCGGTCGGGTCGACCATTGCCGCCAGCGCGGTCGCATAGGGGGCGATCACCGTGTCTTCGCTCAGCCCGCGCTTTAGCCCCAAGCCGGGCACACCAAAATTAGAGTACTGGTAGGTCAGCTCCAAGTCGCGCGCGTTGTAAGCTGATTCCGAGATGCCCCATGGAACTCCCAGCTCCGCGCCGTAACTTTCCTGGCGCCGCACGATCAGGCGATTGGTGTTATCCAGCAGGCTCCCGGCCGGCGCCCGCAGCACCAGCGCGGGCATCAGGTACTCGAACATCGAGCCGGACCACGAAATGAGCGCCGCACCGTTTCCGATCGGCGTCACCGCGCGACCCAGGCGGAACCAGTGCTGCGCGGGAATGTCGTTCTTGGCGATGGCTACGAAGCTGGCCAGCCGCGCCTCGGAAGCGAGCAGGTCATAACAGTTCGGATCGAGCGCACCTTCAGTCGCCGAATAGCCGATCGATAGGAGTCGGCGCTGATTATCGAGCAGAAAACCAAACTCCATGGCGAGCGCCTGCGAACGGGCCGCTGTTTCGACCGCGCCGATTCGCGCCCGCAGCGCGCCGGCCGACTCTGCGTTCAAATCAGCATCGCGCCGGGCGCTGGCGAGGCACCGGCAAGCGGCCTCGGCCCAATAGAGCATATCGACGCTCGAATCATTGCCGAGCTCGCTGGCCAGTGCGCGCGCCACATCGAGCATGGTCGCCGCCGCCGGGGCGATGGTCGCCCAGTCGCGTACGCCCAGCGCGGCGCGCAACAACACCAGCGCGCTGGCCAGATGCTGAAGATGAATGCTCTGCGTGCTGCGTTCGGCAGATAGCGCCTGCAGCGCTTCGCGCGCCAGCACCACCGCATCAAGCGCCCCCTCGCAGACGATCACCGAAGGCGCCGGCCCGGCGGAAGTCTCAGGCACGGTCCAGTCGCGGCAGGTACTGGCGAGGGTCAGCAGGTGCGCGGCCAGGTTGCCACTGTCCACGGTCGACACGTAGCGCGGATCGAGCGGGCGCAAATCGCGCGTGTCGTACCAGTTATAAAGATGACCGCGATAACGTTGCAGGCGCTGGAGCGTAGCCAGCGTTCCTTCCAGGCGTTCCACGGTTTCGAAGGTGCCTGCCCAGCCGAAGTCGCGTGCACTGATGGCGGCCAGCAGGTACAGGCCGATGTTGGTCGGAGAAGTGCGGTGGGCGACGACCCCACGCGGGTCTTCCTGAAAATTATCCGGCGGCAGCATGTTCTCTGTGGCGGTCACAAAGGTCTCAAAATATCGCCAGGTGCGGCGGCCGACCTGGCGCAGCCGCTGCGCGTCCTCACTGGACACCCGCAGGTCCAGGGCCAGGGACGATGAGGCGCTGATCCACACCGCCAGCGCCGGGGACAGGAGCCAGAGCACGATTATCGGGGCGGCCAGCGGGCCGAGCACGGGGTTAAGTGTCGCCACGAGGAAGGCCGCCCCGCAAGCCACCAGCACGGCGCCGATCATGCGCAGATAAGCGCTGCTCAGATCGAGCTGCGGTCTTCGGCTCAGCTGAGCGGCGGTCACCCATTGCAGCAGATTGCGTCGGCTCACCACCAGCCGGAACAGGGTGCGCGCGATCGCATCACTCATCAGCCAGGCCTGGTGGGCCAGAAAAGTGAGCAGGAACGCACTTTGCGCAAAGGCCATTGCGACGTCCTGGCGCAGCGCATAGAAATGACTGCGCAGCGTGATACCCGCACGGCTCGGTACGATGGCGGCGAAGGCGGGGATCCAGGCCGGCAAGGCAATGCTCGCCACGATGCAGGCCGACCACAGCAACGCCGCATGCAGCGGCAACAACCACCCCACCAGCAGCGCGGCCACGCAGGTCGGGGCGCCGAGCGAGCGGCGCAGATTGTCGAGCATCTTCCACATTCCGATCAGCGGCACGCGGGCGCTGGCACGCGTGCCGGTCGCTGCCGCGGCGTCTTTTCTTCCAAGGATCCACGGCAACAGCTGCCAGTCGCCTCGCGCCCAACGGTGCTGCCGTGCCGCGGCCACGTCGTAGCGCACCGGAAACTCCTCGACCACCTGGATATCGGTCGCCAGACCGGCGCGCGCGAAGATGCCCTCGAACAGGTCGTGACTGAGCAGCGCACCCTCGGGCACGCGTCCGGCCAACGCCGCCTCGAACGCATCGATGTGGTAGATGCCCTTTCCGGCGTAGGATCCCTCGCCAAACAGATCCTGATAAACATCCGAAACCGCGGCCACGTACGGATCGATTCCACTGGCGCTGGAGAACACGCGCTGGAAGCGCGATCCTTCCCGACCGGTGGGCAGCGAGGGGGCGACGCGCGGCTGCAACACCGCGTAGCCGTCGATCACACGCCCGGTGCGGGTATCAAAGCGCGGGCGGTTGAGCGGGTGGGCCATCTTGCCGACCAGCCGCCGCGCGCTGTCGCGCGGCAGGCGAGTGTCGGCATCGAGCGTGATGACAAAGCGGATGTCCGGAGGCAAGATAACCTGCTGCCCCTCGGCGGCTAGGAAGGTCGTATCGGTCGCGCCGCGCAGCAATTGGTTGAGCTCGTGAAGCTTGCCGCGCTTGCGCTCCAGCCCCATCCACGTGCGCTGCACCTCGCTCCACACCCGTCGACGATGGAACAAATAAAACCGCGGGCTTGAGGTGCCGGTCGGATGGCGGCGATTCAGTTCGTCGATGCCCTCGACGGCAGCCCGCAGCAGTTCCGCGTCGCTCTCGACTCGCTCGCTGGCCGCGTCCGCCCAATCGGTCAGGAGCGCGAAGTAGAGCTCGCCGTCGGGCGATGAGAGATAGTGGACTTCCAGGCGCTCCAGCAGCGTCTCGGTATCCTCGCGCGAGGCCAGTATGGCCGGAACGGCGATCAGAGTGCGAAGCGGCCCGGGAACGCCGCCGCGCAGGGCCAGTCCCGGAAGGATGGTCGCGCCGACGCCGCGGGTCACCGCCCGATTGACCAGGGCCACGGCCACATCGAGCGCCGGTATGAACCCGAGCAGCGCCAGCCACTTGAGGAAAGAGTCGTTGACGCCCCGGGCGTGCAGGCCCAGCAACGGGGCGGCCAGCAACAGCGCGCCGAGCAGCGCGATGGCGGCAATGTAGCGGCGCGCGCCTTTGGCGACATTGAATCGCCACGACCAGTTTAAAAACGAGGCGCGATATCCCACCGAGGCCTTGAACGCGGCGCGGCCGCTGGCGATCAGGTGATACCCCGGATCGCTCTCGCGGCCAGGCGCTGCCCGGTACTGATCGTTACTGGCCCCCCCGTTGTCGTGGCTTTGCGCCGCCCGCATCGCGGCTTTGGTAATTTCCAGCTCCGAGCGTTTTGCTCCGCGGGCAATATCTTCAATCGCACTGCGGTAGAGGTTACGGCTGGCGAAGTCCATGGCGGCAAAATCGCTTCCGGCGCGCAGCTCCTCGTCCACCAGGCTGACGTTTTCGAAGAATTCGGGCCAGTCCAGATCCGAGAGCAGACGCATGCTGGTGATGATGTTGCGAACCGTGACGTTCGAAGCGCCCTGCTTCTGATGTTCGTCGCGGACGATCTGCTCCGGGGTCTGCCCCTGTGCGCTCAGACGTTGCTCCAGCCACCGCAACGCAGGGGTCACCTGCGGATCCTGATCGCGGAGGCGTTGCACCAGTTGGACCACGAAGGCAGGCTGGAACTCGCGCCCGAACCGGTCGCGCACCAGCGGAAAATCCGGTTCGCCCGGCGAGCCATTGGCACCCAGCAACCGGTCGGCTACCGCGTCCGCTTCCTCGCGCGCGTCGCGGTTGCTGACGATCCGGGAGGCGGCGCGCCGCAGATTTTCGACCAGCACGATGCGCAGCGTGATCGCCACCGCCCACAGTTCACCGATCGTGAGCGGCTGGACGCGCTGGTAGGCGCGCACGAAGCGGCGCAGTGCCTCGGGCTCGACCCGACTGTCGGTGTGTGCGACAAATGCCCAGGCCAGCCCGAAGACGCGCGGATAGCCGAGCAGCGGACCCTCGGCGAGCTTCGGCAGTACCCGATAGTAACTGGGCGGCAAATCCTGGCGAATCTCGCGAATCTGCTCCTCGACGAGGTGAAAGTTGTCGAGCAGCCACTCGGCCGCGGGCGTGATGACACGCCCGGCACTCACGGTCGCTGCGATGTCCCGATAGGCCAGGAGCAGCTCCGCTTCGTTATCGCGCAGGCGCGTAACGAGCGAACCGCGCGACAATCGGTGCGCCACTACCGGCTGTGCCATCGCCAGGCTGACCGCGTGCTCTTCCAGCCGCTCGATGCTGAACAATTCGGAGCGGATCAGTTCATCGGTTTTCCACGGCGAGGCCGGGTTAGAGAAGCCCTGCCGCAGGGTCGCCAGGATTTTCAAGTGTATTCAGCGCCGCGCCGCATTCCGGTGTTCCTTGATTGGCCGCGCTCCCCATCCGGGCCCTTGCGGCACTGCTGAGTGCCCGTAGCGCCCTGGCGAGTATTAAGATTTAGACGGAATCGTAACCGCAATTCATCGCGATGCGCCAGCCGCGGGTTCTGGCGGGTCGCCAACCAACGGATTGCCACGCGGTCAGGCGCCCTATGGGGCTGCAAGTGCGGCATCGACGATGCTTTGCGCTTCGCGCAGGATCGCCTGCAGATGAGTCTCGCTCTGGAAACTCTCGGCATAGATCTTGTAGATGTCTTCGGTTCCGGAGGGGCGCGCGGCGAACCAGCCGCTCGGCGCAATCACCTTGATGCCGCCGATCGCCGCCTGATTGCCCGGAGCGCGATCCAGAACGCTGCTGATGGTTTCTCCGGCCAGTTGCGTACTGGCCAGCCTATCGTGCGTCAATCGCGCAAGACGCTGACGTTGGTCGCTGTTGGCCGGAGCATCGACCCGTGAACTTACCGGCGCACCCAACGTACGCGTCAGATCGCTGTAGTACTGACCTGGATCCGCGCCGGTGCGCGCGGTGATTTCTGCAGACAGCAGCGCGGGCACGATGCCATCCTTATCCGTGGTCCACACACTGCCATCGAACCGGCAGAAGGAGGCGCCGGCGCTCTCCTCACCGGCAAAGCCGAGCGAGCCGTCGAGCAGCCCATCGACGAACCATTTGAATCCCACCGGCACCTCGTACAGCGACCGACCCAGCCGGGCGGTGATTCGGTCAATCATCGCACTGCTCACCACCGTCTTGCCTACGCCCGCCGCGGCGGGCCACTGCGGCCGGTTGCGGTACAGATAGTCGATGGCGACGCTCAGATAGTGGTTCGCGGGCAGCAGCCCGGCGTGGCGCGTGACTATTCCGTGGCGGTCATGATCGGTGTCACAGGCGAAGGCAATGTCGTAGTGATCCTTGGCTGCGATCAGCGATTGCATGGCGTAAGCCGACGAAGGATCCATGCGGATGCGCCCATCCCAATCCAGGCTCATAAAGCTAAAGGTCGGATCCAGCCGCTCGCTGATCACGGTCAAATTTATTTCATAGCGCTCTGCGATGCGCGCCCAGTAGTGGACGCCCGCCCCGCCCAGCGGGTCCACACCCATGTGGATCCCCGAGTGCCTGATGACCTCGAAGTCCAGCACTTTGTCGAGGTCGGCGACATAGGGCCCGATGTAGTCGTGTTCATGGGTGGTCGGCGCGACGCGCGCCTGCGCGTAGGGCACCCGACGTACTCCGACCAGGCGCGCGGCCAGCAAGGCATTGGCCCGCGCCTCGATCGCGCCGGTGGCGGCGGTGTCGGCCGGTCCGCCGTTGGGCGGGTTATATTTGATGCCGCCGCTCTCGGGCGGATTATGTGAGGGTGTGATTACGATGCCATCGGCGAGCCCCGCGCTGCGAGTTCGGTTGTAACCCAGGATGGCGTGCGAAATAGTGGGCGTTGGCGTGTACTCGCCCTGCGCGGCGATCAGCGTCGTCACCTCGTTGGCGGCCAGCACCTCCACGACGCTCTGCGAGGCGGGAACCGACAGCGCGTGCGTATCGATGCCGAGGAATAATGGTCCGTCGATGCCCTGTTGCTTGCGGTATTCGCACACGGCCTGGCTGATCGCCAACAGATGCCATTCATTGAAGCTTCGCTCCAGTGATGAGCCACGATGCCCTGAGGTGCCAAAGATCACCCGCTGCGCGGCCACGCCCGGATCGGGGCGCAGCTGCATGTAGGCGTCCAGCAACTTCGTTACGTCGATCCGCTGGGCGGCGCTGGCGGGCTTTCCGGCCAAGGGACTGGTATGCGTCATGATTCCTTGCTCTTACCCGACAAAAAAACCTCCGGCTCCAGGTCAACGAGCGCCGCAATATTGTCGATCGCAAGATCCGGCGCCGGCCGGACCGGGGCGCTGTTGGCATCCCGGGCGTAATGGCCCTGGCGCACCCATACGGTGGTCAGACGCCTGCCCATCACCAGTTTCATCGCGCCGAGCAGCGCCGGTTTGTCATCGACAACGACATAATGGACTGCCGGATAGCTGCGCTGCACGAACTCGAGCGCGTCCTGCTTATGCAGGCAGATGAGCACCTTTCCGGAAACCGCGTCCCAGATCCCTGAGCGCTGGATCTTGCGCGGCTGAAAGGTGACGTCACCGTCGGACAGAATCACCGCGGCACCGAGCATGCGCAGGCGGCCAATGGCCGCGAGCGAATCAGCGTACAGCAGCTGGGCAAACGGATATTCCAGCAGGTACGCCGACATCTGCAACAGCGGCGGCGTGGCCGGTTGGCCTGCGCGAAAGTCTTCCAGCGCTCCTAGATAGTCGGCGAACCCGAGTCGTGTTCGCCGGGCCTCATAATGGGCCCAGAAGCGATCCCGCCCGGACCTGCCGAACTCCTTATCTAAGCGAGCCGACAGTTCGAGGCCGAACCGATCGTTATCCAGCAGAGTGTTGTCCACATCCACCAGGAATACGATTCGGTCGACCGGTGGGGTGGTTTCGTTCATAGACAAGATAATCCTATCTGCTCGCGCATGGGCGATCCGCTTTGGGCCTGAATTTGTCCTCTGGCATTTTTTTATCCTACAGGTAACACGGCCGCAAACGCATCGGAGACAAGAATGTCACCGCAATGCGACCGACAACATACTGTGGTCACACTAAGGTGCTCGCCTGCAAGGTCAACGGGCGGAATGCATGCGGGCGCCAGAGCGGACCATTGTCATTATAGGTGGTGGCTTTTGCGGTACGGTGCTGGCGGCCAATTTGTTGCGTCGGCCGCCCAATCAGCCCACGCGCATCGTTCTGGTGGAGCAGCAGCCAGAAATCGGACGTGGCGTGGCCTACCAGCCCTCCTCCGGCGAGTGTCTGCTCAATGTCCCGGCCTCGCGGATGTCGGCCGACAGCCGTGATCCCGCCCAGTTTGTTCGCTTCGCACAGCGCCGCATGGGTAAGGTGGGGGCCGAGGACTGCCTGCCGCGCCGATTTTACGGCGAGTACCTCCAGGATCGGCTCCAAGTCTCCATGCAGACGGCTCCCGGCCATGTCCGTTTTGAGCGCGTCCTTGGCCAGGCGCGCCGGGTTCAGCCCGTCCAGAGCACCGATTCATTCCTTGTGGAGGTCCTGGGTCAGGGACGTCTGAGGGCAGAGGATGTGGTGCTGGCCTGCGGCGATCCTCCGCCGGTGTGTCCGACGTTCGCGAGCCGCCTAGAAGGTGAGCCCAATTACTGCGGCGACCCCTACCGCGAGGGAGCACTGCGCGCCGACGCGCAGACGTTGGTGGTGATGGGGACCGGACTGACGGCAGCCGACACGATCCTGATAGCAACGACGCTTAATCCCAATATTACGATTCACGCCATTTCGCGCCATGGCCTGTTTCCGTCCGTACAAGGCGGCGGCCATTTCCCCGCCTCTGAGATGGACATCCTGTCGGTCCTGGAGGACGCCCCCCTATCGGCGCGGCGCATCCTCGGCCAGCGTCGGTCCCTGGCACGCGACGTGGAGCAGCGCGGCGGTGACTGGCGCGACGCCATAACCCTGGTGCGATATTCCGCGCCTCGTATATGGGAACGATTGCCACTGGAGGAGCGCAAGCGCTTCCTGCGTCATGCGCGTATCCACTGGGATATTCGCCGACACCGCCTGGCGCCTGCTGTGGCCGCTCGCCTAAGGGCACTACGGGAGGCTAAGCAACTGCACGTCCGCGCGGAGCGCATCCTGGGCATCGAGAGCGAGGGAGAGGGTTTGGCTGTGCGCTGGCGCCCGCGCGGCACGGCCGAGACGGCGCTCCAAACAGTTGATCCGGTTGCAAACTGCATCGGTGCTTATCAGCGCCTCGAGCAATGCCGCGATGCTCTTTTAAAAGACTTGCTCGCCAGCGGACTTGCAATGATCGACCCTCTGGGGGCATCGGATTGCGCACCGGTCGCCACGGCGCGCTCGTGGGACGCACCGGTCGCCTAGCGGCCGGCTTTTTTACCTGGGTCCGATGCTGCGCGCGCAGCACTGGGAGGCTACGGCTGTGGGAGAACTGCGTGTGTACGCCGAGCAACTCGCCCAATCATTGGCATTGGAGTCCGGAGAGATGTGCATCGCGCACTCCTGATTTTCGGATTGCCGTGCCGCGGCCCGGGTGGTGCACCGGCGTACCCAGGGAAGCACTCTTCAATATCAGGGTTTTGCGGATTCCACATACGCCACGAGACGGTCCGCGGCCTCACCAATAACGCCATCGACCGGCCCGGCGAGCTTATCAAGTGCCGCATCCGCGTTGCCCGCCACGTTGTAGGTCACGGTAAGCACCGTTTTGTCGCCTGAACTGCTGATCGCAAACGTCAGAATCGCATTAACGGCCAAGGGTTGCAGCGGGCCCAGAGCGCCCTGCAGGCGCACCAGCGTTCCGCGGCGGGCAAACATGAACCTGGGCATGCTGCACAGAGTTCTCGTCCCAACCCTCGCAAAAACACCCGCCCGCAGTCAGATTGAGGCTCATGTTGGCGGCATGGCCTGAATAAGTGTGCACGTCGCTCCACCACCGCCCGATTCGACCGATGGCTTCGTACACCTGCTGCGGCGTGGCGTGGACTTCGTGGCGATGGGTCACCAGAAAACCGGAGGGCGAGACCGCACTCGTCTCAGCCAACACCGTTCCGGCCCCCCACAGCAACGCGGCCCCCAAAAGCATGAATGCGCGGATCTTCATTTCTTGCCTCCTGCCAGCTCGTCGGCCGGGCAATTCAGACGGGCTCGTCCAGAGATTTTGCCAGCGGCGTGAACAGCACCGGGCCCGCGGCGCCCATGTGCCAGCAATCCTCAAGCCTTACCCCGAATTCGCCCGGAATATAGAGGCCCGGCTCGTCCGAGTAACACATGCCCACTTCGAGCGGTGTCGCATCACCGTGCACCAGGTAGGCCGGTTCGTGCCCGTCCAGCCCGATCCCGTGGCCGGTGCGGTGAGGCAGCCCAGGGAGCCTGTACCCGGGACCCCAGCCCTCGCCTTCGTAGTATTTTCTGACCGCATCATCGATGTGCCCGGTCGGCACACCGAGCTTTGCGGCTTCCAGTGCAAGTTGCTGGCCACGCTTGACCGTCTCCCAGACCTTGCGCTGCCGGGCGGTGGGCTGACCGTACACCCAGGTGCGGGAAATGTCGGATTGATAACCGTGCACCGTGCAGCCGCAGTCCATCAATACGATAGAGCCTTCGCGTACCGCCTGGGGCTGCATTGAGCCGTGGGGATAAGCGGAAGCTTCATTTAGCAACACCAGCGAAAATTCGGCCGAGCCGCCGAGCGCCGTGGTGACCTGGTCCATGAGCGCGGAAATCTGGGCAGGCGTCATGCCCGGCTCCACGCGAGCATGCATATACTTCAGCGCCGTGATCGTCACATCACTGGCCAGCTGCATCAGTGCCAGTTCAGCCGGCGATTTGATCAGCCGGCAGGCCCGAACCAGTGCCTCGCCCGACACGAAGGTGCACCCGCGCGCGGCCTCACGGACGCCCTCGACGATAAAGAAGCGTGTCGTGGGTTCCACTGCCACGGCGCCGGAGGCCACGCCTCGATCATGTAGACCCTGGGCGATCCGCTCGAACGGGCTCTCGTGCTCATGCCACGGCCGAACATCGTTGCCCACCTCCAGGGTCTCACGTACCGAGGGTTCCTCGAAGGCGGGGGTTACGATGAGCACTTCTCCGCGCGCGGGAATGATCGCCGCGGTGGTGCGCTCGGAACGAGTCCAGCGAATTCCCGTGAAGTACTCGAGCGTCGAGCCCGATTCGATCAGCAGCGCGCCGATCTTGCGTTCATTGAGCAGCGATTGGAGTTTTGCTACCCGAGCGCGCCGCTCGGTCGGCGAAATCGGCTGGGCAGCACTGGTGAGCGATTGGAGGTTGAGCGTGTTTGCAGGCTGCGGCCCTGGGGCGGAGCGAGCAGCGCCGGCGCCGAGCAGTGGGAGCGCGCTTAAGTTCGTAAGCAGAGCGCGGCGGGTCAGCGTATCCATAGGGGCACCCGAGCAACAGGTTATCCATCTGAGGTCCAAACGCTCAACCGTACCGGTTGGGCCACTCCCTCATTGAGGATTCTAACCTGCTTCGGATCGCGGCTTGGACAACCCCGGGAAAGTTTTTCTTCCCGCTCTGAAAGTTGGGCGGTGGCGGCGGCCCCCGCCCAATACCGCCTCGCGCTGCTGGCCAATATCCTCGTGCAAAGGCATTCCTAAAACCTCGCCCTCCGATAGGCCCGCGCGTCGTGCAGATCAACCCGCGCAACCAATGGAACGTCGCTGATCTGGGCTCGATTCTGGACTATGTCGGCGAGCACGGGGAGTCTCTGGCTTGTTTCTTAAAGGCGCGCGCGATCGATCCCTAATTCGATGAGCCTTGGTACTGGCGCGCGACGGGCCTTGGCCTACATGAACATGGGACGTTACGCGCATGTTCTGGAAGCCGTGAGCCATGTGCACGTTCGAGCGTGTTCGCAGATCGCACGGAGCGCCGATGTCACGCCCGGCTGGGAGACATGATCCGTGCCAGTAACCAGCTTGAGGAGTCTCTGGCGATCAAGCCAGACTTCACGATTACCCAGTTCGCGGGCAAACAGCCCTTCAAACTGCCGGCCAACGCCGATGGCTCAGCTCCACGCTGCGCCTGGCTCGTTTTTCACGTTGAACGTCATGTAGTTGACGGGTCAGTCCTAAATTTTTTCAGGTCGCCGGTCTCGACTCCGTGTGTCGGCTCGCGTTCCATGCGGCCAGAGTATCGGCTTCCTTTTTTGGGTCCAGTCCGGCGCGCAGTTTGGCCTGGCGATCAGCAGGCAAAGACTGGAACCAGGCGAGCGTGTCACGCACCGTGGTCTCCAGCGGCCGCGAGCGCAGCCCGGTTCGGGCCGCCGAGGTCACCGAGGTGAGCGAGGCGCCGGCGGTATCCCCTTTCATAGGTGACCAGGGCGGCAGATCCAACTCCTCGGGCTTCCAGTGCGCGGCCAGGAAATCCTCCGGCACCCATCGGGCGCTCGTTCCGGCGTTTGGTGAAGCCCTCAGGCTGGCGGTAATAAGGTCCCCTATGGTGAAGGCGCCGGGCGGCGAGACGGCATTGAAATATCCCGTGGTGCGCGATTGCACCAGCGCCATCATCCAAGTCGCCAGATCGCGCACGTCGATGATCTGAATTGGATCCTGCGGAGAACCCGGGGCGAGCATCTGCCCTCCCTTCGATGCGCGCACCGGCCAGTACGTAAATCGATCCGAGCGATCCAGCGGGCCGACGATGTATCCGGGCCGGACAATGCTGGCACGTCCCTGGAAAGCCTCCATCGTGTATTGCTCGCAGAGCGCCTTCATCGGGCCGTAGCTGTCGTCGGTAACCTCCTCCGTCGCGGGGTCGGATAATTTCCCGGTGGGGGAATGCTCATCATTAGGCTGAGCGAAACTCGCATAAGCCGAAATGCTTGAGATAAACAGGCAATAGCCCACGTTGGGTGCGAGCAACTGGGCCGACAGGCGCACGTATTTCGGGATGAAACCCGTATCGTCCACGACCACGTCCCAGCGGCGTCCGCGCAGCGCCTCAAGTTGGCCTTTTCGATCGCCGATCAGTGTCTCGACGTCCGGCACGCCCTCTGCGGCGGTTTTGCCTCGATTAAAGTGCGTGACCTTCCAACCCAGACGCTGGGCTTCCTGGGTGAACGGGGGTCCAATAAAACCCGTGCCACCGAGAATCAGCAGGGTTCCGGCCTTTTTGCCCGCCGCGAAGGCGGCAGGCATCGCCGCCCCCGCGGCGACCATCGCCCCCGCTTTGAGGAAATCACGACGATTCGACATGTCTCTCTCCCTAGCGCGCGCTGTCGCTGATCCTTCCTCGACCGGCCGGGGCGGCGGGTCGCAAGTGCCAAGGGGCGCGTCCTGGGGGCGAATTCTGGTGCCAGCCGGGCGATCCATCAAGTACCGGGGGTGACTGGGCGAGGCCGCCCGGTCAATAATCCGTATGCGCTGGCGCGCATACACGCCATAGAACTAGGGTTGCAAGAAACGATTGCTCGCGGGACCGCCAGCACGGGACAATGATCCTGTGGCGAGGCCATTGACGCGGCGGTGGTCATGGGCGGCTGGCCTGTCGGTTTGTTGACCGCGCGCGGTCACGCCCGAAAGGTGTGCCCCACGACCGTCATGAGGCCGAGCCCCACGTCAATCATGCACCGCGTGCTGGAGGGCAGTTACCACGACCCTCAAGATTCTCCAGCCGCATTTCTCTTCCGCATCGTGTTCGAAGAAAAAAAAGATTAGAGGCTCCGATGAACAGTAGCGCCGAAACCGTGCAGGTACCCTTCACCCCCAAGTCCACTTCCGAACGGATGTTTCCGAATCTGACGACTGCGCAGATCGAGCGTCTCGCGCTGAAGGGACATCGCCGGCCGGTGGCTCAGGGCGAAATGCTGTTCGAGGCTGGGGCCTCCACAACTCCGTTCTTCGTGGTAACGGCAGGCCAGATCGAGATATTCCGGCCTTCACCGGAGGGCGCAGAGAACGTCACCGTGCACGGTCCGGGCCAGTTCACGGGCGAAGTAAACATGCTGGCGGGCCGGCGCTCCCTGGTTAGCGCACGCGCGAGCGAAGCGGGCGAAGTAATTGAAATGGATCGTGAGCGACTGCTCGCTATGGTGCTCGGTGACTCGGAGATCAGCGAAATCCTGATGCGCGCCTTCATATTGCGGCGCGGAAACCTGCTCGCGCGCGGCCTGGGCGATGCCATAGTCATCGGCTCGGCCTATTGTGCCGCGACGCTGCGCGTCAAGGAATTCCTGACTCGCAACGTGCACCCCTATACTTACATCGATCTGGACCACGACGCCGATATCCAGGTTGTGCTGGATCGATTCAAAGTCACCGCCAGCGATGTGCCGGTGGTGATTTGTCGGGGCGAGGTCGTGCTGCGCAGTCCCAGTAACCGCGAAATTGCCGAGTGCCTGGGATTCAACGAAGCCCTCGACCCCTCGCAACTTCATGACTTGGTGGTCGTGGGCGCCGGACCGGCCGGACTGGCCGCCGCGGTATACGCGGCCTCCGAAGGTCTGGACGTCGTGGTAATCGAGGCCAACGCCCCCGGTGGGCAGGCGGGTTCCAGTTCAAAAATCGAGAACTACCTGGGTTTCCCTACAGGGGTGTCGGGTCACGCACTTGCAGCCCGGGCATTTGCGCAGGCACAGAAATTTGGCGCGCACATTCTGATCGCCAAGAGCGCCGTCAGTCTTGGCTGCAGCAACCGCCCATACGCCATCGACATTGGCGACACGGCCCCGGTGCGTACACGTGCCATCGTGATTGCCACGGGCGCGGATTACCACAAGCCACCGCTCGAGAACCTCAAGCGCTTCGAGGGCCTCGGCGTCTACTACGGCGCGACATTCATGGAAAGCCAGTTGTGCGTCAATGAGGACACCGTCGTGGTCGGTGGCGGAAACTCGGCGGGCCAAGCGGCGGTCTTCCTGGCGCAGAGCGCCCGTTGCGTGCACATCCTGGTGCGCTCAAAGGGGCTTGCCGAAACGATGTCGCGCTATTTGATCCGACGCATCGAGCAGCACCCGAGTATTTCGCTGCATGCCTATACGGAGCTCACCGCCATGGAAGGTGCAACCCATCTGCAGCACGTGCAATGGCGAAACAACCAGACCGGTGCCGTCGAGCGCCGCGACATCCGCCACGTTTTCATCATGGCCGGTGCCAGGCCCGCCACGCAATGGCTCGACGGGTGCCTCATCTTAGATGCCAAGCAATTCATCAAGACAGGATCGGACCTGTCCGGGGAGGAATTGGTGGCGGCGGAATGGCCCTTACCGCGGGCACCTTACCTCCTTGAGACGAGTGCGCCCGGCGTGTTCGCGGTCGGCGATGTGCGCGCCGGCAATGTCAAGCGGGTGGCCTCGGCCGTCGGTGAGGGATCGATAGCGGTCTCGTTCGTCCATCGCATTCTGGAGGAGTAGTTGCAGGCGGTTTGCGCGGATCTGCGCCCCAACGGTGAGACTAAAACACCCGGTCTCGTCGTCGGCCGGACATCATCGATCGGATAGGGCAACATGAACCGTACGGCGGCCGTATTAAAACCGTACATATGTCCAATGTGGGCGTGCGCCCTCGCTACGCGCGTGCGGTGCTCTTACACACTGACGATCGGCGCCCGCCACTTGACGGCGAGCCCTGCAAATTACTGGGCAATACTATGCGGTTGCAATTTCATGTGAAGAATTCCACACTGACTCACACACGACTAGCGGCAGCCTCAACGTCAAGACAACAGAGCGAGAATTCTGCGCGCGTCGGTTGTCCAGTTCCTTCGTTATCCTGAATGCACCGGGACCGGTCAACGACGGTCGCTTGGATTACAAACTTAAAGAGGGATCCCCAATGAATCCGGACCTTTCGAATTTGAGCAAGAGCGTGGCGCGAGCCAGCTGCATAATTCTTAGCTGCGCTCTTAGCGCAGCCGTCCTGGCGGCCCAGCCTGGCGTAAAGCAAAACGGCGCCATCACCAGCATCAGCTTCCCCGACGCCGCGACCCAGCTGGCCAGGGATCCTGTCGATTACGTCAACGCGAAACCGAAGACGCTCCCCATCGCCAGCAATTTTTCACCCGAAATCGCCCGAGCGGAACTCATCGGGCTGCTGTCGTCCGTAGCCGTCTCCGGTCGGCAACCCGGCTTTTCGCGCGGTCAAGAAGGTGACGGCCGGGAGCGGCCGGTATACCTCGGCAAGCCTGCACCGAATGCGGACGGCGGCGGCGTCTCCCCGCAGGAATGGGGCACCAGCAACCTCCCCTTCAGCACGGCACGCGCTGACGGCTATACCGGTGCTACCAACAAAACTTATCCCTACCGCGCCTCCGGAAAATTGTTCTTCAACGAGGGAAGCAGCACCTTCGTATGCACCGCTTCGCTGATTGGGAAGGGTCTGGTGGTCACGGCAGCGCACTGCGTATCCGATTTTGGCAAGAACACGTTCCACACCAACTATCGCTTTGTGCCCGGATACAAGAATGGGGTGGCCCCGTACGGCAACTGGACCGTCAAAGCTGTCTATGTCCTTGCGGCCTATGCCAACGGCACGGACAGCTGCGCGCAGTCGGGCGTGATCTGCAAGGATGATGTCGCAGTGATGGCACTCAATTCGCAGGCCGGTAAGTTCCCCGGCACCAGCACCGGCTTCTACTCCTACGGTTGGGACGGGTACGGCTTCACCTCCAACAACCTGACCCATGTCACGCAAATCGGTTACCCGGGCTGCCTCGACAATGGTGAGGTCATGGAGCGCAACGATTCACAAGGATCGGTTTCCGCGGCCAATGCCAACAACACGCTGATTGGTTCGTTGATGTGCGCGGGCTCGAGTGGCGGCCCATGGCTCGTCAACTTTGGTCGACGGCCGAATCTTACGGGGACCACGTCCGGCAGCGATCCTCAGGTCAATACGGTAGTGGGGACCACCAGCTGGGGTTCCAACTCGACCGCGGTCAAGAGCCAGGGCGCTGCCCCGTTCCTCAGCACCAACATCAAGTCCCTCGTCAGTGGCGCGTGCGCGGCCAATCCGGGAACCTGCTAGAGCACGCGATTCATGCCGCGGTCGGCGCCGGGGCCAGCTCGCCCCGGCGCTGGCACGCGGCTCACGAGTGCCGCTCAGCGGTGCAAGACGGGCGAGGGGCTCGCGCCGGCGGCCGGTCCGTCGCGTGCTGGCGCCTACTCGCCCGGACCGCATCGTAATTACTTCGGCATCCTCACGGTGGCCGCCACATCGTGATGCGACGCCGCCCCACGCTTCTGTGATAAGGCGAATGCGGAATTCTTGACCGACAGGTGGTGTACTTCCATCACCGGCACCGTGCCACCGGGAACCGCGCGGAGCGCAACAACGTTTATCGTCATGGCCGCTTCCGAGGGCTGGCCCGTGATTTGCGCCCGGCAGACATAGGATTGCCCGGCGATCACTTTACCTCTGGTAAATCCGCAAGGCGCTGTCACTGATGCAACGCCACTGGCCGCCTCCACCGTAACGGAATCAAAGTCGCGTCGCGGCGCGATACGGATCTCCACGGTCGATGTAGGCCCGCTCTTAAGGACCTTGAATCGAATGGCCAACTCGTCGCTCGTAGGGACGGAGGCCAGGGCCGCACCGACCGAGAGCATCACGGACAGGCCTGCGCCCAGCCAACGGGCTAAACCACACGGAGTGAGCGAGGCGAGCGAAGTCTGCGACCGTAACCTGTGCGTCATGTGATGACTCCCAAATTGCGCCGGCTGCAGTGCTTGAACTTTTATTGCCACGTGATACTCCAGCACTGTTCGGCTGGCGGCGTGGCAGGCTCTGAGCAGCTCGTCGTGCCGGAGGAAAATTGCGAGTAAGTCACGGCACAGTCCCCGACAAGAGTGGCCACGCCTTGGACAGGAACGACACCCGACTGCGAGGTGGAGGCGCTACCGGCTGTGAAAACGTGGCCCGACAGCAGCGGCACCGTTCCGGCCGGCCCATGGGCGGTCAGCGTGTGGGGGCCGCCATCGCCCTTGAGGAATAAATAACGGCTGTTACTCTCCTTGTTGTATTCGAGCGGCGCGCCGACCGAACAGACCTGAACAGTCTGGCCTATGCTGATCGTCGTGTAGGGCGGCAGCGATTCCTGCGCGGTTCTATTGCCCGTGTGGGCCTCGATCGTGCCCCAGACATCGTTACCCGCGGTAACGACATTGTGCGCGGTGCTCCATATATCCAGGGCCGCCGCCACGCTTGGATTGGCTTGCTTCAAGAGATAACTGTAAGCCCAGATCGAATTCAAGTACGGCCCCTGATTCCAAGAATCCAAGAACATGGGCGCCAGGCTCGCGGCGGCGGACAGGCGCATTGAACCGGCCGGATCGTAGGCAGCCCACATCATCGCGGTCGTGGTCGACTCCTGGTACCAGCCAATGGGCCAGGGCTGGGGGTTGCCGCTGATGGTGTTATCAGAAATGTCGAAGATGCCCACGATGATCTCGCCTGAAACGTACGCGAGGCGGTTTTGCTTCGGGCTGTTCATGACCAGCGCCGAAATTCCGCTGGCACTGCCCTCCACCCACGCCAGGGTGAAATCTTCGTAGTCGTCATAAGAATGGTTGCCACCTGGAGACTGACTGGTTGAGTAGAGCGCCTGCGCAAAGTGCCCCATCTCGTGAGTCATGACCGTAGGATAAATATCCATGGCTTCAGTCATCTGGTCCCCGGACAGGAAGATGTAATCTTCCGCGACATTTTTGCCTGCAGCGGTTCCGCTTGCGTCGATCGACCCGTGAGCCGGGGAATAAAACCCACCCGACCCAGTCACGGTACCTTGATCGTAATTGTCCGGCGGTGCCGCGAGGCCGCCCTTGTTCGCAACGCTCCACAGGATCGTGAGTGGTCTCACAGGCGCACCCCCGGCCGCGGCCGAAACCGTCTGAGCCTCGAAGGCCGCGTAGGCCAGCAGCTCGTAGGGCGCGGCAATACGATCGGCATCGACCAGTTTGCCGGTCGATGCGTCCCATCCATCAGGCGCCGTGACGGTCAGGGCTTGTTGGACAAGGTTGCTCGGCGTATACGCGGGGAACGAGGTCGAGTAGGTCGGGTACCTCGAGCGAAAGGAACCCTGGCTCGTATCGGTCGGCGCCGTATTGTTGAGTACCTCGAAGTCCATACCCAAGGGCGCGTCGTTGATCCGCGAGCGGATCTGGGGCGTGTACTGCACCCGTGGGTCCAGTCCGGTGAACGTCGCGACGCCTGTTGCGTTTGCATAAGTCGCCTGCACCGCACGCCCGGTCGGATCGTCGACTTCGACATAGACGTAAGGGACCGGCGAAGTCACAGGATGCGCCCAATCCGGCACATAATAGTTGCCTGCCGCGTTGACGACAGGCACCCCAGGTCTTTGATATTGGACAGCTACCGCGAGCACCATCGGCGTCGCCGTCACCATGGCCGATGCCGCAGCCGCACCGCCGGCTCCGTTGCAAGTGATCGTGTAGTTCGAGTTCTGGCTGACAACAACGCTCTGCGACCCGGATGCGGCCAGTCCGCCGCCCCACGCGCCTGACGCTGTGCAGGTGCTGGCGTTAGCCGACGACCAGGTGAGGGTCACAGACCCGTCGGTCGGTACGGTCGACGCGGAGCTGGAAAGCGAGGCGGTCGGTGGCGGCGCGGAAGGTGTTGAAGAACCGCCTCCGCCTCCGCACCCTGGCAGTGTTAGTGCAATAGCCGATGCGAACGCGAGAGTACGCAATTCCTTATTCATGCACCATCCCAAGTATGGCGTTGACTTATTGCCACGTCCCCAGCCTAGCATCTCGGCATGTTTCCAGGAGTATGTCGCATATCCACCACTCGCCCGTCATGACTGTTGCCCTCTTGAACGTGGATCGTACCGCCAATCCGTGTCAGATACGACTTACGAGAAGCAGCGGGCGCACCCCGACAGCGCAATACCAGGATTGGTCTAGTGTAGTTGTTGGGAATTTCATAACCCCGGAGAATTCATGAAGACCGCCAAATCGGGCACGCAGGGAGAGGGCGACTACGAGGCCACCCGACGTTACCGGAAGCGCACGGAGAACTTCATTGCGAAGAACGACGTGGCCAAGATCGCGCGCGCAGCGGCGCCGCGTTCGCTAACTGAGGCTCGTGAGCTGCAGGCGGCTGAGGCGACCGGGCGCGCTCGGGCGAAGACCCGCGTGAAGCCTAAAGCAGGCGGAGGCCGCACCACTCGTTAAAGGCTGGGGATGAGCTGAACTTTTTTCGGACGCCCAGGTCTTGCGGTGATAACCGTTCAACGTAGCGAACGGTATTTTGGATTCGGGGTCTCTGCTCTGCACTGCAGGCAGCAGACCAATCGCGTGGTAACACGCAACACATAGGAGTTGGATTATGAGCGCAAGCGCAACAATGGATGACATCGCTGAACGCAGCGGCAACGGAGCCCACCGCCTGGGCCGGAAATTAAAAGGCGGTGCGGAACGTTTCGCGAGCCGCGGGTCTCCGGAATTCGCCGACCTGATTGCCGACGTCGAGGACCTGGTGCAGAAGGTCGGTTACATCGCCGATAGCGAAATCGCGCAGGTGCGAGAGCGGGTCCAGCAGAAGCTCAACCGCGCCAAGGAAAGCCTGTCGGAACAGGGTCTTCGTATTGTCACGGCCGCCCGCAACGTGGCGGGAGCAACGGATGAATATGTGCACGAGAACCCCTGGCAATCCACAGGTATGGCGGCACTGGCCGGAGTGGTGCTCGGCTTCCTGATCTTTAGGAAATAGGCCGGTCCGGCGCCCGCTCTGCCCGATTCGCTGGGAGTGCGAACTCCTTGGGAATAGGGCCGAGCGGACTGCGCTCAATCGCCCGCGCCGCTAGAAAATTTAGTTTTCGGTGAGCACACCGCGATTGTCCTACGTGGCCTTGGGTGTGCACCGACGCCGCCTCTTTTTGATCTCACCTATCGTTGGGCCTGTTATCTCGTAGCAGGCTTTCATGAAAGTCACCTGGGGCAGAGTTGTAGGCTACATGGCACTGGGTCTGGCCGGTGTATTGCTCGTGCTGATTTTGATCGTGACATTTGTCGATTGGAACCGGTTTAGGACGCCCCTCGCCCGCCTCGCCAGCGCTCATCTGGGGCGCGAAGTAACGATAGCCGGGCCCCTGCAGGGCCATCTGTGGTCTCGCACGCCAAGTCTTTCGATCGGCGGGCTGGAAATTGGAAATCCACCCTGGGAAAGCGCGCCCCGTCTTGCAAAGGTCGAGCACCTCGAAATCCAGCTGGAGCTGAGTTCGTTATTTCACGGTCACCTCGTTCTGCGACGAGTGGCGCTCATCCGCCCGGAACTTTACTTGCACCGCGAGAAATCGGGCCGCGCCAACTGGACTTTTGAAAGTACCGCTCCTAACGATGATCGAGCGTCGCCCCCCGCCAAGCTGCCCGCCATTCAGAACGCGCTGATCGAGTCAGGAAAACTAATTTTGGTCGATGCGATTAGCCGACTCGACGCGAACGGGACCATTGAAGCCCACGAAGCCAAAGCTTCGAACGAACTGCGGCCCTTGCACATCGAGGCGCGCGGCACGCTCAACGATAAGCCCTTCCGGGTGGATCTTTCCGGCGGCGCCCTGCTCGCGATAAGTCCGGATCATCCCTATGACTTCACTTTAAAAATGCAGGCTGGACCCCAGCAGGTCGCGGTCGAGGGCACCGTGCTCAAACCGTTTGATCTCTCGGGCCTCGAATTAAACGTTACCGCTCGCGGCCCGGATATGGCCGAGCTGTATTATCTGACGCAACTCGCGTTGCCCAACACTCCTCCCTACCAAGTGCAGGCGCATATCGTGCGCAATGGCCAGCGCTTTGAGGTTCGCGACATTAAGGGGTTGATGGGCGCCACAGACATCGGCGGGACCGTCGATGTGGACGCTTCGCGCAAGCGGCCCTCGATCAGCGCCAAGATAAGCTCGCGTCACGTGTATCTGAAGGATCTCGGGGCCGTCACCGGCAGCCGAGTCGGCGCCGAAGAGTCCTTAGATGCCAGCCGCACCACCGCGGGATCAAAGCCCGGGGCAAAAACCGCCAAGCTCGACACCGACCGGCTGTTTCCGGATGCGCACCTGCAAGTCAATCGAGTGCAGGGGATGGACGCGGAGGTAAGCTTTGCGGCGAATACGATAACGGCAGGGGCGCTGCCCTTTACACACGTCGCTGCCACGCTCTCGCTGAAGGATGGGGTATTGAAAGTGCATCCGGCCCGTCTGGATATGCCCCAGGGCCGGTTGAGTGCGGTAGTCTCGATCGACACGCGCGTGCGGCCGCCGCGCGTCCACCTTGACCTTCGGGTCACCGACCTTGAGCTTGCACAGGTCAAGAGCAAGGCGCCCTCCGCCACCGCACCATTGGGGGGAATCTTTGACGCACGGGCTCTGATCGAAGGTCGCGGCGACTCGGTGCGCAGCGTGATGGCCGACGCCAATGGGACGGCCACCGGAGTCATTCCGCACGGGGACATCCGTGCGGCATTTGCCGAGCTCACCGGAGTGGACGTCGCCGAGGGAGTAGGCCTGTTACTCAAGAAACCCGATGACCGGGTGGCGATCCGTTGCGGGCTGGTGCAATTTGAAATTCAGGATGGCACTGCGCACGCCAATAGCCTTCTGATGGATACCCAAAACGTGCTGATTACGGGGACCGGGCAGATAGAACTCGGGAGCGAGAAGCTCGACCTCTCCATCCAAGGCCGCCCGAAAAAGTTTCGCCTGGTGCGCCTCAAGGCTCCCATCAAAGTTGAGGGTCATGTACTCAAGCCGACCTTCGCACTGGACAGCGGGCATCTGGTCAAGCAAGGGGCCATCGCGGCGACATTAGGCACCGTACTCACCCCGCTCGCCGCGATATTGGCCTTCGTGGACCCGGGACTCGCAAAAGACCAAAACTGCGCCCCAATGCAGTCGCACGACAATAAGTCCGAGGTGGGCAGCGTACCTCCTCCTCCCTCCCGCGATGCGGCGCAACTTGTCGCGAGCGCTCCGGACACGCCCTAGCGCGCTCGGCGCGCGTGTAGGAATGCACAAAAGGGCCCGATAAAGGCCCTGGAGTTACCCTATAATTAATTCGGCCATTCTGGCGACCCCTGAGGACCTCATTGGGACACCACCCCACCGCGTTCGATCGTTCGCGATCAGGAAGTTAAGACGTGGGCTGCAAATTGGGACTGTTGACGGTGTGCGCGCTGGCGTTGCTGTCGTCGCTGGCTGGGGTGGCCCGCGCTGCGGCCGAGCCGGTGAGCGTCGCCTCCGCCGCACGCGTACGCTTGATCTCGCAGGATCAATATTTCAACTCGCTCTCCTATATTTTCGGCCCGGACGTCGCGGTCGCGACCCATTTTGCGCCGTTTCGCCGTACCGACGGGCTGCTTGCCATCGGCGGGGCCTCCGCGGGAGTGACGCTCGGGCAAATGCAGGAGTTTCAGCATACCGCCGGGGCAGTCGCCGATAAGATTGTCAGTCCTGCGTATCGAAACTTTCTTATTCCGTGCACGCCGCATTCCGCGACCAAGGCGGATGGGGCCTGTGCGGCCCGGTTTGTCTCTCTGGTCGGACGACTGCTGTTTCGACGGCCCCTTACACCCGCCGAGCAGACCGGTTTTGTCGCTCAGGCGGGCGCTGCGGCCCATCGCCTCAAAGATTTTTACGCGGGCCTGGCGGTGACCCTGGAGGGACTGCTTATATCGCCCGAGACATTGTTCATCGTCGATCGGTCCGAGACCGATCCACACAACCCAGGTCAGCGCCGGCTCGACGCCTACTCCCTGGCGAGCCGCATGAGCTTTTTTCTATGGAACGCCGCCCCCGACGATCAGCTACTCAAGTGGGCCCAGCACGGAGAGCTGCAGTCCGCCCAAGGTCAGGCTCGAGCCGTCGATTACATGCTGAAAAGCCCGCGGCTCGAGACCGGGGTGCGCGCTTTCTTCGACGACATGCTCGGCTTCGATGACTTCGCGGTACTGGCCAAGGATCCAAGCATCTACCCGGCGTTTATCGCCGATACGGTCGGGGACGCGCGCGAGCAAACGTTGCGCCTGATCGTCGATCAGCTGATCGCCAAGGATGGGGACTATCGCGATCTGTACACTACCCGCGATACCTTCATTTCTCCGGCGCTCGCTCCGCTCTACGGTGTGTCGGCGCCGCCCGGATGGACACCTTATCGCGTTCCGGCCGACAGCCAACGCGTCGGCCTGCTGACGCAAATTGCGTTTCTCGCCTCGCACGCACATCCAGGGCGCAGCTCGGCCACGCTGCGCGGCAAGGCACTGCGTGAGCTGTTGCTGTGCCAGAAGGTGCCTCGGCCGCCGCCGAATGTGGATTTCTCGATCATCGAGGATCCTAAGTCGACCCTGCACACGGCGCGCGAACGCCTGGCCGCGCATCGTGCGAATCCGGTGTGCGCCGGTTGTCACAAACTCACCGATCCTATCGGCTTGGCGCTCGAAAATTTCGACGGCGCAGGGCAGTATCGAGATACGGAACGTGGCGCGGCTATCGACACGAGCGGCAATCTTGACGGCAAGACCTACGCGGACGCCGTGGGCCTTGGGCAAACCGTGCACGATAATCCCGCGTTGCCGACCTGCCTGGTGAGCCGCGTTTATGGTTACGCGGTCGGGCAGGCGCCGACCGGGGACGCCGCCCAGGTATTGCCGTACTTTGGTGCGCAATTCGCCCAACAGGGCTACAAGTTACCCGCACTGTTGCGCAGCATCGCACTCAGCAAAGCGTTCACCACCGTGACGAGTGATGCGCCCGCGGCACTCGCGCGTGCCGCGACGGCCGAGCGGCCAGGAGATGTTCATCCATGAAACACCGCACTCATCTTGCCAGCCTCAGTCGGCGCCGCGTCCTGCGGGGCATGCTCAATGGCGGCGTCGTCACGCTGGGCTTGCCGTTACTCAACTGTTTCCTGAACAACAGCGGCACGGCGCTGGCCTCAGGAGCCCCGCTGCCGCTGCGCTTTGGCACCTGGTTCTGGGGCCTCGGGATGAATTCGAGCGTGTTTGTGCCCAAGACCCTCGGGGCTGATTACGACCTGCCCGAGGAACTGTCCGCTCTGGCCGGAGTGCGCCAGCACGTCAATCTCTACACCAACTTCAACGCCTTCCGGGATTCCTCGCCCAACCTGTGCCACTACTCGGGCTGGATTATCTTGCGGACCGGGGCGGCTCCCATCGGTGGTGAAGATCGGCCCGGAGAGACCATCGATGTCACTATAGCCCGTGCCATCAGCCGCACGACGCGCTTTCAGACGGTCAGCGCGACCGCGAACGGCGACGTGCGCACCAGCTTCAGCTACGAGAATGCGAATTCGATCAACGCCTCGGAGGCCTCACCGCTTGATTTCTACAAGAAGTTGTTCGGTCCGAATTATCAGGACCCGAACGCCAGCACCTTTACGCCCAATCCGCGCGTCATGGCCCGCAAGAGCGTGCTATCGGGGGTGCTCGACCAAACCAAAAAGCTCTCGCAAATGGTGGGCACCGAGGATCGCACCCGGCTCGAGCAGTACTACTCGGACCTGCGCGACCTCGAGCGACAGATGGACCTGCAGCTCACCAAGCCTGAGCCCATCGCCGCCTGCCATCCGGTCGCGGAGCCTAAAGAGGAACCCAAGGCGAGCGTCGAGGCGGCGGCGGTGGCCCAGCGGCACAAGATGCTCACCGATCTTATGGTGATGGCGGTCGCCTGCGACCAGACCCGCGTGTGCAACATGGCCTATTCGGCCGCATTCGCCTCCACCACCAAGGCGGGCTACGAAAAGCCCCACCATACCTGCACACACGAGGAGCCGATCGATCAGAGCATCGGGTACCAGCCGACGGCCTCATGGTTTTTGCGCCGCTCGATGGAATCGTGGGCCTACTTTGTCGAAGCGTTCACTAAGGTCAAGGAGGGCGATGGCACGCTGCTCGATAACATGCTGATCTATGCATCGAGCGATACCGCGTGGGCTCGAATTCATTCTCTCGATGGCATCCCGCTGTTCACGGCGGGCCGCGCCGGCGGCCGCATCAAGACCGGGCTGCATATTGACGGGGCCGGAACCCCGGGGGCCCGCGTGGGTTACACGGCGCTGAAGGCCTTCGGCCTCGATGCGCCCTCCTGGGGCACCAAGAGCAACGCCACCTCCAAGGAAATCGGAGAGATCCTCACTTGATCCAAGGGCCTCGACCCGCAGCCTCGGCGATGCGGCTGGCGACCGCGGCGCTCGCTCTGGCGGCCACCGTGGCCACGGGCGCTGCGGCGTCGCCAGCTACGGAATCCTACGTACACGCGCCGATGCCGCCGCATTTTCGAGTCGAGGCGACCGAACTGGACGGCGCGGTTTTCGCGGACGCCCGCGGCCATACTCTCTATACGTGGCCCTTCAAGGTCATGCGCGTCGGCAATACCGGGGATTCCAAGGGCCAGTCCCATTGCACCGCGACCAAGACCACCGAGAGCGCCGGCTACATGAGTCCTTACCCCGGGAGCCTCGAACTCCCAGAGCTTGAGACTCGCCCCAGCTGTATACAGAAGTGGGCGCCCGTTCCCGCCGCGGCCGGAGCGAAGCCGGTCGGCAAGTGGACGATCATCACGCGCGATGACCGGACCCGGCAGTGGGCCTATGATGGCTTGCCGGTCTACACTTCCGCCCTCGATCGGCAGCCCGGCGATGTGCTGGGTGGGGAAAATTACGAGCAGGATGGCGACATGCCGGCCGTGCGCCGTCCGATCGGGCCACCTCCCGATGTGCCACCCGGATTTCTGGTCTCGAACACGGTGGTGGGTCGATTGCTGCAGACCGAGCATGGCTTTTCGGTTTACGCCTCGGACGCGGACCCGCCGGGCCAATCAAAGTGCGACGCCACGTGCGCCAGCACCTGGCTGCCCATGGTGGCGCCGCAGTCCGTGCGACCGCACGGGGACTGGACCATCATCGAGCGCGCCCCGGGCATACGACAATGGGTGTTTCGCGGCAAGGCCCTGTATCGGTATGCCCTGGATTCGTGGGCCCGGAGCCGGGAGGGAAGCGACGTGCCCGGATGGCACAACGTCTACACGCAGCTCGCGCCCGCGCCGCCGTCCGAATTTACCGTACAGGACACGAGCGCTGGCCAGGTGATCGCCGACTCGCACGGCATGACGATTTATTCCTACACCTGCGGCGACGATGCCGTGGATCAGCTCGGTTGCGATCACCCCAGTGACACCCAGGTGTATCGTCTCACCATGTGCGGGGGCGGCGACTGGGCGCGGTGCCTGCGCACCTTTCCGTACGTCGTGGCATCGAGCGACGCAAAGAACAATAGCCGTTCCTGGAGCGTGATGGACATCGACCCCAAGACGGGGCGCTCTTCCGCAACGCCGCAAGCCGGTACGCTGCACGTGTGGGCCTTCCGGGACCGTCCGGTGTACGTCTACGCAGGTGATCAACAGCCGGGCGATGTCAACGGCGACGGCCACGGCGAGTTCCGCGGGGAGCGAGAGGGTTACAATGCCTTCTGGCTGCGCGATGATTATTTTGGACGAGGCGGATGAACGCGCTGACACGAAACTTCCTGATGTGGGCCGTGACGCTCTCGAGCTGCGGGGCAGCCGCGGCGGCCGACCCGAGCGCGCCCGCCGGCGGCACCATCGCCTATGCGCTGACCAATCTGCACTGGGCGATCTATCAGACCGAAAACGGCAAGGTGGAATGCCCGGAAGGCTTCAACGAAGGCAACCGCGAGCAGTTCAAGAAGCTCTATCCAGAATCCGGCCCCAAGCGGACATTGCTCGGCACGCAGCTGCAATGGGAAGTGGAGAGCTGGTACCCGACGCTAGCCGACGACGGATTTAAATTCCAGGAGGCGCGCGGTCCAACCGCCCTGGGCCTCAATCTCGACGGCAAGGTTGGCGCCAATGACTTTACCAGCCCGAGCGGAGAGCCCGGAGTCGATAACCAGCTCTATCGTGCCCTCGGCTGCATCAAGAATTACCGCGGCCCGGACGGCGCCATCCAGTTTTTTGACGACGAGATGGTCGGCAAGGATCAATACAACCGCATCCTCATCGAGCTCACCGGCGTCGAGAGCCTGGTCAATTCGCCCCACGTGCAGGTCACCATGTATCGCGGCCGCGATCGGCTGCTGTTTGACGCGACGGGCAAAAAGGTCGTGCCGGGTGGCTCGCAGCGCATCGATTGGCGTTGGGGCGCCCGTTACATTCAGCATTTCCACGGCGCGATCGTCGATGGGGTACTGACGAGCGAGCCTGTGGATATCCTCTACCCTTGGGCACCCTTCTACCTTGCGACCGATGAATACATGCGCGCCGCACGGCTGCGCCTGAAACTGACTCCAACCACAGCCGAGGGATTAATCGCAGGCTACACGGACGTGGAAACGTGGTACCTGCAGATGATGAAATCCTGGTCGACACACCACCAGAACTACGGCCAGACTTCGGCCCCCTCGCTGTATCGGGCGATGCGCCGGCTGGCCGACGCGTATCCGGATCCCAAGACCGCAGCGAATACGGCGATTTCCTCAGCGTTGCGCGCCGAGTTCACACAGGTGGTGATCGTCCCATCCTCTCGCCCCTCCAGTTCGGTACTGACCGCCCGCCGAAGTTCGGAGCCTTATCGGGGACCGCCCGATCCACGTCCACCGCAGCAGCCCTCAGCCGCCCTCCCCGAGCGCGGCCCGGCCGTGGCGGGCAGCAATTAACCGGAGACTGAAATCCATGCACGAGCCTTCTCGCCGACTGCTGCTACGGCGCGCGCTGCAGCTCACCTTGGGCGTAGCGAGCATGCCGCGTCTTCTGACGGCCGCGGCCGCGGCGGAATCCTGCGTCGATCCACAATCCGAATCGCTCCGCGCCTCACTCCATTATGCGAGCGTCTCGACGGTCGCCAATCAGAGCTGCAGCGGCTGCGGGTTCTTTACCGGCGACGCTGCTCGGCCCGGCTGCGGGAGCTGTGTCATGATGAGCGGGCCGGTCGATGCGACCGGTCGGTGCGATTCATGGAGCCAAAGGAGTTGATATGAGCCGACTCGTCGCGCTGTTTGCCCTGGGCGCACTGGTGTTTGCCACTCTTCCCAGCCGCGCCGACGATCAGGACGTGATCGACTACCGGACTCACGTGATGAAGACGCTGGGCGAACAGATGGGCGCCATCGGCATGATTCTTGAAAACAAGGCGCCACCGGATAATTTTGCCACCCACTTAAAGGTGCTGGCGGTCACCGCCACCCAGGCGAAAAAGGCCTTTGAGCCCAAGGTGGCCGGCGGTAATTCCAAGCCAGAGGTGTGGAGCAACTGGTCGGATTTTTCCAAGCGCCTTGACGAGCTGGTCACCAGCTCGGGTGAACTGGCGGCCGCTGCGCCCCATCAGAGCGTGGCCGTGATGGGCGACAAGCTCAGATCCACGCTGAAGTGCAAGAGCTGCCACGACACCAACCGTAAGCCACTCAAATAGCGCCTTAGCGCTGCGCGGCCACCGACTTGCTGCTCAGGGCCCCGGCGCGGTTCCCCCAGCTGCCACGCAGGTAATTACCGACGGCCTGAATCTGCGCATCGTTGAGGATGCGCGCATAGGCCGGCATGGTCTCCCACTCGCCGTAGGAAATCTCTTTGGGCACCACCGGTCCATAGAGAATGACATTGATGAGCGAGGCGGGATCCTCGGCCTGGACCACCGCGCTGCCTGCCAGCGGCGGTCCGGAAAACAGCCCGCCGCGCCCGGAGCGCCCGTGGCATTTCTCGCAGCGAGCCTTATAGATGGGCGCACCCTCACTCACCTGGCGACTTGGGATGGCTTCGTCCGTGTAGGTTCGCGCGGGCAGACTCTTAAGGTACGCCGCCATTGCGTGCACATCCTCGGGCGCCAGCAGTTTTAGACTATTAACGATCACATCGTTCATGGGACCGAAGCTCCCGGCGCGCGCGCTGACGCCGGTTTGCAAATATTGCGCCAGCTCCGCGACCGACCAGGGACCGAGGCCGCGGGTGCTGCTGGTCAGATCAACGGCCGACCAGCGGCGTTCCCGGTGCTGGGCCACCGCGGACTGCAGCACTCCGCCGTAATAGGCGCTGTCCGCCTGCTCGGCGAGCAGCAGGTTGCGCGGTGTGTGGCAGCTTCCGCAGTGACCGAGTCCGGCCACCAGGTAGGCTCCGCGATTCCATTCCGCCGATTTCGACAGGTTGATGCCGAAGCGGCCTGGCTTGAAGAACAGTGCGTTCCACAATGTCATCGGCCAACGCGTCGCAAAGGCAAGGCCGTTGTCGGGAGGCTGGTAGCGCACCGCAGGTACCGTGCGAAGGTAAGCGTAGATGGCGAAGATGTCGGCGTCGCTGATCTTCGTGAAAGCGGTATAGGGAAAAGCCGGGAACAGGTGCGAACCATCGCGGGCGACACCCCGTTGCATGGCGAGACGCAGATCCGCAGCGCTCCACGAGCCAATCCCTGTCTGGGTATCGGGGGTGATGTTGGTCGAGTAGATCGTGCCCAGCGGCGTCGTGAATGGCAGGCCCCCGGCAAATGGCGCACCGCCCGGACGCGTGTGACAACTCACGCAATTGCCGGCCGCGGCAAGATACCGGCCCTGCTCCGGCGTCGCCGCCATTTCTGAGGCCGCGCCGCCGAGGGCTCCGGCGACGCTTGCCCTAGAGGCAAGCAGCGCGCTTACCGCGCACAGGCCCAGTAAAATCCGCACCAGCTCGCGCCGTGCTCCGATATTTAGGGCGTCCGCTTTTCCTGGCGGTAGGTGTCGTGACATTTCTTGCAGCTGAGCGCGTCCATCACCTGGGCAAGGCCAGCCTCTTTTCCCTGCTCGTGGGCAACTTTCGCCATCGAGGCGGTGCCTTGCGCAAATTCATTCATGCGTCGCGAGAAATCCGCCCAATTGCTCCACACCTCAGGCTTTGACTGGCCGCCCGGCACCTTGGGTTCAAACGCTTTCAGCGCCGTAGACGCGGTCAGGGCCAGCGCGTCCAGGTGCGCCAGCACGTTGTCATCGGGCACCGCACCGGCCAGGATTTCCCCCAGCGCGCCGGCCTGCTCGTTCAAGGTGTTCATGATGTGTTGCCGATAGTCGATTGTGTTGCTGTTGTCGGCGGACGCAGTCGCGGCCGCTTGCAGGGCCAGGATCACGACGGCCCAGGTAAATTTCGCTGATTGCTGCTTCATCATGGCGTCTTCATGAAGTCCTTGCCGGCTATCTGAACATCATAGCCATCAGGATCGACAAAGTGAAAGCTATCGAAGTCCGGCTGCGGGTTCAGGCCACGCCGTTTGAGTTCCTGCTCCACCCCATCGTGATTCCAGTTGTCGATCGAGTAGGCAATGTGATCGACCAGCGGCTTGCCGTTCTTTTCACTCGCCTGGTAGTGATTGCGAGCGATCAGTACGGTGTCACCAAAGGTCAGGTAGCATTGCTTGCCGTCATCGGCGCTGACCGCCATGCCCAGCAGGTCCGAATAAAAATCCCGGGCGCGCCGATAATCCTCGACTTCCAGGGAAATATGATTAACAGCGATGGCCTTGAAGCCGGCCGGCCCTGCACTGGGGGCCGTGGTGGCGGCGGCCCGCGCCCCTTTGCCCATAGCCAGTGCTGCCACGCCGAAGGTGAGGCCCTGGACCAGCTGGCGACGCGTGATCGCTCCGCGTTCAAATTGGCTCAACAGATTCACAATGACCTCTTCCACGACGCACCCCTTACTGTTTGTACTACCGTCGATTAAATCATAGCCGCAAGCCACGGTCGAAGTATCGCGCTGCGCACGGTAGCGCGCCCGAGTGGTCCTTGGCAGCACTGTCCATAGTCCTCGCAGAGTGAGCTAGGTTTCCCTGCTACTTCTGCTTAATTGGCGTGGTCTTTGCGTGCGCGAAGTATTTCTTTGCCTCCCCGGCTGGAGCCCAGATTACCAATAGCTTGACGTCGGCCTCCTTTGGAACGATGTGGCGAACGGAATCCTCGGGTCTGACCACCCCGACCATGCCCGGTGTCAGCATGTGCATGTGCCCATTTACTTCATGTCCGAGTGTTCCGGATAAAACATAAAAGATTTCTACTGCTGCGTGGTGGTGACTACCGACCACTTCGCCAGCGGGAAGCGTAAGTTCGACCATTTCCAATTCTTTGCCACCAAGATTTGACTCATCCAGCAGCAGTTTCCAATATTCAGTTTTCCCAGCTCCCTGCGCAGACTGAAACTCCATGATGCCTTTTGTCGCATAGGAGTAGCTGTTGGCTTCTTTTTCCTTGCCTTGCGCGGTCGCGTGACTCTCGCTCAAACACAGGACGATCGAGGCGAGCAAGCCGACGCTTGCAGCAAACTGGGCCTTTTTCTTAATCATCGCGTCTCTCCGATAGCAGGTGAAGGGCCTCCGAAGTGTACCTTGCAGCAGATGCCGTGGCTTGAGTGCTTCGGTCTGTCCCAAGCACCCCCGCCATTAGCGGAGCGAGCACCGGCACCCGTCTCGGATCCTCAAATCTCATCAGCGAACGCGACATCCTAGGTGCGGAATATTCCGCGCGAGAGCCACCATTGGATTGCTTAGCGCGCCTGCCAACCACATACTGCCGGGCCTCTGTGGAGTGTATCGGTTCAGAGCATGCGCAATCCGGAAACGTCTACAAATCCCGAAGCCGTGCGCCGCATCGTCGTGCTGCGTCCTAATCACAGAATCGGCAATACCCTGCTGCTGACGCCGCTGATGCAGGCGCTGGAAACGCAATTTCCTGAGGCCCAGATCGAGTTGGTCACGGCAGGCGGCGTGGCACGCGCCGTGTTTGAACGCTACCCGCAAGTCACGGCACTGCATGCCTTTCCCGGCAAGTCTTACCGGCATCCCGGAAAAGTGCTGGGTATGCTGCTGCATCTGCGCGGCCAGTCGTACGACCTGGCCATTGACCCCACGGTCCGCTCCCGCGCCGGCCGCTTTCTTCTGAGATTCGTGCGCGCCCGCAGCCGCCTGGGCTACGCTTGGGGCGATCCCCGGAAAGACAAAATCCTCACTCACGCCGTCGATCCCTCAGCGGCGCCCGCCCATCATGCGCAAATCCCGGTGTATCTGCTGCGGGCGGGTTTTCTTCCAACGCCGGGCCCTGCGCTTGCGGCGGAGCGAGTGCAAATGGACCTACGTCTTAGCGAGGCTGAGCGCCGCGAAGGGGCGCTCGAGCTTCAGGCCGTGCTGGCTGGATCGGACGCCCAGCGACCGACACTTGGCCTTTTTGCGCACGCGACCGGAGCGAAGTGTCTGCCGGCCGAGTGGTGGCGTCAGCTCGTGAGCTGCCTGCGTGCGCGCACGCCGGCCCTTCGCCTGGTGGAGTTTATGCCCGAGGACGCGCGCACGCGGCTCGATGGCATCGTGCCGGGGACCTTTACGCCTCAGCTGCGCCTTCTGGGGGCCAAGCTCGCAGCGACATCCCTGGTGGTGATTGCAGACGGTGGGGTCATGCACCTGGCCGATGCATCGGGCGCCCAGGTACTGGCGCTGTTTACAACCACATCCGCCTTGCAATACGGCCCTCGCCGACCCGGCAGCGAATCGCTGCAGGCCAACGGTCTATCGGCGGATGCTGTCGCGGCGCTGATCAGCGCACGGCTTCAGGCCCAGGAGGAAAGCCGCGGCGGTCAATCGAACCTGACGCGATCCGGAGCCTAATCCGCGCCAAGCATCATCCGGGGCAGCGTCGGATCGATGATCTTTTTGTCGCCTGTTCCTAAAGCGGCGCCGCGCCCTACGCCGCGACCCGGTGCTCTAGAACATGCCCACGATGTTGCCCTCGTCATCCAGATCGATGCTGCTGGAGGCCGGAACCGCCGGCAATCCAGGCATCGTCATGATGTCACCGCAGATCATCACGATAAATTCCGCTCCCGCCGCCAGGCGCACCTCGCGAACATTGACCACGTGGCCGCTGGGAGCGCCACGCAGCTTTGGGTCGGTCGAGAATGAGTATTGGGTCTTGGCGACGCACACCGGATAGTGCCCATAGCCCGCGTCCTGGAGCGAGCGAATGCTGGCGCGTACCTTGGCATCGGCGGTGATGTCGGCCGCGCCGTAGATCTTCACGGCAATGGCTTTCATCTTCTCCCACAGTGGCAGCGAATCCTCGTACAGAAACTTGAAGTAGTTGGGCTGCTCGCACTGGTGCACGACCTCCTTGGCGACTTCAATCGCACCGGCGCCACCCTCGGCGTAATGGCGCGCGTTGATAACCTTCACGCCGTGATGGCTGGCGCGCTCGATCAGCTGCTGGACCTCGGCTTCGGTGTCTTCGGCCCGATGGTTGATCGAAACGATGCACGGCAGGCCAAAGCGATCGCGAATGTTGTCGATGTGCCGCTCGATGTTGGCGATGCCCTTCTTGATCGCCTCGACGTTCTCGCGCGGTAAATCGACCACGTCTACGCCGCCGTGGTACTTAAGGGCGCGCACGGTGGCGACGATGACCGCAGCGGCGGGCTTGAGGCCGGCCTTGCGGCATTTGATGTCGATAAACTTCTCCGCGCCCAGATCCGCACCGAAGCCGGCCTCCGTGACCACGTAATCGGCGAGTTTGAGCGCCGCGCTGGTGGCGATCACGGAATTGCAGCCGTGGGCGATATTGGCGAACGGGCCGCCATGGATCAGTGCCGGGTTATTCTCGAGCGTCTGCACCAGATTGGGCGCGAGCGCGTCCTTCAACAACACCGTCATGGCCCCGTGTGCCTTGAGGTCGCGGGCGCGAATCGGCTTCTGGTCACGGCTGTAGCCGACCACGATATTCCCGAGCCGCTCCTTGAGATCGACCAAACCGGTGGCCAAACAGAAGATCGCCATGACTTCCGAGGCGACCACGATGTCGAAGCCGTCCTGGCGCGGGAAGCCGTTGGCGGTGCCGCCCAGGCCCACGGTGATATCGCGCAGGGCGCGATCATTGACGTCCACCACGCGACGCCAGGTGATGCGCCGCACGTCGAAACCCAGTGCGTTGCCGTGGTAGACGTGGTTATCGATCAGCGCGGCCAGCAGGTTGTTGGCCAGTTGGATGGCACCGAAATCGCCGGTAAAATGCAGATTGATGTCCTCCATCGGCACGACCTGGGAGAATCCGCCACCGGCGGCGCCGCCCTTCATACCGAACACTGGTCCGAGCGCGGGTTCGCGCAAGCACACCATGGTCTTCTTGCCGATGCGGTTGAGTGCATCGCCCAGTCCCACGGTGGTGGTGGTCTTGCCCTCCCCCGCGGGCGTGGGCGAAATCGCGGTGACCAGCACCAACTTGCCGTCGGGGCGATCCTTCAGGGAGCTCAAGTAATTTAGCGAGAGCTTGGCCTTGTAGCGACCGTAGGGCTCCAGATGCTCTTCGCCGATGCCCAAGCGCTCCTTAGCCAGCTCGAGAATCGGACGCATTTTCGCCTGTTGAGCGATTTCTATATTACTTTTCAAGTTCAGTTCCCTGAGCAACGTGTGGATTGGCCGGACCGGGTGGCTCGGCCGGCCGCGAAGAATATCGCAACGGGCAACAAGGTGGCCAATATCGCCTGACGGATGGGGCCGCCGGTTGCGCCGCGCCGGCGGCCGAATTCATTGCATAATCCGCCGCCCGACCCGCCCGGGCGTGTGAATAATGAGGTACCTCGGTCATGCTCAGCGTCAGTGATGCACTCAGAAAGCGCATATCGGTCCGCAAGTTCCTGCCCACCGAGGTTTCCGCAGCAGAGCTCCGGGAGCTGCTCGATGTCGCGCGCTGGTCGCCGTCCGGAGGGAACCTGCAGCCCTGGAAAGTGATTGCACTGGCGGGTGCGGAACTCGGCTCAGTCACGGCACTGGCCCGCGGGGCCCAGATTGCCGGCGGCAAGGCCTCAGAGGAAGGAAATGATCCGGTCTATCCGCCGCATCTTTGGGAACCGTATCGATCGCGGCGCTACCAAGTCGGCGAAGACATGTATTCGATGATGGGCGTTTCGCGCGAGGATCGCGCCGGGCGCCTGGCGCACGTGGCGCGCAATTTTGAGTTCTTCGGCGCGCCGGTGGGCCTGTTCTTTGTCATCGACCGGCGCCTGGGTCGGGCCCAGTGGGCGCACCTGGGCATGTTCATGCAGTCACTCGCCCTGGTGGCCGTGGAAAGAGGGCTGGCCACCTGCATGCAGGAATTCTGGGCTTTGCTGCGCGAATCACTCCACCGTCACTTTGCGCTGCCGGAAACCGACCTGGTCTATTGCGGCATGGCGCTGGGACACGCCGATACCAGCGCCCCGGTCAATAGGCTGCGCTCATCCAGGAGCTCGGTCGAGGAGTTTGCAACGTTCCGCGGTTTCTAGATCCGCCGCGAGTCGTGCGCGCGCCGCCGCGCAGATCTGCGAGCGCCGCTCGTCCCCCGCCCGCGACCATTCCTCGATCTCCCCGAGGCTCCGTCCGCAGCCCACGCAGATCCCCGCCCCATCCAGTTGGCAAATATTCCGGCACGGCGAGGCGACGGCTTGCGGCGCAGACGCATTCATTCAATGCACCCGTTCCGCCCAGCGTCTGAAAATCTGCTGCATGGCCTCAACGCCGTCGGTCAATGCCGCCGGACCGGGCTGCAGGATGAGGGGCGATTTGATTTCATGCAGCTCACCGTTTTGGACCGCCGGAATATCTTGCCAAGCGGGCCGGGCCGCCACGGCCGCGGGCCGAAAGCGCTTGCCGCACCAGGAGCCCAGAATAATATCGGGCCGGCGGGCGATGACCTCTGCTCCATCGGCGATGATCCGGTCCTTGGCCAGGCCGCACGCGGCACGCTCTGGAAAGATATCCTCGCCGCCGGCCACGCCGATCAGTTCCGAGACCCAGGCGATGCCGCTGATCATGGGCTGGTCCCATTCTTCAAAGTAGACCCGGGGACGCCGCGGGAGTGCGGCCGCGAGTACCCTGACCTGTGACAGGCGCTGCTCCAGGGTCAGCGCATAGCGCTTGGCCTTGTCGGAGGCTCCGACCAGCGCCCCCAGGCGCCGCACGTAGCCCAGGATTCCCTCCACCGAACGGTGATTGCTGATCCACACCTCGACGCCGTGGGCGATCAGATCGCGGGCGATGTCGGCTTGCAGGTCCGAGAAGCCGATGGCCAGGTCAGGCCGCAACGCCAGAATCTTGGCGGTCTTGGCGCTCGTAAAAGCCGAAACCCGCGGCTTTTCGCGCCGCGCCTCGGGAGGTCGCACCGTAAAGCCTGATATGCCGACGATGCGCTGCTGCTCACCGAGGGCGTACAGCACCTCGGTCGGCTCTTCCGTCAGGCACACGATGCGCTGCGGATACATTACACGCCGCGTCGATACTGGCCGCCTACCTCGTAGAGCGCGTGCGAGATCTGGCCGAGCGAGCACACCCTGACCGCGTGCAGCAGTTCGCCAAAGACGTTTCCGTCGCGCGCTGCCGCCTGCTGGAGTTGCTCAAGGGCCGCCCCGCTTTGCTGCGCATTGCGTTGCTGGAATTCGCGCACCCCATTGACCTGGTCCTGCTTTTCGCTCTCGGTGGAGCGAATCAGCGCCACCGCGGCGTGCGCGGCCGCCGCGTCCCGCTCAGCCAGGAAAGTATTGACGCCGATCAGCGGCAAGGTGCCGTCGTGCTTGCGGGTCTCGTAGTAGAGGCTTTCTTCCTGGATCTTGCCGCGCTGATACATGGTCTCCATGGCGCCGAGCACGCCGCCGCGTTCGGAAATCGCCTCGAACTCCTTGTAGACGGCCTCCTCGACCATGTCGGTGAGGTATTCCATCAGGAACGAGCCCGACCAGGGATTTTGGTTCGTGTTCAGGCCCAGCTCCCGGTTGATGATCAGCTGGATCGCCACCGCGCGGCGCACGCTCTCCTCGGTCGGCGTGGTCAGCGCCTCATCGTAAGCGTTGGTGTGGAGCGAGTTGCAGTTGTCGAATAGCGCGTACAGCGCCTGGAGCGTGGTGCGGATGTCGTTGAACTGGATCTCCTGCGCGTGCAGCGAACGCCCGGAGGTCTGGATGTGGTACTTGAGCATCTGGCTGCGCGCATCGCCGTTGTACAGCTCGCGCATCGCCCGCGCCCAGATCCGCCGCGCCACCCGGCCGATCACGGCGTATTCAGCGTCCATGCCATTGGAGAAGAAGAACGACAGGTTCGGTGCGAACTCATCGATGTTCATACCGCGGGCCAGATAGTACTCCACGATCGTAAAGCCGTTGGCGAGTGTGAAGGCAAGCTGGCTGATCGGGTTCGCGCCCGCTTCGGCGATGTGATAGCCGGAAATCGAAACCGAATAGAAATTGCGCACCTTGTGATCGATAAAATACTGCTGCACGTCGCCCATCATGCGCATCGCGAATTCGGTCGAGAATATGCAGGTATTCTGCGCCTGGTCTTCCTTGAGGATGTCCGCCTGCACGGTGCCGCGCACCTGCGAGAGAGCCTCGGCGCGAATGCGCGCGTATTCCTCCGCGCTCAGCACGCCAGGGGCCACCAGCTGCTCGCCGGATATTCCCAGCAACGCGAGTCCGCTGCCATCGTGCCCGGGGGGAAGCTCACCCCGGTAATTGGGCAGCGGCAGGCCGCGCGCGCGCAAAGCCGCGTGCAGCTCATCGATCCGTCGTTGCGTGGCGTCCCAGCGCCCGGCGGCACGCAGGAAGCGCTCCACGCGCTGATCGATCGCCGTGTTCATGAACATGGCCAGGATCATCGGCGCCGGTCCGTTGATGGTCATCGACACGGAGGTCGTGGGCTGGCACAGATCGAAGCCCGAGTAGAGCTTTTTCATGTCATCGAGCGTCGCCACCGAGACCCCGGAATTGCCGGTGCGCCCGTAAATGTCCGGGCGCGTGTCGGGATCTTCGCCATAGAGCGTGGTCGAGTCGAACGCGGTGGACAGGCGCGTGGCCGCATGCCCGCGCGCCAGCAGGTGAAAGCGCCGATTGGTGCGTTCGGGCGGGCCTTCGCCGGCGAACATGCGGATTGGATCCTCCGCCTCGCGGCGGTACGGATACACACCGCAGGTATAGGGAAAGGCGCCTGGCAAATTCTCGGTGCCCAGAAAATGCAAAATTTCGCCCCAGTCCTGGACGCCCGGCACCGCGAGCTTGGGTACACGGTTGCGGCTCATGGTCTCGGTGAAGTTCTCGCCGGCCAAAGACTGGCCACGAACCTGGAACTGGTAGGTGTCGGCCTGGGCAGCCGCGCGGCGCGCCGGCCACGATTTGAGCAGGCCTACGCCCTCGACTCCAATGGCCTCGAGCGCCTGATTGTAGGCCTGGCGCAACGCGAGGCGCGTGGCATCGCCGGAGCCCTCAGCGACGGAGCTCTCTGGAAAGCGCTCCAGCGGTGCGGGGAGCGGAGCGTCGTGCAGGCTGCGCAGGGATTCGTACACCGAATAGGCCAAGCGCGCCGCCTCGACGGCGCGCTCGAGGCACTCGCGCGCGCGCCGACCGCCGTGTGCGATCTCCGCCAGGTAGCGACCGCGCGCACTGGGAATCAGTGGATCGCGCGAGCGGGACTCGGTGGCACCCAGCGCCACTTCCCCGTCGGCGTTGACGGTCCAGCGAAGCTTACCAATACCCTTGCTCTCGAGGCTTGCCAGCACCGCACCGAACAGGCTATTGACTCCTGGATCGTTGAAACGGCTGGCGATCGTCGGATAGACCGGCACCTCGGCATCGGGCAGCCGCGAGCGGTCCGGGTGATTGCGGCGCCATTGCTTGCGCACATCGCGCAGCGCATCCTGCGCGCCGCGCTTCTCGGACTTGTTCAGCACGATCAGCTCGGCGAAATCGAGCATGTCGATCTTCTCCAGCTGGCTCGCCGCCCCATACTCGCTGGTCATCACATAAAGCGGCAGATCCACCAGATCCGTGATCTCGGTATCGCTCTGGCCGATGCCCGCGGTCTCGACCAGCACCAGGTCAAAACCGGCGTGACTGCACAGGTTGATGACATCCTTGAGCACCGCCGAGGTGGCAAGGTGCTCGCGGCGGGTGGCCAGCGAGCGCATGAACACCGTCGTTGCGCTCAGCGAGTTCATGCGGATACGATCGCCCAGCAGCGCGCCTCCTGAGCGGCGCCGCGTCGGATCCATGGCGACCACCGCGATCTGCCGATCCGGGAAGGCGCGCACGAACCGTTGCAGCAACTCATCGGTCAGCGAACTCTTGCCGGCACCGCCCGTGCCGGTGATGCCAATGACCGGAGCGCATCGCTTGGTCTTCGCCAGAGCCTGGCGCATCTGCTCTGCGGCGCGTTCATCGCCATGCCCGCCTTCCAGCGCGGTAATGCTGCGGGCAATGTGCGCATGATCGCGGGCATTAAGAGGACCGAAGGCGTAGGTCGGACGCTGCGCCGCACGCACACGCGCGAATACGTCATCGATCATCCCGTTAAGCCCAAGCCGGCGACCGTCCTCCGGGGTGTAGATCTTCTCCACTCCGTGAGCCTCAAGCGCCGCGATTTCCGCTGGCGATATCGTGCCCCCGCCCCCGACGATCACGCGGATGTGACTCGCGTTCAGCTCGCGCAGCATGTCGACCATGTAGGCGAAGTATTCGTTGTGACCGCCCTGGTAGGAGCTCACGGCGATGCCGTCCGCGTCCTCCTGGATCGCCGCGCGCACGATATCGGCCACGCTGCGGTTGTGCCCCAGGTGCACGACCTCGGCACCGTGCGCCTGCAAGAGACGCCGGATCATGTTGATCGCGGCGTCGTGCCCGTCAAACAATGATGCAGCACTGACGAAACGTAACGGCGGGGCCGCCGCGGCCACAGCCGGCTGGTCGCGCCCTACGGCCGCGGGAGCTGAGGGTCTGACACTCATACGCGCTTCCAACAAATGTTACTGGAGAGTATGATCTCAGTTGCCATGACCGTCAACCACACCGTTCCGAATGCACCGTCCCCGTGGCGGAGCCGCCGTAAGGCGCGGAGCGATCGTGGCCTCAAGCGCGAGGCGGTTATACACGCCGCGGCGCGAGCCTTCAACGAACGCGGCTACCACAACACTTCGCTCGATGACATCGCCGCGGCGCTGGAAGTGACCAAGCCGACGATCTATTACTATGTCGAGAACAAGGAGCAGCTGTTGTTCGCCTGCTTCTGCGCCGGATTGGCCCCGATACGCGCCGCGTTTGACGACGCTCGGGCCAGTGATGAGCCGGCGCGCACGCGGCTGCGCACCGTGCTGCTGCGTTACGCCCAGGCCATCGCCTCCGAATTCGGCTGGTGCATGGTGCGCGCCGAGGATCAGGACTTAAGCGCGCAGATGCGTGCGCACGTCAAATCGCTGAAATCCGAAATCGACCAGGGCATACGGCGGCTCCTGCGTGAGGGCATCAACGACGGCTCGATCGGCCCCTGCGATCCGAAGATGACCGCCTTCGCACTGGCCGGCGCGCTCAACTGGATCGCGCACTGGTACCGCGATAATCAAGCCCAGTCCGCGCCCCAGATTGCCAACGCGTTCGTGGCATTGTTCGAAAGTGGCTTGCGTCCGCGCGGCGACTGACTCGAGAGCGACCATTCTTAAATAAAGGAATCGATCCATGCCCGATGACGTCGTGATCCTCAGCGCCAAGCGTACCCCGGTCGGTGCGTTCCTGGGTGCGCTCGCACCGGTGAGCGCCCCGCAGTTGGGATCGGTGGCGATCCGCGCCACCATCGAAGCCGCCGGCCTCCAGCCCTCAGATCTGGACGAAGCGATCATGGGCTGCGTGTTGCCCGCGGGCCTCGGCCAGGCACCGGCGCGCCAGGCGGCGCTCGGCGCGGGTGTCCCAACGCATGTGCCCGCGACGACCGTGAACAAGATGTGCGGATCGGCGATGAAGGCCGTCATGATCGCTGCCGACCAGATCGCCGCGGGCGGCGCCCGCTTCGTGGTGGCCGGGGGTCTCGAGTCGATGAGCAATGCGCCCTATCTGCTGCCCAAGGCGCGCTCGGGCTACCGTTTGGGCCACGGCGAACTGCTCGATCACATGTTCTACGACGGTTTGCAAAGCCCATGGGACGGCAAGCTGATGGGCTGCTTCGCCGACGCCACCGCGGAGAAATATGCGATGACCCGCTCCGCACAGGATGCCTATGCCGCCGAGTCGGTGCGACGCGCCACGCGCGCGCTCCAGTCCGGGGAGTTTGACGAGGAGGTCGCGCCCGTGTCGGTCAAGGGTCGCAAAGGCGTCACCGTCGTGGCACGCGATGAGACTCCCGGCACCTGCGACCTGTCCAAGATCGAGCAACTTAAGCCCGCGTTCGGCGCGAACGGCACGGTCACGGCCGCCTCCTCCTCCTCGATTTCCGACGGTGCGGCCGCCCTGGTGCTCGCCCAGGCGGCCGCCGCCCAGGGAGCGAATCTGGATCCCATCGCGCGGCTGGTCGCCTGGGGCAGCAGCGCGCTGGCCCCCGAGTGGTTCACGATCGCTCCGGTCGCAGCGATCGAGAAAGTGCTCAAGCTGGCTGGGTGGAGCGTCAGCGATGTCGATCTGTTCGAGGTCAACGAGGCTTTTGCGGTCGTCGCGATGGCGGCCATGCACGATCTTAAGCTTGATCATCAACGAGTGAACGTCAACGGCGGTGCCTGCGCGCTCGGGCATCCGATCGGCGCCACCGGCGCACGCATCATCACCACGCTGATCCACGCGCTGCGTAAGCGCGGGGGCCGCCGCGGTGTCGCGGCGCTGTGCATCGGCGGCGGTGAGGCCACGGCCGTGGCCATCGAGCTTCCTTAACGCTCTGTAACCGCCGTCCGCCGAGGGAGAGTGGCCATGAATATTTCGGATGCGCGCGCCGTCATTACCGGTGGAGCCTCGGGTCTGGGCTTCGCTGTGGCACAACGGGTGAGCGCCCAAGGCGGCCGGGTCGCGCTGCTCGACGTGCAGGACGAGCGCGGCGCCCAGGCGGCGAAAGAACTGGGTGCCGCCGCGCACTACCATCGCTGTGATGTGACGAGCGAGGCGAACGTGGTGGAGGCCATGACGGCCGCGGCCGCGGCCATGGGCGGCGTGAATCTTCTGGTCAACTGCGCGGGCATCACCGGCTCGGCCCGCACGCTGGGGAAAAATGGCCCGATGCCCGGGGAGCTCTACGCCAAGGTCATCCAGATTAATCTGATCGGCACCTTCCTGTGCGATAAGTCAGCCGCGGCCCTCATGCAAAAGAACGTCCCGAACCAGGACGGCGAGCGCGGAGTGATCGTTCACACCTCCTCGGTGGCCGCGTACGAAGGACAGATCGGCCAGGCGGCCTACTCGGCCACCAAGGCGGGCGTGATCGGCATGACACTGCCGTTGGCGCGGGAGTTTGCGGCCCTGGGCATTCGCGTGATGTCGATCGCCCCGGGCATTTTTCATACGCCGATGCTCGCGGCCCTGCCCCAGGAGGCTCAGGATTCACTCGCGCGCCAGGTGCCCTTCCCCGCCCGGCTCGGACGTCCAGAAGAATTCGCGCGACTGGTGCAGGCTATCTTCGAGATCGCGATGCTCAACGGGGAGACGATACGGCTGGATGGTGCCATTCGCATGCAGCCCAAGTAGCGCGGATTTTTTGCCCAGCGGCGTGCCCGCACCGTGTGGGTCCGTTCGCGAATTATCCCAACGCGCTGTCGGGGGCGCCGCTCAGGCGCGAACCCGGATTGCGATTGATCTCAACGCGCACTTCCTGGCAGGCGTACACCGGACGACCGTTCTCGAGCTGGGGCCGATAGCTCGCCTGGCGCGCCCACTGGGTGGCCGCCGTATCGAAGGCCTTGTCGGTCGAAGATTGGGTCACGCGGCTGCTGTCGATGGCGCCGTCCGGAGCGACGCACACCTCGACGATCGCGTACTGGCCGCGCGCCGAGTGCGGCACGTGCGCCGCGATGTAAGTGGTGGTGACCCGTACCGGCTGGACATCCATCGCGGGCATGGCGTGCCCGCCACTAGGGGCCGGGGTGCTCGCGCAACCTCCGATCAGTACCAGCGCCATCACCAGCAGCAATCGGTTCAACATGGCCTCTCTACCCCAGCACCGCGGGCGCGCGCTGCCGATCCAGGTAAGAGGCGACCAGCGCGGCCGGAATCAAAGGTATCAGGAAAACATCCAGCGCGATGCCCACCGCCGTGACCACTGGCGGGGCGTGCACCGCGGCCCGACCCAGCACCATCAGCATGGAGCCGGCCACCGTGTCGAACAGCAGCGGGGGCAGCGTCGAAATAATGGTCACCAGCGTGATCAGCACGCTGATCCGCCACCAGGCCCCCACCATCAGCTGCCAGCTGCGCCGCAATGCCTCGATCGGCCCGCTCCGTTCCACCACCAGCACCACCAGCCACAGCTGCCACATGCCCCACAGGTAAGCGCCCGGAATTATAAACAGCGCCGTAGCCATGCTCGTGACCACCAAAAAGATTGCGCTCGCCACCACCACGCCCGGAAATGCGCGCAGCGCCGCAAACAAGCCGGCCATGGCCGGCGTACCGCCGCCGGTGGCGACCGCGTAAATATCGGCCACGATCGCGCTGTAAAGAAATGCCGAGAGCGCGCTCGCCGCAATCAGCAGGCGCCAGAAATATCCCGACCACGCCAGTGCCTGGACCTGCGCGAGCCACACCGGCAGGTCATCACTCGGTCCCAGGCGGCGGTCAAGGAGCGTTGCCGCCCAGCCCCAGGCGAGCGCCAGCAGCAGGCTCGGCAACCAGCACCGCGACAAAGAGGCACGGTAGAGCCGAAAAACGTTGCCAAGGTTGGCTTCAAACATGCTCGCCGCCCTCCAGGGCCCGGCGCAGCTGAGCCGGATCGAGCTCGCCCTCCCAGCGCGCCACCACGATCGCGGCCACCGCATTGCCCACGAAATTGGTCACAGAGCGGCACTCGCTCATAAAGCGGTCCACGCCCTGGATCAGGACCAGGCCGGCGATGGGGACCGTGGGCACAACCGCGAGCGTCGCGGCCAGCGTAATGAAGCCCGAGCCGGTCACGCCGGCAGCGCCCTTCGAGCTGACAATAGCCACCAGCAACAGCAGCAGCTGATCGCCGAGCGCCAAATGCACGTTGGTTGCCTGCGCGATGAACAAGGCCGCCATAGTCATGTAGATATTCGTGCCATCCAGGTTGAACGAATAGCCGGCCGGCACCACCAACCCGACCACTGAGCGGGAGCAGCCAGCATACTCCAGCTTGTCGATCAGCAGCGGCAGTGCCGCCTCAGAGGAACTGGTCGCCAGCACCAGCAACACTTCGTGGCGTATATAACGCAGCAGCCGGAGCAGCGAAAATCCACTCAGGCGCGCGATGGTCCCGAGCACGCCAAACACGAACAGCGCGCTGGTCAGATAGAAGCACAGCATCAGTACGCCCAGGTGGCCTAGTGCGCCGATACCGAACTGCCCGACGGTATAGGCCATGGAGCCCAGCGCACCCAGGGGCGCCACGCGCATGATCAGGTGCACGACCCTAAAGACCACCGCGCCGAGCGATTCGATGCCGCGCTGGAGCGAACGGGTGCGCTCCCCGCCGAGTGCGAGTCCAAAGCCGAATAAAATCGACACCAGCAGCACCTGCAGGATATCGCCGTTGGTGAACGCCGCACCGACCGTGTCCGGAATGACGTGCAGCAAAAATTCCACCACGGTGCGGCTGTGCGCCTGCGTCTGGAAGCCCAGCACCGCGCGGGCATCGAGTTGCGCGGGATCGGCGTTGAAACCGGCCCCTGGCTGCACCAAGTTGGCCACCGCCAGACCCAGCAGCAAGGCCAGGCTCGAGACCACGACGAAGTAACCCAGCGCCTTAACACCAACGCGTCCGACCCGCTCGAGGTTGTTCACGCCGGCGATGCCGCTCGCGACGGTGCAGAAGATCACCGGCGCGATGATCATCTTGACGAGCTTGATAAACCCATCGCCCAGCGGCTTCAGGTTCACGGCCAAATGCGGCGACAGGTAGCCGAGCGCCACGCCGAGGGCCGCGCCGATCAGCACCTGCACATACAACGAGCCGTACCAGCGCACGCTCGCGCCCTGGGCGTCTTTCATCACCGACCTCCGGAGCGCAAAGATAGGCGCAAATATGTCGCGGCTGCTAGCATCCTTTGCGCCCTCAGGCTCGCCTCGAAGGAGATTCACATGATGCCCGACCATCGTCACCGTTGGATATGGTGTGCCGGCTTGCTTTGGGCGGCCGCCACCGTCGCCAGCCCCGCCGAAGCGGCCGCGCCGGCGGGCAAACCTACACCGGGCATGGCCGAAATCCTCGCGACTTCCCCCGCCGCGGCCTGGCGCCCCCTTGTCGATGAGCACACGATGTACATGCAGCTGCCCGCCGGCCGCGTGATCATCGAACTGGAGCCGGCGCTCGCGCCGCGCACCGTGGCCGCGATTGAAGCCTTGGTGCGCATGCACTATTTTGACGGCGCCGCGGTGGTCCGGGTCCAGGACAACTTCGTGGCCCAGTGGAGCAACCCGGACACCACGCGAAAGATTCCGGACGCAATGCACCTGCTGGCGCCGGAATTTACTGCGCCCATGAGCGCCGGAACGTTCACCGAACTGCCCGACCGCGACGGGTACGCTCCTCAGGTGGGATTTATCGACAGCTTCCCGGCCGGGCGCGATCCGGCAGCCGGCCGCGCCTGGCTCGCGCATTGTTACGGCGCCGTCGGGGTCGGTCGCGACAACGATCCGGCCACCGGTAACGGCACCGAGCTGTATGCGGTCATTGGCCACGCGCCGCGTCAGCTGGATCGCAACGTGACCGTGGTCGGGCGCATCCGCCAGGGCATCGAATTGCTCGCCACGCTCCCGCGCGGCACCGAGGCGCTGGGCTTTTACGCCAAGCCGTCCGAGAATGTTCCGATCAGCAAGGTCGCGATCGCCGCCGACCTGCCGGCCGCCGAGCGCACCCGGCTTGAGGTCCTGCGCACCGACACACCGACCTACGCGGCCGTGGTCGAGGCGCGCCGCAACCGCACGGATTCCTGGTACCTGCGGCCGGCCGGTTATATCGATCTTTGCAGCGCGCCCTTGCCGGTGCGGACCGCGCCCTAGCCGCACACGCGCCCGGCTTATTTCAAGGAATCGCGCACCATGGGCCGCATTTTCGAGGTTCGCAAGCACGCGATGTTCGCGCGCTGGAACCGCATGGCCAAGCAGTTCGCCCGCATCGCCAAGGACATCGCGATGACGGTCAAGTCGGGCGGCCCTGACCCGGGCTCCAATCCCACGCTACGACGCGTGATTCAGAACGCCCGCGCGGTCAATATGCCCAAGGACAAGGTCGAGGCGGCCATCAAACGCGCCAGCGGCCGCGACGCCACCAATTATCACGAGGCCATCTACGAGGCGTACGCGCCGCACGGGGTCGCCCTGCTGGTCGAGACGGCGACGGATAACCCGACGCGCACCGTGGCGCACGTGCGCAACATCATCAGCAAGCACGGCGGAAACCTCGGCAGCGCCGGGAGCGTGGCCTTCCAGTTTCGCAAGATGGGCGTGTTCCGCCTGGACCCGGCCGGCATCGACCAGGATTCGCTCGAACTGGACATGATTGACCACGGCCTCCAGGAGATGGGCGAGAGCAGCGGCGAGAAAGGCGAGGCGCAGCTGGTGCTGCGCTGCGAATTCGCCGATTTTGGCCGCCTGCAGGAAGCGCTTGAGGCGCGGCGGGTCATCCCGCTGTTGGCCGAACACGAGTACATCTGCGCCCAGCCGACCGAACTGCCCGAGGCGCAGGCAGCCGAGGTGCTCGAGCTCATCGATCTGCTCGAGCAGGACGAGGACGTGCAGCGCGTGTTTCACACGCTCGCCTGACTCTCTCACCTGACGGCGCCCGCGCGCCTGTGTCAAACTGCGGGTCTGCTCCTAAAACAACAAACTAGTTCAGTGAGGACGCCATGAACTTCAGCCTGCTGATCAACAGGGTCAAATCGATACTGCTCACGCCCAAGACGGAGTGGCCGCTCATCGCGGCTGAACCGGCGACCTCGATGGGAATCTACACCGGCTACATCCTGGTGCTCGCCGCCGTTCCGGCGGTGTGCCAGTTTCTCAAGCTGGCGGTGTTTGGATATTCCGTGCCGTTATTCGGCACGATGCACATCAGCGCCGTCTTTGCGCTGGAGGCGGCCCTGAGGATTTACATCGGCTCGATCATCGGGGCCTTCCTCGTCGCGCTGATCATTAACGCGCTCGCGCCCACGTTCGGGGGTCAGAAGGACAGCGTGCAGTCACTGAAGGTGGTGGCCTATTCGTACACGGCCTCTTGGGTCGCCGGCGTCGCGGTGCTGCTGGGCGGTCTGGGCATGCTGATCATGTTCGTGGCCATGATCTATGGGATCTACCTGTTGTATTTAGGCCTGCCTCCGACCATGAAGTGCCCGCCCGAAAAGGCGGCCGGATACACCGTGGTCACGCTGATCTGCACGCTAGTGCTCGGCGCGCTGCTCTTCTACGTGCTCGGTTCCGTCATGGGCCTGCAAGCGGGCATGAGCGGCATGGGCTACGACCGCACCAGCCACGCCACGCTCGATACCACAAGCCCTGCGGGCAAGCTGGGCCAGTGGGCCCAGGGCATGGCCGCGGCGGGCAAGCAGCTCGACTCAGCGCAAAAATCCGGCGACACTCAGGCCGCCGCGAACGCGGTGGGCCAATTGATGGCCAACGCGGTGTCCGGCGGCCAACCGGTCGAGGCCCTGGCGCCCGATCGGCTCAAGGCCTTTCTGCCCGACACGCTGGGGGGCCTCAAGCGCACCGAAACAAGCGCGGAGCGCAACGGTGCCCTTGGGATGCAGATTGCCACGGCCACCGCCCGCTACGGCGATGAAAACCCGGGCGAGCGCTCGCTCAAGCTCGAGGTCACGGATATGGGGGGAGCCAAGGGCGTACTGGCGGTGGCGAATCGAGCCAATATCGAGGAAGACCGCCAGACCGATACCGGCTACGTCAAGACCTATCACCAGGGCGATAGCATGATCCACGAGCAGTGGGACAACACCAGCAAGCAAGGCGAATACAGCGCCGTGATCGCCGAGCGCTTCATGGTCAAGGTTGAGGGGAGCGGCCCGAGCATTGATACGCTCAAGAGCGCGCTGGGCGGTGTGGACGTGGCCGGTCTGGCCGCGCTCAAGAACGAGGGTGTCAAGCCCAACTAGCGCCGCTCAGCGGTCGATCCGGGTCGACAGCACGATGAAGGACACCGTCCGATCGATCCCGTCCAGGGATCCGATCTGATCAAGCACCCGATCCATCTCGCCCACGGTGTCGGTAACCACGATCGCGATGGAGTCGTGCTGGCCCGACACCGCGTAGAGCTTGCGGACCTCCGGGAGCTTGCGTAACGCCGCCTCGGCGCGCGCCTGCAGTTTGGCGAGCACCGTGATCAACACGTGCGCCTGTATCTGCTCGCGCTCGGTATCAGCGCCCATCCGAACCGTGAAGCCGGTGATCACGCGCCGCGCCAGTAATCGTTCGATACGGCTGTGGACCGTGGTGCGCGAAAGCCCCAGCCGTCGCCCCAGGCGCGCGGTGGAGGCCCGCCCGTCCTCACGCAGCAGGGCCAGAATCTCTCTGTCCTTGGCATCCATCATCATAATGACGAAATCATACTTCTAAACGACGAAAAATGCTCGTCATAGTGGCGTTTCTGGGGCTGCTTTTCGATCAGACACCCCCGATGATGAGCGCCTGATATCGACGAGGTTCCTATGAAACGCATTGCCATCGTGGGCGCCGGCAAGATCGGCCAGATGATCGCCGACATGCTCGGTAACTGCGGCGACTACGAGGTCGCCGTGATCGACAAATCCGCCGAGCAGCTGCAGCGCCTTAACGCGAGCACGCCCGTCGAGTGTCTGGCGATCGATGTCAACGATCCCAACGCGGTGGCCAGCGCTCTGCGCGGCCGCTTCGCGGTGCTCAGCGCCGCTCCATTCCAGGTCACGGGCAAGATCGCTGAGGCCGCGGCCATGGCCGGCGTGCATTACCTGGACCTGACCGAGGATGTGGCCAACACCCGCCGGGTGCGCGCACTCGCCGCGACCGCCAAGGGCGCGTTCATTCCGCAGTGCGGTTTGGCGCCGGGTTTTATCACCATCGTCGGACATGACCTGGCCAGGAAATTCGACGAACTCCAGGACGTACGTCTGCGGGTCGGCGCCCTGCCCCAGTACCCCTCCAATGCCCTCAACTACAACCTCACCTGGAGCACCGATGGGGTCATCAACGAGTACTGCGAGCCGTGCGAGGAAATATCCAACGGCGAACTGGTGTCCGCGCCCGCACTCGAGGAGCGCGAAGAGTTCTCCCTCGATGGCGTCACCTACGAAGCTTTCAATACCTCGGGCGGTGTCGGCACGCTGTGCGAGACGCTGCGCGGGCGGGTTCGCAATCTCAATTACCGCACCATCCGCTATCCGGGCCACGTGGCCATCATGAAAGCGCTGCTGCAGGACCTGCGGCTACGCGATCGGCGCGACGTCCTCAAGGATATACTGGAGCACGCGCTGCCCACGACATTGCAGGATGTGGTGATCGTGTTCGTCACTGTGACTGGCAAGAAGAAGGGCCAACTGGTGCAGGAAACCTACGCCAATAAGATTTACGGCCAGCCCGTCAACGGCGTCGAACGCAGCGCCATCCAGCTCACCACGGCCGCAGGAATTTGCGGGGTGCTTGATCTGCTGGCCGAGCGCCGGCTTCCTCAGCAGGGGTTCCTGCGCCAGGAAGACGTGCCGTTGCAGGAGTTCCTCAGCAATCGGTTCGGCCGGATCTACGCGCCGCGTCAGCGCCAGAATATCGAGGCCCATGCGGCATGAACTTTAAGAGCATCCTGCAGGAGGCCGGCGTAAGCCCGGGCTCGAATTCCGCGGGCGCCATTGAAGCGCGCACGCCCATCGACGGAGCGCGGCTCAATTGGGTTCCGACCGATGAGCCCGCGGCGATTGAAGCGAAGATTCAGGCCGCCGTAGACGCGTTTCGCGACTGGCGCGCCGTGCCCGCGCCCACGCGCGGCGAACTGGTGCGGCGTTTCGCCGAGCGCGTGCGTCATGAAAAGGTGGCGCTCGGACGACTTATTTCGCTCGAAGCCGGAAAGATCCTCACCGAGGGCCAGGGCGAGGTGCAAGAAGTCATCGACATCTGCGACTTTGCGGTGGGCTTGTCGCGGCAACTGTACGGACTGACCATCGCCTCGGAACGCCCCGGCCATCACCTGGTCGAGCGCTGGCACCCCTTAGGTCCGGTCGGCGTGATCACCGCGTTCAATTTCCCGATGGCGGTGTGGGCGTGGAATGCGGCCCTGGCTCTGGTGTGCGGCAATACTGTGATCTGGAAGCCCTCGGAAAAAACCCCGCTGTGCGCACTCGCCCTGCACCGCATCCTCACCGAGGTCATCGCCGAATTTCCCGCCGCGCCCGAGGGCATCACGCAACTGGTGATGGGGCGGCGCGAAGCGGGCGAGCAGGTCGCCGACCACGCCTCGATCGTGCTGGTCAGTGCCACTGGCAGCACCACCATGGGCCGTGCGCTCGGCCCGCGCGTCGCCGCGCGCTTCGGGCGCGCACTGTTAGAACTGGGCGGCAACAACGCCGCCATCGTCACGCCGAGTGCGGATCTGGACTTGAGCCTGCGCGCGATTGTCTTTGCCGCAGTCGGCACCGCCGGCCAGCGATGCACGACGTTGCGTCGGCTGATCGTGCACCGCAGCCTCATCGAGAAGCTCGGCCCCATGCTGCGTAAGGCCTACGCCAGTCTCCCGGTGGGCTCCCCGCTGGAATCCGGGACACTGGTCGGACCGCTGATTGACGCGGGCGCCTTCGAGCGCATGCAAGCGGCGCTGGCCTCGGCGCGGCAGGCGGGCGCCACGGTCACCGGTGGTGAGCGCGTCGCCGTGACGGGAATGGACGGCGGGTACTACGTGCGCCCCGCGCTGGTCGAGTCCACCCGGACGTTTGCAAGCATGCGCGAGGAAACCTTCGCGCCTATTCTCTACGTCGTGCCCTACGACAGCTTTGCCGAGGCGATCGCGCTGCAAAATGAGGTGCGCCAGGGACTGTCCTCGGCAATCTTCACCAGCAGCATGCATGAAGCGGAGACTTTCCTGTCGGCCACCGGAAGCGACTGCGGAATTGCCAATGTCAACACCGGCCCGAGCGGCGCGGAAATCGGCGGTGCCTTTGGCGGGGAGAAGGAAACCGGCGGCGGGCGCGAGTCCGGGAGCGACGCCTGGAAGACGTACATGCGCCGGCAGACCCAGACGGTAAATTATTCAAGCGCTATGCCACTCGCGCAGGGCGTACAGTTCACGATCGACTGACCAGTGCTGCCCCGAAAGGACCTTGAATGAACCCGCTGGACCTCTTTGACCTGCGCAGTGCCCTGACCGAGGACGAGCAACTCGTGCAAGACAGCGTGGCGCGCCTGGTCGACTCACGCGTGCTGCCGTTAATCCAGGAATGCTTCGAGCATCACCGTTTCCCGCGCGAACTGGTTCCCGAGCTGGCCGCTCTGGGGCTGCTCGGCGCCACCTTGGAAGGCTACGGGTGCGCAGGCCTCAGCGCCACGGCCGGGGGCGTCATCTGCCAGGAACTTGAGCGCGGCGATTCAGCGCTGCGCAGCTTCGTTTCGGTGCAGTCCTCGCTGGCGATGTTCCCGATCTGGGCCTACGGGAGCGAGGCCCAGAAGCAGCAGTACCTGCCGCGCATGGCGCGCGGAGAGTTGATCGGGTGCTTTGGCCTGACCGAACCCCACGGCGGCTCCGATCCGGCCAACATGAAGACCCGCGCCCGCCGCAGCGGCGGGGACTGGCTCATCAGCGGCTCAAAAATGTGGATCACCAACGCCACGATCGCCGATCTGTGCGTTTGCTGGGCGGATACGGAGGAAGGCATCCGCGGCTTTATCCTCGAGAAGGGCACGCCAGGATTTAGCGCCACCGAGATCGAGCATAAATTCTCGCTGCGCGCATCGTCCACGGGTGCGCTGTTTCTGGACGAGGTGCGCGTGCCCGAATCGCAACGGCTCCCCGACGCGGCCGGCCTTAAGGGACCGCTGACCTGCCTGACGCAGGCGCGCTACGGGATTGCCTGGGGCGTGATCGGTGCGGCCCAGGCCTGTCTCTCCGAGCTGCTCGAATACACCGCGACGCGGGAGCTGTTTGGCCGCCCGCTGGCGAAAAATCAGGCCATCCAGGTAAGGCTCGCGGAAATGGCGAGAGGCATCACCACGGCGCAGATGATGGTGCTTCAACTCGGGCGGCTCAAGGAGCGCGGTGCGCTCAAGCCGGTGCAAGTTTCGATGGCCAAATGGCACAATTGCCGGATGGCCATTGATGTGGCGCGGGACTGCCGAGACATGCTGGGGGCTTCGGGAATTAGCGCCGAGTACGCGCCGATCCGCCACATGTTGAATCTCGAAAGTGTAATCACCTACGAGGGTACTGAAACCGTGCACCAGTTGGCTGTAGGACGAGAACTTACCGGACACAGCGCGTACTGATGGACGTCGCAGTCAAACCTCGCCGGCGACGGAAATGGCCTTACCTCCTGCTGCTCCTACTGTTGGGGTTCGCGGCCTATACAAGCTTCGTTTTGCGTTGGTCTTACTCAGACGGCGAGCGTGTGGGGATTTTGCAAAAGCTCTCGCACAAGGGCTTCCTCTGCAAGACCACCGAGGGCGAATTGGCGCTCTACGTGGTCGCGGGGATGGCACCCCAGATCTGGACATTTACCGTTCGGGACGCGCAAGTGGCGCGCCGTCTGGATGGCATGTTGGGGGAGCGAATCCGCCTGCATTACACCGAGCATCTGGGGGTGCCGACTAGTTGCTTTGGCGACACTGGCTACTTCGTGGACAGCGCCGCCCCGGTGAATGTGCCGGCGGCCATGCCGGGCCCTCTGCAGCCGGCCGCGCCAGCGGGCGCCGTACCGCCAGCCCAATGATTAAGAATTCGCAAGAATCTTAACGACCGGCGGCACGGTCTTCAACGGAGTTGCCAAGCGCCGTGCGCTTGCGTAGAACAAGCATGGCTTTGTTGGCACGCGCGGCCTAAAAAAGCGGGTGGCGGCGATGCAGAAGCAATTAAATGAGTCTGGCTACAGAAAAACAGATGCTTGCAGACGGTGAATCCTCCTCGCTGCTGGCCCCGCGTCTGGACTTGCTGCTGCAGCACGCCATTACCAGCGAACAGTTTGAAGCCGAAATGGTGCGGGCCTGCCGAGACAATCCGGAAGAGATCTGGAACCTGCTGGCGCTCCTTGATCAATATCATCGGCTGGAAATTTTGCCCACCGAACAGTTCCGCGCGCTGAAGGCCGCGGCCGAGCGATACGGCTTGGTGCGGCGCGAGCCGTACATACCGAATCTTGCACCGAAGCCGCGCGCGGCAGCGCCGGCAGCGCCCCCGGCACCGCCCCCAATAAGCGCTCCGTTGACTGCCCTGCCTCCCCCGACACCGGATGCCGCCGCGCCGCCGATCCCACACACCGACACCCCCCCAGGGCCGATCGCCCCGGAGCCGATCTTCGCGCCCACGCCCGCCGTTGAGCCGGTGGCCAGTGCGCGTCAGGTACCCACCGAACACGCTGTGACGCGCACCCTGCAAGTGGGCACTTTGGTCAGTGGTCGCCATCGGCTCGAGGCAGAGCTTGAGAGTGACGATCGCGGGCGAAACTTCCAGGCCACCGATCAACAGCACGCGGGCCAGCCGCCGGCCGTATGCCAGGTCGCCGTGCACTGCATGGAGCCTGGCGCCGCGAACTTCGAGACCGCCCTCGCCGAGCGCCGTGCGGAGTTTCAGCTCGCTCAACCCCTGTCCCATCCCAATGTGCTCAGCGTGCGCGAGCTTGATCAGGATGGCGTGTACATCTACCTGACCACGAATCTGATGCGCGGCGAAACGCTGGCCGCGCTGCTCGAGCGCCGTGGCGGTAGAGCCTTGGCGCGCTCGGCCGCCTTCGCGATCATCCGCGACATTGGCGCCGCCCTCACTTACACGCACGATCACGGCGTCGTGCACGGAAACCTGCAACCGCAAACCGTCCTGATCTCACCCGCCGGCGAATTGCGTGTGCGTGGCTTCGGCGCCCAGCGCGCGGTCTCCTGCTATGCAAGCTGCGAGCAACTGGAGGGCCGGCCTCCGGACCGGCGCGACGACCTGTACGCGTTGGCGTGCATCAGTTACGAATTGCTGCACGGTTCACATCCGTTTGATCGGCAGAATGCTTCCACGGCGCGTGGCCGCGGGATGACGCCCGCGCGGCCGATCCAACTGACCGGCTCACAGTGGCGAGCCCTGCGCTTGGGCTTGGCATGGCGTCGCGAGGGACGCAGCTTGAGCGTGGCGCGCTGGATCGGACGCATGCATCTTGGAAGCGCCAGCAAGCGCTTGCCATTGCTGGTGGATCTCATGGCCATGCCGGCACCCCGCCGGTCGTGGTGGCGCCCGGTCCTCGTCCTTGGCTGTCTGGTGGGTGCCGCAGCTTTTGCCGTATCGATGTATCGCTCACCGGGGATGATCGACCTCTCGGTCGAGTGGAATCGACTGCGCGCCGCGTTGACGGCACGCGTGCATGCGGTCGCGCCTGTTAGCCCAGCCGCCGCGCCCACTGCACCGCCGGAGGCGGCGGCGTTGCCGCCGCCCGAATCCGCGCCGGCAACTCAAGAGGCCGCACCCGCCACTGAAGAAGCCCAAGCGCTTTCGGCACCCGATGTACCGGCGCCGCAGGCTGCCACGGCCACACCGTCCGTTGCTCCCACACCCACGCCCACCCCGTCCTCGGTGGCGGTCGCGCCTCAACCCACTCCGGCCGCCGCCCCGGTGCCACCCTCCCCGGAGCCTCCCGCGCCGACCGAATCGCTCGCGCCGCGGCCGCAACCGCACCTTGCCGCGCCCGCGCCCGCGCCCATACTCTCCTCGCCCAGTGCCGCTCGAACTAAACCGACGCCCGAAGCGAGGGCCAGCGTCCCGACTGAATCCGCGGCGCAGAGTGCGGACGCAGCAGCTGCGGCCACCGTCACTCGAATCGAATTGACCTCGGACCACTATGCGGTGCAGGCCAGTGATTCGGCGGCGCACATCCTCGTTCGGCGCACCGGCAGCACGCGCGGTGAGGCGCGCTTTGTCTGGTGGACTGAAAACGCCAGCGCCTCGGCCGATCAGGATTTTGTGTCCTGGGGTCGGCGCACTCAGCGCATCGCTGCCGGTCAAAGCACTGTCACCTTGTTGGTGCCGATCATCAAGGACCCGGCGCGTAGCGCGCCGCGAAAGTTTTACGTGCTCATTGCGGCGGATGGAGACAGTGCCAAGCTCGGCGCCATAACCCGCGCCACGGTGCAGTTGCACGGTCCGACCTAGCATGCTGCCGGGCTGCACTTGAGCTGCGGACTGCGCACTTGAGGTAAAGTAGCGCTCCCGTGCCGTTCGGGCACCGACACGATTGAAACATCACAGGAGCGATGCAATGGGCAAAGGAATGGATCGTAAGAAGGAGGCCAAGAAAAAACCGGCCCTTACTCTTATGCAGAAGCGGGCCGCCAAGGCCGAGAAGAAAAAGCAAAAATAAAGAAGTCATGGCGCCGGCGTAGCGTGCATATCGGCGTGCACTCGGGCGCGCGGTAAATCGCGCGCTTGCGGGGCGTGCAATCGCTTAAGGCCTCGCGCGCATCGACAGGCCTAGAGCTCCCGCCGAGTTTCGCGCACCTCACATTCCCCAACGTAGGATTGGCGCCAATTGGCGACTCCAACCGGCCGCGGCTCGGCGCGGATTACATTCTGGTCATCCTAGTCAGCGGCCAAACTAATGCGACGTTGTTAACGCCAGAAGTCCAAGGATTTCGGCTGAAATCAGCCATTGGTAACGCAACACTGCAAGGTCGTTATGTCTAAGTCTGTAAAGGTCGTCCGCCATGCGCTCGCCGTGCTGGTGTTCACGAGCGGACTGACTGGTGTGGTCATGGCCGATCCCGCCTGGGAAAAGCATCATCCGCGGCGCGACGAGGTGAACAATCGGCTGGCCATTGAGGACAAGCGCAAAGAAGTGAAGCAAGGGGAAATCACCAAGGCGCAGGCCGCCGCGCTACATAAGGATGACCACAAGATTCGCCAGCAAGAGCGCGACATGGCCCACATGGACCATGGCCATATCACCAAGCTCGACCAGAAGGCGCTCAACCAGCAAGAAAACCTCGTCAGCAAGGACATCGGCAAGTAACAAGGTTCAGCTCAGAGGTGCGCGGCCGGCCCCGGGAACCCACACCCGGTGCCGACCGCAATGCGCCGCGATAATAGGTCAGCGGGGCGTGAAGATCTCTTCGAGCCGGGCTGGTGCCGAGGTGTCGCGCTCCAGGTGCGGATAGCGCAGCCCACCGTGATAATCGATATTGGCGACCAGGTACCGATCGCCTCGCTTGAGGATCAGCTCGATCGGGGAGCCCGGCTCTTTCGCCGCCGTGATCGCATCCTTGAGTATGTCGGCGTCATAAGCCACACCGTTGATCGCGATGATCTGCATCCCCTCGGTGATGTTGGCCTTGAAGGCCGGGCCATCCCAGACCACCTCTGAAATGGTTCCTGCCGTGTCCTTGTCCTTCAGCGAGAGGCCGATCGAATACAACAGGTCGGTGCGCTTATTCTGCCCCTCGCTCGCGCTTTGATACTCGCTCGGCGTGTCCGTGTAGACCAGTTTGTAGCCGCCGCGCCGCAGACCATCGAGTGGAGGTGGCTTGCCGATCGCATCGAGTCGCTCGCGCAGGAATGCCGCCCAGTCATAGGCCTCCACGCCGTTCAGTGCCTTCACGACATCCGTGAAGGTGTAGGTGAGGGTCGTCATGCTGCCGTCGTTGACGCCGAAGAACGCGCGCGCGAAGTCATCGAGCGAGCGCTTGCCCTGGGATCGCTCGCGAATCAGCGTGTCCGCGTCGAGCCAGATCAACGAAGCCTCGCTGTAATAATCCTCGAAACGCTGCCAGTTGCCCCAGCCAAGCGGGAGCCGGCCCGGATCGATGATGGCATCGTTGGTGGTGTCTTGGAGCGAGCGCCAGTGTCGGCCGCTCTGGATTTCGTAATAGGCCGCGGTCTGCGCGATGTCATCCAGGCTCTGCTGCTTGGTACGCAGGCCCGAACGGGCGGCCAGCACGGTGCCCCAGTATTGCGTCTGGCCCTCGTACACCCACAGCAGGCTGTTTTGCATTGGGACGTTGTAGTTGGGGACCCACAGATCCGCAGGCCGGCGAAACTTTCCGTTCCAGGAATGGGTGTATTCGTGAGCCAGCAGATCGCGCTCGTAGGCGGTCTTGTCCCAATCCGCGAAGGTCTCCGGATCGGTGCCGTTTTCACTCGATTGCTGGTGTTCGAGCCCTTCCTGAACAATCTGGTCACTGAGCGAGTACAGAAAGTCGTAGTGCGCATAATGGCGCGAGCCGAAGAGTTTATAAGCCTGACTGACCAGCGCCCGGTGCGCCCGCAGTTGTTCCGGTTTGACGTCCAGCGACTCGGGGTGATCAGCGAACAGATCCAGATACACCGGCGCGGGACTGCCCGGATCCAGCTCGAGACGTTTGGCGTAACGCCCTGCATACAAGGGGCTGTCAATCAAGGTCTCAAGACTCACGCGCTTATAGGTCGTCTGCGCGCCGCTCGTCGATGCGCTTTCGAGGGCCGTGGCGGACTGCCAGCCGGCCGGTAGCTTCAAGGTGGTCACCACGGGAATTTGCCGTGCGAAATAACCGGCCGGGTACAGCACCACGTTATTCCACGGTATCAACAGCAAGTCCCGGGTAATCTCGATGTCACCGGCCGCATCGTTGGGCGGCGAGAGGTATTGAAACTCGACATCGATCGACTTCACGCCCGCGGCCGCGTGCACACGAAACGCGTAGACCTCCACCGGATCCCGCGTCCACGCCACATTCGCGCCCTGCGCCGTCACACGCAGACCCGCTACGCGATCGATCGGCCCTTCCGGTGAATGGGTGCCTGGTAACCACTTCGGGTACAACAGTACAGTCTCGCCGGCAATACCGCTGATGGTTTCGTGCACACGGACTATGCGTCGAATCAAATCGCTGGCATCCACGCTGAGCTGGATCTCGCCCGGGTACGCTCGGTCCAGTGGCGCAGCTATGGGCGGGATCGGCGCCACGACCCGCGGGCCGGCACTCTGCGTCGCGTAGCTACCGGAGGCGCTCAGCGCGCAGAACACCAGGATGGTGAAGACTGATCTCATGGAATACCCCCGGCGTGGAACGCCGTATTGATTGTCGAGCCGAGATTTTAAATCAATTTGGCGACCGCGAGCATCGAGTGATAGTGCGGGTCGTCGTGGAGGTTGCGGAGCAGCGGATCCACTTTGATATTGGTATAGCCGGCGTCCTTCTGGACATGGGCCCGCTCCAGCCAGAACGTGGCGCGCACCCTATCGCCCTGGCGCGCGTAGATTTGCGCAATTTGGTACGCCGCCGTGGTCCCGTATTTCGCAATCAGCGCGTCCAGTTGCTGCTTTGCTTCACTCCGATGCCCCAAATCGTACTGCGCGAGCGCCGCCCCGGTCAGCCTAAAAGTCTTATCGATGGAACGCTGCGAGACCGCGAGTGATTCGGCGGGTCGCCCCTCCGTCAAATAACACTGCGCCAGCACGTTGGGCGCGTAGGTCTGTTTCGGGCTGATCTCCAGCGAGCGCTCAAGTGCCGCGTGCGCGGCGTTGAAGTCCCCGTGAAAGTAGTACGCTCTTCCCAGAAAGGCCCAGCTGCGCGCGTTGAGCGGATCGCTCTGGGTGGCCTTGCGCAGCACGGCAATGGCCTCGGGGAGCTCCCCGGTGGGAGTCAGCAAGGCCGCTCCATTGTAAACCAACACTTCCGCGCTCTCGGGCTCCAGGGCCAGCGCGCGCTGAAAATCCTCTCGGGCGCCAGCGAAATCCAAGTCATTAACGATGCGCAGCGTACCCCGCGTCAGATAGCCGTAGGCCAAATCCGGTTGCAGTGCCACGGCCCTATCGGCCGCCGCCCGCGCCTCCTTGCGGTCGGCCAACGTGCTTTGCAAAGCCGACTCACTGTCGGAGACCCAGAACATGGCATCGGCCAACCCCGCCCAAGCCGCGGCATAACCTGGATCCAGTGCAATTGATTTGCGAAACGCCTGTGCCGCGTGATTCGAATCGTCGCCGCTGTTGCGCGACAGGAGTTGCCGGCCGACCAGATACTGATCGTACGCGGCCGGATTAGTACTGCGACGCGCGCTCAGTGCGGCCGGGATGGGCAGGAGTCTGGCCTTGAGCGCTTCGACTACGGAAGCGGCAATCTCGTCCTGGACCTTGAACACATCCTTCACGTCACGGTCGTAGGTACGGGCCCATAAGTGAAAGCCGTTATCGGCGCGAATTAATTCTGCGGTCACGCGCATGGTGGCGCCAGCCTTGCGCACGCTCCCCTCGAGCACATGGGTCACGCCCAACGCGCGCGCGATTTCCAGAATCGTCGCCTGCTTGCCCTTGAAATAGAATGACGAGGTGCGCGCCGGGACCCTAAGGTCCGGCACCTGCGCGAGCTGATCGAGCAACTCCTCGGTCAGCCCGTCGGAGAAATATTCCTGGTCTTTCTTCTCGCTCATGTCGAGGAAGGGAAGCACGGCGATCGATTTTTCCTTGTCCGTGGTGGCGGGCGGTGCGGGCGTGGCCGGCGCGGCCACGCCGGGCGCCTCGGCGCCGTGCCGGACCGATCCGAACCGGTTTAGCGTTACGTAACCGAGGCCTATGGTCACCACAGCCGCGACCAGCAGGAGCGATAAGCGGGCGCGCCGCGAAGCCCCTGCATCCGGCGCCGCGTCCTTCGGCGATTGTGCGCGGCGCACCAAAGATACCGCCGCCCTGTAGGGGTCCGCGGAGTCTACGGACCGCGCTGCTTCGGAATCACCGGCGGCCAGCAGCCGCGCGACCCGCTGCACGAAGGCGGGTGAGGTTTCCCCATTCGGGAGCGGCGTCCACTGCAACTCCCGGAATCGGTCCGGTACGCGCAAGTCGTTATCCCGGGTCTGATCGATGACCACCGGCACCAGGAAAGGCTTGTCCGCGGCGATCAGGTGCGACCGATCGACTGCGAGCTTCCACTCCAGCCGGAAATAGCCCTCGGCCCGGGCGTGTGAATTACTGGAAATGACCGGGATGAACAGGCCGCAGGATTTAATCTGGCGCCGGATCATCGCGTCCCACGCGTCGCCGCCGCGCAGTTCGCTCTGATCAAACCAGACCTCAATCCCGGAAGCGCGCAGCGCCTGGCAGATGCGTTGTGCCGGGTCGGCATCTTCCGAAGCGTAGCTGATAAAGACCGCGCGACTGGGCGGGGTCAAATGATTGCGCTCGCAAGGACCATGCCGGCCATCATATAGGAAGGCATCAAGCGCGCCTCGTTTGTGGGAAATGGCAACGGGTCGATAAAAGGTTTCTAGAAGCGTATGGACAGGCAGCTCAGCCCCCCGTCCATCTTTCGGAATTCAGAGACCTCAAGCGGGCACACCGTGTAGCCCAAGGTATCCAGTCGCGCGGCCAATCGTGGGTAACCGGAGGCCATCAGGACCGAGCCGTTGACGCGCACACAGTTGGCGGCATAAGCCTCGCGCTCATCCACAACAATCGTCTCGTAGCCTTCTGGTATTGCAAGACCGGCCGCAGCGGCCGAAACCGTGAAGCGATGCTCGCCAAGATAGGCGATGCCCGATTTCAGATGCAGGAGCGTCTGGTGAGCGCGAATGTCGATCAGCGAGGAGCGATAGCCGTGCCGGGCTAAAATGGCGGCGAGCTGCTTGGCACCGGCCTCGTTGGTGCGCTGGGAAACCCCGATCAGGAAATGCTCTTCGACCTGGCAGACATCGCCCCCATCAAGCGTCCCGGGTGCCACAATTGATTCCAGCTCCGGCCTGAACTGCCGGAGCGTGGCACAGACGGCGGCCACTTCCCCGGCGCGGCTCGGCGCACCCGGCCGCGTGGCGACCGCCACGCGCGCAGCCACCACGGCGGTGTCCTCGACAAAGGGTCCGTCCGGATGCTGCTCGTCCGCCTCCAACACGCTCAGTACCACTGCACATTTGCGAAGCGCATCGCAGTAGGCCGCGTGCTGCTGGAGTGCGCGCTTAAGTTCGGGTCGGCCTTGCGCGACGGACGTGGTCAGACCGTGCGCGTAGCTGCCGCCCGGGACGCGCACGATGGCTGTGGAAAACTGCAGAAGCTACTTCTCCGGCATGGCCGAGGAATGGTGGCTGGTGATGAGCCACTGAGCGCCGTCCCAGTGATAGGTGTAGGTATATCGGGCATGCACCACGTCACCGGTCTTAGCGAAAGTAAAAGTATAAAGGCCCGCGTCGACGGCCGGATTGCAGCCCAGCTCAATGTGGCGGAAGTCAATCTTTCCGGAGGGCTTGTTCTGCAGAAAATGCTCGAAGTAGTCGTCTTTTTCCGCCGCCGTGAGCCGTGGCTTATTTGAAACAGTGGGCAGCAAAATGGAGTTCTCCGCGTAGTTTGCGACCACTTTGTGCGGATCACCGGTCTGGAGCGATTCATTCCAGCGCTCAAACAGCGCTGCAATCTCCTCGTTCGAGGTTGACTTGCAACTCGCGGTGCGCGCGAAGTCCGTTTTGGGCACAGGTGGCTGGGTGGAGCAGCCCGCAGCGATGCTGACGACGAGAAACACAGTGAATAGTTTCACGAAGGAACCCCCCGTTACTATGTTTTTGCACGCGCCAGCTTCAGTCTTTAAGTTAGCCGGGCTGCGAGCAGCATAGCAGGCCGCCGGCGGTGCACGAAAGCGCATCAGCGGCGCCAAACGCTGGCCAGCCAGGGTTGCTCCTGGCACGAGAGTCCGCTCGGCCGGTAGTAATACTCAAGTTCCAGAAAGCCGGCGGCCGTCATGAAGACACGCCAGGCGGGAAGATCGTGGTACGCCCCGAAGCGCCCGCTGCGCCAGCTCTCCTCGTTCTGGCCGCGCGGGTTGGAGCTGAACAGCACCCCGCCGGGTTTGAGCGCAGAGTGCAATTGCTTGAGGATGCGCGGCAATTCCTGGACCGGGACGTGGAACAGCGAGGCGTTGGCAAACACGCCGTCGAAATACTCGCTCGGTAACTTAAGCTTCAGGAAATCCTGGTGCCACACTTCGCAGCCCGAATCATTGCGCGCCATACTCGCAAAGGCCGCCGCGCCTTCCAGGCCGATGGCCCGATGGCCGAGGCGTGCAAAACTTTGCAGGTCGCGGCCGGGGCCGCACCCGAAATCGAGGATGGTATAGGGCGCGGGTGCGCGGATATTCCGTAGCAGAGCGTTAATGTTCTGGCTGACGTCGTGATCGCGCGTCGCCGCGCGGAACGCTTCAGCGTGTTGCTCATAGTGCGCGAGCGTGCCGGCGCTGATCTGTTCCATTTCGTTGGCGTTCAGCCCTGTACCCGGCATTTTCTATGCGTCCCCGAATTTTCCCTACGGGCGTGGTGCATACCCGGCGCCGCGCAGCACCTTGCCGGGCAGTTTGCCGGTCATCGTGCCTTGCTCGATCACTGCGGCGCCATTGACGAGCACGAATTCCATCCCCTGGGAAAGCTGGTTGGGATTGTCAAAGGTGGCCAGGTCCCGGATCGTCGCCGGATCGAACACCACGACATCGGCCCACATGCCTTGCTTGAGAACTCCGCGCTCAGCCAGGCGCATGCGTTGCGCCGGCAGCGCGCTCATCTTGCGGATGGCGTCCTCCAGGGTCAGCACTTTCTCTTCGCGAACATACTTGGCGAGGATGCGCGGAAAGGTTCCGTAGGCGCGCGGGTGCGGATGCTCTTCACCCAAGAGTCCCTCCGGCGAGGTGCCTTGCGAGTCATTGTCTATGGACACCCAGGGCTGTTTCAGCGCCAGCACCACATCAGGCTCTGACATGCCGAACACGGCGTTCTGGGTAAAGGCGCCATCGGCGATCAACATATCGAACAGCGCATCCATGGGATCCTTGTTCAAGGTTTTGGCGATTTCGCTGAGCCTTTTGCCCTGGTATTGCCGCAGCTCGGGGTTCTGCACCACGCCGACCATGATCGCCTCGGGGCCGGGCACTTCCAGCCACTCGTTGTCCCAGTCCTTCGAGGGGTGCGCCATCTCCTTCTTGATACGCCCGCGGATGGCAGGATCCTTGAGGCGCTCAACCAGCTTCGCATTGCCGCCGTCGCTGACCCAAGGAGGAAGAAAGGCGGTCATGTCATTGAACCACGCGGTGTAGGCGTAGGTGTTGGCCGAGACATCCACGCCCTGCGCCCGGGCGGCGTCTACCTTGGCCACTACCTCGGGCATACGACCCCACGCGTTGCGGTCACCGACCTTGATGTGCCAGATCTCCACCGGGATGTGCGCCTCACGGCCGATGCGCACCGCCTCATCGACCGCCTGCAGTACCTCGACGCCTTCATGGCGCATGTGGGTGGCGTAAATGCCGCCGAAGCTGGCCGCCTCGGCGGCGAGTGCGATCAGTTCCTCGGTGTGCGCGTACGGCGCCGGCGGATATTCCAGCGCGCTGGACACCCCCACGGCCCCATCGCGCATCGCCTCGCGCACCAGTGCCTGCATTTGTTGCAGTTGCGCGGGGGTCGGCTGACGATCCTCGTAACCAAGCACCATTTCCCGCACCTCAGTGGCGCCCACGAAGCTGGCGAGGTTGATGCCTAGCCCCTGCTTCTCGAGCCGGGCGTAGTACTGCCCCAGGGTTTGCCAGTCTACATTGAGCTGATACTTGTGGTACTTGAGCGCACGGGCCTTATTTATAGTGTCGTTGAGCGGTGCCACCGACTCGCCTTCGCCGGTAATCTCCGTGGTGATGCCCTGGAAGATCTTGGACGGCAGGCGCGGATCGACAAGGATCGAATATTCGGATTGACCCAGCATGTCGATAAAGCCTGGCGCGACCACCATGCCCTTCGCATCTATGGTCCGTCCGCGGGCCTGCGCGCTCAGCGCGCCGATGGCCGCGATCCGGCCGTCACGAATGCCCACGTCCCCGGAATACCAGGGTGAGCCGGTGCCGTCGATGATGTGCCCGTTGGTGATGACCACGTCAAAGGGCGGCGCCCCAGCGGCACGGCCGCCCTGCGAGGCAAACACCAACACGGTGCACAGGATCCGGAAACTACTTAACGCTCGGAAACTCATCTGCTCCCCCTTTTAACGATTGAGGAAAGCCTCAACGCTGCCAATAATCTCACGAAGCGGTGTACGGCCGTAACTATCCAATACCGCGCGGCGGTAAGGAAAGTCGCGGGATATCAGGCTAGAGTGCGCAGTAGACGGCACCATGGGACGCAACGGCCACAAGGTGGATGACACCCACGCGCTGACCTTGGACCACCAATTTGGTAACCGCTGAGAAATTCACTGCTGCACGCTGCACGGCACGCGATGGGTCAGTGGGCACCAAGGCCCCAGCGCCTTCGCTCAGCGCCGTTATTACCCCGCTATCGGATGGCACACTACCGGCGCGCGGGCTGCCAGGCGCGTAGTCCCGAATGCCAAAATACAAAGGCGGCGACATCGGCGGCCAATTGGTCCTCCTGAGTCTTGGTCGAGCCGATCCCGTGCCCGGCGTCTTCCACGACCCGCAACAGCACCGGAGACTTGGTGCCTGAGGCCTGGAGCCGTGCCGCGAGTTTCGCCGGCTCCCAGGGATCGACCCTGGGATCGTTCAGCCCGGTGGCGATTAGGATCGGCGGATACTGCACGCCGTCGCGCACGTTCAGATAGCTGTCCATCGCCAGCAGGTTTCGATATCCCTGCTCGTTCTTAAAGGTGCCGAACTCTGGGACATTCGCCGGACCGTTGGCCTCGAGCTCGGCACGCAGTGTATTGGCCGCCGGCACCTGATCAATCACGCCAGCGAACAGCTCGGGGCGCTCTTCCATGGCGCGGCCCACGGTGATCCCGCCGGCGGAGCCGCCGCGGATAAATAGCGTTCGGCGCGTGGCCACGCCGCGGGCGATCAGACTTTCGGCGCAGGCGATCAGATCGCGCCAGGAGTTCGGCTTCTTGTCATCTTTTCCGGCCAGGCGCCAGCTCTCGCCCAGCTCCCCACCCCCACGCACGTGGCAATAGGCCGTCGAGGCGCCCATCGCCATGAACGGGATCCAAAGGGGCCTGAAATTGGCCAGCGTCGAGACTCCATAGGAGCCATAGGCATAGAGCAACAATGGAGCCCCGCTCCTGGCGCCGCTGGGACGGATCAGGGTGAGCGGCACGCTGACGCCATCGTGAGCCCGGGCCGTGAGGTTTTTTAGGATAAATCGGCTGGCATCGTAATGCGGGGCCACCGTGAGCTTCTGGTCCACAAAGCGTTTGCTCTCCGGCTCGTAACGAAACGCCGTGGGCGAGCGTACAAAACTTTCAAGCAGCACGGTCACGCCGGGTGCACGCGGATCGGCAAACATCTCCGCGATCGCGCCCTGGAAAGGCAATGCAATCTCCACTGGCGCGCCGCCGCCCAGCGGCACGCGCAGCAGCTTTGAGTAGCTGCCCACGCGGGTCGCCACGTACAGCCCATCGGCAGCGGCGTGTATCGATTCAACCACGCGATTGGCGTCCGCTGGCAGCAGCACCTTGGCCTGCGCAAGCGCTTGTCCGGCCTGCAGGCCCAGCACCTGGAAGGTGGGCGCATTCTGGTGCGATAACAGGAACGCCTGATCGCCGCTGATTTCCAGATTGGTGACGTCGTCCTGATAGCTCGTGAGCTGGCGCCACGGAGCGGCGCTGTCGGCGGCGTGCCCCACAGGAGCCAGCCATATTTGCAGTTCGTTCTGCACTCCGTTGCTGATTATGGCCGCCGCCTCCTTGCCGCCGGGCCAGAGGGCGACTTGGGGCGTCTGCTCGGGCGCCACCCTGGGCCCATGCCCGCCCGGGCCGCCGTACAGCACGACGGGCTCGTCCTTAAGGTTCCACACCACGGCCATACTGTTCAGGAACCGTGAGGCTCGATCCTGCGTCTCGGGAAGCCGGTTGAAATAAAGCAGCGACCCATCGTCCGCCCAGTTTGCAGCGCCGAAGTGGGCTCGACTGATGGGCCCCGCCACTTGCTGGCCGGTGGCGGCTTCATACACTGAAAGCGAGGCGTCTTCGGATCCTCCTTCCGAAATGCCCACGGCCACCAGGCGCCCGTCGGGCGAGGTCGCGTAGTAGTTGATCGCATAGGGCGCGCCACCGTGGGCGACACTGAGCGCCGCCACGTCCACCAGCTTCGCCACCGCACCGTCGGCGTTGCGGACCATAAGATCGTAGCTGTCGGAGCCTGGAGCCCGATTGAGGTAAAAGGTGCGCCCACCATAGACCTGTACCGAGCTGGTCAAACCAAAGGCCGCGGTAAAGGCGGAGATCTTTTCCAGCAGCGCACGGCGCGGCGCGATCGAATCAAGTACCGCTCGGGTATAGGCGCCCTGCGCCTTCATCCATGCGACAGTGGGTTCATCGAGTGCCTCCATCCACCGATACGGATCGACGATCTTGGTGCCGAAGTAAGCGTCCGTGACCGGCCGCATCGGCGCTGACGGTGGGCGCTCGAGCGTTTGCGCCCCGCTCCGCAGCGTAAAGAACGTCACGGCGCACAAGAGCACAAATCTCAGGCGTCCCAACGGCGCTTTTCGAGCACTCATAAGTTACGGTCCGCCCAAGAATTCGTTAGGGCCAGTGTATTCATAGTTAAACACCGGACTTGACGCGTGTTTTTATCCGGCCGTCAATAGCCGGCCTCGGTGCAACACTGGGCCAATTGCTGTGCATCTTGGCCGTGGAGCGCGCAGCGTATGCCGACCCGGTCGGCGCGCCAATCCGCCCACGAAGCATCGCCTTGATTGAAAATGTCGCTGAACTCCTTGCCAATGCCTGCCAGATCCGCTTCAAACACGCTGCAGCGCTGCGCAATGCGGCCGGCGGTAAGGCAATGCGCGCGCTTGTCGTAGTGTTGCGGTGGAATCGAGTCACGCACCGTCGCCATGCAGCTGTAGCTCGAGAGCGCGGGACGATTTGCCGGGGTCGCACATCCGCAAAGTGTCAGTGGCAATAGGGGAAAAGCGACCCACCGCGCTCGGTTCGGCCCATTGCCGACCCCCACGGAACGATGGGTTTTGGCGACTCCAGCACGGCACACGTTGGTTCGGGTTCGCACGCGCGCCAGCCCCGCGACCATCAACACGATTAACTCAATGGCCATCGGCACACTGCGTTATGTCAAGTAGGCCCAAGGTTCTTTTGCCACGGACCCTCAGGTGATTTGCTTACAGCTATGGTGCGGCGCACTTCAGTAAAATACCGCAATATTAGGGGATCAACGACACATGTACGCACGGCATTTTATAGCCATTCTGGCCGGGTTGGGGATCGCTGCGGGCCCGTCGATCGGGGCGGCACAGATTGCCTTCACCGATGTGACGGACGCCTCGGGGGCCGGTCACTTCAGTGAAAGCTACGGGGCCTCGTGGGGCGATCTTGACGGTGACGGCTACCCGGACCTGTTCACCAGCAACCACCGTACCAAGCCGAGTTTGTTCCTGAACATGGGCAACGGGAAGTTCGTTGACGTGGGCGGGCAGACGCTTGATTGGCAAAATCGTCCGCACGCTGACACCCACGGCGCTTCCTGGGCCGACTACAACAACGACGGCCAGCAGGATCTCATGGTCACTACCGGCACCGGTAACGTGAGCCAGGTGCTCATCAATCAGAATCAACGGCTGGTTGACCTGGCGGTGGCGCTGGGTCTGGGTGCCACGAACCTCGGCGGCCGCCTGCCCGTTTGGCTGGACTATGACAAGGATCATCGACTCGATGTGGTCGTGACCCAGTACGGCGGGGTGGCCAAGCTTTATCACCAGAATCCCGACGGCACCTTCACCGATACGACCACCACCATGAAGCTGCTGTGCAAACGCTTCCACTATGGACAGTTGCTCGACGTCAACAACGACGGAAAGCTCGATTTCGTGTGCCCGGACGAATCCTACTTCCCGCAGAAAATTTACGACTTCTCAGTAGCTCCGTGGAAGAAACTCTTTGATAGCGCTACCCCTGCGCCTTTTTTCCCGCTGGTCGCCAGCGTCGCAGACTCGGCGATCGCGGACTTCAACAATGACGGGGCCATGGACCTGTTTGTCCTGGGCGGCGTGCAATTGCGCCCCTCCTCGGTTGTCCAGGGCGGCCCCAATAACTTCGAGGCCATGCTGGCCGGGGGGAGCAAGGGCGCCAAGTTCTTCACCCCGGGCGTCGTCACCTTCAAGATGGACTGGAACAAGGCGGCGGACGATGGCCTCGGCACCGACATCACCAAAATACTGATCGGCGCCGGCGGCAGGCATCCGACGTCCGCGACCTTCGTCCTGGATCCGTCTGACTCCACCGTATCGGGCATGCCACCCCCCCCTGACGCGAACACACCATTGCCGGTGATGGAAATCGGCTACAACCCCAATACTGCGCAGTGGACGATGACCGTCGTGACCAGACTCGACGTGAACGGCGTTCCGATATTCAGCCAGGGTTATTTTCAGGTCAGCTCGACCCAACCGATCACGGGGTTGACCCCCACGGGCCTGTGGCCGGGCGACGGGCCCGCCGCGCCGACGCTGCTGAAGAATAACTCTGGTAGCTTCACTGACAACACCGCCGCGGCCGGCCTTAGCGCCCCAGTGCAGTGTGGCAGCGTCACCGCGGGGGATTTCGACAATGACATGTGGGTCGATCTTTATCTGGCCTGCCGTACCGGGGCCAGCAATATCCCCAACGTCCTCTATCACAACAACGGCGACGGCACCTTTACCGCCGTGCCCGATGCGGGCGGAGCAGCCGGTCCGGTGGGCCTGGCCATTGCCGATAACGCCGGAACCGCCGATTCGGTGGTGAGCGCCGACTACGACGTGGACGGGTTCCTGGATCTGTATGTCACCAACGGGTTTAACTTGCGGCCGCTGTATATCGGCGGGCCGAACAAGCTCTATCACAACAATGGTCATGGCAATGGCAATCCCAACCACTGGATCGAACTCGATCTGGTCGGCGTCAATTCGGACCGCGACGCGACCGGGGCCCGCATCACCGCTACCGCCAACGGCGTGAGGCAGCTTCGAGTCCAGAATGGCGCCTACCACCGCTGGTCGCAGGACGCGAAGCGCTCTCACTTCGGTCTGGCGGGCGCCACCACCGTGGATCTGCAAGTCACATGGCCCAACGGCGCCGTGGAAAACTACCCGAGCGTCGGCGCGGATCAGCTGTACCGGATTACCGAGGGCAGCGGCATCGTCCCGGTCGCGCTGGGCATAGCGCCCGCTTATCAATGCGGACCGCCGACGATCAACGGCGCCACCGATTCGGGCGTGTTCATCTGGAGAGACTGTCCTTCGGGCGAGTGGAGAATGAAAACCGTCTCCGGCGGAGCTACGGTCACGTACAACGGGACGGTCACTTCGAGCGCGCCTTACACCAGCGTATCGGGTGTGGGGCTGACCGCGGACGATTCCCTCGATTACACGACCAACCCCAGTCAGATCGTGTTTTCGTTTAAGACGATCGGCAAGGGCAGCGATGGGGTGAATTTCGTGCCGCACGCGGGCGCCAGCGCCTGCCTGCAGATCACGGCACCCGGTATATCGCAGGTTTACCTCGGGCCCTTCCGGGCCCCGGTCAATCAGCCCTTCGACCTGGAAACACAGGCCGCGTGTCCTTGAGGTTGCCGTAAACGGCAGAGTTACGACCCGCGTGTGACTCTGCCTTTTTTGGGACGGCCAGGCCGACCGTACGGTTGAGAGCCGCGTCGGCACCACAAAGCGAAAAAACGCCGTGGCGGAATATGTCCGGCCAGGTACTCATTGGATTTGTGATCGCAATCACAAGGGCTTTTTCGGCTGAATGCGCTCGCTGCGCTTTTGCCGGCCGGTGGCCTTACGAAATCCCATTCTAATCAGTTCGTTGCAGGCGCACCCCGGCGGTGCGGTCCTGGATCCGCTGCGCGGAGTAGATATTGTCTGGTAACGCTGCGGCACCCGGGCGATCACTAGAATGTCGCGATCGTTCAACAACGCCGTGGACTTAAAAATTTATGCCTCAGGCACCGCGCAAATTGCTCCCTTGCCTAACCGCCGTGGCTATCGGCGTTACCGCATCGGTGTCGTCGGCACAAATCGCCTTCAGCGACGTGACCGACGCCTCGGGGGCCAGCCACTTCAGTGAAAGCTACGGGGCCTCGTGGGGCGACCTGGACGGTGATGGCTATCCGGACCTGTTCACCAGCAACCATCGCACCAAGCCGAGCCTGTTCTTGAACATGGGCAACGGCACCTTCGTCGACGTCGGGGCTCAGACACTCGACTGGCAAAACCGCCCGAACGCCGACACCCACGGCGCTTCCTGGGCCGACTACAACAACGACGGCCAGCAGGACCTGATGGTCAGCACCGGCACCGGGAACCTGAGCCAGTTCCTCGTCAACCAGAATCAACGCTTGGTGGATCTGACCGTGCCCCTGGGACTGGGTGAAACGAACCTCGGCGGGCGCCTGCCGGTGTGGCTGGACTATGACAAGGACCATCGGCCCGATGTGGTCGTCACCCAGTACGGTGGCGTGGCCAAGCTTTTCCACCAGAACCCCGACGGGACCTTCACCGATACCACCACCGCCGTAAAGCTGCTGTGCAAACGCTTTCACTACGCGCAGTTGCTCGACGTCAATAACGACGGGCAGGTTGATTTTCTGTGCCCGGACGAGACGTTGTTCCCGCAGAAGATTTACGACTTCTCCAAAGCGCCGTGGAAAAAACTCTTTGATAGCGCCACCCCGGCGCCGTATTTTCCGCTGGTCCCCAGCGTGGCAGACTCGACGATCGCGGATTTCAACAACGACGGTCGCATGGACGTGTTCGTCCTGGGCGGCGTGCAATTACGCCCTTCCTCGGTCGTTCAGGGCGGCCCCAACAACTTCGAGGCCATGCTGGCTGGGGGGAGCAAAGGCGCCAAATTCGTGACCACCGGCGTGGTGACTTTCAAGATGGACTGGAACAAGGCGGCCGAAGGCGGCGGCACCGACATCACCAAGATATTGATCGGCGCGGGCAGCAGGCATCCGACCTCCACCACCTTTAGCCTCGACCCGAACGATCCCACCGTGGCCGGGATGCCGCCGGCCCCGGATGCAAGCACGCCCCTGCCGCTATTGGAGATTGGCTATAACACCGCCACAAATCAGTGGACGATGACGGTGGTCACTCGACTCGGCGTCAATGGCGCTGCGATATTCAGCCAGGGCTATTTCGAGGTCCATTCGACTGAACCGATCACTGACTTGACGGCCACGGGCCTGTGGCAGGGAGACCTTGCCGCCGCGCCCACCCTGCTGATGAATAAACCCGGCGGGTTTGTCGACAACACCGCGACGGCGGGCCTCAGTGCGCCGGTGCAATGCGTGAGCGCCACCGCGGGGGACTTCGACAATGACATGTGGGTCGATCTGTATCTGGCCTGCCGGACCGGCGCCAGTAATATCCCCAACATCCTTTATCACAACAACGGCGATGGCACCTTCACCGCCGTGCCCGATGCGGGCGGCGCGGCGGGCCCCGTCGGTCTTGCCATCGCCGACGGCGCGGGCACGGCCGATTCGGTGGTGAACGCCGACTACGACGTGGACGGGTTCCTGGATCTGTATGTCACCAACGGGTTTAACTTGCGGCCGCTGTATATCGGCGGCCCGAATAAGCTCTATCACAACAATGGCAATTCCAACCACTGGATCGAACTCGATCTGGTCGCGGTAAATTCGGACCGCGACGCCACCGGGGCACGCATCACCGCCACCGCCAACGGCGTGACGCAGCTTCGAGTCCAGAACGGTGCCTACCACCGCTGGTCGCAGGACGCGAAGCGCTCTCACTTCGGTCTTGCCGGCGCCACCACCGTGGATCTGCAAGTCACATGGCCAGGCGGCGCGGTGGAAAACTATCCGAACGTCGGCGCGGATCAGCTGTACAGGATTACCGAGGGCATTGGCATCGCCCCGGTCGCATTGGGCGTGGCGCCGGCCTACCAGTGCGGCCCGCCTCCCCTCAATGGCGCGACCGATTCAGGCGTGTTCATCTGGAGAGACTGTCCTTCAGGCGAGTGGAGGCTCAAGACAGCCGCGGCCGGGGGCACGGTCACGTACAACGGGACGATTACTTCGAGTGCGGCTTATACCGGCGTGGCGGGTATCGGTCTGACCGCGAGCGATTCCCTCGATTACACGAGCAACCCGAATCAGATCGTGTTTTCGTTCAAGACCGCTGGCACGAGCACCGCCGGGGTTAATTTCACGCCCAGCGATGGCGCGAGCAGCTGTCTGCAGATTTCGGCACCGGGCGTGTCACAAGTGCACCTCGGGCCATTCCGGGTGCTGGTCGATCAGCCCTTCGATCTGGACACGCAATCCACCTGCCATTGAGGGTGGTGGAAACGGTAGCCTCACGGGCCCACAGGTTCTTAGCGCGGCTTGGTGGCCCGCAGGTGCGTCGGGCAGTGCTCGCCGCTTTCCAGTACCGGCACCATGCGTGACCAGACCTCGATGTTCTGATCGACAAACTCCTGACCGACCACTCGCGCGGCGGCCTCGCCCACCGCGCCCCGCAAGCGCTTGAGTTCTTCGTGGGCCGCCTCGCGATACCAGGCATTGCGACTGGTCGCGGAGGCCTCAAGAAAACCCGCACGACGCATGGCGTCCAGATAGACCCGCGCGGAAGCCATTCCAAAATCGAGGCCCTCCGCCTCAAGGTAATCCCGCATCGCGGCCGAGGGCACATTGTCATGGCCGATCAGCCAGTCGGAGGCAATGAACCGCCCTCCGGGCTTGAGCACCCGGAACACTTCGGCCATCAGTGCGTGCTTGTCGGCGATGTGCACCAGGCTGTCCTTTGAAAACACCACATCGAAGCTGCCTGGCGGAAACGGGAGCGCTCCGGGTGCGACCTTGACCAGGCCGATGCGAGCGCTGAGCTGCGCGCGCGCAATCAGCTCGCGCGCACGCGCCAGCACAGTGTCTTCCACGTCCAGCCCGGTCACGTATCCGGCGCCGTGGTGGCGGATCAGGGCAATGTCGATCCCGCCGGCCCCGCAACCGATGTCCAGGATCGACGCGCTCCTAAAATCGGCCCCGGCCACGAGCCGCACCACCTCCTCAGGGCCACCCGGGGAAAGGAAACCCTCGCCCCAGATGACTTGAAGCATGGCCACCATCTGGCCGTGGTAGAGCTCGCCGCCCGGCCCGGCCCCCATCGTCAGGGTCAGATCCGAGCGCTTAGAAATTGGCCTGCCGGATCCCGGCCGCCTCGGTCGCGGTGTAGATGTGGTTGGCCGCAATGTTGTTGTAACTGTCCACCCGCCCACTGGGCCAGCGCACGGTCAGGTTGACCGTCGGGTTGCCGGCGAGGCCGAAGTGCACGCGCCGCTGGTTTTGCGACCAGCGGTGGTAACCTTCGTTCTGTTCGCGATACTGCGTCACACCGGCCGCGGTCGCCCAGACCCGGGCACCGATTCCATCACGGTTGGAATTCGTGCCCACCAGGTCAAGCTCAACCCAGTTGCGCTGCGGGCTGGTATTCCTGAACAGCTGATAGGGGCCGTTGTTGCGGTGCTGCGGTCGCAGGTTCATGCCGTTGGTCACCAGCAGATCCACCCGGCCGTCCAGATCGTAATCGGCACTGACTACCGTCTCGCTCACCCCCGCGCCCTCGCCCACCGCCAGGCCGATCGGACCGGCCGCGCCGCCCGCGCCGGGAACCGCGGTGAAATTTCCGTGCCCGTCATTCATGAGCAGGATGTCGGCGATATTTTCCACGCCATTGCGGCAAGTCAGGAACAGGTCCACGTCCATGTCGTTGTCGAAGTCCGCGGCCACGCCGCTCACGCAGTTGATCTTCGCGCCCAGGCCGCTGGCCACAGTCCTGTCGGTCATGCCGGTAGGCAGGTTCGAGAGCAGCACGGGCTGCTGCGGACCGTCGGCCCCCTGGATGCCGATGGGCACCAGGTTGGTGACCGCGGTGGAACTTTGCACCTCGATGTAGGTATAGATGAACTTGTTCCCCCAGTACTGCATGAAGGTCCAGGTCTGGGTGGCCGGATCGTACCCCACGTGCAATTCGCCATTGGTGGCGGAGGGGTTCTTGGGCTTAATGCCGTGCGTGGAGGCGTTGTTCGGATCGAGACTGAAATTCAGCGACGAGGGATGCACGCCACCGGCGCCGATGTAGATGTTGGTGTTGTTGACGAAGGTCTTGCTCCAGTCCAGCTGCACCTGCAATACACCGCCCGACTTAAAGGTAAAACCTCGGTCCTGGTTGATGAACTGCGCCTCGATGCGATTGCCGCCGAAAGTCAGCACCTGCGAGGGTCGCAAGGCGCCGTGCAACAGCAGCATGTCATTGCGTTGATTGTTGTCGAAGTCGCCGCTCACCACATCGTTGACATCGGTGGTCGCCGGAAGCTTGGAGGTGATGTCCTTCCAGGGCATGCCCGACATGTCCCAGGCCTGGGAAAAGGGCCCACCCGTATGCACGCAGACCAGATCCAGCACGCCATCGAGGTTCAGATCGATCAGCACCGCGAATTGATCGTCGCTGCAGCTGTAGCCGGTGCCGGCCTTGCCGTTCACGAACTTGCCGCCCACCTGCTTGTACAAAGGCGCCGCGTAAAAGGTCAGCAAGGACACGTCCAGCAGACCGTCGTTGTTGTAATCAAAGAAAATCGGCATGCGGCCGCCCTGATCCGCGTCACCGGTAAATCCGTACTGGGTGGTGCGGTTGTAGAGCTTGCCGCCCTGGTTGAGCATGAACTGGATGTTGCAGCATATGCCGGTCGAGACCACCAGGTCCTGATCGCCGTCATTGTCGAAGTCCACCCAGACCGCGCCGTGCGTGTCTTCGGTGGCCCCGGCGCCGGTCCAGTAATGCTCCGGATCAAGATCATTGATCGCGTCCCTGAACACGCCGTTCCCGTTGTTCAGGAAGATGGAATTCTTGCGCGCGTGGTTGTTGAGAAACAGGTCCGGATGACCGTCACCGTTCACGTCGCCCCAGGAGGCGCCATAGGACACGCTCTTGGTGGTGATGCCCGAGGCCGTCGAGACGTTGGCGAAACTGATTTGGGCGCCGGCTCGCGGCGCAACCATCGACAACGCGAGGAGGCAGCCGACAGCGGACAACCGCGTCCCCCACGATCCCGATCTGCACATTGAAGTCATAAGGATCCCCTCCCGTAATTACATAATGTCGCGATTTTTATTGAATTGTCGGCACCTTAGGCACGGACACACATGGCTATTTTTGTACGCCGGCGGCGGGGAGCTGTCAATTGAGGATAGTACTACCCTGGCCGCAGTGCGTTTTCTGGGGTGCTTGGCGCGTTGACATCGCCTGACCGCGCGGGAATTGCCCATTGACCGTGCGCTCCGACTGCGCTTAGTGTGCGGCGCGGGGCTGCGATCCAAGAGGGCTGGAGTGATCGCCCCCACGGAATACCCGCCCGGACGGGACCGGACAGCGCTGCGGATGGAATAATAAGTATGAAATTTTCCAGACTGATTATGTCGGGCGCTGCGGCGCTCGTCAGCACGCTCGCCCTCGCCGGTACGCCCTCGGATGGCGCTCTTCTGATCACTCAGCTCAACAGCCAGCAATGGGAGCTGCGCCTCATCCAGGGCAGCAACGGCCAGCGCTTTAGTGGCGTGATCGAATCGAGCGCGCCCTTTGCAGCGGTCGGCGGACTGCAGGCCCCGGATTCGCAGAGCGTCAGACTCTGGTCGCCCACCACGCTCGGCGTCAACTTGAGTGCTGGAATCGGTGGCGTTGACCGCCTTACATTCTCCGTAAGCAACGCCTCGCAACTGTGCCTGCGCGACACCGGCAGTTCGGGCATACAAATGTATCGGGGCGATCGGCTCCAGGGCGCGGTCCCAGTCAGCGCCCCGGTGGCGCTCAGCGGCGAGGAGGCTTGCGGCGATGTGAGCTCGCCAGCCTCCAACATGGGCTCGAGAAAATATCACCCGGGCCACTACATCGCCATGCTCAGGGGCAATGACTCGCAGGCCATCATGGGCCAGTCCATCAAGCCCGGCGTGGCGGGATTTATGAAGCGCTACGGCTGGCCGGACCTTGAGCCCACGCCAGGAAACTATCAGTTCGCGGAGATCAAGTCAGATCTCGCCTGGGCCGCGGCCCACGGCATGCGCCTGATCATCATGGTCGAGGACAAGACCTTCGTGAAGGAACTGCCGACGCCTCGGGACCTGAACGCCTATTCGGTGCGCAACAAGGGCGGTGGCTATACCGTGGTGCGCTGGGCGCCGATCGTCATGACCCGCTTTAATGCCTTGGTCAGCGCGATCGGCAAGCAATTCGACGCCAGCCCGGGATTGGAGGGCCTGGCCACGCAGGAGACCGCGCCCGGCTTCGGCTACCCGGTGGAAAAATCCTACGGCTATACGCCGGAAAAATATCGGGACATGTACATCAAGCTACTGACCACCGCCTCCAAAGCGTTCCCGACCTCGCGGATATTCTGGTTTATGAATTTCTTCCCGGTCAAAGAGCAGTACATCGCCACGGTGGCTGCCGCGGTGGCGCCGCTGGGCGTATTTATGGGCGGTCCGGACGTCCAGCCCGACAACTCCAGGCTCGAAAACAAGGTGTACCCGTTCTACGCCCAGTTCCAGTCCAAGATGACCCTCTTCGGCCAGGTCGAGGGCACGTGCTACTCGCAATTGCACGTGACCAGCGGTTACAAGACCAAGTACTGGACCATGCCCGAACTGTTCAGCTTCGCGAAAACCAAGCTTCACGTGCACTACATGTTCTGGGTGCATTTGCCGCAACCCTCAAAGCCCGGGGCCTATGACTGGCTCGATGCTCTGCCGGTGATTGCCGCCAACCCGAACATCAATCCTTAAAGGGTTTCCGCGCGGTCGCGCAAAGCGGCGATCCTTACCTTACGGAGCGCTCTGGCGCAGTGATTCGGCCAGCGCCGGATCGAGCCGACCGGTCAGCTGCCAGTGGATCATCGACACCGGTATCATCCCGGCGCCGTTCAATTCGTCAAAGAACCCCCGCATGCTGAAGTCCTTGCCGAGCTGGTGTGCGCGGTCCTTGATCAGTTCGTCGATCAAGTCCTTTCCAGTCACGTAACTGCTGCCGTACCCGGGCTGGCGCAGGTACAGCTGCTGCTCGAAGCCCAAAAGGTCCAGGTCCGGCCGCATCCAGCCGCGCGGCGTCCATTCGACCTGGTAGGCCTTGGCCTTGGCGATGTCGAACTCATTCGCCTGTGCGTAGAGCGAGGCGAGTCCGCGCGCGCAGCGCTGCGCCAGCATGATGTAGACGATCTCGCGGGCGCGCGGATTGTCATCGTAGTAACCGGCGCGCAAGATCAGCTCCTCCATCGCGGTGGCCATGCCCTCGGAGCGCGAGTCCCAGATGTTGCTCAGCAGCGCTCCGCGGCGCACCGGGCTGGCATTGGGCAAATGTTCCATCCAGGCGTGATCGAACCAGTGGTAGAAATGCGCGAACAGCGTCATCGGCTCGATGTGGCTGGCAATCTGAAAGAAGTTTCGCCGTGGCTCGGGCACGAAATCGCCGATGTGCGCGCGCATCGCGGGGTCCAGATACGGCTCGATCGCCAGCAGATCCCGGTCCTTCAAGAAAGCCATGTACTTGCTGATGGCGGCCGTGGCGCGCGCCTGGTACTCCCCGGCCGTCGCGGCGCCCGTAAGCGGCGGCAACCCGCGGTTGCGTTGCTCCTCCAACGCCAGCGAGGCGTGCGCGCGCGATAGTTCACGCTGCAACAGCGTGACCTCCTGATCCCAGGTGAGGGGCACCAGGTGAACGTGCTGCTGGCTCCAGGTGTAATTTTCCTTTCCCACGCCCGAGGGCCCGGTCTTGGCCGGCGCCTGCGCCTCGAGCCACCCTACAAACTGGCTCGTCGCCTGCGACGCCGCGGCCACCGCGTGCTGGAGCTGCGCACCGGAACGTTGCGTCCGGCCGGCCAGTTTTTTGAGATCCTCGGACTGGATCCTCATCGATCCGATGCCGGTGATCCAAAGATCGTGCGCGTTGCCGGTCAGGTTTTCGCGCGCCTGTGCCAGCAGCGGGGGAATAATCGCCAGTTCCCGCGCCAGGCGCTGCTCATCGGCGTGCGAGAGCGGCCAGGTGTAGGTCCAAAGATCGATGACCCCGTAGTGGTTGGGTCCCTCGTGCGCCGGGGTATCGCTTTGTTCGGTGCGCAGCGACTGGTAGAAGGCCGGATCGCGCGCCCAGGGCTTGAGCACTCGCAGCTCGAAGTCCAGGCCGTTCATCTCGGCGCGCACCAGTTGGTAGTCGACCTGCTGCGCGATCGGCCAAGGGCCCGGCTCCAGCGCCGCGCAGCGTGCCTGGTAGGTGGCCAGTTGCGTGGCTTTGCGCTCCAGGGTCTGCGCGGTGTAATCGGGTGCGCCCTCGCGCAGGCTCGGCCGTTCAAACGCGCGCCAGTCCTGGAACAAGGCCAGCAAGCCCGCGTAGTCGTCAGAGGCGGCCCGAGCACCGACGTTTCCGGCCAAAGCCCCGATCAACACCGCGCCGAGCAGCGCGGATTTCTGGTTACCCGAATTCGACATGCTTCCCCCTACGCCTGAACAGCGCGAAGGATATTGCCAGAACCGCGTAAGTTTCCATGAAAATTATGGCGGCACGCGACCGCCCCGGGGCGCGGCCGGACGCACGGAAGATCAGGGCTAGGAAGCGAGCGCGTGCGGCGTGCCGGAAAGGCGTCCGCGATCGGCACTGATGGGCGGGGCGCCGAACCAATGGAGCGTAGCAGCCAAGGCCGCGACCTCACCAATCACCAGCAGCGCGGGCGATTGCAGCGCCTGCGCGGCGGCCAGTTCCGCGATGCTGTCCAACTGGCCCAGCAGCACGCGCTGTCCGGGGCGCGAACCGTTCTCGATCGCGGCCACCGGTGTGGTGCACGAGCGCCCATGCCGCCTCAGCTGTTCGCAGAACTGCTCGAGCGTCGCCACCGCCATGTACACGACCAGCGTGTCGGTGGACGCGGCCAGTGAATCCCATTCGGCCGGTCTCATGTGCTCGCGTTGATGGCCGGCGATGAAGCGCACGGAACGCGCATGATCGCGATGCGTAAGCGGAATGCCCGCCGTCGCGGCGCAGGCCAGTGCGGCCGTGACACCGGGCACGCACTCGTAGGCGACCCCCGCGGCGCGCAGGTACTCGAGCTCCTCGCCGCCGCGCCCGAATATAAACGGGTCACCGCCCTTGAGCCGCACCACCTTGCGGCCCGCGCGTGCCTGCGACACCAACATTCGATTGATCAGGTCCTGGCTGACGCTGGCGCCGCCGGCGACCTTGCCGACTCCCAGCAATTGCGCATCGCGCCGCACCATGGCGAGCACTTCATCCGACACCAGCCGATCGTGCAGCACAACGTCGGCTTCGCTGAGCGCGCGCAGCGCGCGCAGCGTCAAAAGTCCGGCATCGCCAGGGCCCGCCCCCACCAGGATCACGCGGCCGGCCGCGGGGGCGCGCGCGGGTCCGGCCAGCCGGATACTGAGCGCCTGCTCCGCCTCGCTCTGGCGACCGCGACGCACCAGCTCCGGAATCGGCCCGTCGAGCAATTCGCTGTAGAACGAGCGACGCTGGCCTGTGTCCTTAAATCGCGCACGGATGCGCGAGCGCCACACGCCCAAAAGCTCCGCCACGCGTCCTAAGGAATGATCCAGCAGTTTCTCCAGCTGCTCGCGCACGCGACGCGCCAGCATCGGCGCCGTGCCAGCGCTGGAGATGGCGATCAGGAGCGGTGAGCGATCGACGATCGCCGGCATGATCGCGCTTGAAAGCTCCGCGTCATCGACGACATTGACGAACAAGCCGCGGGCCTCGGCGGCCGCCGCGATTTCGCGGTTGAGCGACGCGCGGTCGGTAGCCGCGATCACCCAGCGCTGCGAGCTGAGGTCCGATTCGGAAAATTCGCCCTCGCGGTGCCGGATCTGCCCGCTCGCAAGCCTTTGTGAGAGCCCGTTGCTCAGGCGCGGCGCCACGACGGTGACCAGGGCGCCGCTCGCCACGAGCAGCTTGACCTTGCGCTCGGCCACAGCGCCGCCGCCGACGATAAGCACCGGTCGTCCGCGCAGGTCCAAGAACAAGGGAAAGTAACGCACGACGTTAGCTCAGGCCGTGCAGCCCGCACTCGCGCTTGAGGCCCAGGAATCGGGTGGCTTCCAGTTCAGCGACCTCGTGCAGCGGGCGCGTCGTGTGCCAGTCACCGATCGACACGTATCCGCGGTCCCACATCGGGTGGTAAGGCAGATCGTGTTTCTTCAGGTAAGCGCCGACATCTCGATCGGTCCAGTCGACGATCGGGTAGATGCGAAAGCTCCCTTCGCGCCATTCGAGCGCCCGGATGTTCTGGCGGCTGCGCGCCTGGGAGCGGCGCAGTCCCGAAAACCAGCTGTGCGCGCCCGTTTCGCGCAATGCCCGGCGCATGGGCTCGAGCTTGGTCAGGTCGTTGTATTTCTCAAGGCCGGCCACGCCCTGCTCCCATAGCTTGCCGAACCGGGCCTCGATCCAGGCCGGCGACAGCGTGCTGCGGTATACCTTCAGGTTAAGGCACAGTTGCTCGGTCAGCTTCTCGACAAAAGCGTAGGTCTCCGGGAACAGATACCCGGTATCGAGCAGGATCACCGGCACGCGGGGCGCCTGCTGCGTGACCAGGTGCAGCGATACCGCCGCCTGCGCGCCGAAGCTGGAAGTCAGCACGTGCGCACCGGGCAGGTGTTCAAGCGCCCACGCGACGCGGTGCTCGGCGTTCAGGGGCTCGAGCACGCGGTTGAGTTCGCCCAGCGAGTCGGCATCGCCCTGCGCCGCGTTTTTGACCGGTTCCATCATGCGGTCGCTCGCAGGGGCAGGTGCTTGCTGCGCCACAGGTAATCACCAAACCGTTCCTGCTCGAGCCGCTCGGCGGCGTATTTTGCAAACAATCCGTCGAGCAGTTCGACGATCGTCGCTTCGTCAAGGTTCTCGCGGTACAGCACGTTGAGCCGCCGGCCCTGCGCGTCACTGCCCAGGTGCAGGTTGTAACGTCCGGGCGCCTTGCCGATCAGGCCGATCTCGGCCAGGTATGGGCGCGAGCAGCCGTTGGGGCAGCCGGAGATACGCATCAGCAGGGGCGCCTTCGACAAGCCGTGCGCCGCGAGTCGCTCTTCGACCAACGCCAAGAGCCGCGGCAGGTAGCGTTCCGCCTCGGCCATGGCCAGTGGGCAGGTCGGCAGCGCCACGCAGGCCAGCGCATCGCGACGCACCGGCGAAGCGCGCTCGTGCAGGTCCAGCGCGTGTTCGCGCACCAGCGCATCGATCGGCGCGCGCTGCCCGGGGGCGACCCTTGCGATCAGAAGATTCTGATTCGGGGTGATCCGAAAATCGCCGGTGTGGAGCTGCGCGATAGACTGAAGGCCACTCAGCCAGGGCGCGCCTTCCCGATCAGCAATGCGTCCGGAGGGAATTCGCAGCAACAGGTGATCGAGCCCATCGGCACTGGTACGCCAGCCAAACTGATCGCCGCTACTGGCAAAATGGAACGCGCGCGCGGGCTCGAGCGTCAATCCGGCGCGGCGCTGCACCTCACCGACGAACCATTCCAGGCCGCGGGTATCGATGGTGTACTTGAGCCGCGCGTGCTTTCGATTGCTGCGGTCCCCGAAATCGCGCTGCGTGGTCACCACGGCCTCGGCCACCCTCAGAAGCTGATCCGGGGTGAGGAAGCCGATCACATCGCCGAGGCGCGGATAGGTGGCCGGCTCGCCATGCGTCGCGCCCAGTCCGCCGCCCACGCTGACATTAAAGCCGCGCAGTGCACCGTCCTCGATAATGGCGATGAACCCCAGGTCCTGCGAAAACACGTCAATGTCGTTACTGGGCGGAATCGCCATGCCGCACTTGAATTTGCGCGGCAGGTAGGTGCGACCCAGGATCGGCTCCTTCTCGGGCATGGCGCCGGGCGTGTCCTCGAGGCGCGCCCCGTCCAGCCAGATCTCGTGATAGGCCCGCGAGCGTGGCAGCAGGTGCTCCGAAAGGCGTCGCGCCCACAGCTGCACCTGCTCGTGCGCGGCCGATTCGACCACCAGCACGCTGGCCATGACGTTGCGGTTGACGTCACCGCAGGCGGCAATCGTGTCGATCAGCGTTTGGTTGATCGCCGCCATCGTCGCTTTCAGTTCGCGCTTGACCACACCGTGAAGCTGAAAGGCCTGGCGGGTCGTCAGTCGCAGCGACCCGTTGGCGTAGCGGCGGGCAATCGCATCGAGCGCCAGCCACTGCTTTGGGGTGCACACCCCTCCGGGCAGGCGCGTGCGGATCATAAAACTGTAGGCCGGCTCGAGCTTCTGCAAACGTCGCTCCTCGCGCACGTCCCGGTCGTCCTGCTGATAGCTGCCGTGCAGCTTGAGCAGCTGCGCGTCGTCCTCGTGCAGCGCACCGGTGATCGGGTCCGCAAGACCGTCCACGATGGTTCCGCGCAGTCCCCGGCTGGCCGCCTTGATGCGCTCGATGGCGGACAGTTCGCCCATCAGTACACGTCCCGGACGTAGCGGCGCTCGCCCATCAGCGTATTGAGGTAGGCCACCGCATCCTCGGGAGTGAGGCCACCGTGGTGGCCGACGATCTGCAGCAGCGCCGCGTGCACGTCGGAGGCCATGTTCGCGGCGTCCCCGCACACGTACAGATAAGCCCCGGACTCGAGCCAGTGAAACAGCTGCGCGCCCTGCTCGCGCATGCGCTGCTGCACGTAGATGCGCTCGGCCTGATCGCGGGAGAAGGCCACGTCCAGCCGATGCAGGGCGCCTTGCTTGAGCGCCTGTTGCCACTCGGTCTGGTACAGAAAATCGCGATCCATCTGTCGGGCGCCAAAGAATAGCCAATTGCGGCCGGAGGCGGCCGTGGCCGCGCGTTCCTGCACGAAGCCGCGAAACGGAGCGACGCCGGTTCCGGGCCCGATCATGATTACATCGCGCGAACGGTCGGCGGGCAGGCGGAAGCGTTTGTTGCGCTCGATGTACACCTGCAGGCGGCTGTCCTCACCGTGAGTGGCGAGGTAACGCGAGGCCGAGCCAAAGCGCCGCTCGCCGTCATTTGAGTAGTCAAGCGCGGCAACGGTGATGTGCGCTTCATCCTCGACGCTCGATCGGCTCGAAGCGATGGAGTACAGCCGCGGGCTCAGCGCCCTAAGCGCGACGACCAGCTCCGCTGCGGTCCATTGCGCGGGCACGCTCTTGAGCAGATCGGCCACCTGCCAGGTCTGCGGAATATCCAGAGCGGTCATCTGCGCGATGCCGGAGGCCGCACGACTCCGGTGCGCGTCAATGAACGGTCGCGTCAGGCGCGTCAACTCGCGCTCCGAGCGCAGCCAGCTGTGGAGCGGCAGCTCGCGTCCGTCGAAACTGACCGGTGCGTGACCATCGAGCCCGGTGAGTTCGAGTACGCGCTCGACCGTTTCGGGCGGATTCTCGTGGACGATGCCGAGTGCATCGCCCGGGTGATAATCGAGGCGGCCGGCCGGCAGTGCCAGTTCCAGGTGATGCACGGCACGCAAACTCCCGCGGCCGGTGATCAGCTGGTTCGCAATCACTTCCACCTCAAGCGGGTGCTGTCGCGTCGGGTCACTCGATACGGCGCTTAGCGGCGTGAGTGCACGCACTCGTGCACTGCCAATCGCCGCCACACCCAGTTCAGCGGACGCCCCGATGACGGCCTCGCTCAGCCACGCACCCGCCGCGCGCTCGTAGTCCACGTCGCAGTCCACCCGGGCCGACAGCCGCCGCCCACCCAGGGCGACCAGGCGCTCATCGATCAGGCGCCCGGCCTCGCAGTATTTCGGGTAGCTCGAATCGCCCAGTGCCAGCACCGAGTACGCCAGCTTGCCGAGTTTCGGCGCGCGGCGGCCATGGAGGAAATCGACGAACGCGCGCGCCTCATCGGGCGGATCGCCATCGCCGTGCGTGCTCATCACGATAAACAGCACGCTCTCGGTGGCGAGCTCACGCGGGTTGTAGTCGAGCGCACTTTGCACCCGCACCGCCAATCCGGCGCGCGCGGCCGCATCGCCCAGTTGCTCGGCGAGGCGCCGCCCATGCCCGGTTTGCGAGCCATAAAGCACCGTGGCTCTCGCTTGCGTTCCGAGGCTGGCCTCGGCCTCGCCGAAGCCCGGTGCCAACTCCTGCGGCCGATGTTCGCTCCGGCCGTAGGCACCGCCGCGCTCGCGAGCCAGCGCGGCGGTGTAACCCGAGATCCAGTTCAGCGCCGCCGCGTCCAGGCTTAAAGTCAGGCGGTCAAGCTCACTGCGCCACTCGGCTTCGGGCAAATGTGATTGTCGCAACGCGTGGGACATGGACCGAGGGTACGCAGAAGCCCGCCGCGCTTGGAAGCCATGAGCGGCTATCTCGTTATATACCTAACGTTATGTAAGGGAGAGCCTAAAGTGAAATTTAGGTATGTAGGAATAGCCCCCCTCCGGGGACGGCGCGTTCTTGCCGAGCCTTGTTTCCAGGCATTTGCGCATCCGCGCGCGCACGAGAATTTCCTCGCGTGCACACGCGACACGCCTTCGGTGTCGAGTGGTCAGATTTACTGAAGCGTCCATCAGTCATTGCGTTTGTTGACCCATGAGTACGCACCCACAATCGCGCTCGAGGAATGAGACCACATCGCAAAAGATGATGACGCGTTGGGGTCTGCTCCAGTTCGGATCCAAAGCTTTTTCTCAAGGAGAAATGTATGAACGCGAATCGGGCCCTGGGGTTGGTGGCTGCAATCCTGGTGACTGTGGGCCAAGCCATGCTCTTTGCGGCGGACACATCGGCCGCTGCGCCAACGAGCGTCGAGCCGGTCAGGTACGACACCACACTTGGCGCGAAGAACATTGCCGAAAGCAGCGAATCACGTAGCCTGACTGGGGGCTGAGCGATGTCCATGTGTGCTGCGCGTCTTTGTCCCTATGTGCTGCCGCTGGTCGCGGTGCGGGGTCTAGTACAGCGGGCGATGCCGAGAAGCATCGGTTCGGAGCTTCGCCTGCTGCAACGGCGAGTCGCTGCGGCGCGGCTCGGTATGTGCCGCCTTAGGTACTCTGTTCAGCAGTCGTTCCACTCGGATCTGCGCTAGCAATCCCCGTGAGACTACGGCGGGCCCGGCCCCCCCGCCCCGCTTGGCGGCGCCGAATTCAGTGAGCGACGGCAGCGCCGTGCTGTCGGTACACGATGCCGGCCTTCATGACGAACTCCACCCGCTCGAACTGCGCCGGGTCGGTCCGCGGGTCACTCGCCGTGGCCACGAGGTCGGCAAAATGGCCCGGCCCGATCGTTCCGATCCGGTCTTCGGCCCCGATCAGCGCTGCCGCGCTCCGGGTGGCGGCGATAAGCGCGTCCCCCGGCGTCATCCCATTGGCGATCAGCAGGCCGAATTCCATGGCGTGATCGCCCTCACCGATATCGGTGCCATAGGCAATCTTCACCCCGGATCGAACCGCCAGTGCCAGGTTCTTCTTAGGCAACAGGTCGTAGGTGATTTCCTTTTGGGCGGTGCCTGGAGCGAGCAGTTCCGGGTGCTGCATCGCGACGGCGTAAAACACGTCGAATACGGTCAGCGTGGGCACGAGGTAAGCTCCCTTCTCCTTCATCAGGGCGAAGGTCTGTGCGGTGGCAAACGAACCGTGCTCGACCGAATCGACGCCGGCACGGACCGCATTTTCAATGGCCGCTGCCGGGTAGATGTGCGCGGCCACCTTCATGCCCAACGCGTGGGCCGCCTGGACGACGGTCGCCATCTCCTCATTGGTCATGGTTTGCTGACGCGGATCATCGCCGGTTGAGGCTATGCCTCCGGAGGGCATGATCTTGATTAGGTCCGCCCCGCGCCGCTTGTGCTCGCGAACCCTGTAACGGGCCTGCTCCGCGGTGTCGACAATGCCGTTGTCCCACCCCGCGTGGTTAAGTCCCGGATCGATGCCATAGCGCATATCACCGTGACCGGCGGTGGGACCTAAGGGCTCCAGCGACACCCAAAGACGCGGCCCCGGGACTTTGCCGGCGTTGATTGCATTACGCAGCGCGACCGAATCATCGCCCCCGCCCACATCGCGCGCGCTGGTAAATCCCTGCTGCAACATCGCCGCCGCGAACACCGCATCATCGAATGCCCGGTCAAGATCGGAATGCGTCAATTGATCCTCGGTCCTGTTCATGGCGCTTGGCAATTTGGCCGACACGTGTACGTGGCAATCGATAAATCCAGGCATGACCGTCGAGTGTGAAAGATCGATCACCTCGGCTCCTGCACGCTCGACAAATCCGGCTTCTACCGAGTTGATGAGATCGTCATGGATGATCACCGAGACCTGATGACGCGGCTCCGATGCCACCCCATCGATCAGCGTGCCGACATGAACGACCGCGTCGTGCGGCGCAGCCACCGCGGCGATGGCCAGCGCGCCGACGCCCAGGAGTTTAGGGATCGCGCTCATCGCACCGCGGCCATTTTGCGCAGAGGACACGGGCTCGCTCACTCCCTAGCCTAGGTTACTTTGCATGGCGACCGTCACTGCCCCGGCGGCTCGGGAGTAACCTCGAGCAAGTCGCCTGCGTCGGTCACCGCGACTGAGAGTGTGATGGGTTGGCAGCACACCTGGCAATCCTCAATGTAGCGCTGAGGCCCGGCTGACAGATCGATTCTGGTCGTGATCAGCTCATCGCAGTACGGACACTTAATGTCCACGAAGCGCTCCAGGGCGTCGCTCCCGGCCACCTCGCCCAGCTCAATGACCGGCTCGAGGCCATATAAGCGATCGATGTCCTTGGATGTGCCCGTCATATTTTTAAGGCTCTGTGCAGGGGCCAGATCGGTGGGTCAATTTACCTGAATTGCGACATCAGCTGCGTGCCGGTCCGACATTGGTTAAGCACTTCACTTCGATCACGGCGTGCGCGGCCCGGATGACCGTTCCGGGTCGAAGCGTGTGCGCCAGCCGATCGACTTTGGCGGCCGCTGATGAAGGCTACTCTGTCGGCGACCGCCGACGCCATCGGCGCATGCCTCTGGCTTCGCAGGGTTTTCCGGTATTGCAGGCCAGAGGTATCTTGGGATCTGGTCAGCCAGGGCGTGGAGCTCTATTCTATTATCACAAGATTGGCGCCCGACGGACGCTGATTGAGTGCTGCACACATGCAACGCATACTTACCATCGCTGGCGCCGTACTGCTGCTTACCGCGTTGCTGTGGCCCTGGGTCTCAAGAATCCCGCTCGGCAGGCTCCCCGGGGATTTGTTCATTGATCGGCCAGGGCTCAAGATCTATGTGCCCATCACCACCATGCTCGTGGTCAGCGCGGTAGCGAGCGCCATCCTCTGGCTGTTCCGCCGCTAGTACCTCCATTCTCATCATCCGGATATAGAACCATGCAACTGCGAAACTTTGGGAACACCCGGCGCCAGGTGGCCGCCATCGGCCAGGGATCCTGGCAGATTGAGGTGGCCCGAAAGGCGGACGCAATTGACGCGCTGCGAGCGGGTCTGGACTTAGGGCTGACGCACATCGACACGGCCGAAATGTACGGCTCGGGCGCCTCGGAGCAGGTGGTTGGCGAGGCAATCCGTGGACGGCGCGAGGAGGTCTTTCTGGTTTCCAAAGTGTTGCCCAGTAACGCCTCGACGCGTGGCACCGTGCTGGCCTGTGAGCAGAGTCTGAAGAATCTGGCCACCGACCATCTGGATTGCTATCTGCTGCACTGGCGCGGCCGCTATCCGCTCACCGACACTGTTGCCGCCTTCGCCACGCTGCAGCGCGAGGGCAAGATCCGCTCGTGGGGGGTCAGCAATTTTGACGTGGCGGATCTTGAGGAGGTGAGTGCTATTGCCGGGGCACCCGTCTGCAACCAGGTGCTCTACCACGTGGCGGAGCGGGCGATCGAGCACGAAGTGATGCCCTGGTGTGCCGCCCATCGCACGGCCGTGGTCGCCTACACACCGTTCGGACGTTCCGCGGCGATTTACGAAACGAGCACGCCCGGTGGGCGACTCCTGCAGCAAATCGGGGCGGCCCACGGCGCTACCGCGCGACAAGTCGCCCTGCAATTTCTGTTGCGCGATCCCAACGTGTTTGTGATCCCCAAGGCGGCACGACTCGAGCACGTCACCGACAATGCCGCCGCGGCGAACCTCGAGCTCAGCGCCGCCGAGATCGAGGCCATCGACAAGGTATTTGCGCGCGGTCCCCGCCGTGAATTGCCGATGAATTGACACCTGCTTGGCCGCGCGCGACACCGGCCAGATCCATGTGGGCGGTCAGTTCGGGCTGGGGGACGGAGCACTGCCTCTACTGCGGCCCGAGGCCTTAATCGCCGGATGATCCTCGACGATTGACAGCCCGCGACCGCGCGGATCTGATCCGGCACTCACTTTGTTGCCCTCGCCCACTTCGATCAGCTCCAGGTCTCCAAATTCCCACGGGCTTACCTCCGGTTTGTAACCCAGGGCCCGCAGTCCCTGAAGGGTCTCGGCCGGCAACGCGCAGCATTGCGAATAAATAATTTGGGTGGGCGGCAAGAGCTGGTGATGGAAGCGGCTGGCGGCCACGGCTTGCTGCGGCGTCATGTGGAAGTCGTATATGTTCAAGAACGCCTGAAACACCGAGGTGAAGATCGTCGATCCGCCCGGAGTCCCCGCTACCAGGGCGACGTGACCATCCCTGAGCGCGATGGTCGGTGTCATCGAGGAGAGCATCCGCTTTCCGGGCGCTATGGCGTTGGCGGCGCCGCCAACGACCCCATACATGTTGGGCACGCCGGGCTTGATGCTGAAATCATCCATCTCGTTATTTAGAAGAAACCCCGCCCCCTCGACCACTAAGCCGTCCCCGTACCCGTCATTCAACGTGTAGGTATTGGCCACAGCGTTGCCGTGCGTGTCCAGAATGGAAAAGTGCGTGGTATGCATTCCCTCCTGCAGGCCAGGCTTGACGCTTTCCGCCGGGGAAATCTCAGTCAGGCGCACTTCGGCGGCGCGCTTGGCGATGTAGGCCGGATCGATCAGCCGATCGATGGGCACGTGCACGAAGTCGGGATCGCCGAGGTATTCGGCACGATCCGCGAAGACGCGCTTTTCCATCTCCGCGATCAGGTGCACGTACTGGGTCGAATTGTGAGCCAGACCGCTGAATCTTGCGCCCAGCGCATCGTGCATCTTAAGCAACTCGATCAGGGCGAATCCGCCCGAACTTGGAAGCGGTGGTGTCAGTAGCGTCATGCCGCGCCATTCAGCGGTAAGTGGCTCGCGCCACTTCGCCTTGTAGCCAGCAAGGTCCTGCAAGGTAATCAGGCCATCGCGCTGCATCTGCTTGACCAGCAAGTGCGCCGTTTGCCCCTGATAAAACTCATGGGCGCCGCCGCTGGCAATCCGCGTCAACGTTGCGGCCAGCTCGGGCTGTCGGAATACGCTCCCTTCCTTTACCTTGGCAAAGTACCGGTCAAAGTTTGTCTTTCCCGCGTAATTAGCGCGGGCGCCCCGAATGCCGTCGGCCATGCCTTTCGAGGGCACAAAGCCATCGCGTGCCAGGCGGATGGCAGGTTGCAGCAGCTCTTTCCAGGGACGGGTGCCATAGCGCTGATGCGCTGACCAAAGTCCGGCCACCGTCCCCGGCACACCGGCGGCCCGCGATCCAATGATGCTGGCGTCCTTGATGACCGCGCCCTTCTCATCCAGATACATGTCCCGTGTTGCCGCGGCTGGCGCGGTCTCCCGATAATCGAGGAAGGCCGGCTTGCCATTCAGATAAATCATCATAAAGCCGCCGCCACCGAGATTGCCCGCCTCAGGGTAGGTCACGGCAAGAACAAAGGCGGTCGCAACTGCCGCATCCACCGCATTGCCACCCTTCTTGATCACGTCCATTGCGGTACGCGCACCGTACTCATCGGGTGCCGCAACGGCCGCAGGCAGGGGAGCGGGCATGTCCGCCATCACGGCGGCGGCTGGCAGGAGCACTAGCAGCAACGCGAGCCGGGCGTTGCGCGTGAGCTTAAGGAGAGTACTTTCCCGCAGGGACTGTTTGATTTTGGGCATCGACACAAGTTAGCGTGTTGCCGTTGCTTTGGCAATTGAGGGCAAGGCTATGAGTCAGAGTCAAACACGATCTCAGCGCCTGGGCGCATGGGCGCTGTGGACCAGCGTGCTGGCGGGCGTGTGCCAGGGAGCCACTCCGGACGCACGGATCGCCGCCGCCCTGAACGAAGTCTCCAGTGCGCGAATCCAGTCGGACATTTCCGCGCTGGTCAGCTTCGGTACGCGCTCAACGTTGTCGGCACAGGATCCTGCAGCGGTGGCCTCGGGCCGTGGGATCGGCGCGGCGCGCGAGTGGATCCGCGCGCAGTTCGCACAATACTCAAAGGACTGCGGCGGTTGCCTTGAGGTGGAGACCGACTCTTACACGCAGCAACCCGGCGAAAGGCTCTCCCAACCCACCGTCATCAGCAATGTATACGCAGTGCTCAAGGGCACGGAGCCCGGGGCGACACCGCGCACGGTTCTGGTGACCGGACATTACGACTCGCGCAACAGCGACAATGACGACGTTACTCACGACGCACCTGGGGCCAACGATGACGCCAGCGGCGTGGCCGTAAGTCTGGAATGCGCCCGGGTGCTGAGCAAGTTGAAATTCGCCGGCACCATCATCTTCCTGGCGGTGGCTGGCGAAGAACAGGGCCTGTACGGCAGCGCACATTTCGCGCATATGGCACACGAGCGTAAGTGGAACATCGAGGCGGCACTCAACGACGACATTGTCGGTGGCAACCGCAGTGCGCAACAGGACGCCAATACGGTGCGGGTTTTCTCGGAAGGACTGCCGGTTGCCCGAAACGACCAGCAGCTGGAGGTGATTCGCGCGATGGGGGCGGAGAATGATTCCACCTCCAGGGAACTCGCGCGCTATGTCGCCGAGACCGCCACGCAATACGCGCTCGCGGTCCGAGCGCTGCTAATCTTCCGGCCGGATCGATTCCTGCGCGGGGGCGATCATCTTTCGTTCAACGAGCAGGGCTACGCGGCGGTGCGGTTTACGGAATATCGCGAAGACTACACCCGCCAGCACCAGACCGTGCGCACCGAGGAGGGCCTCGAGTTTGGGGACCTGCTCAAGTTTGTCGACGTGGATTACATAGCCGGCGTGGCGCGCATCAATGCCGCGACGCTCGCATCGCTCGCCAGCGCCCCGGCCCCGCCAACGCAAGTGACGATCCAGGCTTCGAAGCTGGAGAACGATTCCACGCTGGAATGGGCCGCCTCGGCGGGTGCCACCGGATATGAAGTACTCTGGCGCGCCACGACCAGTCCTGTTTGGGAGCACACACAGTCGGTGGCAGCCACGAGAGTTACGCTGCCCTTGAGCAAGGACAATGTATTTTTTGCGGTCCTAGCACTCGACGGGCACGGCCATCGGAGCCTCCCGGTGACCCCGGAGCCCAAACGCTGAGCGGGCACTGCCTGGGACCAGCTCCGGCCCCCGGCTAACGTATTCGCCGAAACAGTTTCCGGAACCAATCTGATCCCATCGATACTTCGACGGGGCTCAGTGTGGCCACGCGGAATCCCAATCGAATCGACTAGCGGTCGCTTTTATTAAGTGCTTTGCGGGCCTGATCCGCGCTGACACAAATGGGCAAATCATCAAACATGCGCGGGCTCATGGTGCCGTTAGCGAGTCGCTTCGCGTTCCCGTAATCGCTCCAGTAGCGCTCACAATAGGCCGGATCATCGGTTCGAGACGCCTTGCACTTGGCGACTTCCGCCTCTCGAAGAGGCTTGATCTTGGCCTCGCGGGCGGCGGCACACTGCGCTTCGAGCGCCGCCACATCGCTCGCCTGGTCTGCAATTACGACGCCCGACATCGCCAGTAGCAACACCAGCGCCCCTGCGCTCATCGCACCAGGCTTACTCGCACTTCGGTGACCTGATGGGGTCAGTCCGAATCCCATACTCAATTTCATACATCCTCCTTATGACAGTTGGCAGATCCCCACGGCCTAACGGGCGGCGCGCGCTGTGGGGGGCTTTTTAGAAACCGCGCGGCGGGCAACCGGCGCCTGGTCCCGCCCTCCTCCACCAGCGGAGCGACGCGAACCGCTCACTTCCGCGAGCAGGCGCTTTGCGGTCGCCTCAAAACGCGCGGGTTCCTCGTAGGACCGCGCCAATAACATGGCACCCTCTAATCCTGCGGTCAGCATGCGCGCGATCTCGAAGGCCGGCCCGTCGAATTGAAGAACGCCCGCCTTGCGTCCACGCTCCAGGTGGCTGGCAAGCCACGACTCGTTCTTGTCAAAGAAACTCCTGAGTTGCACGCGCATCGCCTCGGGCAGTGTTGAATATTCGGCCGCAAGCATCCCGCATAAACACATTCGGTCCCGCACCAGCACGTTTTCGTACAGCTGCACGTAGCGACGCAGAGTGTCCTGGGGGCCAGCGGCGCCAATCTGTTCAAGCGCTGCTTCGAATCTGGTGCTGTAACCGACAATGAGCGCGCAACCAAGCTCCGCCTTGGAGGCAAAGTGATAGTGGAGGCTTGCTTTGGTGATACCCAGCTCTGCGGCAATATCCGCGTAGCTAAAGCCGTTAAATCCGCGGGTCTGCGCAAGACGCTCGGCGACCTCGAGAATCCGGGAAGCGGTTCCCGACACACGAGTCTGCTCTGAGGCGTCCATGTGCTGATTCTAACAGCCGCTTGCATTTCTACCTACTAGTTGGTAGATTCGGCTGATGGTCACGCAGATGGCCCCAGGTTCCGACGAATTTACTTAGCGAACCGAGCAAGCCTGATCAAAGAGGACGCGCATGCGCACTCACGAGACAGAACCTAAGTCCTTCCAAGCCGACGAGACACGCGAGTTACCCCGGGGCCGGGCCGAGGTCCTCAACTTACGCGGCGACGAGGTCGGGCCACTGGTGTTTCAGCCCGGGTGGCGCGGGTCAAACGACGTGAAGCCCCTTGCCAAGACCTCGAGCTGCGAGGCACCCACTTTCAGTACCACGTGAGTGGACGCCTTGCGATTCGGATGGACGACGAACGCGAGATCATCGCGAGCCCTGGCGACATCACCGCGCTCCCGAGCGGCCATGAAGCCTGGATGGTCGGGGACGAACCGGCCGTGGTAATAGACTGGTTGGGGCCAGTAACTACGCCAAACGCCCATAAATCCAATCCCATAAATCCAATCGGGGTTATTCCCAAAACAGGAGGTTTGTATGTCACGCAAGTACATCGATTGCCGCGAGTACCCGAGCGAGTCGAAGTGCAGCGTCGCCATTTCGGCTGACACCGACGGGGAACTTCTGGACGCCGCCGCCCAGCACGCGGTCGCCGTACACGGACACCAGGATTCGCCGCAGATGCGCGCCGAGCTGAAGAATCTCCTTAAGGAAGGATCGCCGCCCTCTTAATTCAGCAAAACGAGGTTTCCTCCGGACGTGTGGGCCGCGCAATCAGAGCTGTTTGCGCGGCCGGAGCAATAGCGGCCCGCGCTAACCCATCACATAGGCATTGAGCTTATTTCCGTCCAAGTCACGGAAGTAGCCTGCATAAAATCCTTCACCGCGTGGTCCGGGCGGCCCCTCGTCGGTACCACCCAGCGACAGTGCGAGTTTATAGATACGGTCGACATGCTCCTTGTCCTTGGCTTCCAGTCCTACCATGACGCCGTTACCGACACTCGCTGCCTTGCCGTCATAGGGCACTGTCAGGCCTAAACCTGCCGCCCCACCGGGAATGCCCCAGGCGATAAAGCGCTCGGTTTCCCCCATGCGGGCGACACCAAGTTCCTTGGCGATGGCGTCATAAAATTTCGCACCCCGCGCGAGATCCCGAGTTCCGAGCGTGATGTAACCAACCATGGCAGCCCTCCGGATGTTGAAAAGTGCGTCCCGGTGATGCACCAGCGTTAAATTGTAATCAAGACACGGGCTGACCGCATGTGCGTGCCTCCTTTCCCAACGATGGGGGCGCGGTACTGTACGACCCTCGTATCCGCCTCCGACGTTTAGTGGACTTTATAAAAATCGCAGGTGTTTGCGATCCAAGTCAGGCGTATCCCTTTAGGGGGCGACCTTTTTGTATGTGTAGCCTTTGGACACCAGACACGACTTGATAGCCGCATCGCGGTTGTAGCCATTCGCGTCACCGCTCACGCCCGAGGCTGTTCCGGCGCTGGCGGCGGTATCGCAATTATTAAAGCCGGTTTGCTGCACGCAGCTGGTGTCCAGTTTGCTCGAGGAGGTTGGCCGATAAGTCAGAGGCGAATCATGGATCACCGGATACAACCTCGCGGCCTCCTGTTCGCACGACAACTGGTCTGCGTTTGACTCCTGTTCCGTCGTGCCCGGCTTGCTCCATTCCCTCGCGCAGCTGCAAAGGCTGACGGACAATAGAGACAGGAAAACAGTCGCAGCGAACCTGATCATTGGGCCTCCAGAGACCGAAGCGCCGCGATAATAGTATTACTAAAGCGCAAGCGCCGTCTGGGGGATTTGACCCGCCGAACTTCCACCGGTTCATCGACCGCTGCAAATTGTGGCTCTACTGGGCCAGCCGAAAGCGACGGTTGTGGTAATACGGGTATCGAGGGACACTGGCCCACAGCCTAGTGGAATGAGCGCGTGCCATGCACCGCTCAGTAGCCTTGAAGGATTTCTCTGGATGGAAAGTGCCTTACAACCTCGCTCCAAGCTCCCCGATGTGGGCACCACGATCTTCACGGTCATCGGTCAGCTTGCGTCCCAACACGAGGCTCTGGACCTTTGCCAGGGCGCCCCAAACTTCGCTTGCGACCCGCGTCTGGTCGATGCCGCGGCTCAGGCGATGCGAGCCGGGCACAACCAATATGCGCGGATGAGCGGGCTGGCCGCGTTGCGCGAGGGAATCGTCGAAAAGTGCTTCCGGCTCACCGGAACTCGTTACAGCCCGGACGATGAGGTTACGGTTGTGGGCAGCGCAAGTCAGGGATTGTACGCGGCCATCAGCGCGCTCGTACACCCCGGCGATGAGGTCCTGTACTTCGAGCCCGCATTCGACAGCTATGCACCGATCATTCGGCTCCAGAGTGCGACTCCCATCGCCATGAAACTCGCCCCCGACAACTTCACGGTGGACTGGGCGCGGGTGCAGGCCGCCCTATCGACGCGTACGCGCATGATCATCTTGAATACGCCCCACAACCCTACCGCCACGGTGTTACGCGCCGAGGATTTGGAGCGTTTAGCGGCGCTGACGCGCGGTACCCAAGTGGTGGTGCTTTCCGATGAAGTGTATGAACACGTGGTCTTTGACGGCGCCACGCACCAGGGCATGGCAAGGAGCCCTGAGCTCGCGACTCGCAGCGTGATCGTCTCCTCATTCGGCAAGTCCTACCACGTGACCGGCTGGCGCGTAGGTTACTGCCTCGCACCAAAGCATCTGATGGAGGAAATACGCAAGGTACACCAGTTCATGATGTTTTCGGCCGATACGCCGATGCAGTACGCATTCGCGACCATGCTCGCCGATGAGCAGTCCTACCTCGGCTTGGCCGCGTTCTATCAAGCGAAGCGTGATTTGCTGGCGCAGGCCCTGGCGAAGTCCCGTTTTGAACTGCTGCCCAGCGCCGGTTCGTTTTTCATGCTCGCCCGTTTCCGTGGATTCTCGAGCGAAAGCGATAGCGACTTTGTGCTCCGCCTGATCCGGGAGTTTAAGGTCGCGACGATCCCGCTATCCGCCTTTTACAGCGACGGCACGGACCATGGTGTCATCCGCCTCAGCTTCGCCAAGGACGAGGCTACATTAAAGGAGGGTGCCCGGCGCCTGTGCAAGGTCTGATGCCGTCATCGATGAGACGGAGTCAGCCGCGCGCGTCTCGTCTGCAACAGGTTGCCTTAGGCTCAGACGATCAACGCCAGGACTACCGCTACGATGGCACGCGTGCGCATTCCGGAAGCGCAGTGTTCGTGCGCGCTCGGGTGATCGGTGCCCAGATGGACAGTGTAAGTGCGTGAAACCGGCACAGACGCGTCCGCAGTGGGAATCGCAGCCCCGGCCGCCTGCGTCAGCACAACGGCTAACATCATATTGAGGACGACGGATCCGGTCGCGGCAGTAAATCTTCCATAGGTGCTCATCGCTACGCTCCTAAAATGGCTCGGTCATGGTCTTAACGCGTTTTGGCACCGCGACATCAGACAACAGATGGGCAGCCAGTTAAATGGGCTAAGGGGCGAGTTCGTCCCGTCAAACACCGCACTCGTACCCGCACCGTCCGGCGCGAGGAAAAGAAGGCTCCCCCGGGGGCCGATACGTACGCGCTAAGGCCACCCCCTGGCGAGGGCACTCGACCCAAACGGCGTACCCGTCCCGCGGCGCAACGCACTTGTCCCCGAGGGCTGCTTTGTCGTGCTCACGGCCGCTTCAGCTGCGGTAGGCTTGGGCTATAGCAGGACCTGCCCCACCGCCACACCGACAGCCATGCCACCAACCCAAGCGCCTGCGCCTCAGACGGTCGTTTTCCCGCAGGCCCATTCACCGCCCGAGCGAGGCCCGAGATTCCCAAGGCCGGTCGGCCTAAGCTTTCGGCGACTGCTGACGGTGGCGGCGATCTATTGGCTGTACGTCACTGTCTCCGACATTCTATATGCGCAGAGCCTGCGCGTGGGCTTTGGCGAAGTCACCAGAATCACTCTGTTCCTCCCGTGGGACGCCCGGCTCTGCCAGCACCTGGCACTGTTTCCCGCACTGGTTGCGTGCCTATGGCTGTCGCTCCGCCAGGGATGGCGGCCGTTGTGGCGAGCGGTGCCAGAACAGCTCCTGCTCGCGGCGGGCTTTGCAGTGGCGGCGGCACCAGCGCTTTGGCTCGGCGAATATTTTTTCCCCTTGCCCTATGGCGATGAACCCTGGCACCCTAAAGTGCCCGATTCGTTTTTTTCCTCCGGGTCACTCGCGCTCTGGGCTGCCAGTGCCACCAGCTTCCTTTTCGCCTACGCCTTCGGTCTAGCAGCCATTAACGGCTTCTCGTGGTACCAGCGATATCGGGATGCAGAACTGCGTGTCACCGCGCTGGAAAGCGACTGGCACAGTGCGCGCCTGGCGGCGCTGCGTATGCAGCTGTCCCCCCACACGCTATTTAATCTTCTAAACACCATTCACGCGCAGATCGGCTGGGATCCGCCGCTAGCGCAATCGATGGTTATTCAGCTTGCCGACCTGCTTGCGGCGCCTGCTCAACGCGGGGGAGCGCGAGTTCTCCCGCCTAACCGACGAGCTGCAGTTCGCACGGCTCTACCTTGAACTTCAGATGCGGCGTTTCCCGGAGCGACTGACCATAGCGCTCCCGGACGCTGCGGAGACCCCGACCCTTTGGGTCCCCAGCCTGATTCTCCAGCCTCTGGTGGAGAACGCCGTAGTCCACGGTCTGGCGGGCCACGAAGGCGCGGTGCTCATCACTATTGATGCCTCTGTCCACGGCGACGCTTTGATTCTACGTATCACCAATACGGTGTCGCCTGCCCGCACGGTCAATCAAGCCGGGATCGGGCTTTCGAACGTGCGTGAGCGACTCCAGGTGCACTTTGGCACGCGTGGCGAGTTACGGTCTGACCTGGAGTCCGCCGACCGCTGGGCGTCAGAGGTGCGATTGCCGGCGCTTGGAGATTCCCCCATGCCTCCAGCGGGCGCTGCCGCAGGCAAGCCATGAAGGTCATGATCGTGGACGATGAGCCCGCGGCGCGCCGGAGCCTGCGCGAATACTGCCAGGCGGAACCGGACCTGCAGATCGTGGGGGAATTTAGTGATGGCGCCACAGCGCTCACTGCCATCACCCGCGACCTGCCCGACCTGCTGTTCCTGGATATACAGATGGACACCATGACGGGGCTCGAACTGGCCCGGGCGCTCGAGGCCGCAAAACTGCCGCTGATCGTCTTCGTGACGGCGTACGACAACTTCGCGATCCAGGCTTTCGAAGTAAACGCGATCGACTACCTGCTCAAGCCCTTCGATCGACAGAGGCTCCAAGCCACACTGTCCCGAGTACGACGCCGGTTCGCCGCGGCTCCGAATATCGACGATCGCTATAACCAACTTGCCAGTGTGCTGGCCACTCTGGAGAAAAGCGCACGCAGCGTCGCTCCGGCGGGGACGCGGCTGCTGGCCGAGTCCGGGGGCACGATGCGAATGCTCGACCCCGCCGCCATCGAGATGGTTGAAGCGGACCGCAACTACGTAACCTTGCGCGTTGGCCGCGAGACCTTCCATGCCCGCAGCACGCTGCAGCAGGCTGAAGTTGTCCTCAAGGGCCAGCCCATGCTACGCATCAGTCGGTCTTGCCTGGTCAACACGCACCTGATCCAGGAAGTCAGCCGAACGCCGCGCGGTGACTTCATTCTGGTGCTCCGCGGGGGCGCCACTGTAACCAGCAGTGAGGGCTTTCGAGATAAGGTGCGAACTTACCTGGACCAAATGAAGCTCGGGCAGACATAACCAGGCTGGGCCTACCGCTTGATGACGGCGGATCGGAACTCGACGGGCAGGGAATGGTGTTATCGCCGGGCTGAAACTTCAAGGGTCGTAACCCCGTCCTTACCCTGATTGGTGTATTCTCACCGCTCGTCTGCAAGTACACTACGGCGGGAATATCCGGCGAATGCATTCGCTGTTAAGTCCATGACGGCCAACAAAGGGGTAGGTTCCCGTGGCTGCTAAACATATGTTCGGGATGATGCCGTTTGCGGTGTTGGATCTGGCGAATACGCTGCTGACGACTCCGGCCTTCGCCCAGGCCACCGTCACGCCTAATCAGAACGTGCTCGTCGAAGGCACATCGGCTTCAGAATTTCTGACCGATCGCTTTTCAGTGAGCCTGGGCACCTATGTGGTGTCCAACGATCTGAACGCCACTTTTGATGGCCGCGCGCCCAATTCCAACCAGCCGGTGGACTTTGCCCATACTTTTGGAACCAACGGCGACCAGCAGCGTATCCGCTTGGATGCCTTGTGGCGTTTAAGCGCAAAGCACCATCTGCGGTTTGTGTATTTCAATAACAACGTATCGCGCACAGAACACTCGACAGGGATTTTGCGTGGGGTAATTACACCTTTGCGGCGAGCGGGCGCGTAAGCGCCCAGACCAAACTCTCCGTATATGAACTCTCGTATGAATACGCGTTTTTACGGCGACCTGACTTTGAGCTGTCGGCCGGGGCTGGCATCCACATGCTGAATATGCAGATCAAGCTGGCCGGAAACGCCACTTTTACTGACAGTAACGGCAACACGTCACCGACCTCATATTCGAGTACGAACAGCAATTTGCCGGTACCACTGCCCGTGCTTGGCGCACGCGCGGCGTGGGCGGTCACCCCGAACATCATCATTGAACCCGAAGTGCAGTGGTTAAAGATTCACTACGACGCGTACGATGGGGACTGGGGGGACCTGCGAGTAGCTGGCAAGTGGATGTTCAGTCGGAATTTTGGAGTCGGTTTGGGCTACGACTACTTCAAGGTTAACGTAGGCGTAGACAAATCCGATTTTAGCGGCAATGTCCACCTCGGTTATCAGGGCCTGCAAGCGATGATCGTCGGCTCCTATTGACAACATTTGGCAGTGCGACGGCAGCCCGAATCCTTCTTGGTGCGCTGCGCCGCTAACGGCACACGAGAAATGGGCGGCAACTATCATCCGCGTGCCAGAAATCGCCGCGTAAGGTCCTGGCCTAGCACCTTGAGAGGTCAAGGAATTCTAGGCCCGCGCACTCCGGGGCCATGACCCCAAATCGCGGCCGCCCGCAATGCAGCGGCACACATCTTCAAGACTTCTATTCGCTCGCCCGCTTAGGCCGGCGTAAAAATTGGACTTGGCATCTTCTATTGCACTGAACCAAGGGTATAGTCGAGTCTCGTTATCCCTTGGGAATGAATGATCATGAAGAAATCGGCCAAAAAGAACGCTCAACCCTTCCTCACCGACATAAAGACCCTGCGCGAACGGGCTCGTAAACACATTGGCGACGGTGGCGTTACGCCCTCATACACTGGGGACCCCACGAAAACCATCGACATCCTGCAAACCGTGCTGGCGACGGAATTGGTCTGTGTGCTTCGCTACACGATGCATGCAGTGGCGGCGACTGGAATATCGAGCGAGGGGGTGAAAGCGGAATTTGACGAGCACGCGAAGGATGAAAGCGAACACGCTAGGTGGGTAGCGGAGCGCATCAATCAACTGGGCGGTCAGCCAAACTACAATCCTAAGGGGCTTGAATCGCGAGCCGCCTCGCAGTTTGGTAAGGCGGAGAATCTGGTCGAGATGATCAAGGAGAACCTGATCGCCGAGAGAATTGCCGTTGATCACTATCGCGAGTTGATTCGCTACTTTGGCAATAAAGATCCGGGGTCCCGGAAAATGATCGAGGAAATCTTGGTCAAAGAAGAAGAACACGCCAATGATATGCACGACCTATTGGTGGCTCATGAAGGCCGGCCAATGCTCTAGCGGTAGTCCTTCGGGACTATCTATCGTGCCACCTGGAGATTGAAGCGGCAACCATCGAAAGCCGGCCGCCGAGACACACCGCAAACCGCTCCTTGCCCTTAAAGGATGGCAGTAGCCGAGACGGCACTATGTTTCCGCCGACGAGCAGCGCGAAATCTTATCTCGCCCTGTCCTCCGCAGCCGTCGACATAAACGCGCTGCCTCAGGGTCAGGGGGGGGGCACGGCAACGACCGGCGGTACCAAAGCGCGACACCACTCACAGCCAGAAATGCAGCGGCCACACCACTTGCAGGTGCGCAGGGGACGCGCCCACCTGGGATTAGGCGCCCGCATTTCCTTCATAAGACAGCAAGCCCAATGGCAATCGCACCGTGAATCGCGTGCCGGCATCGTTAGCCGAGGTTACTGCTATCTTCCCGCGGTGAGCCCGCACTATTTGTGCGCAAATATGCAATCCCAACCCCAATCCTTCGCGGCTTCCCGATGCGGAGTGGCGCCAAAAAGGCTCAAACATCATCTCCAGGTTCCCAGGCGGAATCGGTCGCCCGTCGTTCCAGACTTCGAAGACAAAGTCATTGCCATCAGCAAAAGCGCTGACTTTTACGGGGCTTTCCGTTGCACCATGCGTCAAGGCATTGCCGATCAAATTGGATGCGACCTGCTGAACTCGCCCGAGGTCGCATTGCACAGTACGAGCCACGCCAATGTTGGAAATGATTTCTCGAGTCGGTTGTCCGTCTTGAAACTCCTTTACGATGGCCCGCAATCCGGCATTTACATCATGTACATCGATTCGGATACCGATCCCGCCCCCTAAGCGGCCGCGGGCGAGATCGAGCATATCGTCTATCAAGGCCGACATTCGCTTCGAATTCGCCTTAATGCGCTCAGCCAACGCCTGGAGGGTTGGCTCCGCGACTTTCCTCGCAATTAACTCACTAGTTACATGAATGGCTTGAAGTGGGTTGCGCAAATCGTGGCCAAGCATTGCAATAAACTGCTCCGGTAGCTCGCTGCCCGCCCGCTCATCGCGCAACAAGCTCCGTTCTCGCTCCCGTGTGAACTCGGTGTCAAGTTGCATGGCAATGAGTGCCGCAAATCGCTTGAACATGTTGATGGCTTTGGGATCTGACACTTTTGCCGGCGCAGGATCAATAGCGCAAAGATTGCCGAAATATCGGCCGGTTGCGAGAATGATGGGCACCGACACGTAGCTTTCGATTTTGTACAACCGAGCGGTGTGATGGTTGTGATAGCGAGCATCAAGGCTCGCATGGTCTATCACGATTGGTGTTAGCGCCCGCTTTGATTCAATGCAAAGGGTTGACTCAACCGCTAACTGCCCGCCGACTTTCAGGCCACAATTGATTTCATCCTTGACCGCGCAGGCTGTCCATGAGTGCTCAGTTACTCTAGCCACCGCGGCGAATCTCATTCCGGTGGTCTCGCATAGAACGGCCAACAGTGTAGGCAGCGCCTCGAGTCGCCCCACTGCATTCAGATCACGCGCGATGTCCTCGGGCGTATCTCCGATCAATACAGAAGGCACAGAAAGATCGGGAGGCTGCACGGCCGTCTCCTTCAGCGGCATCCGATTGGAGTCGACTGGCGCCTTGTTCAACGAGACCAATTGCGCGTTGTCTGCACGCGCGAGATTCATTAACTATTAATTAAAATGCGATGCGGAAATCGACGATAACATTCCGCCGTATCTTCCCAGGAGCTTTATCGTGGAGGGAGCAACAACCAGCAAGCTCGCACGTTTGTCAGTCGGGTGTTTCCGCCTGATAACAATGCCTTGTT
>JBBQTF010000005.1:0-115191 GCA_038234675.1 Steroidobacterales bacterium
GCACCGACGTCTCTGGCTACTCGCAGGCCAAGCTTAATGCCGTGGCCAGGCGATTGAACGAGCGCCCAAGAAAGACGTTAGACTTCCAAACGCCCGCTGAACGATTTTACCAATCTGTTGCGTCGATCGGTTGAAGCCGCAACGAACAGCGGTCGCCGCCGCAGGCGATATCGCACCTGACGACAATCGCACCCGCCCTCCACCGAAAAACTCTCACTATCCATAACTGCGGCCTCCGGCTCTTGCCGTGGGGGTTTCTATCCGGGCTCTTCGGTGCGTCATCGCTGCCACCGCGTTGGTGTCACTGTGTGCTTGACCATATTGGAGTACACCGATTTGCTATAGGGCAGGGAATCCAGCTATCGCTGAGGGGGTCGGAAATCCCTTCGCAAGATCACGATCCAGGCGATGAGCGCCGCCATGAAGGTCGCCAGCCCAGTAGAAAACCGTCCGCTGTCGAGCACGGGGGGCGCGTGCGTATTGGCCTGCACCACCTGCCAATGCACGTAACACAGGAATGCCGCCAGCAACACCCCAAAGAATTTCATGTGACGTTGCAGGCGCACGACGGTCTCATAGCGGCGCTCGGGCGCCAACCAGTACTCACGGTGCGGAATGTTGATACGTGCGGCGGGGAGTCCCAGCACCCGGGCTATCAGGAAGTTCAGGGCCAGAGGCAGCAACACCACGAATATCAGCATGAATCGCACATATGAGACACGCGGCATGTACCCGTTAGGTTCTCCCGAAGCGCCAAAGTGAGTGGCGACTACTTCGCGCATCGCGCCCCCGGTCCGGATCACGAACCACGCCGCCACCGCCATCGCCAAATAGAAGGAAATCGAGGCGGTGGTTTTCCTCATGACAGCGCCATACTTGTCCGGCATCAACCTGCTGTAAGGGCCGATATTGCCGCCCGATACACGGTGGAGGGCTCATCGGCGTTCGCCACAGTCGTGTTCAGGTCACGCAACAGTCCATCCTGCAACCCGTACACCCAACCGTGTACCGACAATTCCTGGCCACGTTCCCAGGCGTCGCGGGCAATGGTGGTCTGGCAGACGTTGGCGACCTGCTCGATCACGTTCAATTCGCACAATCGATCCCCCGCCGCCACCTCCGTGCCGGCGGCAGCGACGCAGTCCTGATGTTTTTGCCTTACGTCCTGAACGTGCCGCAACCAGTTGTCGCTAAGGCCGATGCGGGCCCGGCGCAGCGCCGCCCCCACGCCACTGCAACCATAGTGGCCGCATACGATGATATGGCGCACCTTTAAGATATCGACCGCGAACTGCATGACGGAGAGGCAATTGAGATCGGTGTGCACGACCAAGTTGGCGACATTGCGATGCACGAACAATTCCCCCGGCAACAGTCCGACGATATCGTTCGCCGGCACACGACTGTCTGAACAGCCGATCCACAAGTAGTCGGGTGATTGCTGCCCAGACAATTTTTTAAAGAACTCGGGGTCCTGCCGCAGGATATGCGCCGCCCAGCGCCGGTTGTTCTCGAATAAATGCGTCAGCTCGGGCATGTGCCATTCCCTTAGTGGGTCATGGCCTGGTAGTCGACGGTCATATTCGCGAGCAACCGTACACCGAGCTTGAGGCCGCTTTCGTCGATCTTGAAACGCGGGGAATGATTCGGCGCGTATTCCTCCAGGCTGGCGCCCGGCTTGCGCACGCCCAGGAACACGAAAACGCCGGGAATCTTCTTTTGATAAAAGGAAAAATCCTCCGCGATGGTCTGCGGAGGGCATTCGAGCAGGTGCTGCGGGCCGGCGACCCGCGCGAGCGTTGGCAGCATCCGTGCCGTCAGCGCCGGATCGTTGAAAGTCACCGGATAGGAGACTTCACCTCCCATACTCATCTCCGCGGTCGCGCCCGATGAAGCGGCTATGTCTTCGGCCGTGCGCTTGATGCGCTGCTCCACTTCGCTGCGTGCCTGCGGATCCAGAGTGCGCACCGTTCCGTACAGCGTCACCGTGTCCGGGATTATATTAAATCGCAAACCCCCCTCTATCCTGCCGATCGTCAAGACTAAGGGCGCCTTGGTCAGGTCCGTCTGGCGACTGACGATGGTCTGCAGGCCCATTACGATCTGCGAGGCCGCGGTGATCGGATCAACTCCGTTCCAGGGCATGGCGCCGTGGGTCGAGCGCCCGCGGACCACAATCTTCAGGTTATCGGCCCCCGCCATGATGCCCCCTGCTCGGTATGCAACGCTGCCGGCCTCAAATTGCGTGAGTACGTGCAGTGCGAAAATAGCCTGAGGTACGGGATCCTGGTCCAGCACCCCTTCCTTGATCATCAATGCCGCTCCGCCCTCTTCGCCCGCGGGCGCTCCCTCTTCTGCGGGCTGAAATATGAATTTGACCGTGCCGTGCACTTGCGAGCGCAATCGTGACAGCACCTCGACCACACCGAGCAGTATGCCCATATGAGCGTCATGGCCGCAGGCGTGCATCACCCCAACCTCCTTGCCGTCATAAGTGGTGCGTACGGTGGACTTGAAGGGCAAGTCAACCTCCTCGGTATTGGGCAGCGCATCCAGTTCAGAACGCAATGCCACCACAGGTCCAGGCTTGCCGCCGCGCAGCACGCCGACCACCCCGGTCTTGGCCACGCCGGTATGGACCTCGAGACCCAGCGCACGCAGGTGCTCGGCGATATAGGCTGCGGTCTCCGTCTCACGGTTGGACAGTTCCGGATGCTGGTGGATATAGCGACGATTCGCGATCACGTGGGGCTCCACCTGATCGGCCAGGCGGTCTATTGCCCGATGCAAGTCATCGAGATCGCCGCCGCTGGTCATCCCCGCGACGGCGCATATGCTGGCGGCGAGCGCTGCAATCGCAAACAGCGTCGGAATTGAACCTCTCATGTATCTAGACCCTGGGCAGCATCCAATACTGAATTATTAAGGGATGCCCGCCATGTGATCGTGCTTGACGAAGAAACTTCGAGCCAGCGCCGCGAGCTGGCCTTCACTCGGATGATCCACGGTCTCCCATCCAATGATCCTTGGGACGATTTGGGCGCGATGCTTTTCGACGTAATGACGAAAATCCGCTTGCGCCTGATGCCCCCCGGTCACCAGCACTTCCTTGATGTCTGATAATGCGTCGCACACTTCGCCGAAGAACTCGTGCTCAGTCCGTACCTGGCTGCCGTGCTGTCGAGTATGGTGGCTGTGTGCTTTGATCTTGTGCACTTGCACTGCGCCGCCCTCGAAGTGCAGCACTTGCGCGTGTTGATGATCGACCCACACCACCGCGTGGAGTTCCGCCATATCCATCCCCTTTGGCTAATCGCTCGATGGCGGGGATTATAGCCGCGACCTACGCCCGGAGAGGCTACCGATGCCGGACTATTTGCGCAGGCCGTGGCCAATGCCGGCGCGAGCGCCCGTACCGTTGTAGGGATCACCGCTGGGAACCACACTGTTTTCCCAGGATTCCAGTACGCGCAGGTCGGTAAACTTCGCTCCCACGCCGGCTGCCAGGCCCGGACGTTTCCGGGGCCCGATGGCACTCCCTACCGACGCCGATTGTTGGAAGGCACTTTGATCGCGTTTTGCCTCAGACATGAGCTGCTCCTTGGCTACCATCGTAGACCCGGGCGGGTGCGTTAGGCCAGCCTGCCGGTCGGCCAAGTGCCGCCGCCTGTCGGATCGACAGCCGTTCAGCCGTCAATAGAGACCGTTCGTCCGTGGGTCTCCACGTGGTTATCCTTAGCGCTGTTAAACGAAAGACTGGAGCGGTTGGCGAGGTGAGCTTCTGTGCTGGGAAAAAGTCCGAGCCGTGCGACGCTCTTCCTCCGTGGTTCCCGACCTTTCCGGACCTGGCCGACGCGCACTGTTTTTTGAATGAGGCCGCAGATCTTTAAAAAAACCATTCGCGCGCGTTATTTAACCGCCGCGGATTGAAGCGACGATAAACGCAATTGCCGCAACCGTCATCGCCGCGGTCGCAATCCAACCGAACGCGGCTAAAAGCGGAGAAATGCAAAACTCTCCCATGACTCTCCGACTCCTCGCCATCATCATCACCAGCACCATGACCGGTACAGCAAGCGCGCCGTTGATGACCGCCACCCATATCAGAGCAGTGATTGGGCTGAGTGCCAGCATGTTACTAACGGCTCCTAGCATTGTCGCCGCTGCAATGGCCCCATAGAACGCTTTCGCCTGCAATGGTTTGCGCGCCAGTCCCACCGGCCACCCCCGCGCCTCCCCCGCTGCATAAGCCGCCGAGCCTGCCAATACGGGCACCGCCAGTAGTCCCGTACCTACGATACCCAGGGCGAACACCGCGAAAGCGGAGTTGCCCGCAATCGGGCGTAGCGCCTCCGCGGCCTGGGCGGCGCTTTCGACATGATGTATGCCCGATTTATTCAGGGTGGCGGCAGCCGTAACCAAAATAGCCAGCGCCACAAGATTCGAGAATCCCATGCCGATAACCGTATCCAGTTGGATGCGCGCGAGCGCAGCGGGGGCTTGCGCCGGTTCACGGCGCAGCGGCACTCGCGCCGGCTTTGCCTTCGTGTCCTCGACTTCCTGCGCCGCCTGCCAGAAAAAAAGATACGGACTAATCGTAGTTCCGAGCACTGCGACGACCATCATCAAAGAGTCTTTGGTGATCGAAAAGTGCGGCCATAGCAACCCGCGCACCAGCTCGTTCCACTGCACGTGAACCATGAACAGCGCCGCAAAGTACGCGAACAGCGATAAAGTTACCCACTGCAGTATGGCCACGTAGCGTGTGTGTTCAAAAAACACCTGGGCCAGGGTGCAGAGCGTCCCGAAGCCGACGATATAGACCCATGCGGGTATCGCGGGCAGCAACAGGCGGCTCGCTTCCGCCATCGCGCCCAGATCCGCGCCCACATTCAGGACGTTTGCGACGAACAGCAGCACCACGATGATCTGCAACAGCGTATTCGAATAATAGTGGCGCAGATTCCCGGCGATTCCGCGTCCGGTGATGCGCCCGATCCTGGCGCTGATCATCTGCACCGCCGTCATCAACGGATAGGTGAACAGCAAGGCCCACGCGAGCTGGTATCCAAACTGCGCACCCGCTTGAGAATAGGTGGCGATACCGCTTGGATCGTCGTCAGAGGCGCCCGTGATCAGTCCGGGCCCGAGTACCTTCCAGAATCTGGGCTTGCTCGGGCCCACTACGCTGCTTTTAGGACGCTTGCGGTGCGGTTTTTCCGCAGTCTTCGCTCTCGTCGTCACGGGCGCGCTGCAGGTAGTTCGCTACCGTCCTTTCGATAGGCCGGGGGATTGTAGAAATTCAATGTTCGCAGAGGACTGCGGCCGGTGTTTTTTACTTCGTGTGCAGTGGACCGCTCAATTAACAGCAGCACGCCGGCCGAAAGGGGATGGGAGTGCCCGTTGAGGCGCACAATGCCCTTCCCCGATACGACGTACAGCCATTGGTCCGCGCCGTGATGGCGATTGCTCGGGCCGCCCTCTGCATCCCCGGGTGCAATTGTCATCTCGGCGGCCTGTGAGCGACGGTTACCCAAGACCACCCGAAAACCGATGCCAAATCGAAGTTTCTTGCGCTTCATTTCGGCGTTCCATCCACGAGCTTCCCGTCCATTTCAAGGCCTCGAGACGAATGCGCGTGGGCCCACCGGAGACGGGCCTCCCATTTGTGACCATCGCGGCGCCATTTATATATTAGCTTTTATCAGCTTTGCACATGCGTGGGCCGAACTCAGTTCTGATCCTACAGGATAGGCGTTGCACACCGGGTTTCGAAATGCCGAATGCCTATTGGGCGGCTTGGGAGCAACCCCGCTCACCGCCGACGTAGGCAAATTCTGTCGTGCACTAGAACAACCGGCCTATACCGATCCTCAATCGTTCGAACGCTAATACCGTCTCGGTAATTGAGTTTCTGGGAGAACCTTATGCTTCATTATGCAGTCGTCTTTTTTATCATCGCCATCATCGCCGCCATCTTCGGATTTGGCGGAGTTGCGGCGGGCGCGGCGGGAATCGCCAAAGTACTGTTTGTGGTGTTCCTGATTGGCGCAATCGTTTCTTTCGTGATGCACAGCCGGCGCAGCGTCTAGCGATTTAGCTGCAAACGTAGGCACGTAGGTTCGGCCCTTATTCGGTTTGCCGAAGGGGCCGGCCTACGTCCTATGTGAAAAGGATGACCTCGGCGGCATGTAGCGCTATACCGCGCGTGCGTGGAGCTTAAAGTGCGAGTGATCGCCGACTACGCTATTTGGGTTCGCCGCCTATCTGTCCTCCTGCCAGTCCCGTGACAATGTAGTTTCGGATGCACTCTGCGGCCACTGGGCTACGTGCATCGACGACGAATCCCGCGGCGCACACTCAGTAAATCCCACTCCCCACACTGACGACGTCGTTGGCACAATCGTGGGAATTTGAGCTGTATTCCGCTTTGTGAAGACGCGTCGGATGGGCCTATATTTCGCAAATGGTCAGACAGTCAATCGTTCGCGCACTGCTATTTGTCGTCCCACGGCGACATGTCGCGATTCGGGCGCACGTTGATGACGCCGTATTAAGCCTGATAGCTTTTTGCGCGGCGAAGCGCTCGAAGGCGCATCGCCAAGCCTTGGCTTACAGCCCTTGGCGAAGCCTGTGATCGGGAATCGTTATGGTGAAATCTTTTGCACTGAAGCATGGTGCGGCTTGGGGTTCCGTTGGAACTGTTGGCTCTGCCCTGTTTGAAGACCCGCTCTTATTTTCAATAGACAGGGGAGACAGATATGAGAAAAGGCATGCTGACGCGACGTCAGGAATTCTTAGGAATGTTCTTATTGCTGGCGATGATGGCGTGCAGCATCGCCAGAGCAACGGGCGCGTCCATGGGGTCGCTCGCCCTGCCTTCTGCACTCTCGAACGACACACCGCTGACCACAAGCTCCTCAGCCAGCCATTACGGCCACTATTTCTCAACGCATTATTCCGACTCTCCCCAAACGGCTGCAATGCTGTGCGAAAAGGTTGGGGTGACTGGCGTGGTATGGCGGCAGGCGTGGAATCAAGTAGAGCGCACGCCCGGGACCTACAACTTCGGGTCTTTTGATCAGGTTCTCAGAGCGATTGCCGCTTCACGCAATCCGAAGTGCCAGCTTTGGGTGTTTGTCGAATTCAAGAGCTTCAACAACAGCCCGATCAAGAATCCGTGCCCGGCCAATTTAAAAGCCCAGCATTCCGGACTAAATGCCTTCGGAAATGGTGCCGCCACCTGCTTTATGTGGGAGCCCATTGTGCGCGATGCCTATAACTCGATGCTGAGGGCCGCCGCGGCACACTTCCGCTCCAATCCTCGCATCGAGGGTTTCATTATTCAGGAGTCGTCTCTGGGCTTTAGTGGCCGGTATTCTCAGGATAAGGGCAGCGGGGGCACCTATACGCCAATCGCTTGGCGTGATTCGCTGATCAATATTATCAGTGAGTGCGCTGCCGCGTTCTCCAACGCCCGCTGCATGGCATTCGTCAATTTTTTGCGCGGTAACCAGTCCTATGTTTCCGATATTTCGGCGGCGATTTCGGCGATTCCCAATGACCGCGCCTGCCTTTCCGGACCCGATCTGTTGCCCAATGAACCTGCTCTGTATGCAGGCAACAACGCCATCTACCCAGTCATCGCCCGCCACCCAGGCTGCCGCTCAATTAGCGCACAAAATGCCTCATACCACGTGCCCGGATGCACGCTTGACTGCATCTTTCATTTCGCCGTTGGCGGTACGCTCGGAGCTTTTCCAGCGTCCGCACCTCTACGCGGGGGCCTGTGTGTGAACTCCTACATTCTTTGGAATGACAAGAAGAAGAAGAGCCCCCAGGGTCAGGGCTGGCAAGATGCGCTGCGAGTGATCGCCGCACATCCATACGGAGGGAGTTGGTTCAGACAATGTGCCGGCAATGACGGTCCGCCATAGCGGAGCCCAGTGCACGCGAACAACGCTGCCGCGCTGACCGAGACACGGCTGATTTACACCGTTGTGCCGCGACCATACGCACCGAGCCGGGGGGACAATTCAGTCGCCGGCCGACGACGCATATCCTTAAATATAATGGCGGACCCGGTAGGATTCAAACCTAGAACTAAGGGATAGACGCGCCCGCCACGCCCCGAGGGCAATTCCGCATAACTTGAAAGGTTGATTCCATTGGGAAGTGCTGGCCGAATTATGGGTAGGTGCATTCATTTTACACAGCGGCGCGTAATCCAGGCTCTTCTCTTTTCGGCTGATAGACCCCTTTCGAACGCATTCGTAACCCTTCGGCCCCCAGAACCACCTAGAGACGTGGCACTGCCGAGGGCCGCGGACAGGGCATGCGCTTTCTCCGGGCCTCTGCGCAAAGTTTAATTCTAGCGGCTGACGCGCTGTACCGGTGACCGCCTGCGTTTCTGTATTGGAGGGAAACTCCCTTGTCGGAGCGGAATTCGTGTTACACGTCGATCTGTCCGCAAACGAGGTTGTGCTCTTTATGCCGCGATCCAAAGTGTTCGGCTTGGGGTTTGTCTTCATATGGTTTTTCTTTGGCGGAATCGCCCATTTCGTCGCCACCAGCTCCGAGATGCGGATTGTGCCGCCGTCCATTCCGTGGCCGCGGACGATGGTGCTGGCAAGTGGTATGTTGGAATTGCTTGGTGCGTTTGGGGTTCTGTGGCGTCCCAGCCGGCGCGCCGCCGGTTGGGGCTTATTCGCGCTGACCATTGCTGTTACACCGGCGAATGTCTACATGCTCCAGCGAGCGGATTTGTTCAGTGGCGTGCCATATTGGTTGTTGATGTTGCGATTGCCGGTGCAGATCGGCTTACTAGCACTCATTCTCTGGTGTACGTCGAGGGGAATGGGGAGGGGCGACGTGCCGGCGCCACGCGCGCAATGAGTTGAGGTCGAAGGCAGTGATGCGCCAATGTTGTGCCTTTTTAGACCTTGTTCGCAAGGTGGGGCGCTTAACTGGAAAAGATTTTACTTGCCACGTACTAGGTTAATTAAGTTCAGTAATGCCCACACTCTGTGGTGGGTTCATCCGACAGTAAGCGTTGCGTGTGGCTGTTAATCTTGTGGGTTACCGGGATACCTCTCATCCCTAACTGTCGGCATACCACGTAGAAGGGGACTGTCTTGGTTAAGTTTCTTTTTTCAGTGATTGCCGCTTTAGCGATTGCAAATGGTGCTAGCGCGGCTAGCGATTCGATGCGCGATCCTGTAACCGGCACGAAATACAGCGCCACGCCGGCGATGCACAACGTCCTGACGAGTTTGACCGCCCTAGGCGGCAAACCCATTGAGACTTTGACTCCGGCTCAAGCGCGTATGCAACCGACCATCGCAGATGCCGTCAAGGCCGTGCTCACAGCAGAGGGTAAGGATACAAGTCCGGAAAAACTCGTTGCAGGCATCACGGCCAAGGATATCAGTATTCCCGGACCTGCCAGTACCCTGGCGGCACGCGTTTACACGCCGGCGGGCAAAGGTCCCTTTCCGGTCGTCGTGTATTTTCACGGCGGTGGCTGGGTGATTGCTAGCAAAGAAGTCTATGACGGGGGTGCGCGCGGCTTGGCAAAAGCGGCTCACAGCATTGTTGTGTCAGTGGACTACCGGTTAGCTCCGGAGGCGAAGTTTCCGGCAGCCTGGGACGATGCGTTAACCGCGTACAAATGGGTTTCTAAAAATGCGGGGTCTTGGAACGGGGATTTAAAAAATCTTGCGCTAGCGGGAGAAAGTGCTGGCGGCAACCTTGCCCTATCTACCGCCGTGTCGGCGATTGCTGCGGGCTTAATTACTCCCAAAGCGATTATAGCAGTGTATCCAGTAACCCAGACCGGCAACATGATGACCGACTCGTACCTAGATTCCGAAACCGCAAAGCCGCTAAACAAGGCAATGATCGGTTGGTTCGTCGACAAGCTCCTTACAAGCCCCGGTGACAAAGAAAATCCGCGTTTAGACGTGATCCACGCAAAACTTACCGGCCTGCCGCCGGTGACCATTATTAGTGCGCAGATAGATCCTCTGCGAAGCGATGGCGAGTTACTCGAACAAAAACTCCGTACCGCCGGAGTTCCAGTCGTACGCAAGGTATACGCGGGCGTGGCTCATGAGTTTTTCGGCGCTGCAGCGGTGGTACCCGAAGCCATGAGGGCGCAGCTGTTTGCGGGGGAGCGCTTAAAGTCCGCTTTTAAGAAGTAGCAGCAACGAAGCGCTGACTACCTCGCGGCAGGCATTGATTGTGGATTGGTTGCAGAGTCCAATCGACTCGGTCTACAAGCCAGAGCGGGACCAAGCAGTGAACGCGGCAATGGCTCTAGGCCCGACAACGAACCCCGAATATAGTTGCCAGACCGGCCGCGTGCCACAACAATGCTGAGATACCGCTGTTACGTCCTGTATGTGAACTCACCCTGGCATAAACGCAGAACGCATTATGGTGCGAGTTCGGCCCAGGCCGTACATAAGCGTATGAGTGCGGCGTCTAGTGACGCCCGTCACAAAGATAGGATTTTTTGGGTATTTAAGGGGAGCCTGAGGGTGCTTGGAAGTGCTCTACAATTCTCCCCATCGGCCGCAGCCCCTTCACTTGAACCATACGGAAACTCGACAAATGCGCAAATTGCCTGCACGCAAGTTGACTCACCGAGCCGGGGCGATTTTGCTGACGGTGATACTGGTCGACGCTGCCGTCACGAGTGCCTCCGCTCAGATCGCATTCGAGGACGTTTCAATCGCCGCCGGCTTTGCCAACACCGCTACCGAGACCTGGGGCGCGGCCTGGGGCGACCTCGACGGCGATCATTACCCCGATTTGTTTACCGGGAACCACCGCATGCGGGCAACCCTGTTTCACAATAATCAAAATCGCACCTTCACCGACGTGTCCAGGCAGGTCGATCTGTCCAAGTCCCCGGGCTGGACCGGCGGTCGCGCGGACGTCGATACGCACGGCGCCGTGTGGGGCGACGTCAATAACGACGGACAGGAAGATCTCATTGAAAGCGTTTCTAGTGGCATTGACAACTTCTGGATCAATAACGGCGGAAAGCTAACGCTATCCACTACGGCCTACGGGGTGGATAAATTAAGAACCAAAGCCAAGCGGCAGATTCTGTTTTTTGATTACAACGGCGATGGCCGGCTTGACCTTGCTTCTATTGGACTGAGGTATCCGGCTTACTCCCCTCAGTTGCCGAATAGTACTTTTGGAAGTGGTGACGGCGTCGATTCGCCGATGGCCTGCACTTCGGATGGCCAGTGGGGACATATTTCGGATGTCAATTCCAGCCAAGGGTTTGAGGTCCTCTGCGCGCCGCGCATTGCTACTTACCCGAAGGTCAACACTTTCGCGGGCGGTGTGGTTTTCGATGTGACCTCACAATACAATCAGTACGGCCCGGTCAATGACGCGGCCACTTTGGATTATGACGGCGATTTGAAACCCGATCTGTTCCTGTTGCGCGGATCGGAGCGACCTTCCGATGCGTATCAATACTCGCCCCAGGGTTTAGAAATCCAGGTAATCACCGCGGCGAACAAGAGCAAGTCCGTGACCTTTCAGACCACGGGCGTGCTGAGCCTATCGGTGAGCACGCGCTCGGGCAGAGTCTCAGGGGATCCCCAGTTCGAGGGGGACCCGGCCTATATTTACCTCGGCAGCGGCGGCCTTCACCCCAGCAGCCTGACCTTCCAGCTCGACCCGGCTGAAACCACTAATGCCGGCATCGTGAGCAACTCTGATGGCATCAATATCGGTTATACGCCAGCTACCGGTACCTGGACGGTCTCTCAGGCCAACACCTTTTACAATTACAGCTACCTGCAGGTGACCTCGACTCAGCCAATCAGCGGCCTGACGTTCAACGGCTCGAGTGGGTCGGACATCGGCTATACGCCGATATTGCTCCACAACACCGGCAGCGGGCTCGAGCAGGTGTTGAACGCAGGCTTCAATGCGGGGCTGCGTTGCCAGAGCGCTGTCAGCGGTGATTTCGACAACGACATGCACGAGGACCTATTCCTTGCCTGCACCGCGGGTTCCCACAACATTGCCAATCGCCTGTTCAGAAACAATGGCGACGGTACGTTTGCGGAGATTTCTAATGCGGGTGGCGCTGCGGGCCTGGTGGGTGCCGCCGTGGCTGACCATGCGGGTACCAGCGAGAGCGTGGTGACGGCTGATTACGATCTCGATGGCTTTTTGGATCTACTCGTGACCAATGGCGACAACATGCGGCCCCTTAATAAGGGCGGCCCGAAGGAGTTGTTTCACAACCTCGGCAACACCAACTCGTGGATCGAGTTCGATCTAGTCGGAACGACCGCAAATCGCGATGGAATCGGCTCGAAAGTGACTGTGACGACGGGCAGCGTGAGCCAGTACCGGGAGCAGAACGGCGGCTACCATCGCTGGTCGCAGAACTTTATGCGGGTGCACTTCGGGCTTGCCGCCAACACTGTGGTCGATACCACTACCGTGGTGTGGCCCGACAGCACCTCAACAACCTATAGCGGACTGGCGGCCAATCACATCTACCAGCTCAAGCAGGATGGGACCTACACGCCGATTCATTAACCGGGCGTTTGATGTCGCGCCCCGAGCAGAACGTCAGGCAGCTGAAGCATTGATTTTTAGTGAGAAGTCGTGCGCCCCGAACAGCCGCAGGTGGGCGCCAGTTGGGTCAGCCGCCAACTCGGCCACGCCGACGTGGCCATCACGCTGAGCACTTACCCGCATTGGGTGCACTCCCGCGCCGCTACCGACCACACCTAAGTAGCTCGCAGCATACTTGGCCGAACAGTATCGTTGTGTTTTGGTCGCGGGGGACGCATCGGGTGCGGCACCAAGCACCGCAGATGCTCAAAATGGTGGGCCCGGTAGGATTCGAACCTACAACCAAGGGATTATGAGTCCCCTGCACTAACCGTTGTGCTACAGGCCCGTCACCGGACTTAGGGAATGCGGAAGTTTAGCAGGGCGCTGGGTCGGCGGTCAGGCGCTTGCAAGGAAGGCATCGCAACTCGCCCGCGCGGCCTCGGCTTGTGGAATCTTTACGCAGATGCGTTGCATGCGATCGCGCAACCCCACGATCACCGCATGATGCGCGTTGTTGGTGTCGGCATTCCACTTGCGCAAGGACTTATCGAGGCGGGCCAGGCGCATACGCGCGCGGCGGTATATTCGATCGGCCCCGTCTAGCTCGCCCAGAACCTGTTCGGTGACATTGAGAATGCGATCGGCGTCGTTCGGATCCAGTCGTAACAGGCTGGCGGCGTAAAATGTTCCCCACTGGAATCGAGTGGCCGGACCACTCGCCTCCGCATATCCCTCGGAGAACCACTTGAGTGCCTCAATTTTACGGCCTAGCCCTTCGGCGAGATCCCCTAAATCTGCCTTGTAATAATAAGGAGTCGCCGTCCTGGCCAGCTCGCTCTGCACGATCTTATAGGCCCGCTCGTTCTGGCCCAGTACGTCGTAAATGGGTAGCACGGCGTTAATGATGCCCGAGCGCACATACGGTATCTGATTCTCGGCAAGGGCTGCCGCCACACGCGCCTTGGCGGCGCGCGCCACGCCGGCAGGAATTGCCCCCTTGATCACTTTGATGGACGTTAGCTTCGAACCGATCGCACCGAGCTGATCGGCCTCGGCAAAATCAGGATCGGCCGCGGCAGCGTCCATGACTTTGGTGAATTTTTTCAACCAGGGATCGGCCGGTGCTCCAATGGCTTTTACGGCGCGAAAGAAATTCTCATCCAGGGACTGCAGTGCGTCGGTGACTTTCAGTGCAACGGACTCAGTCGTCAACACTTCGTAGACTGCGGTCACACGGGCGCGCAACGACTCGCTGGGCGGCTGTCCTGCCTTAAGCGCATCAGCTTCGGCCTGAGTCGCGTAACCGGCGGCAAAAATCTTCAGCCTAGCCCGCTCAATGAACGAATCCGCCGGGCAATGCTTAGCGGCGCTCGAGAGCTGCCCGGCCAGTTTGGAATAACCGGCCGCGTCATCGGCCAGATCCGGCTCCCAACCATTAAACGCCAGCCGGCGGCATTGTCCAGAATCGAGGCTCGCTCCAGATGTCGACGTCGCGAGCAAGGCCTCGACGGGTTGCACGTCGGCGAGCGCCGTGTCCAGGACGCTCGCATACAGCGACAGGTCCATACCTCCGGCTATACGCATGAGTTCGTGGCGGTCGGCATCCAGTACTACAACGGTGGGATAACCTGAGACCTTGAAAGTCTCGCCCCACTTCTGAGCACCGGCATCGTCACCGTCCAGATGTACCGGAACGAACAGTCTGCTCTTGGCGATAAAATCCGGGCGCGAGAAGACGGTCGATTTTAGCTGTTGGCACGGTGGACACCAGGTGGCTCCCCAATACAGGAGGATGGGTTTGTTTGCGCGCTTCGCCGTGGCGAATGCGCTACCTAGATTGCCCTGGAACCAGTCAATGCCGGCGGGCGCCGAATGTCGGGTCACCGGAGCCGCCGGCCGCTGAGGTGCCGGGGATTTTGCACACGACACCAATATCGAAATTGCGAGGACGCTCATGAGACCGGCGCCCAGCTTTTTTACAATGTTCATCACTCTAAGATAGCGTGTGGCTTATCGGCTGCCAATGATCGGGGGTGCATATGAAGATGCCTCGGCGGTACCCGACGACCTGGCGTGGCACTCCTCAGCGGCGCCGTATTCCACGCGTAGGGGCTGCCTCCAGCGGATTCTCCGGCCAGTGGTGCCTAGGATAGCGCCCACGCATTTCTTTACGTACTTCAACGTAGCTGGACTTCCAGAAGCCCGCCAGGTCGCGCGTAATCTGCACCGGCCGGCGCGCCGGTGACAGCAGCTTGAAGGTGACCGGCACGGCGCCGCCGCCGATGCGCGGCGTTGAGGCCAGCCCGAACACCTCCTGCAAACGCACCGCGATCGACGGGCCGCCCTCGTCCGTATAGTCCAGGCGGATTTTCGAGCCCGAAGGCACGGTGAGCTCCCGAGGCGCCAGCTGATCCAACAATGGACGCTGTGGCCCGCTAAGTCGCGCCAGTAGCGCTTCACCCAGCGGTATACGTCGCAAGTGGTCACGACGCGTCATGCCCTGCGTCCACACCGGCAACCATTGATCCAACGAGTTAAACAAACTGTCATCGTCGAAGGCCGGCCAGGGAGCGCCGGGAGCGCGTTGTAAACGCCGCACGAATTCAAGTCGCGCCTGCAAATTTCGAAGTTCTTCGTTCCAAGGCAGGGCGGCGATGCCGAGCTGCCGCACCCCGATCAGCAGGGCCTGGGCGGCCAGTTCTGGGGTCACCGCTTTCAATGCCCGCGTCTCGATGATAAGTGCGCCGTAACAGCGGGTGCGTAGCGCCTGCACGGCGCCCGAGCGTTCATCCCATTGCACCTGTTCGCTGGTGCTGATCTGTGCGCCAAATAATTCATTAAGCTCATCCAGCGCCAGTGGCACGGCAAGGTCGATCCGCGCCTCCCGCTCCCGATCGTCGAGTTCGACCGCCACCAAATATTTTTCGGCGGCGAGGCCCGTGACACCGTGAAACGCCGCGCCTCGCCCATTGGCCAGCAGGTATCGGCCGCTCCCGCCCGCGCGCCGCTTGGCAACCCGGTCAGGAAAGGCCAGTGCCAGCAGCATGCCGGCAGATACCTCGCTGCGCTCACTCCCGCGTCGGTCCATAGCCCATCGCGTGGCGGCCAGTCGCTGGAACTGGGCCGCATTGCGCTGCACGCGCTGGCGTGCGCCGCGCTCTGCGGACTGGGCCCCGACTTCGCGGCGCAACATCTCGAGCCGAGTGCGCAGATCCGGATCGCGGGGCAATCCGGCGTGCCGCATCAGGTCGCGTTCGGAAAGTAGGGCGGCCAACTCCGCCGCCAGCGCGACCGCACCGAATGCACGCGCTGCGAGCAACATGTGGGCGAGACGCGGGTGCAGTGGGAATGCCGCCATCTCGCGGCCCAGTGGCGTGATCGCGCCTGTTGCATCCAGCGCCTCCAGTCGCTGCAGCAGTTCGCGCGCCTGTGAAAGCATGGGTGACGGTGGCGGATCGAGCCAGGCAAGGTTCATCGCGTCTGCGCAGCCCCATTGCGCCAATTCGAGCGCCAGCGGGGCAAGATCGGTCTCAGTTATCTCTGCCGGCGAAAAGGCCGCCAGACTGGCCTGTGATCCCTCGCTCCACAGCCGATAACAAAGTCCGGGTGCGGTCCGCCCGGCGCGCCCTGCGCGCTGGTCCGACGCCGCGCGTGATATGCGCGTGACTTCCAGCCGGCTCATTCCGCTTGCAGGATCAAAGAGCGAACGCCGTGCGAGACCCGAGTCGATCACTACGGTGACTCCGGGAATTGTCACGCTGGTTTCGGCGATATTGGTGGCCAGAACCACGCGGCGCACGCCGGGTGGGCTTTCGGCCAGGGCCGCGTCCTGCAGCTCCGCGCTTAATTCTCCATAGAGTGGCACGATCCGCAGCGTCGGGCCAGCCAGGTCGGTCAGTTGCGACTGCGCGCGTCTGATTTCCCCCGCGCCAGGCAGAAACACCAGCAGATCGCCCAACGTTTCCTCTAATGCCTGACGCACCGCTCGGGCGATGAGGCGCTCGATGGAGTCTGCAGCTCCAGGAAGCAGGGGCCCGCCGCGTCCAACATAGCGGATCGCGACCTCAAACTGCCTGCCCGGGACGTCCACCACCGGTGCATCGCCGAGCAGCGCGGCCACGCGCGCGCCATCGAGCGTTGCGGACATCGCTAGAATTCGAAAGTCAGCCTCTAGCGCCGCGCGCGCATCAAGGCACAGCGCAAGGCCCAGGTCGGCCTGGAGGCTGCGTTCATGAAATTCATCAAAGATGACGCAGCCCACGCCGGCCAGTTCCGGGTCGGCGTGCAGCATGCGTGTAAGCACGCCTTCGGTGATCACCTCGATGCGCGTCGCACGCGATACGCAGGTGTCAAGGCGCATGCGATAGCCGACCGTGTCACCGACCGGTTCATCGCGCAACCATGCCATTCGTCTTGCCACGGCCCGCGCCGCCACCCGGCGCGGCTCGAGCAACAGGATCTTGCGATTGCCGAGCCACGGCTCCTCGAGCAATGCGAGCGGCACCAGCGTGCTCTTGCCCGCGCCCGGCGGCGCACGCAATACCGCGTCCCGATGAGTGGCCAATGCCGCACGCAGCGCGCGCGACAGCGCGTGATTGGGAGCCTCGGTGGCCGCGTTCACGGCACGGGCAAGTCGCGCGTACGCAGCAGCGCCGCCGCCGCCACACCCCAGCCGACCACGAGGCACAGCCCGCCCAGCGGGGTGAGTACACCGATGCCGCGCGGCGCTCCGCACAGCAGGGCATACAGGCTGCCGGAAAAAAGTACCAGCCCGGCCAGCAGCAAGTTAGCGGCCACGCCCAGCAGCCGACCGTCCCGCCGTTGCAGAAGAATGCCTATGCCCAGCAGCCCAAGTGCGTGGAGAAACTGGTAGAGCACGGCGGTTTGCAGCACACCATAGTTTTCCGGCGATAGGAGCGGTCTGAACCGGTGAGTACCCATCGCCCCTATGACCGTCGCCGATGCCATCAACATCGCTGCGCAAGACAGCGCTCGCTTGGAAGGGTTGCGCAAACCGCTCGTTGTTGTCACGCCCCGCGCTTGCGGGGCGGTCGCGCCAGGCGCGGGCGCGGTGTGGTCGGCAGGCCGGTGTGCTGGGTACGGATCGGCTGGCCGCGCGACGGCGCGGCGCGCTGCCCTTCCTTCGCGAGTCCGGTGCCCGCGGGCTGCCAGGACGGGATCAATTGTTGACGGCCCGGACCTATCAGATCGGCACGGCCCATGCGCCGCAGTGCTTCACGCAACAGCGGCCAGTTGTTGGCATCGTGATAGCGCAGGAACGCCTTGTGGAGCCGCCGCACCCGCAAACCCTTCGGCACGCTCACCCCGGGGCTGCTGCGCGTCACTCGGCGCAGCGGATTTTTGCCGGTGTGGTACATCGCCGTGGCGCTCGCCATCGGCGAGGGCAAAAATGCCTGCACCTGGTCGGCACGAAACCCGTTGCGCTTGAGCCAGAGGGCGAGTTCGAGCATGTCCTCGTCCGTGGTGCCCGGATGCGCGGCGATGAAGTAGGGAATCAGGTACTGTTCTTTGCCGGCGGCCTTCGAATATTGATCGAACAGCTGCTTGAAGCGGTAATAGGTGCCCACACCCGGCTTCATCATCATACTTAAGGGCCCGTCGCGCACGTGTTCAGGGGCGATCTTGAGATAACCGCCGACGTGATGCTGCGCGAGCTCGCGCACGTATTCGGGCGATTCGATGGCCAGGTCGTAACGCACGCCCGAGGCGATCAGGACTTTTTTGATCCCTGGCAACTCACGCGCCCGGCGATATAGGCCAAGCAACGCGCTGTGATCGGTATTGAGGTTCGGGCAAATTCCGGGAAACACGCACGATGGCCGCCGGCAGGCGCTCTCGATCTGCGCGCTCTTACATGCGATCCGGTACATATTGGCGGTCGGGCCGCCCAGGTCCGAGATCACACCGGTAAATCCTGGGACCGCATCCCGGATCTGCTCAATCTCGCGGATCACCGAGTCTTCCGAGCGGTTCTGGATGATGCGACCCTCGTGTTCGGTAATCGAGCAGAACGTGCAGCCTCCGAAGCACCCGCGCTGTATGGACACGGAAAAGCGAATCATCTTGTACGCCGGGATATTCGCCGCCCCATAGGAAGGGTGGGGCCGACGCTGGTAGGGAAGTTCGTAGATCCAGTCCATCTCGGCCGTGGCCAGAGGAATCGGGGGAGGATTCAGCCATACATCCTGATTGCCGTGCCTCTGCACCAGCGCTCGCGCGTTGCCCGGGTTTGATTCCAAGTGCAGGATCCGCGACGCATGTGCGTACAGCACCGGATCAGTGCTCACCTGCTCATAGGCGGGCAGCCGGATGACGCTGTGCTCGCGATCGATATTGGGGACCCGTCGCACGAAGCGCACCACGTTGACCCCAGGTTCAGGATTGGATATCTGAGTGGTTGGCGGGGCGTTACCCGCAGGGCTCAGGGCATAAGGATCAACGGGCGGGTCGAGGCGTCCGGGCGCATCGAGATGTGTGGAGTCGATTTCGGTCCAACCCGCGGGCGGCCCACGTCGCACGAAGGCCGTGCCACGGATATCGGTGAGCGCCTCGATGCTCTCTCCCGCGTCCAAACGCCGTGCGATCTCCATGATCTGGCGCTCGGCATTACCAAACACGAGCAGATCCGCCTTGGCATCGAGCAGGATGGACCGTCGCACCTTCTCCGACCAGTAATCAAAGTGCGCGATGCGCCGTAGCGACGCCTCGATGCTGCCAATGACGACCGGCACGTCCTTATAGGCCTCGCGCACCCGCTGCGCGTAGACAATCACTGAGCGATCGGGCCGCCGCCCACCGGCACCGTCCGGCGTATAAGCGTCATCGCTGCGCACCCGCCGGTCGGCGGTGTAGCGATTGACCATCGAATCCATGTTGCCGGCGGTAACGCCATAGAAAAGTCGCGGACGCCCCAGCGCCCGGAATGCTTCGGCGCTGTGCCAGTCGGGCTGGGCGATGATGCCAACCCGAAGTCCTTGCGCCTCGAGCACCCGGCCAACCAGGGCCATGCCAAAGCTCGGGTGATCGACGTAGGCATCCCCGGTCACGATGATGACGTCGCACTCGTCCCAACCGAGCAGTTCCATCTCTGCGCGAGACATGGGCAAAAAGGGCGCCGCCGGCGGGCGCACGGCTCCGGAAGGGGGAAGCCAAGATTGAAGTTGCGGTGCCGCCAGCATGCAGGGATTATAGGTGAGCCGGCAAAGAGACAGGGGCGAGAGATGAAAATAACCGGGGGTTGTCTGTGCGGCGCGGTACGTTTCCAGAGCACCGATCCGCCTGTCATCACGCGTGTTTGCTGGTGCCGGCTGTGCCAGTACCTGGGCGCCGGGAGCGGTACGGTGAATGTCTGCTTCAATACCGAGAATTTCAGCATTACCGGGGTAACCCGCGATTATTCCAATATCGCCGACAGCGGCAGCGTCATGCATCGAGCCTTTTGCCCAAATTGCGGCACGCCGATGTTCAGCAGTGCGGAAGCGCGCCCACATCTGATATTTGTACGCGCCGGAACGCTTGATGATCCTGAGTTGGCCCGACCGGCGATGACGATATGGACCGCACAGGCACCGAGCTGGGGCTCCATCGCCTCCGGACTGCCGCGCGTCGAGCGTCAACCGCCCCCGCCCGCGAGCAGCCCATGATCGTCCGAAGGATATTCAGCCTATTCCTCGCGACAGGATTTACGCTTGCCACGCAGGCGGCGCCTTCCTCGTTTGAAACAGGAGTCGATGCAGCGGCCGCCGAAGTCTTGCGCTCAACGGGCGTGCCGAGCGCATCGATCGCGGTTATTAGAGATGATCGACTGGTGTTGGTTCGGGCTTACGGCCATGCTCGACTTGGACCCGATGTTCTGGCCACTCCCGCGATGCGCTACGCGATCGGTTCTGTGTCGAAGGAATTCCTGGCCGCAACCATTATGTTGCTCGCCGAGCAAGGCAAGCTGACGCTCGAGGATCCGGTCGCAAAATATTTTCCCGCACTCACCGATGCGGGCCAGGTGCGCATCCGCGATCTGCTCAACCATACTTCCGGATACCGCGACTACTGGCCGCAGGATTACGTACCTGCCACGATGCTGCAGCCGATCGCTACCGACAAGCTGATCGGGGACTGGGCCACGCTGCCTCTGGATTTCGCGCCCGGTACCCAGTACCAGTACAGCAATACCGGCTATGTTATCGCAGGGGCGATTGTCGAAAAGGTCGCCGCTCAGCCGGTCATGGACGCCATGCGCAAGCGTATTTTCGAACCGCTCGAAATGCGTACGGTCGTGGATGTGAATCTCGGGCGCCTTGAGCCGGGCGATGCCGGCGGTTATCTGCGCTACACACTGGGACCACCGCGGCCAGCGCCCAAAGAAGGAGCGGGTTGGCTGTTCGCCGCCGGGGGTCTTGCGATGACCGCGGCGGATCTGGCCCGGTGGGATCTGGCGTTGCTCGATGGCAGGCTGCTTTCGCCGGCATCACTTCTTGCCATGTCCACCACCAGGGTTTTGGCCAACGGCGCCAGCGCGGACTACGGGCTGGGTCTGGATGTTTACATGGCCTCGGGCCGCCGAGTGCTCCAGCACGGCGGTGAAGTTTCCGGCTTTGTCTCACAGAACACGCTCTATCCGGACCAGAAGGGGGCGATCGTCGTGCTGACAAATCAGGACGCTAGCTCCGCCGCGCAACAACTTAGTGAACGCATACGGGACCTGCTGTTTCTGGTGGACTCTCCAGAGAGTGCCCGTCAACTGGAGCGCGCCCGCAAAGTGTTCGGCGATCTGCAACAGGGCACAATCGAACGGACGCTACTGACGGATAATGGCAATGCCTATTTCAACGCCCAGGCCCTGCTCGATGCGAAGGCGAGCCTGGCGCCCCTTGGAAAGCCGACCAGCTTCACGCAGACCCTCCAGAACGATCGTGGCGGCATGCGCCTGCGACGCTTCGAAATCAAATTTCCCGGACGCACGCTGATTTTGGTGGCGCGCGAACTACCGGACGGGCGCTTCGAGCAATACCAGCTACGACCCGAATAACCGACCGAGCACAGATCGGGACTTAAAGTAGCGCGCTCACCGCTTGAGCCAGCCGCGCCGGTGCGTGCGGTGAGTAGCCCAGATACAGCGAAGGCTCGGCAAGTTCGAGCTCCAATACGCACGGCGACCCGCTGGCATCGCGCAGCAGATCAACACGCGCGTACAGCACTTTCCCGAAGGGTAGCTGGCCGAGTACGCGGGCGCCGAGTTCTAGTTCGTCCGCCCCAGGGGTGCGCGCGACGATCATTTCCGGCGCGAATAGTGCCTGCGTCGGCGCATGGCCTCGACTTAGCACGGCGCTCTTGGCGATCGCGTGGCTGAACTCGCCGCCAATATAAATCAGCGCCGTTTCGCCGTGCTCGTCAACGCGCGCGAGGTAGGGCTGCATCAGCACGCTGCGCTGCTTGGCGAGGAGCCGCGCCATATGTTCGCGCATGTCCTCAATTGCAGCGCGCGCGTGGCGCTGGGCGTCGCGCGCACCCGAACCTACGGCAGGCTTTAACACCAGCTCCGACGCCGCTGCTTGCTCTTCCAGAAATCTTGCCAAGACCGCGGCGGTGTTATCGCCCGGCTCCGCGTAGCCTGTGGGCACGATGCGCACACCGGCCCGATGCAATTCAGCCAGGTAGTGCTTATCCAGACTCCAGCGGATGACCTCCGGTGGATTGAGGATTCGCGTGAGGAGCGCGGTACGCTCCAGCCAGGTGAGAAACTCACCCAGTCGTGCCGAGTAATCCCAGGTAGAGCGCAGCAACACCAGCGCGAATTGCGCCCAGTCCGTTTCTGCATCATCCCAATCAACGATCTCGGCGCGAAGCCCGCGCGCGCCAAGGGCGGCTTCAAGCAGCGGCAGGTCCGCGTCGTGCGCACGCGCGGCGCGTGCAGTGACTAGCGCAATGGATCGAGCAGCTGCACTGTTGTATGCCATCGGCGGAGTCCTACAAGAGGGCCATTCTACGCAACTGTCGGTAAAATGAACCGATGAATGCGCGCGCCGCAGAGGCCATCGTTGTCCGTGGCGCCTGCCAGAACAATCTCAAGAACCTTGATATCGATCTGCCCCACGGCGAATTGATCGTGGTTACCGGCGTTTCCGGCTCGGGCAAGTCCTCGCTGGTTTTCGACACGCTGTACGCCGAGGGCCAGCGGCGCTACGTTGAAACCTTTTCCCCCTACGCCCGGCAGTTCCTCGACCGCTGCGACAAACCGCACGTAACCAGCATCGAGGGCATTCCACCGGCCATTGCCATCGACCAGGTCAATCCGGTGCGCACCTCGCGTTCGACGGTTGGCACCATGACCGAAATTAATGATCATCTGAAGCTCCTGTTTGCTCGCGCTGCGACACTGTATTGCCGGCGTTGCCATCATCCAGTACGCCGCGACAGCGCCCCCAGTATCGCCGCGGATTTAAAAACCCGGGCAGCGGCCGCTGGTGCGAGCAGAGTGCTGGTTTGCTTTCCAGTCAAGGTACCCGCGCGCATGGCGATCAGCGAGATTCGCGCCGAGCTTGAACGCCAGGGTTACGCGCGCCTGCATAGCGAAACCGCCGCTGAACTGGAAGTCATCCAGGACCGGCTGCGAGTCGGCGAGGAAAACGCCGCGCGACTCAGCGAGGCGCTGGAGGGAGCATTGCGCGCCGGACACGGGCGTATCGTGGTGCACGCACTGGATGAGTCCGATCGAGAGTGCGGTAGCTGGCGCTATTCGAGCGACCTGCATTGCGCCGAATGCGACCTGCACTACCAGGACGCGCTGCCTTCGCTGTTCTCCTTCAATTCGCCGATCGGCGCATGTGAGGTCTGCCGGGGTTTTGGCCGGGTCATCGGCATCGACTATGCGCTGGTGATTCCCGACCCGGGCAAGAGCCTGGGTGAAGGGGCGATCCGGCCCTGGCAGACCCCCTCTTTCAAAGAGAGCCAGGACGACCTGGTGCGCCACGCCAGGCGGCGCGGCGTGGCGCTCGATGTGCCGTGGCGCGAGCTGCCGGAGGCCGATCGCGAGTGGGTGATGGCGGGCGAAGGGCCCTGGGTCAAGAAGAACTGGTACGGATTACGGCGCTTCTTTGCCTGGTTGGAAACCAAGGCTTACAAGATGCACATTCGCGTGCTGCTCTCCAAATACCGCAGTTATACGCTCTGCGCTGCTTGTCAGGGCGCGCGGCTCAAGCCTGATGCGCTGCTCTGGCGCATCGGTGCGGGCCGCGCGGTGCCTGCAACTATCCACGATCTGGTGTGCTTGCCGATCTCGGAGTGCCGCACTTTTCTGGAGTCGCTCCAGCTTTCGGCGCCACTCGATGAGGCCGCCGAGCTGGTGCTCGGGGAACTGCGCGGGCGGCTCCGATTCCTGTGCGATGTCGGCTTGGGTTACCTGACGCTCGATCGCCAATCGCGCACGCTTTCGGGCGGCGAAGTGCAGCGGATCAATCTGACCACCGCGCTCGGCACTTCTCTGGTCAATACGTTATTCGTTCTCGATGAGCCATCAATCGGCCTGCACGCGCGTGACATGGGTCGTGTGATTGGGGTGATGGAACGGATCCGGGACGCGGGCAATACGCTCTTGGTCGTGGAGCACGATCCACAGATCATGCGCGCCGCCGACCGCCTGCTCGATCTGGGTCCGGGCGCCGGCGAACACGGCGGCCGGATCGTCAGTTACGGCACGCCTGCGCAAGTGGCCGGTGATTCGGCCTCCCTCACCGGTGCGTGGCTGGCGGGGCGCAAGCATAATGCGAGCAAGCGAGCCTTGGATCGGGTGAGCGAGGCTGCCGCCCGGCGCTACGACCCTGAGGCCGCGATCGAGCTGCTCGGCGTCACCGCGCACAACCTGAAAAATATCGACGTACGCATCCCGCTGCATCGGCTGGTGTGCCTCACGGGAGTATCGGGCTCAGGAAAGTCCACACTGGTCGAGCAGGTGCTGTATCCGGCCCTCCAGCACGCCAAAGGGAAGGCGGGTGAATCGGCGCTCGCGCATCTCGAGCTGCGCGGCGCCGATTTGATCGAGGCCGTCGTGCTCATCGATCAAAAGCCCATCGGCCGGACCACGCGCTCAAACCCGGTTAGCTACGTGGGCGCATTTGACGAGATCCGAGCGCTGTTTGCCGCCAGCCCGGATGCAAAACTCCGTCGCTACACGGCCGGTACTTTTAGTTTCAACAGCGGCACCGGGCGCTGTCCGGCGTGCAGCGGCAACGGCTTCGAGCACATCGAGATGCAATTTCTCGCCGACGTGTACCTGCGCTGCGGAGAATGCGGCGGCAGCCGGTACCGCGCCGAAACACTTAAGGTGCGACTGGAAGGCTCGGCAGCACAACGCGCCGACATCGCCACGGTGCTTAACTTTACCGTGACCGAGGCACTGCAGTTCTTCGCCCCCTGGCCACGGGTGCTCGCACGCCTGCAGCCGCTGGCCGACGTGGGTCTTGATTATCTGCGCCTGGGCCAGCCGGTACCGACACTCTCGGGCGGCGAAGCGCAGCGCCTGAAACTTGGCGGATACCTCGCGGCCGCCGCGACTGCGCCCCGCTCACGCCCGAGCGCCGCGCAAAAAGGTCTCGCTGCCCCGGCCATTAGCGCCGGAAAGTTGCTCATGTTCGATGAGCCCACCACGGGGCTTCATTTTGAAGACGTAGCCCGACTGTTGCGTGCCTTCGGCTTGCTGCTTGAGGCCGGTCATTCGCTACTGGTGATAGAGCACAACCTTGAGGTGATCGGCGCGGCCGACTGGATCATCGATCTCGGACCCGAAGGCGGCGCACAGGGCGGACAAATCGTTAGTTGCGGTCCCCCGGAATTAATCGAGGCCACGACCGAATCGCACACCGGGGCCGCGCTGCGCTCACAGCGCCACAATGCACTTGCAGCACCAACGCTCGCGCGCGCGCCGGAGCGACAAAAGGCAGTCGCGGCGCGGAGTGGCCCGGTAATCAGCGTGCGCGGCGCGCGCGAGCACAACTTGCGCGACCTGAGCGTGGACGTGCCGCGGGAGAAATTTACGGTCATCACCGGTGTTTCCGGATCCGGGAAATCCACGCTGGCCTTCGACATCCTGTTCCACGAGGGGCAGCGCCGCTACCTGGAGTCTCTCAACGCCTTCGCGCGGCAGTTCGTGCAACCGGCCGCTCGGCCCGAGGTTGATTCCATCACCGGCCTGCCGCCCACGGTGGCTATAGAACAGCGCGCCAGCCGCGGCGGACTGAAGAGCACCGTGGCGACGCTCACCGAGATCTACCACTTCCTGCGGCTCGTATACGTAAAGCTCGCAACGCAATACTGCCCGGATTGCGATATCGCCATCGCACCGCAAAGCCTCGAGCACATCGCAGCGCAATTGGAACGGCGACAGCGCGGGCGGCGCATCCAGCTGCTGGCCCCGCTGATTGCCCAGCGCAAAGGAATCTATACCGACCTGGCGCGCTGGGCGGCGGCGCGCGGTGTTCGACAACTGCGGGTCGACGGGGCGTTCGTGCCGACCGAGCCCTTTCCACGCCTCAAGCGCTTTGTCGAGCACAGCATCGAGATGCCTATCGCCACCCTCAAGCTCGCGCGCGGCGCTGGGAGCGAGTTGCGCGTTGCCCTGGCCGCAACGCTCGAGGCCGGAGGCGGAGTCGCCCACGTACTCGATGAGCGGGGCCGAGTGGCGATTCACTCCAGCCGCCGCGCCTGCCCTGGATGCGGCCGGGGTTTTGCGGAACCCGATCCCCGCCTGCTGTCATTTAATTCACCGCAGGGTTGGTGCGCGCAGTGTCACGGCACGGGTACGACGCAGGCGGACTACGATGGTGAACAGACTGGTGAGGAATCGCAGTGGCTGGGCACGGACGGTTCGAGCGCGAGCCCGTGTCCGGGCTGCGACGGGTCGCGCCTCAATGAGATCGCCCGACATCTTCGTCTTGGCGATCAATCGATCAGCGAGCTGACCAGGCTCAGCGTCGATGCGCTCGGCAAATTCTTCGCCCGGCTCCGCCTGGACGCGCGCGGCCGGGCGATCGCAGCGGATGCGCTGGCGGAGATCCGCAGTCGCCTGCAATTTCTCGCGCGCGTGGGCTTAGGTTACCTGTCGCTCGATCGCGCAGCGCCCACGCTTTCGGGTGGCGAGGCGCAGCGGATCCGATTGGCCGCGCAGCTCGGCTCGAACCTGCAGGGGGTCTGCTACATACTCGATGAGCCGACCATCGGGCTGCATCCACGCGACAATGCGGTGCTGCTTCGGGCGCTGGACGCGCTGGCCGGAGCCCGCAACACTCTTATTATTGTCGAGCACGACGAAGACACGATTCGCCACGCAGACCACATCATTGACTTGGGACCCGGCGCGGGCGTTCGTGGCGGGCAGCTCATCGCGGCCGGCACCGCCGAGCAACTGCTGGACAACCCGCTGTCGGTGACTGGACGGATGCTGGCCGCTCCTCTACGCCATGCGCGCAACCCGCGCCGGCCGGTGACCAGAGCCACGCCCGCGCTGCAACTAGAAGGCATCACGCTCCACAACCTGCGATCGCTTCGGGTGCGTATCCCCTTGGGACGCCTGGTGGTGATTACCGGAGTGTCGGGCTCCGGGAAATCGACCCTGGCGCGCGATGTGCTGTACGCACGGCTCCGCGCGGCACTCATTCCGGCCGCCGAGTCGGCGGCGCGCTCCCCGGGCCGGCTCCTGGGCGCAGAGCAAGTGACCCGTGTCCTTGAAGTCGACCAGACACCGATCGGGCGCACCCCGCGCTCCTGCCCCGCGACCTATGTGGGGTACTGGGACGACATTCGGCGTATCTACGCTGGGAGCGAGGAGGCGCGCATCCGTGGTTACGACGCGAGCCGCTTTTCCTTCAATACGCCGGGCGGCCGCTGCAGCGAGTGTGACGGGCAGGGCCAGCGCACGATCGAGATGAGTTTTCTGCCCGATGTCAAAGTGCTGTGTGAACAATGCGGCGGACGGCGCTTCGATGCGCAAACGCTCGAGGTCCACTGGCGAGGTCGCTCGGTGGCCGACGTGCTGGCCATGAACGTTGACGATGCTGTCGAATTCTTCCAGGCCCACGCGCGGGTGCGCCGCCCCTTGACGCTGCTGCGCGATGTAGGGTTGGGGTATCTGACGCTGGGCCAGCCCAGCCCCACGCTGTCAGGCGGCGAGGCGCAGCGCATCAAGCTGGTTACCGAACTGGCGCGGCTGGCGGCGGTCAAGCCCGGACGGCGAGTGCCCCCCCACACGCTCTACGTCCTCGATGAACCCACCGTGGGCCTGCACATGGCGGATGTCGAAAGGCTCAGCAGCGTGCTGCACCGCCTGGTGGACGCGGGCAATTCGGTGGTGATGGTGGAGCACAATCTGGACTTGTGCGCGGAAGCCGACTGGATCATCGACATGGGTCCGGAGGCCGGAGTCCATGGCGGACGTATCGTGGCTCAGGGAAGCCCTGCGCAGATTGCCGCGCGGCGGGCCCGCTCTCATACTGGCGCCGCATTGGCGCCATTCCTGCGCGCACGCGCCGATTAGTGGTGAGGGCTACCGATGGATCATGGACTGGTATGCTGGAAGTGCGGGGCGGACCTGGCTGCCCTGACCTTGCCGCTGTCACGCCGCGATGAATGCAAGAGCTGTCGGGCGGAGCTGCACGCCTGCCGGATGTGCGTCGAATACGATGAACGCGTCGCGAAATATTGCCGCGAGCCGACCGCGGAGGAAGTGAGCGACAAGCAGCACGCGAATTTCTGCGATCACTACCGTCCGCGGCCCAAGGCCTGGGTACCGCCGAACACTGGCGAAGTGGACAGCGCGCGCGCCGAGCTCGAGCGCCTGTTCGGCAAGCGCTAAGTCGTCACCTCCGGGGTGACTTAGTTGTTGCCCAGACGCTCTGCGAGCCGGTTGATCAAGCGGCCGAATCGCGAGGTGCTCTGGGCCGGCTGCTTACGATCCCGCACCGCGGACTCGCTCAGCAAGTCGCGACGGCGATTACTCTCCATCTGAAGCTCACCGGCTCCGAGTATTTCCAGAGTCTCCTCGAGGGACAGCTGGCGGCTCGGAGAGGGCCGCTTGGCGGCCGGCTTTGCACCCGCCGGGGTGCGCAGCTTGGCCCGCTTGCCCGGCGTGGCGCGCGAACCCATTCCGAGTGCCGCCACCACCGCAGGCCGCAGCGGGGGTGCTGATGCTTCCAACGTCGGCCGACTGCCGCTGGTGGCGGTATCGGTAGACAGCTCGTCAATGAAATTCAGTTCCGGGGTGTCGTTCTTGGGCGTGGCAAGAACCGGCAGAGGCATGGCATTGGCCGCACCCGCCCGGGTGCGTTCACGTTCCGTCACAGGGACCACCGACACTGAGGTGAATTCCGAGCGCACATACTGTGCCACCTGCTTGGCCGAGACCGCGTCGGTAAAAAAACCGAGCCGCAGCCCGTACCAGCGTCGTCCGCCGCGATTGCCCTCGGCTCCGTAGAGCGTGTAGGCGCTGAAAATCGCGAGCTGAGGCACCTTGCTCATGTCGATGGGCTGCACTGACCAGAGCAGCTGCACGGCAAACACGGCCAGTTCGGGCTGCGCTGAGAGCGTTGTTGCGGCGGGCTGTGCGACCCGCGACGGTGGCGCCTTCCCGCTCGGTGCGCTAGCCAGATTATGCTTGGACACCGGCTGCATGGGCGCTAATCGTGCGGCGGGTGCGGGGCGCGTGGAAGTGAGCAGGCGCAATATCGCCGCACCCTCGAGGGTGGCGGGCGCCGGGGGGACGCTCGTTTCGGCGGTATCGCTCACCGATGCAGCGGCAAGCGCGGGGGGGACGCGCGTTTCGGCGGTATCGCCCAGCGATGCAATGGTCGCACGCACATCGCTCAAGGAGCTGGTCACATCGTGGCCGGCGCTTTTGGGCGCGTTCACGGCGGGCTTCGCACGAGGTAAGTCCGGAGCGAGTTCCAGTGTGAGCGGTGCCGCGCTCGGTACCGCAACCGCGGTGGCGGGTGCGCTCGCAGGGACCGCAACCGCAGGAATTTTCTCCGGCACCATCGATACTGCGGCGCCCACCGCAGTTTCAACGGCTACCGGATCAGACCCAGGCGCCGCGGGCGCGGCAACCGACTCGTCGAGTCGCACCGGTTCCGGAAGGGCCGCGCGCGCGCGCAACTTTATGCCAGGTGCCGCGCCGGCCCAGGCCGCCGGATACACATCCCGCACTAGGTCGAGGATTTTCTCGGCCTCTTGCTGAGTGTCGAAGTAGCCCATGTGCAGACGAAAACGTTCGCGGCCTTCTTCGAGTCGGCGCGAGACAAAAAACGTAAAGCGCTTCAGGCCAGCGTGAGTCGGCTGGACCAACCCCACCGGCGTCGTTGAGGCGCACAGATTGATGACGAAACGAGGAGCAGCGATGGCCCTCGGCGATAGCTGGGTGCCAGCCGTAGAGCCACGATGGTCAGTCGAACTGATGGCCTGCTGCATTTAATCATCCCCGCTGCGCTGTAAAAAAAAATTACACCAGCGACCGATCATCGAGGGGATGCGCCTCAGTTTAGAGAACAACCGCCCGGCGGCCAGGTTGGTCTGTACACTTTGGTGGCAACCCCGCTATCCCCCGCATTGACGGAGGGACCGGAGGCTTTGCGTCCCTGTCTCTCAACAGGTATGCCAATCACTAGAACGTGACGCAGTTTGGCACGGTGACGTTACGGGTCAAGAGTGGAGATGGAGAGACAGTTCACATCTGTCGCAAGTTAGCGAATCCGGTCACACTTCTGTCAAATGGCCCGGAACTAGGCACTGGCGCGCAATTGAGTACTAATGTGCTCGTCCTGCGGTTCCACTAGCGCGGTGGTGTCTCCCCACGGCGTGGCGCGCACGATAAAACCCCCTGCGCGTAGTCGCACCGCGCGCGCGCGGCATTCCCGGATGTTTCACGGCCCACGCCCTCCGCGACGAATTTGTTCCCAGCGCTTGGGCCATTGAAATCAGCGTTTCGGCGGGCTGCCGCGGTGTTGTTGGCCAAATGTCGATCCAAGACCGATCGATCTTGATCGGCTGCACGAGGTGAGCGCGAAGGTAGCTCGCGCGAGGCGGAGCCAGTGCCAAAGTCATGGAGCGAGAGATGCACGCCCGTGCCACCACGTTATGAAGCATCGCCAGGGCGCGTCACACTCGGGGCGGCAACCTGCCGGTGCGGGCCAGCCCTTGTAACGTGCGCCATGTATAACGATGGACGCCCTGGATGTCCAGCGCGGCGGCCGCACTCATCGCCGCTGCGACTGCGCGCGCGGGAATTGCGCGCCAAATCTCGTAGCGACCGCGCAGCAGGGGATTAAAAACGGGCATCAGCACCCGCGCAAAGGCCTCGGTGAGCCGCCACTGGGCCCTGGGCCCCAACAGGAGCGAGGGCTGCATCAAGTGCAGAGCACGAAATCGCAATGCGGTGAGGGCCAACTCGGATTCACCCTTGACGCGCAGATAAAAATTTCGCGCCTCGGGTGCAGCTCCGACGGACGAGACGGCCATCAGTGTTCTCGCGCCACTCGATTGTGCAAAGCGCGCGAACTGGAGCACTAGGTCATAGTCAACGGCGCGAAAGGCCTGCGGCGAGCCCGCCTCACGCATCGTGGTGCCCAGGCAGCAATACGCATCGTGGCATTCCAGGCCGCGCAGATCATTTTCAATATTCTCAAAGCGAAGGATTCGATTGACGAGTCGGGGGGCCTCGAAGGTCAGCGGCCGCCGCGACACGGCGATGATGCGTTGGTACGCTCCGCCGGCGGCGAGTGCGCGCAGCAATTCGCGACCCACCATACCACTCGCGCCGGCCACCAGCGCCACCCGCCCTGGCTCTATCTGCATGGATACGGAGCTTAACCCGAGATGCGAGGGAACCGTTACCAGCCCAGTTCGAGTTGCCCACCAACGTGCGGCGGACAAAACCTTTGGGTATCGAGACCGGGACCGCGGTTTGCATTTAACCCCAAACGCTTGCTGGCCAGTTCGAAGCGTGCGCGCAGCATATCCGCCCAGGGTCCGGTGCCGCGCATGCGCATTCCAAAGCGCGGATCGTTGTCGCGACCGCCCCGCGCCTGTTGCACCAGAGACATGACGTGCGCAGCGCGCAGCGGCAAATGTTGCTCGAGCCAGGCCCGGAACAGTTCCTTCACTTCGTACGGAAGGCGCAACAATACGTAACCGGCGCGAGTGGCGCCGGCCGCGGCGGCGGCGGCCAGCAGTTTCTCGAGTTCAGCATCGTTGACGGCGGGAATGAGCGGCGCCGCCAGCACACTCACCGGAATGCCGACGCGCGCTAGTTCGGAGATCACACGCAGTCGCGCCTGGGGCGAAGCAGTGCGCGGTTCCAGCGTACGCTTGAGCTCGGGGTCGAGGGTTGTAAGGCTCACGGTAACGCGTACCAGGTTCATCGAGTTGAGTTCCTGGAGCAGTCCCAGGTCGCGCAACACCAGCGTGCCCTTGGTGATGATCGATACGGGGTGGCGCGTTTCGAGCATCACTTCGAGGATCTCGCGCGTGACCCCGAGACGCTTTTCGACCGGCTGATAAGGGTCCGTATTGGCGCCGAGCATGATCGTCTCGCACCTGTACCCGGGACGCGCCAGCTCGTCTCGCAGCAAGCGCCCGGCGTCGGCCTTGTAGAGCAGGCGAGTCTCGAAGTCCACGCCGGGGGACATATCCAGGTAGGCGTGGCTCGGGCGCGCGTAACAATAGATGCAGCCATGCTCGCAACCCCGGTAGGGATTGATCGACTGCGTGAAAGAAATGTCAGGCGAGTCGTTACGCGAAATGATGCTGCGCGCCGCCTCTGGGCGCACTTCGGTCGCTATGGAATCAGGCACTTCCTCCTGATACCAGCCGTCATCGACCGATTCGTGGGTGGTGCTCGCAAACCGTCCTGCCGGATTGATCGTCGCACCGCGACCCTTCAGAACCCCGTCCATGAAGACACTGTACAGATCCGCTATTAGCTGCGTTTTGGTTTTTGCCGCCTGATCAATTCCCGCCATTTACTCGCGCACCGCCGCATCCACGTTTTCAGCGCTAGCGCAGGCTCCGTAACCGGCGCAGTGGCGGGAACATCCAGGCCCAGGACACGGCGACCGCCAGGGTCACCAATCCGCCCAAGACCACCGACCGGACCGTACCGAACCAGCTCGCCGTGAGACCTGATTCGAACTCGCCGAGCTCGTTTGAAGCCCCGATAAACATCCAATTGACCGCGCTCACCCTGCCGCGCAGGGCATCGGGCGTATTGAGCGGCACCAATATGCCGCGGATATTTACACTGAGCATGTCCCCCGCACCGCTGAGCACCAACGCCGCAATCGATAGCGGGAGGCTCCGGGACAGCCCGAAGATGATCATGCTGACGCCAAACACCGCGACCCCACCAAACATGGCCCGGCCGACGTGGTCCCGCAGCGGGCGCAGCGCCAGCACTGCCGCCGTCAAGGCGGCCCCGACTCCCGGGGCAGCGCGCATCAGTCCGAGGCCTGCAGGGCCAGTGTGCAGCAGGTCGCTGGCAAAGATTGGCAACAGCGCCACGGAGCCCCCGAACAGCACCGCGAACAGATCGAGCGAGATGACTCCGAGCACCAAGGGACTGTGGCGTACGAAGCGCAGACCGTCGAGAAACTGCCGCCCGGTCCCCGCGTCCGGCGGTGTTTCGGGGCGGGTATCGGCCCTGATCAGCACCATCAGCATCAACGCCGCGACATACAACAGCACGCAGCTCCCGTACACGATGGGTGCGCCCGCCAAGTACAGCAGGCCGCCGATGACCGGCCCGGCCACGGAGGCCAGCTGGTACAGCATGGAATTTATCGCCACGGTTCCCGCAAATTGCTCGCGGCTCACCAGTCCGGGCAGCATCGCCTGCATGGCGGGCCCCCAGAAGGCCCGGGTCGCCCCAAACACGCTGAGCGCCAGATAGATCATCCAGGTCCGAGGCCCTTCGTACAGGCTCATCAGCAACAGCGCCATCGCGCACAGGATCTGGCCTGAATACGCGCTGCAGACGATGGCGCGGCGCGCGGCCCGGTCGGCCAGGTGGCCACCGATCAGCACCAGCAGGATGAACGGCAGGAATTCGCTCAGGCCCACCAGGCCCAGCGCCAGTGGATCGCGGGTCAGCGCATACACCTGCCAGCCCACGGCAACCGCCAGCATCTGCCCGGCCAATGTGGCACAACAACGTCCGATGACAAAGCAGGCCGCGTCGCGCCGGCGCGCTGGCACGACGCAGCGCGCCTCCGTGCCGGCCGGCGCGCCGTTCACGGCTGGATCGCCGCGAACCGAATAATGGCGCGCGCCACCTGCTCGGGCTGCTCGTAGGGCATCAAGTGGCCGGCCGCACGGATCGCTTCGATGCACAGCGCGGGCATGATCTTCTGCAGCGGCGTCGGCAACTCGCTGCCCAGAACGCGCCTTGAGTGCGCCGATTGCGCGCCATAGAGCAGCAGGTGCGGGGCACGGATTCGTGACCAGCAGGCTTCCAGTTCAGCACGCGTGTAGCGCATCGGCGTGCGCAGCTGATGGCGCGGATCAGCGAGCATTTCAAACCCGCCCTCCGCCGGCCGCGTCCAAACAGTGGCCAAAAATCGCGCGTGGGCGTCCGGCAGGCACGGATTGGCACGTCGCAGCGCCCCGACCAGTTCTTCCAGATCCTGGTAGCGCCGCGCCAGAGGCGGCGTGTGCAAGGCGCCGAGCCACCCGCAAATCAGCGCAGGCAGCTCCTCGGTCGGGAGCTCCGGCATGCCGATGCCTTCCATGTTGACGAGCCAGGCGACGCGCTCCGGACGTACGCCGGCGTACATCGAAGCGACCGTCCCTCCCATGCTGTGACCGATGATTCGCGCCGGCTGGTAAGGTGTTATTTCATCGAGCAACCAGTCGAGCTCGGCCAGGTGTTCAGGAAACCAGTAGTGCTGGGCGTGCCGCTCGCTGCGCCCGTAACCGGGCCAGTCGATGGCCAGAAGCGGCCAGTCCTCGGGCAGCTGATCGACCAGCAGCTGCCAGGCGGCGGCGCAATCCATCCAGCCGTGCAACAAGAAAATCGGCGAGGGGTCGGGTGGTCCCCAATGCGTGAGCGCGATTTTGCCTGCACGTCCTTGTCGCTCGGAACGGCGCGCCGCCCGACGCGGCACGTAGAGCTCCCGGCCGGCGGGCACACTCATCGCGCTCACGCCGCCAGAAAACTGCGATAGGCGAGGTTGGCCGTCTCTTCGGTATACGGATAACCCAGAGCCTGCAGGTGACTCATGAACAGCTCGCGTCCGGCGCGCGGCACCTGGATGCCGGTGAGCACGCGGCCATTGTCCGACCCATGGTTGCGGTAGTGAAACAGTGTGATATTCCAGGTGCTGCCAATCGCCTGGAGGAAACCGAGCAGCGCACCGGGCCGCTCCGGAAACTCAAACCGGAACAGCAGTTCGTCAGCGAGGCCGTGACCCGTGCCGCCGATCATGTAACGCACATGGAGTTTGGCCATCTCGTTGCCGCTCATGTCAACGACACCGTAGCCGGCGGCCTTCAGGCGCGCGATCACCGCGCCGCAGCTCTCTTGCGCTGCGTTCAGACCAAATCCCACGAACAATCGCGCACGCTCGGCGCCCTGGTAGCGGTAATTGAACTCGGTGACATTGTGCTGGCCCAGTGCTCCACAGAACCTGAGAAAGCTCCCGGGTTGTTCGGGAATCTCTACCGCCAGCAACGCCTCGCGCCCCGCGCCCAGATCGGCGCGCTCGGCGATATACCGCAGGCGGTCGAAATTCAGGTTGGCGCCGCTATTGATGGCCACAAAGCGCTGTCCGTCCGGGGCGGTGGCCGCGTAGCGCTTGATACCGGCCACCGCCAGCGCCCCGGCCGGCTCCAGAATGGCGCGTGTGTCCTCGAAGACGTCCTGGATGGACGCGCAGATCTCATCGGTGTTCACCGTGATGATCTCATCGACATAGCGGCGCGCCAGCGCAAAGCACTCCTCGCCCACGCGCCGCACCGCCACCCCGTCGGCAAACAAGCCGAGCTTTTCCAGCGTCACGCGCCGCCCGGCCTTGAGCGACTCGTACATGGCCGCCGCATCTTCGGGCTCGACGCCAATGATGCGCACCTTGGGGTGAAGCTGCTTGACATACGCGCTGATGCCCGCGATCAGGCCGCCGCCGCCGACCGGCACGAAGATGGCGTCGAGCGCACCGCCAGTCTGGCGGATGATCTCCACTCCGACCGTGCCTTGACCTGCGATCACGTCCGGATCGTCGAAAGGGTGCACAAAGCTCAAGTTCTGCTCGCGCGCCAATTCCGTGGCGTGTTCGAAGGCGCTGTCGAAGACATCGCCGTGCAGCACCACCTCGCCCCCCAGACCGGCAACGGCCTGCACCTTGATCGCTGGAGTGGTCTGCGGCATCACGATCAGAGCGCGCACCCCGCGCCGCTGCGCCGCCAGCGCCACGCCCTGGGCGTGATTTCCGGCTGAGGCGGTAATAACGCCGCGCGCCGCGCTCGCGCCGAGCCGCTCGATCTTGTTATAGGCGCCGCGCAGCTTGAATGAGAAGACCGGTTGCAGGTCCTCGCGTTTGAGCCGCACTTCATGACCCAGACGCCGCGACAGGCGCGGCGCCAGATCGAGGGGCGATTCGATCGCCACTTCATAGACACTGGCTTCCAGGATGCGCTGCAGGTACCCATCGCTCATGGAGCGAAGCTTAAGGCATCCGCAGCGCCCCCGGGTGAGCGTGGTTGCCGCGCTGAGGGCGGCTTGATCACCCCCTGAGGGTCAGGCCGGGTCGACGCCGCGCTTCAACACGTATCGGAAGCTGGTCTTGCCGATCGTGAGCAGGTCTCCCTCACGCAGCTCGTGGCGCGTGACGCGCACGTTATTGACGAACACGCCGTTGGTGCTGTTGAGATCCTCGACCACGGTCTCGGTATCGGTGACCAACACCACGGCATGGTGGCGACTTATAAAATCCGTGTCGATACACAAATCATTGGCGGATATTCGGCCAATGGTCGTGCGTCGCCCGAGCACATGGACTATGCCGGCGTCGCCTTCGGTACGAACCAGCAATTTCTGGCCCGCGGGCAACGCCGCTGCGGCGGCGTCCGCTACCGCATCGATCTGCGCAAGGCGCGCGTTGCTCCGTCGCAATTCGCTGGCAGCCTTGTGAAATTCCAACTCGGCGGCCGCCAGGTCTCCGCGCAGCGCCTCGTTCGCGCCCTGCGCGTGCGCGAGCTGCGCCTGCAGCTCGCGCACCGCCTCGTCCAGTCCAGCGTGCTGCCCGCCCGGGGTCGAAGCAACAGTAGCTGTGGTCACTTCCGCAATCTCCGCGGCCATCGCCGCCGGACCCGGCTGCGCATCCCGCTCAGAGTCGGCGTGACACTGCTGCCCAAAATGGCGATCGGGAGCACCGGTTGGGGTGATCGTGGCGCCCGGCTGAGTATTTACCCGTTCCAGGGCGGCGCCGTGGTCGCGGCGCTGAGTCTCCAATTCTTCCTGTAACACGCGCAGGCGTGCGTCGCGCTCGTCGATAATATTTTCGCGGTCGCGCAGCATGGACTCGAACACTTGCCGACGCGCTTCAGCGCGTTGCAGGGCCTCGAGGTGTCGCGTCACTCGGCGCTGCAATTGGGTCATCTCATCGTCATTGCGGGCTAACGCTGCATTACGGCGCGCCAGGTCTGCATCGGCCGGCTGGAGCCGCTGCGCCATGCTGCTTAGCTCGGCCTTCGCGCGTTGCAGGCGCGACTGTAAATCATCACGCTCGGCGGCCACCAGAAAGTGCTGTTGGGCGCGCGTCGCTAGTTGCGCTGTCATTTCGGCCAGGTGCTGATCGCGCCCGGCAAGTTGACGCTCATGCTCCAAGCGCTGGGCTTGGTCCGCGCTTTCAGATTGCTCGGTTTCCTGCAGCCTGCTGCTCAGTGCGCTCAAATCCACTTGCAGTTGGTTGCGGCTCGTCGTGACGGCGGCAAGAATCTCGCGTAGCTTGGCAATTTCCTCCTGACCGGCACTAAGGTCGCGTTCATGTTTCGACAGTAGGGTGTCCCGGGTCAGCAGCAACTCTTCGAGCTCGTGCCGTTTGGCGGTCAGGGCGCTCAGATCGGCCTGCAATCGGTCGCGGGTCACGGTGGCCCCGGCCACGCTTTGGCGGAGGGTCTTTATTTCTTCAAGATGAGCGCGTAAGGGATCCTCGGCGGCGACCGCCTCAGCGCGCGGCGGGCTAACCCGGGCATCGACCGGTGCTCCCGGGGAAAGGGGCGGATACTCCGCGGTTGTTTCCAGATCGTCGGCCGTGGAATACGGCCCTTGCGGTGTGGTGCTCATGCCTGCCGCAGTCTACCCCCCGCTCAGCGCTCCTGATCCAACTTGCTTCAAAGTAGCGAGCCGTGCCTTCATAAGGCTCGTGCGGAGCCAAAAAACTCAATCAACTCAGCGACTTGACGCGCATCGGGGGCGGCTTCCTTGGCTTCTGGCGACGATCCCACCAAAGCCAGTTCACGAATTGACACTTTCAGGTTCCGCACCTCCTCTGCCGCCCCAGATACCGGAGCGCTGAGCACCATGCGTCGAATCAGCGCACGCGGGCGGAGTTTCTCGATCGCCAGCGCCGTTTGGGCTCCTTCCGCATGGGCCAACACGTCCACCTGGCGTTGGCGCAGGGAATCGAGAAGGTCGGTGAGTGCCAGGGCGTATTGTTCTGCGCCAGCCCCGCTGCCCGCACCGTCGGACTCCCCGCACCCGGGCAGATCGGGTGCGTAGATCGACCGGTCCGCACCCAGCGCGCCCAGCAGCGGCCGAAAAAAACGGCCCGTCCCCTGCCTTCCGGGGATGCAAAGCAGGGGCGCGGCCTCATCGAACCCACCCCCGGGTGGGATGGCTTGATGGACATGGAGCTGTCCGTAGCGGCAATCAAAATAGGCGCGCCGCAGGCGCGCATCCGAACTCACCGCTGTTCCTCCGAATCGGCGTGCAGGCGGTGTAAGAAGCGGTGAACCAGAGGCGCGGCGATCACGCCTGCAATTGCCAGCACCGCGATACCGGAAAACAATGCATACGAACCGGCGAAAAATTTGCCGGCAAAGGTGGCCGGTGAGGCCAGCGGCCCCATACCCGAGAGGATCATGGCGGCATTCTCATAGGAGTCGATCCATGAAAGTCCTACAAAATTGTGATAACCGAGCATGCCGGCGACCAGGGCAACGGCAATGAACACGCCCCCGATGCCCAAGCTGCGCAGCTGGCGCCGCAGGTACTGCGGCAAGGGCGCAACCGGATGCGAGACCGGTTCGAAGCTAAACAACTTTCCATTCGAAGCCATGTTTTGACAGACTCTCGCCCTAGCGATCGGCACCAAATGATAGGGCATATGGGGGCGGTGCAATAGCTTTGGCTGGAGTGGTGCGGACGGTGGCCTCCGCGGGTGCGCGTCTTTGGGCTGCGCGCCTTCCGGCGTACTGGTTTAACCCGGGTGCAAAACAATGTTGATAGGGGCGGAATGAAAACCGTAGGTTGGGCGTTGCTGGCGCTGCTGGCGATTGCGGCCAGGGCTGAGGCTGCGAACGTGCCCTGTGCCGCCGCCGGCACGGGCGGAGCGGCCGCGCTTCCCGACAATGCAGCGCTCGAAGCGGCTGGCGCCAGATTTGGAACCATCACGATTTGCACCGCGCAGATCTTCGACGAAAACAATCCCCACGAAAACTACGGGCTGTATCGACTCACCAATCGGCTGCACCTGGCCACGCGCCCCGGCGCCGTCAACGCCGCACTGCTGTTCCGAACTGGCGAGCTTTACCAGGGCCGTCTGCTCGAGGAAACGGAACGCAACCTCCGGCACCTGGGTTTTTTGCGCGAGCCGCGGGTCCGGCCCGTCGCCTGGCACGATGGCCTCGTGGATATTCTGGTCGAGACGCACGACGTATGGACGCTGCAGGTGGGCCCGAGCTACGCGCGGAGCGGTGGCAAGAACGCCGGCTCCCTGGAAATAAAGGACATCAACCTGCTTGGCTACGGCAAGACGCTGCTCGCGGGCTACAGTCGCGACGTTGATCGGAGCTCCACTTACTTTCAGTGGCAGGATCCATCGGTGCTGCAGAGTCGCTGGGTTGACTCGGCGCGCTGGGCAACCAATAGTGACGGCCACGATCGCGGCGTGCAGATCTACAGACCCTTCTATGCGCTGGATGTCCACCACGGCGGCGGGCTTACGATCGCGGATACTGTGGGCACCGCCACGCGCTACCGGCTGGGCAGCGAATATGATTTTTACCGGCACGCGACGCGCCTCTTCGATGTGTACGGCGGCTGGTCGCCGGGCCTGCGCTCGGGCCACACGCTGCGTTTCATCGCCGGCTGGCGAAGTGAGCGCGATACCTTCAATCCTGAGCTAACCGGCGCTCCACCGGTCAGCTCGGCGCTTGCCCCAATCCCGGCCAACCGCGATCTGGTCTACCCCTACGTGCAGCTGGACTGGATTACCGACCAGTTCGCTACCACACACAACCGGGACCAGATTGGGCGCACCGAGGACCTGCAATTCGGGCTCACCGCCGTGCTCCAGCTGGGCGTCGCCGCGCCCGCATTCGGCGCCGATCGCCATGCCCTCATCGCCAACGGCCACGCCCGCTATGGCTGGCAACTTTCCGAGGCGCATCAGCTGTTCACGAGCGCCAACCTCCTGGGCCGGCTGGAACAGGGCCGCCTCGTTGATCTGCGCACCAGCGCCGACGCCGTGTGGGACTGGCGCACATCGCGCCGCACCCTGACTCACGTGCGGATTGCCGGGGACACCGGGCACGCGTTGGATTTGGATCACTATTACCTGCTCGGTGGCGACAATGGTCTGCGCGGGTACCCGCTGCGATACCAGCAGGGGAGCGGTCGCGCGCAGTTCAATATCGAAGAGCGCCTGTATACGGACTGGACGATCTGGCGTTTATTCGATGTCGGAGGCGCCGTGTTCTTCGACGCCGGACGGACTTTTGGCGCCAACCCGGTGGACACCCCTCAATTGGGATGGCTGCGCGATTTGGGCGTCGGTGCGCGACTGGGCAACAACCGGTCCTCCTTCGGCAACGTCATTTATATCGATTTAGCTGCGCCGCTCGATGGCGAAAATATCAAGCGACTACAACTCCTGGTGGGCGCCGCCGCCACTTTTTAGGTTGTGAATTACGGCTCTGACTGACGGGCGCTGCATTATGTGCCATGGAGGCGGATCGCTTCATGGCGTCGCCGTCCGCGCAAGGTTCCGCAATTGGCTTGCCAGTGCCCTACCGCTGCGTCACACTTGATATTCGGACACATAATGCTCATCCAAGAAGTCCATTTGCCCCGCATCTGCCCGCCCGTGACCCACGGCTGCCCATGAATAGGGGCGCGGCCGCCCAGCTGATGCCCAGCGCCCTGGATGAGGACGCCTGGGAGGATCTGCTCAGTTACATCGAGGAGAAGCGGGTCATACCCATTGTCGGTCCGGAACTGCTCCAGGTCCGCACCGACAAAGGGCCGCGCCTCCTGTATGACTGGCTGGCCGAGAAGTTGGCCGGCCGCCTCAACGTCGATGTCTCGCAACTGCCGCAACCGTACACGCTCAATGACGTCGTCTGCTGGTTTCTGGGCGCGCGCGGCCGGCGCGAAGAGGCGTACGTGCGACTGCGCGGCCTGCTCAAGGATGCGACCTTCGAGCCTCCGCAGGCACTGCGCCGCCTGGCCGCGATCCCGGAGTTCGACCTGTTCGTCTCCACGACATTTGATCCGCTGCTCGAGACCGCGATCAACCTGGAGCGTTTCGGCGGAGCCCCCTCGACCGAGGCGCTGTCCTATTCACCCAACCGCGTGGTGGATCTTTCGGCCGAACGTGACCAGTTGCAGCGGCCGGTCGTCTATCACCTGTTCGGCAAGATCTCGGCCTCCCCGACCTACGTGATTTCCGACGAAGACCTGCTCGAATTCATCTGCGCCTTGCAAAGCGAGCACCTTGCCCCCGAGAGATTGTTCCACGAGCTTGAGCACAACCATCTGCTGTTTATCGGCAGCAACTTCACCAACTGGCTGGCGCGGTTGTTCCTGCGCATGGCCAAGCGTCAACGGCTTTCCGATCCGCGCGATGTCGGTGAGATCATGGCCGACAGTTACACCGGCCAGGACGAGCGCTTGGTCGCCTTTTTGCAGCAGGTGAGCGTGCGCACCCGCATCTATCAGGGCGCGGAACGTTTTGTGGACGAACTGCACGATCGGCTCGCGGCACGCCGCAAGCCGGCGGCGCCGGCCGGGCACAGCGCCGCTCCGCTCCGGTTCGCGCCCCCGGCGCGCGACATGCCCGAAAATGCCGTGTTTATAAGCTATTCACGCGAAGACCTGCCCGCCGTGCAGCAGATCAAGGCCGGTCTGGAGGCCGCGGGCGTCACCACCTGGTTCGACATGGATCGGCTCGAGGTCGGCGACGATTACGATCGCAAGATCCAGCGGAACATCGCGCGTTGTTCTTATTTCATACCGGTCATTTCGGCCACTACGCAACGGCGACTGGAGGGCTACTTCAGGCGCGAGTGGAGCTACGCCATGGACCGGGTGCGCAACATGGCCGACGGCGCATTGTTCATCCTGCCCGTGACGATCGATGGAACCACCGCCATGGAGGCGCTGGTGCCGGACAAATTCAAGGCCCTGCACTTCTCGCAGCTTCCGGGTGGCCAGGTGCCCAGCGAGTTTGCACAGCGCCTGACCGACTTTACGCGAGCGCGCCAGCAGTGAACGCCCGGCCGCAACCGCTCGAACCCGGCGACGCGACAGACCCGACGATCGATGCGCGTCATCCGTGGCTCGGCCTGGCCTCGTTTACCGAAGAAACGCGCGCTTTCTTTTACGGTCGAGATGACGAAGTGGCGGAACTGGCCCGCAGGGTGCAGCGCAAGCTCCTGACGGTCCTGTTTGGTCAGTCGGGACTCGGGAAGACCTCGATACTGCGCGCCGGACTGGTACCGCGCCTACGCGACCAGGGTTACTGCCCGATCTACGTCCGTATCGACTACGGGCGCGAGGCGCCCGAGCCGTCCGAGCAGCTCAAACAGGCCATCGCGCGTACCGCGCGGCGCGCCGGGGAGTGGACCCAGGCCGGTGTCGCCAATGCCGGCGAGTCGTTATGGGAATTCCTCCATCATCGCGACGACGTGCTGCGCGAAGAGTCCGGCAAGACGCTGATTCCGCTGCTGATCTTCGATCAGTTCGAGGAGATATTCACACTCGCCCAGAGCGATGACTTCGGCCGAGCTCGGGCCGCGACGTTTGTGGCCGACCTGGCGGATCTGGTGGAAAACCGACCGCCCAAGGCGGTTGAAGCAAAACTGGATGCGGACGACGAGATGGCCGAGCGCTTCGATTTCGCGCGCAGTGACTACCGCGTGCTGATCGCGTTGCGCGAGGACTATCTGGCCCCGTTGGAAGGTCTCAAGAGCGCGATGCCGAGCATCACCCAGAACCGCCTGCGCTTGGCACCGATGACCGGGACGCAGGCGATGACCGCGGTCATGCGTCCCGGCAAGGGGCTGGTCTCGGAGGAAGTCGCCGCCGCCATTGTCCGTTTCGTGGCCGGCGGGGCCGAGCTGGCCAATGCGGAGGTCGAGCCCTCGCTCCTGAGCCTGATCTGCCGGGAACTGAATGACACCCGCCTCGCCCAGGGACGGAGCGAAATCTCCCTCGACCTGCTGGCGGGCTCGCACGCCACGATCCTGAGTAATTTCTACGAGCGGACTCTCGAGGACCAACCCGCGGCCGTGCGCCGCATTATCGAGGATGAATTGCTGACGGCCTCGGGCTTTCGCGAGAACGTGGCCGAGGAAAGTCTCGTCAGCAGTTTCACCAGCGCCGGCGCCAGACCTGGCACGGTGGCACTGCTGGTCAATCGCCGACTGCTTCGCATTGAGGAGCGTCTGGACGCGCGCCGTGTTGAGCTCACGCACGACGTATTGTGCGGCGTCGTCAAGCACAGCCGCGACAAGCGCCAAGAACGCGAGGCACGCGAAGCGACCGAACGCCTGCTGGCCGCGCAGCGCGAGCGCGAACAGGAGGCGCGGCGCTCCCTGTCGCGCGCGCGCCAGGTGGCCGCGGTGTGCGGGCTGCTGGCCGTGGGGGCGCTGGCCGCCGCGGTGATCGCCTACTTAAGCACACAGCGGGCCCACCGCGCCGAGTTCCAGGCGGTGCAGGCGCGTGCCGGCGCGGAACACCTGCTGGGATATCTCACTGATGATTTCGTCCGCGAACTCGAAAGCTTCGGACGGCTGGACGTGGTGGCGGAGTTTGCCAAGCGCCAGATCGATTACTTCCACAGCCTCCCGGAATCGCTCAAGGGCGCGGACACGATCCGCAACGGTGCTCTGGCGATGGTGCACTTCGCCCGCGCGAAGCGCGTTCTAGGGGACCCGGACGCGGCCAAGGCGACCGCGGCCGAGGCCTTGCGCCTGCTCGAGCAGCGCCGCGCCGCCGGCGACAATTCCGAGTCCGACACGATCGCGCTGGCCCTCGCCTACGTCGCGCAGGCGCAGGTCATGGAATTCCTCAATGACCCGAACGACATCGTCGACTCCAAGCGCGCCGCCGCGCTGCTGCAACCGCTGGTGCAGACCCCGAGCGCATCGATTGCCGCCCGGCGTGCCTATGTCGAAACTCTGGTACGGCTCGGGTTCGAGCAGCTGCGCAGTACTCTTTTCGAGGCCTCGGCGCATTCGCTCCAGCAGGCGGCGAAGACCGCCGATGATCTGGGCGCGCGCGACCTCGCCGATCTGAGCATGGCGGCCTATTATGCCGAGGCGAACGCCTGGCGGGTCCAAGCGCTCCTCGCCCTCGGCCGCACGGAGGAAGCGCAACGCATCGCCGAAGATGGGGTGGCGACCGCGGATAGGGTGCTCACTCAAAGACCGGGGTATCGGCTTGCGCTGCATGCCCAGCAGCTGCTCGTGGGCAGCCTCTCGAACATTGCGGTTATTAACCTAAACCCGCTCGCGGCGCTGGCCAACGCAAAGCGCGCCGTGCAGATCTCACTGACCCTGCTGGAGTTTGATCCGGTCAATATCACCACGACCAACAACCTGTCCGTGGCCCGCAGTACAGTGGGCGATGTGCTGTGGTCCGCAGGCAAGGTGCACGAGGCCCTGCCCTATTACGATCAAGCGCTCAAGGACGCGCAGCGGGTGGCCTCCGGCGGCTCTAACCTGATCATCACCGCCTTCGGAACCTTGGCGTACGTCGCCTGGCGGCACGCGCAGGTGGGCGACTTTGGCGCGGCGGGAGCCGCGGTAGACTCGGGAAAGCCCTACCTGGCGATGCTCCGCAAGAATGAATCTGGCAGCATCGCTACGACCGTAGTCGACACGACGAGTCGCCTGTCCGTCGCAATCCTAGCTCAGCAGCGGGCCGATGACGCGGCAGCGCGGCGCATCGCCGGCGACATCACGAAGGAACTGCAGCCGATCAAGGTCAAAGAGGGCGTTGAGGCGTTTGAAAGGAATAATGTGCTTTTCTGGGCCGCCAGCGTCGAAGGGGTGGCGGCGTATGCCCAAAAAGACTACGCGGCCGCCGAACAGGCCATGCGTGTTTCGGTCGCGGCGCGCCAGGAAATGGGCAGCTCATCGCAGGACGATAAGCGCCAGCTGGGCGGTCTATCGACCTGGCTTGCCATGGCGCTCGCACGCCAGGGCAAAACCGCCGAGGCCGCTAAATTGATCGCACCGGTTGTGCAGCTCGAGCGAAGTCTCGCGGCCCGCAACCACGGCGAGGCTTGGGTGCCGGTAGAGCTGGCGGGCGCATTGTACGCGCAGGCGCTGACCGATCGCGCCAAGTCACCACAGCTGCTCCGGGAAGCGGCAGCGCTGCTCGATGCGCTACCCGCGGATTTGAGCAACATGCACGATGTCCGCCTTGCGCGCGAGTACATCCGCGCCGAGCGCCCCGCCAGCCGTTAGTCCGACCGTGCAGCCGCGCGCCGCGGTGCCCGTCAGAACATGCTGGAAGGATCGATATTCCCGCCGTCCTTCGGATCGCGTGACGGGATGAACTCACCGGTGATCATTGCCTCATACCCCTGCCCCGGGCCGACCATCGGATAGACGCCGGCATCCGGGTCGATGATCACCTCGAGAAAAGCGGGCCCCTCGAAAGCCAGGAACTCGGAGATTGCAGAAGGAACGTCCTGTTTGCGATCGAGCCGGCGGGCATAGCGAAATCCATCGGCCTGGGCGGCCTTGACGAAGTCCTTCTTGTGGAGGGACTTATCGCTCCCGGACAGCCGGCCCTTGAAGAACAGCTTCTGCCACTGCTTGACCATGCCGTCGCCGAAGTTGTTGAGCACCACCACCTTGACGGGCAGATCGTAGGTCGTCACGGTCTCAAGCTCACCAATATTCATACGGATGCTGGCGTCCCCATCGATGTCGATCACCAGGCGGCCAGGATTGGCCACCTGCGCCCCGATCGCCGCCGGCAGGCCAAATCCCATCGTGCCCATGCTCCCTGATGTGAGCCAGCGCCGCGGCGCACCAAAGTCGAACATCTGTGCCGCCCACATCTGGTGCTGGCCGACCCCGGTGGTGATGATTGCCTCCCCGCGCGTGTGGCGGTTGATCTCCTCGATCACGTATTGAGGCTGGACCAGCTCTCCGGTCCGCTGGTAATTCATGCCGTAACGGTGTTTTAGCGCCAACAAGTGGGCATGCCAGGCCCGATAGTCCCTCTGGCGGGCAGCTTTCCGCACCGCCGCTTGCAACTGGTCCAAAGCCTCGGGCAACAAACCGACGTGGCTCCAACGCGCGCTTTTGACTTTATTGATCTCGGAGCGGTCCACGTCCAGATGGGCGATCGCACGCGCGGCGCGCGCAAATTTCTGCGGATTGCCAGCCACGCGGTCGTCAAAACGTGCGCCCACGGCAATCAGGAAATCACAATCCTCAACGGCATAGTTCGCCGCTGCAACGCCGTGCATGCCAAGCATGTGCAAGCACAGCGTGTGCGCGGTATCGATACTCCCGATACCCATCAACGTCGTCACCACCGGGATATTGAGCGCTACGGCAAAGGAGCTCAGTGCTACCGAAGCCTCGCCATTGATCACACCGCCACCAGCATAGATTAACGGGCGCTGCGATTCGGACAACAGTTCGACAAAAGCCGACTGCTGCTCGGCGCTTAGCGTATTCGCGGCCAATTCAGCCGAACGCCGGCGAAAACCCGGAATCGGCAACGTGCCGGCCCCCCGATAGGCGCCGGCCCAGTTCTGAACGTCCTTGGGGATGTCGATCACCACCGGACCGGGCCGGCCGGTGCGCGCAATCTCAAAAGCGGTGCGCACCGTGGCTTCAAGGCGAGTCGGGTCGGTAATAAGGAACACGTGCTTGGCGACCGAACCCATGAGCGCGGCCACCGGAGCTTCCTGGAACGCGTCCGTGCCGATGGCAGCGGCGGGAACCTGACCGCAGATAACGACGATCGGCACGGAATCGGCCATGCAGTCACGCACCGGGGTCACGGTGTTGGTCGCACCGGGCCCGGAGGTCACCAGGCAAACCCCGACGCGGCCGCTGGCGCGCGCATAACCGGCGGCCATAAAGCCCGCACCCTGCTCGTTAGCGGGCACGATCAGCGGTATTTCACGCTTGGCGGCAAGGCGTTGTGCCTCATTGAACGTGAACACCGCATCGTAGGTGGGCAGGATCGCGCCGCCGCTGTAGCCAAATATGGCCGTCACACCCTCATCGGCCAGTACCTGGACGATGATCTGCGCGCCGCTCATCGGCTGGCCGGCCAGGGGATGCGTCGCTGCCTGATTTTGCTGCATAACCCGATCCATGATCAGAGCCTAGCAGCTTGGCGCGCCTGCTCAAACTTGGCTATCCTGAGATCCTATTTCCTAGCCGCCCGCGGACCATCCATTTTTAGGCCATGCGCCACATCATCGGTATATTGCTGCAAAACGAGGCGGGCGCGCTGTCGCGCGTCGCCGGCATGTTTTCCAGTCGCGGATACAACATCGAATCCTTGTCGGTGGCCCCCACCGACGATTCCACGGTGTCGCGCCTGACGCTGGTGACGACCGGGTCGGACGCGGTGATGCTGCAGATCACCAACCAGCTCAATAAGCTCATCGACGTGGTGCGCATCGACGACATGACGCGCGGCGAACACCTGGAGCGCGAACTGGTGCTGGCGAAGTTGCGGGTCGATCCGGGGCGCCGCGACGCCCTGCGCGGCTACGTGGTGCGCACCGGCGGCCGCGTGCTGGACCCATCGACGGACAACTTTATCGTCGAACTGCTAGGGAGTGAGGCCGAGGTCAACGGATTTATGCACGAGGTGGCAGCCCACGGGGAGCTGCTCGAAATTGTGCGGAGCGGTGTGCTCGGCATCAGCCGAAGTGCCCGGGCACTGCGCCTGGTGACGCCGGTCTGAGCCCTAGGCCGGTCGGCCGCGAAGCGTGCTGAGCGTGCCTGGTTCCACGGCAGCGTTGGCATTACGAAGCAGCTGATCTCGTTGCGCGCGCGTCCACGCCGACACCGCAGGGGCGGGCATCGGCCGGCTTATGAAGTAACCCTGGGCGAGATCGCACCCCAGACGCAGCAAGGCCGCCCAGACTTCCGGTGTCTCGATTCCCTCGGCCACCACCTTGAGTCCCAGGCTGTGACCGAGTTCGATCGTGCTGCGCACGATGGCCAGGTTGCTCGTCGAGCGCTCCAGATTGCAGACAAAGCCCCGGTCGATCTTGATCTCATCGACCGGCAGCGCGTGCAGCTGCGCCAGGCTCGAGTGCCCGGTACCAAAGTCATCGATCGCGAAGCAAACCCCGGAGGTACGCAGTTGCTGCATGATCTGCGCGGCCAGCTGCGGCTCACGCATGATCGCACTCTCGGTCACTTCGAGCAGCAGGCGCGTGGCGGGCACCTGGTAATCACGCAACAGCGCGAAGACCCGCGCCGGCAAGCCGCCGTCGGCAAAATCCGCCGCCGACAGATTGACGGCCACTGAAAAATCCAGACCCTCGCGCTGCCACGCGCCGAGCTGAGCGATCGCGGCACCCAACACCCAACGCGACAGATCCGGCATGACCGAAGCGCGCTCAGCCAGCGGGATGAATTCTGCCGGCGAGATGCTGCCTAGTGTCGGGTGGTTCCAGCGCAGCAGCGCCTCGAAGCTCCGCACGGCACGATCGCGCATGCCAACGAGGGGCTGGTAATGCAGTGTCAGGCCATCGCCTGCCAAGGCGCGCCGCAATTCCGCCACCAGCATGATGCGGCGGCGATGATCGGCGTCGTGCGATGGCTCGTAGACCACGGCGACGGTCGATTGTTCCTTGGCCTGGAGCAGTGCGACGTCCGCCTGGCGCATGAGGTCCTCGACCGACACGCGCGGCGCGCGCCACTCGCTCAGGCCCGCGCGAATATCGACACTGAGTCGCAGCTCGCCGAGCGTCACGCCCGCGCGCCACTCGTCGGCAGCCATCAGCAGGCGGTGCAGCAACTCGCTGTCATGGAGCGGGGACGTGGCCACGAACTGGTCGGCTCCGATGCGCGCGCAGAGCGCGCTTTCACCCACCAGTTTCGTCAACCGGACCGCCAGCGTCTGCAGCAGGTGATCGCCGACCACATGCCCAACCGAGGCGTTGATGTCGCGAAACCGGTGCACGTCGACTAGCGCCACGCTCAATGGCCGGTCCGAGGGCATGGCCGCCAGCCGCTGGCGCAGCCCCTCGCGATTGGGCAAACCGGTCAGTGTGTCGTGCGTGGCCTGGCGCACGATGTGCTCTTCGCGTTCGCGGATGCCCTGCTGCATCGAGTTGAAGGTGCCGGCCAGCTGCCTGAACTCCTCACCGCCGCTCACCTGGATGGCGTGGCTGTAGGAGCCACGCTCGATTTCGCGGGCGGCCGCTACCAGCACGCCGAGCGGCCGCACCGCACTGCGGCCCGCGAACACCGCCACGACGATCGCGCCGAGCAACGCGGCGCCACCAATGAGCAACAGCGCCAGACGCATCTCGCGAAATTGCGCCATGGCGGCAGACTGGGAGCGCTGCGCCACCAGCAGCAGCGTGCCGGTCTGTACACGCAGTGGCGCACTGAGGGTCAGGTACTGGTCGCCGGAAATCGTTGACAGAACCGGACCAGCCCTGCGCTGATCGGCCAGGCCCTGCGCCGCCAGTTCGCCCGCGCTCGCCGCATCCAGCGTTGAGATTGTGCCGCTGGAACCATCCTGCTCGCGATAGACAAAGCTGACCTCGGTGCCGGCCAGCGTCGCAAGCTGCTGCGCCAGCGGCCGGTCCAGCGCAAAGCCAAGCGCCACCCAGGCGATGACCTGCGGTGCGCGCAGCGGCGCGAACACCGTCTGATACGGCCGGCCGCCAACTACGGCGAAGGGCGCTGCGCTCGTGCCCTCCGGCAGTCGTAGGCCCGCGCCCGCCTGTTGGGCCAATTCAGAGCTCGTGGCGGTCAGGACGCGCCCGCTAGGCGCGTAGAGCACGGCCAGGTCCGCGCCAATTCTTCCGGCCTGGTTGCTCAGTGCCGATTGCATCGTCGGCGTATCGCCAGTGGCCACCGCCTCGCGAAATGCAAAGTCACCCAACATGGCGTCAACCGCCGCACGCAACAACCGCGCCCGTTCGGCCAGCGTGCGATCGAGCATGGCACGGGTCGCCGACAGCTGGCGAATCGATTCCGCGCGCACGGCGCTTCGCATCGAGGCCAGTGTGAGCACGATCGTCACACCCTGGGCAAGCGCCATCAGAGACACGATCAAAATGAGCAGTCGGTTCTTGAAGCTGGTCAACTTTGGGGGCTCTAATCAACCTGACATATGCATAGTAGAAGCGCGCCGTTCCTCGCCTGTGTGACCGCCTGCACGGTTTTTGCGGTGCCACAGGCGGTTTCTGCGGCTTCGGGGCTCTCGATCACGGTTGTCAGCGTAAATGGTATGCCGTTGGCCGACGCGGTGGTGGTGGCCGAGCCGGTGGCCGGTGCGCCCAAGCCCGCGCCTGGCCAGAAGGCGATCATGGACCAGCGCAATATTCAGTTTGTACCCGGCGTGCTGGTGGTGCAGACCGGCAGCGCGGTTGACTTCCCCAACAGTGACCAGGTGCGACACCAGGTCTATTCGTTTTCGGAAGCCAAGACTTTTCAGCTCGGGCTGTACGCCGGGCGCGCGCACGAGCCTGTGGTATTCAACCGCGCCGGGCTGGTAACGCTGGGCTGCAACATCCACGACAGCATGGTTGGCTACATCTACGTCACCGACTCACCGTGGTACGGGCGGACCGGCGCGGATGGCACGTTGCACCTGCACGACCTGGCGCCCGGTGAATACACGGTGCGGGTCTGGCATGAACTGCTCGATGAGTCCGGACCGCAATTGAGTTCAAGCCTGCGACTTGCGGATGGCGCGGCCGCAAGCGTGAGCTTGCGCCTGACCCGACCACTACGACCGTCGTTGCACCATCATGGAATGGACAAGAAATGGCAAGATTACTGATCTTCTCCTGTGCCATGGCCGCACTGGCGCTGACCCAAGTCGCCGGCGCTGATGAATTCGACCTCAGCGTGGACCTGCGCGCGGTGAGCACCGATGCGACGCAGTCCCGCCTGACCGGCGGACTGGGCAAATTGCGCTACGACGATACACAAGACGGGCTGCGCCTCGGTTACGTCGAAATGGGTTATCGGGCCGATCCGACCCAGACCCTGCGTGTCAGCGCCCACGCCTACGCCTACGGCGATCATGACGTGAATGCGCTCGACCTGACTGAACTTTACGCCGAGTGGCGTCCGATCCCGACATCCGATTGGCGCTCGCGCCTCAAGGTGGGAGCCTTCTATCCGGCAATTTCGATGGAGAATCGCATGCAGGGCTGGCGCTCGCCTTACACGCTGTCGTTTTCAGCGATAAACACCTGGGTGGGCGAAGAATTGCGGACGATCGGCGCCGAGTACAGCTTGGATTGGCTCGGGCGCAGCCACGGCCACAACTTCGACTTCTCAGTGAGCGGCGCCGCTTACGGGTGGAACGACACGGCCGGCACCGTGGTGGCGACCCGCGGCTGGGGTTTGCACGATCGGCAGAGCACTTTGTTTGGCCGCTTTGCCAACGGCGGAGCACCGCTCCCGCAGCGCACTCTCTTTTTTGATGATCTCGACAAGCGTGCTGGCTACTACCTCGCCGGCGCCGCAAACTACCGCGGATTGCTCGAAGTGCGCGCGATGCATTACGACAATCGCGCCGACTTCGTCGAGGCCCCGAAGGTCGACGACGGCGGCTGGCTGACCTACTTCGATAGCCTCGGCGCCCGCTGGACACCCAATGACGACTGGACTGTGATCGGCCAGTGGCTGCACGGGCGCACCTACGAGGACGCGCGGCTGCCGCACAACGCCTGGAGCTACAGTTCGGAATTCCTGCTCGCCAGCCTGCAGCGCGGCGCAACGCGCTATTCGGTGCGTTACGACCGCTTCAACATGCAACAGACCTACAGCACGTTTGAGTACATTCCCATCCTGCTCGCCGACGACGGCCACGCCTGGACCGTGGCCTGCATACACGACTTTGACCGGCACTGGAGCGTGGCCTTAGAAGGCATTGAATCCGACAGCACCGTGCCGCTACGCGCCCTGCTGGGTGATCCTGCCTACGCGCGTGAAAAAATACTCCAGCTTGCGGTCCGCTACGAGATGTAGCAAAAATTCCCCCTGCGCACACACCGGGGGCCGCACCGGCGCGGCGCGGCGCGCTGCTAGACGGTATCTGGCGCCAGCGCCCGAGCCAGATACTGCTCAAAGCTGCCCCGGTCCGCGCGCTCGGTGGCCTCCTGTTCGAGGAGTGATTCCGCCGCTTCCGCCGCGAACTCCGACTGCAGCACAGGATCGCGGCCGGTCGTCTCGCGTAGCCGGGCGCCATGCTGGGCTGAAAGTGCGCGGGTGTACTCGGCAAAGCTGCTACCCGAACGACGCAACGCCTGCAGATGTTGCGCCGACGGTGTGCGCTCGGGATCGCGCAGCTTTTCGAGTTCTTTGGCGAGCGCGCGCCGGTAGGGTTGTGCCGGATCTCGCCCATCCAGCAGCTCACAGATCCCACCGAGCTGATCGAGCAACTCAGCGCCCCACGCCTTGAGCGATACCTCGCGTCCATCGCGGTGCAGTTGCAGGTCCGCTTCGCGGCCTCTGCGCGCGACCAGCAGATGGTTGTGGTCGAGCAGCGCTTGGTCCGGGCCGCTGATCGGATCGCTGCTGCGTGCCAGGCACAAGGTCAGGAAGGCCTCCATGAAATGCATCTGGTCGGTGCATATCCCGGTGGGCTCAAAGATGCAGATATCAAGAGCCCGCACCTCCACGTACTCGACACCGCCGCGTGCCAACGCACGCATCGTGCTCTCGCCTGCCTGCGGGGCGCGCTTGGGGCGAATGCTGCTGTAATACTCGTTCTCGATCTGCAGAATGTTGGCGTTGAGCTGCCGATAATGGCCATCGACGCACACGCCCAGTGCTGCAAACGGCGGATGCACCGTGTGGGTGGCGTGCTGCAAATCGCCCAGGTACTCTTCGAGCGAGTTGACGGACACCGAGACCGCCGACTGGTCGCGGTTGCGATAGCCCAGATCGCTCATGCGCAGCGATGTGGCGTAGGGCAGGTGCAGCGTACCGGGCCCCAGGGGCTGCATTTCCGCAGCATTTTCCTCGGGCACGAAACTCGCGCACAACGCGGGCGAGACGCCAAACAGATACAGCGCCAGCCACCCGTGGCGCCGGTAGTTGCGCACCACGTCTAAATAACGCGCCGACACAAACTCGCTGTCGTAGCGGTGCGAGCCCAGCAGATCGGCCCACAGCGGCCAGAACCTCTCGGGAAACGAATAGTTGTAGTGTGCACCGGCAATCGCCTGCATCAGGCCACCGTAACGGGTCTGCAACCCGCGCCGGTACACCTCCTTGAAGTGTCCGCGGTGAGAGCGTCCGTAGTCGGCGATGGGCACCTCACTCTCGCCGGCAATCTCCCCGGGCATGGAGGCTGCCCACAGCAATTCGTCGTTCAGACGCTGCGCCACGAAGTGATGCAGTTCGCCGAGGTAGCGCGCCAGCGAGCCGTTATCCGTGAAGGTCGGCGTCACCAGCTCGAGCAGCGCTTCGGAAAAGTCGGTGGTGATGTGTGGATTGCACAGCGCACTGCCGAACGAGCGCGGATGAGCGCTTGAGGCGATGCGGCCGTTGAGCGCGACCCGTAGCCCCTCGCGCTCCAGGCCGCGCCGCCCGCCCGCCAGCGCGCCGCCGTGCTCGCGGTTGTTTGCGAGCGCCGCCAGGCGGCGTTCGAAGGCACGGTCCGTCACCGCTCGCGCCATCCCCTAGGGTCCCCTGTAGGTTGCGATTGAATACACTAGCCAAATGCGCGCCCGGCCCAGTGGATACTGGCACGGGCCGTGCACAAGTAGCTGCAAAATGGCATTCTACGCGACCAGCGCCGCCACCGGCGGCGCGCCGCTTCCGGAGTCCGCCATGCTGGTCCATACAGCCACCAGACGGGTCGCCATCGTCGGTGGGAGTCGTATACCGTTCGCGCGCTCTTATGGCGCATACCTCCGCCAGAGCAATCAGGATTTGCTCGTCGCCGCGCTGCGCTCCCTGGTAGAACGCTTCCGGCTGCAGGGGCAACGACTGGGGGATGTCATCGGTGGCGCTGTCATCAAGCACTCCAGGGATTACAACCTGGTGCGCGAATCGCTGATGTCGGCGGACCTTGATCCGCAGACCCCCGGGCTCGATATCCAACGCGCTTGCGGCACGGGACTTGAGGCGGCCATTCTGGTCGCCAACAAGATTGCGCTCGGTCAGATTGATGCCGGTATTGCCTGCGGGGTAGACACCGTGAGCGACCCCCCGGTGGTGCTCCCAAGTTCATTCGGCGAGCTGCTGCTGCGTAGTTACCGCGGCCGCAGTTTCGGTCAACGTCTCGCCCCCTGGCTGAAGCTGCGCCCGCGCGATATCAAACCGATACTTCCGGCCGTGGTCGAGCCGCGCACCGGCTTGTCGATGGGCCAGAGCTGTGAGCTGATGGCCAAGACCTGGAAGATTTCCCGTCAAGAGCAGGATCGCGTGGCGGTCGACAGCCATCTCAAGGCGGCCGCCGCCTGGAAGGAAGGCTTCTATGACGACCTGGTCGCGCCTCACGCCGGCTTGCAGCGCGATAACAACGTGCGCTCCGACGCCACGCTGGAAAAACTTGCCACGCTGCGCCCGGTTTTCGACACCAGCGGCTCCGGCACGCTCACCGCCGGCAATAGCACGCCGCTGACCGACGGGGCGGCCGCCGTGTTGCTGGCTTCGGAAGACTGGGCGCGCGAACGACGGCTCCCGGTGCTGGCCTACCTGCGCGCGGGCAAAAGCTGGGCGGTCGATTTCGCCAGCGGCAAGGAAGGTCTGTTGATGGCGCCCGCCTACGCGGTCTCGGCGATGCTCGAGGATGTGCAGCTCACACTGCAGGATTTCGATTACTACGAGATCCACGAAGCCTTCGCCGCGCAGATGTTGTGCACGCTCAAGGCCTGGGAATCCCCGGAGTTCTGCCGGGAGCGGCTCGGACGCAGCGCTGCGCTGGGTTCGATTCCGCCTCAAAAGATCAACGTCAAGGGCGGCAGCGTCGCCTTAGGTCACCCGTTCGCGGCCACCGGAGGACGGATCCTCGCCGCGCTCGCCAAACTGCTCGGTAACGACGCTCAGGCGCAGCGCGGGCTGATCTCGGTGTGTACGGCCGGGGGCATGGGCGTCACGGCCGTGGTGGAGCGGGCCTGATGCCGCGCCAGAATTTTGCCTCCGGTTCGCACTGGGAGCCCATCGTCGGTTATTCGCGCGCGGTGCGCGCCGGGGACTACGTGCACGTTTCGGGCACGACCGCCACGGGCAGTGACGGGCGCATCGTCGGGCTCAATGATCCTTATGCTCAGACCGTGCAGTGCCTGAAGAATATCGAGGCCGCGCTAACGCGCGCGGGTGCAAGCTTCGCCCAGGTGGTGCGCACGCGGCTGTACGTGGTCAATATCGCCGACTGGGAACAGATCGGCCGCGCCCACGGCGCGGTGTTCGGAGAAATACGGCCAACCACTTCCATGGTGGAGGTCAGTCGCCTGATTGTCCCGGAGATGCTGGTCGAGATTGAAGCGGACGCCTGGCTTGGCAGCTAACCCATGGGTCGCTGGCAAACACTGATGGCGCGAGACGGGCACGAATTCTCCGCCTATCTGGCCGCGCCCACTGGTGCGCTGCGCGGCGCGGTGGTGGTGCTTCAGGAAATATTTGGCGTCAACGAACACATCCGCCGGGTGGTCGAGCAATACGCCGCGGCCGGATTCCTGAGCATTGCGCCGGCGCTGTTCGACCGGGTGGGCCGCAATATCGAGCTCGGCTATTCGCCCAAGGACATGGAGCAGGGAGTGGGCTACCGGTTGCAGATCGACGACGCCAAGGCGCTGCTGGACATCGGCGCCGCGGTCAATGTGGTGCACCACGCCGGGCGCGTCGCGCTGGTGGGTTTTTGCTGGGGCGGGCAACTCGCCTGGATCGGCGCGGGAGCACTGCGCGTGCAGGCGGCGGTTGGTTATTACACCAGCCGGATCTGGGAGAAGCTCGATCGGCTGCCGAGCTGCCCGGTAATGCTGCATTATGGCGAGCTCGACAAGAACATTCCGCGCGAGCGCATCGAGCAGGTGCGGGCCGTGTTCCCGCAGGGCAGCTATTATTTTTATCCGGCCGATCATGGTTTCAATTGCGACGCGCGCGCCAGCTACGACGCGCCCAGCGCCAAGCTCGCCTGGGAACGCACGCAAGAATTCCTGAAACAGCACATAGGTTAAATCACACATGCAGCTGAGCGATCCAAAACTGCTGCGCAGCCAGTGTTATATCAACGGTCAGTGGCTCGATGCCGCTGACGGTCGCACCACGCCGGTACGCAATCCGGCCACTGGGGCGACACTCGGTACGGTGCCGCAACTGGATGGCGCCGCCACCCGCCGCGCCATCGATGCGGCCGCCGCCGCATTCCCGGGCTGGGCTGCGCAGACCGCCAAGCAACGCGCGGTAATCCTGCGTCGTTGGTTCGACCTGATGATGGCGAACCAGAAGGACCTCGCGCAGCTCATGACCGCTGAGCAGGGCAAGCCCCTGGTCGAGGCCTCAGGAGAGATTGCCTACGCCGCGGCCTTCGTCGAGTGGTTTGCCGAGGAGGCGCGCCGCGTTTACGGCGAAGTCATCCCGGGCCATCAAGCTGACAAGCGCATCGTGGTGCTACGGCAGCCCGTGGGCGTGGTGGCGGCGATTACGCCCTGGAATTTTCCGGCGGCGATGATCACGCGCAAGGCGGCGCCCGCGCTGGCCGCTGGCTGCACTTTCATCGTCAAACCCGCGGGCCAGACTCCACTTTCAGCTCTTGCGATGGCCGAGCTCGCCGCCCGCGCCGGGGTGCCGCCCGGGGTATTCAACGTCGTCACTGGGAGCGCGCGTGAAATCGGCGCTGAACTTACCGGCAGCCCGGTCGTGCGCAAGCTCAGTTTTACCGGTTCGACGGAAGTGGGCCGTGTGCTGATGGCTCAATGCGCTCCGACCTTGAAGAAACTGTCCATGGAGCTGGGCGGCAATGCACCTTTTATAGTGTTTGCCGATGCCGATCTTGACGCCGCGGTGGCAGGCGCACTCGCCAGCAAGTATCGCAACACGGGACAGACCTGCGTGTGCGCCAACCGCCTGCTGGTACAAAACGAGGTTTACGACGACTTCGCCGTCCGCCTGAACAAGGCCGTGAGCGCACTTAAGGTGGGTGATGGTCTCAAGGGCCCCACCGACTTAGGTCCGCTCATCGACGCCGCCGCGCTCGCCAAAGTAGAGGAGCACGTCGCCGATGCGCGCGCCAAGGGTGGCAAGATCACCCTGGGCGGCAAGCCGCACGCGCTCGGCGGCACTTTTTACGAAGCCACGATCGTGACCGAAGCGACCGGCGAGATGCGCTTCGCAAAAGAGGAGACTTTCGGACCCGTCGCGCCGCTGTTTCGGTTCGGCACCGAGGCCGAGGCCATGCACATGGCCAACGACACCGAGTTCGGGCTTGCCTGTTATCTGTATACGCGCGACCTGGCGCGCGCTTGGCGCTGCACCGAGGCGCTCGAATACGGCATCGTAGGCTTGAATACCGGCTTGATCTCGACTGAGGTCGCACCGTTCGGCGGCGTCAAGCAATCAGGCTTCGGGCGCGAAGGCTCGCATCACGGCATCCTCGACTACACCGAGTTGAAATACCTGTGTATCGGCGGCATTACGCCGCTCTAAGGGGATCCCAGCGTGCTTGGCGTACTTTTGGTCAACACGGGCACACCCGAGGCCCCACGTGCGCGCGAGGTACGCCGGTTTCTGGCTCGATTTCTGTCGGATCCGCGCGTAGTCGAATTGCCGCGACTTTTCTGGGGCCCGCTCCTGCTTGGACTGGTCCTGCCGCTGCGCGCTCCCCGCAGCGCACGCAAGTACCGCCGTATCTGGATGGATGATGGCTCACCGCTGGAAGTATTTTCAAAGCGACTGCGCCACGCGCTTGAACTCCAGCTCGAGGCGCAGCTCCCCGCAACCGTGACCCTAGAGAGCGCGTTCCTCTACTCGGAGCCGACGGTAGACGCCGGCTTGCAAGGGCTGCGGGCTGCCGGGGCGCAGCGCATCGTGGTGCTGCCGCTGTTCCCGCAAGCCAGCGGGGCCACCACAGGTGCGGTTTTTGATCAGGTCGGCGCAAGCTTGCGCGTTTGGCGCGCGTTGCCCGAGCTGCATCTGATTGGCAATTACCATGACGACGCGGGATACATTGGCGCGCTGGCGAACAGCGTGCGCGAGCACTGGCAAAAACACGGCCGCACGGGGCAGTTGCTGATGTCCTTTCACGGGATCCCGCAGCGCTGCGTAACCCGCGGCGACGCCTACGAACAACAGTGCCAGCAGACCGCCCGACGGCTGGCCGCGGCACTCGAACTGTCCGCTCTGGAATGGTCGCTGAGTTTCCAGTCCCGCTTCGGAAGCGCGCGCTGGCTGGGGCCCTCCACCGACCGGGTGCTGGCCGATCTGCCGTCCCGCGGCGTACGCAGCCTTACGGTGATCTGTCCCGGCTTTGCGGTCGATTGCCTCGAGACGCTGGAAGAAATTGCCTTGGAGGGTCGCGCGATCTACCTGCAAGCCGGCGGCACGCAGTTCCAGTACGTGCCGGCCTTAAACGATCGGGGCGATCACGCGCGAGCGCTCGCGCAACGCGTGCTTCGCGCCGCCGGCTAATTCATGTTCGGCCGCTTTCTCGAGCTTAGCCTGGCTACCACCGACATCGGCGCCTCGGTGCAGTTCTACGAGCGCCTTGGCTTCTCGCAACTCACCACCGGCGACACCTGGACGCATCCCTATGGCGTGCTCAGCGACGGCCGGATCTGCCTTGGCCTGCACCAGCGAGGCGGACCGGCGAACATGCTCAGCTTCGTACGGCCCGAGCTTGCCCGCCACGTCCATGAATTGCGGGCCGCGGGCTTCGAACCGCACTACACGCGGCTCGGCGACAGCGACTTTCACGAGCTGCAGCTGCACGATCCGACCGGCCAGAATATTGCCTTGCTGGAGGCCCGCACCTTTTCCCCGCCCCGCTTCGATCACGCGGGTTCCGGTTGCGGCTGGTTTAGCAGTTACAGCGCGCCTGCGCTGGACATTGAAGCTGTCCGGGCGTACTGGGAAAATGCCGGCTTCGTGGCGCTTGAGGTGCCCGACGATCCGCTGGCGCAAATTGCCCTGACCAGCGACACCCTGACCCTGACCCTGCACCGGCCGCGGGCGATTGCCGCGCCTGTATTGGTATTTATCGATCCGCTCATGCCCGCGCGACTCGAAGCGCTCGCGGGCAGCGGGATCGTGGGCAACGCGGAATTGCCTGCCGGGTTCGATCGCCGCGCCAATGCCCTGCTCGAAGCGCCCGAGGGCACGCTGTTGATGTTGCTTCACGCCGAGGGCTAGCCACAGCGACGCACTTGACGACGCTGGCACGCGGTGACCCATTGGCCGGCACGGCTATTAGGTTGACCGAACCCCCTGGCTGCGCTCGCCCATCGCAGTTGTTCGGACACGCCCACGGCGACCCCGCTTTTCGGGTCAACGCGCGGGCGCAAGGGAGGGGCCGCGCGAGATCTCGGCGCTACGGCCTTCCTGTTGCGCCGGCGCAATCGATCTTTCCCATTTTGGAGGATCGCGCTGTGCGCAATTCATTGCTCGAGCACATTCTCATTTTGGGCCATTCGTGGGAGGGTTACGACGATGGCCGCACGCCCAATGAACGGCCCCAACATGCAGTCTTCGGCCCTACACCAAGGTCCGCTTATGGGAGGCATCAGCTTTTCGGCGTTACTACTTTGACCTCATTTGATCAAGTGGGATAGACGCTCGAAATCCACCGGTTTGGTAAGATGATGGTCAAATCCTGCCGCCACGGCTCGGGCCCGATCTTCCTCTTGTCCCCAGCCGGTGATGGCAATCAAGGTAGTGCCTGATGCAGGATAACTCTGCCGGATGCGAGCGGCCACGTCGTAGCCATTGAGCCCCGGCATACCTATATCGAGAAGCACGAGATGAGGTCTTGTCTCCGTAAAGGCCGCCATCGCTCCAGACCCGTCATGGACAACGGTCACTTGATGACCATCTAATTGAAGCAACGTCGCCAGTGAATCCGCCGCATCACGATTATCATCTGCAATTAGCACTCGACGAGCTTTTGCTGAATCCGATGCTTTGGAACGATCAATTGGCATGACCACTGAAATCCTTTTAGGAATTCGAACGGTGAATTTGCTGCCACGACCGAGGCCATCACTTTTGGCCTCTAATATTCCACCATGGAGTTCCACCAAACCTTTTGTGAGCGCTAGTCCGATGCCAAGTCCACCTTCCGACCGGGCGTGCGTAGACTGCACTTGGGTAAACATCTCAAATATCGTCTGCAAATTTTCCGCACTAATGCCAATGCCAGAGTCAGTGACCTCGATGCAAATATCCTGTGTGACACAGCGCGCGGTAATCTGAATATGGCCTTCGGGATCTGTGTACTTAGCGGCATTGGTCAGAAGGTTGGAGAGCACCTGCGCCATCCGAAGCGGATCTGCATCGAAGCGCTCGTGCTTGTCCCGAATATCAATCGAGAGCCGGTGACGTTTAGCATCGATTATCGGGCGCGCCGTCTCGATAGCGGCGTCGATCAGCGATGCGAGATCGGTTGGTTGAGTGCGCAGCGCCAGCGTGCCGCGCGTGATCCTTGAAAGATCGAGCAGGTCATCGAGCAATAACGCCATGTGCCGCACTTGGCGTTCGATCACATCGTTGCTCCAGCGCTTTTGGGCCGCCGTAGCACCATCCGCCTTGGAAATGAGCGCGGCTTGGCGGATCGGTGCGAGTGGATTGCGAAGCTCGTGGGCCAGGGTGGCGAGAAACTCGTCTTTGCGCCGGTCGGCGTCACGCAGAGCGGCCTCCGCACGCCGGCGCTTGGTCACGTCGTGAAAAACCATGACCACGCCGGAAATATCACCATCGAGGTTCCGGATCGGTGCAGCGCTATCCTCGATGGCGATCTGCGTGCCATCTTTCGCCACAAGCGCCGTGTGATTGGCCAATTCAACGACCGCGCCCGTTCGAAGCACCATCCCAACGGGATTTTCGACCGCTTGTCCGGTGATTTCGTTGACGACATTGAACACGCGCTCGAGCGCTTTGCCGAACGCTTCGGCGGACGTCCAACCCGTCATCTTCTCCGCCACCGGATTGAGGAACGTCACTTTGCCGTCCATATCGGTGGTAATCACCGAGTCTCCAATGCTATCCAATGTGACCTCGAACCACTCGCGCTGCTCGCGAAGTTCTCTTTCTGCGCGCTTCTGCGCGGTAACATCACGAAAGCTCCAGACTCGACCCACATTTTGTCCATCAAGGTATTGAACTGTCGAAAATCGCTCGAAGATTCGGCCGTCCGTAAAGTCAAGCGTGTCAGTACTCTCGACTACGGAACTTCGATTGATCTGTTCGATGCGAGACAGATACCCGTGCGGAGCGGCGACTTGCTGCATACACAGTTCAGTTAAGCGCTCCGGTTCCCCCCTGACGTCGATATCCCTTGGTATTTTCCACATAGTGTTGAATTTTTCATTGCATCCCGTGATGATCCCATCGCAGTCGATCACGAGAATCCCGTCGGATGTCGCCTCGAGGGTCGCCCTGAGGAGGCCCAGCGAGCGGGCGAGCTCTTGGGTCTTTTTATCTAATGCCTCATTAGCCGCGATGAGGTCGCGCTCGGCGCGTTGTCGCGCGCGCAGAATAGCGCGGGCGTTGTCGAGCGCGACGGAGCGCAGCTGCTCCTCTTCGGACGCCTCGTTATCCATCAGCCCGCGCTGAGCCGGTCTGCCGCCATAGCCGTACCGATTACCCGCGCTCGAATTTTGGCGAACGCCGTCTCTCTGGTGGTCGACGTGTCGTCGCAGAACGGAGAGAATCCACAATCATCCGTGGTTCCGAGCTGTTCGATGGGGATGTACTGCGCCGCCTCTAGAATTCGCTCACATACCTCTTGTGGTGTCTCGATATGAGGATCGATTGGTGCGACCACACCGACGAAAACGATTTGATCGGGGCGCAGGTAACGGCGAATCGCCTCGAGTACTCGCGGCCGGTCTTTCTCTCCGGCCAATGCGACGTAAAAATTGCCGACGTTGAGTTCGAATAAACTGGGCAATAGCTCCGCATAATCAATGTCGGCGCTGTGAGTGGAGTCTCGGTCCCCCCCCGGACATGTGTGCACACCGATCCGTTGGCGGTCGGCCGCGGAGAAACGCGAGAGAGCTAGGTTGTTCAGATCAATAAAACTGTTCAGCAAATGGCCGGTGCTATCAATCTTCAGGGCCAGTCGCGCTTCGGTGAAGTCGATCTGTACTTTATGCGCCCCCTTCTGTAAACACCGACGCACTTCGGTTTCGTGCTCACGCAGCAAGTCATCGATGAATTGCTCTCGGGAATAGCCTTCGATGCCTTCCACGGGATACATGAGGCTCAAGGCGGACGGGGAAATGACCGCCTGCTTGACCGGGACGTGCGCGTATTGCAAGACGAGGTCGAGAAACTGATCCGCATATCGTTTGTATCTGAAGGGCTCAGCCGTCAGCCGTGGCATGCGCCGCGTATGGCCCGCTGAAAAGGGAATCTTGAATCCGTCGGGACTTATGTTTTTGAGTCCATGGACGCTATACGTCCAAAAGTTGTGATACTTCCTCTGCTCGCCATCGGTGATGACGGGCGAGCCGGTCGCCTCAAACTGCTCGATGGTATCTCGAGTGGCCCGCTCATACAGGGGATCGAGCCGCGGATCCAGGCCATCGCCGTAGGTCTCGATCGCTTCCAGCAAATTCAGCGGTCGAGGAATACTTCCGATGGGTTCTGTCGGCAACAGCATGAGACTCTCCCAATTTGACTTTCATCGCAGGCGTTTACGGGCCCTGTGATTTAATGATATGCCCCAATCGCTCGCTAATGAAGTTCCCCATAGACAAATCGCCAGCCTACAGCGCTATCCTTGGATCGGGGCCTTTGTGTGCGGCTTGCTGCATGGCGTAGGGTCTGCCAGCGCCTTAGCTCAGATCGGATTGCCGCCACTGTCGATCCCGATAGCGCTGCTATTTGTTAACGTGGGTGTCGAGGTCGGCCAATTTCTGTTCATCATGGCGGTGTTCTCGGCCATCGCAATCGCGCGTCATATTATGGTTTCGATCCGCCGCACTGTGCCGGAATGGGTGGGGCGCAGCTCGCCACATGTGATCGGCGGCTTGGCGAGTTATTGTGTTTTCGAACGCTTCATTTCATGTGAATCTGCGCGCCGCCACGGCGTCGCTAGCTCGTGCGTGCCACAAGTCGGAAACGCGCACGAATCTCATCGCGGACTTTTAATGCGCCAAACAGCAGGCTGTAGGGTTCAAGTCCCAGCCCGGTTTGGGTGAAGGAGAATTCTCCTTCGGCCTGCAGCGTGCTGCCGTTGCGCTGCCATTTGACCGGCACCGACAGGCGCGAGGTGTAATCGCGAACGATGATATTGATTTCCGCGCTAATTTCACCCGACCCGCCGGTCAGGTGCTGGCACTGCAAGGACACCTTGGGGTAGTGTGCCGCGTCGAGTTGTCGGTCGCCGAGCATATGCTCGCGTGTGCCGGCACGCGCTTGCTCATCGAGAGGCTCTGCATATTCCTCCCCGGCCGACGCGCGCTCCTTGGGGTCATCGACCACGAATGAGGAGACAGGCAGCTCAAACGTGCAGCCCGAGTGGTCCGCCCGCGGATGCAGCCAAATGCTGCCCTGCAGTCCGTGCGTTGTGATGACATGGGTATGCCCGATCTTGGACATGGGCCCATCGGCTTGAAGCATTAGCCAGATCTGCGAAGCGTTGGTATCGAGTTGAAATTGCGTCGTGCCAGGCGGCCGCGCAATGGCCACGGCCTGTCCCGGTGCCGACGGCCGGGCGCCGCATCCGGCCAATAACAACAATGACAGGCCCAGCGAGGCGAGCGCGGCGCGGCTGTTGCACTGAGCCCCGCACCGTGTGCTTCTTCTACGCCACGCAAACTTGTCCACAAACGCTCCGGGGGCAGGGGTCTGGCCCCTTGGTCCGCCCAATGTACCTTCGGGCGGCCGGGAATACGGCACTGTTCAGAATTTCTGACGGGCGATTCAGGTATCGCGTTTGCTGCTTAATCGCCGACCGTCGAGACTCTCGCCCACGGAGTCAGCTTTTTTTACTTTGTATTCAAGGAGAAAGTTATGAACGGGCGTCAATTTCTGACCTTTGTGGCCGCGACCCTCATCACTGTAGGACAGACCCTGGTATTTGCCACCGATACGGCGGCGAGCGCCGACGCGCTGCTCGGAGCGGTTGCAAACCCGGCGCCGGCCTCAAGCGTGGCGAGCCTCGCATGAAGACGCTGCGGTTGACCGAACTGTTGCTGCCGCTGCTGGCCGCGCGCGGCTGGGCGCCCTGGCCGATCGAGCCGGGCGTGCGGGTAAGCGCGACCCGCTCGAGCGCCAGCGGCCCCACGCAGGCGGACAGGGCGGGATGCTGATCGCGTACACACCGAGGGCCGTTCGATGATGTGCAGTGAGCCCGATGGCTGCTTTAGGCGCGGGTGGCCCGCGCGGCGTAGCAGCCAGGCTTCGCATTGTGCAGGTGCAGGTAATCCGCCCTCGGATTGGCGAGCTGGTGCTCGATGAGCCGGGCGGCGACAGCGCCCGCAACAACGTCGGCATCGAGCATCATTCCTGAGGCGTCGAAGGCCCGCACCGACAGCAGACGACTGCTGAGCACTTCGGGAATCTCATTGACCTCGGGCCGGTACTCCTGGGCGTACTCGCGCACGTAGATGGCGTGCCGTGACTGGTATGGCCCGGTGACCGGCAAGTGCTCATAGTTGAGCAGCAGCACCGTTTCTCCGGGCTGCGCATCCCGCAAACTGACACGGCACGGAAACCCGACAGGCTGGTCCACCCGGCAGCGCAACACTCCGCGGACGTCGAGCTCGGATTCGTCCATTCCAAAAAACGGTGCGAATGCGCCAAGCGGGAGTGCGTGGATTCTGAAACTCATGTCGACCTGCCTCCGGGTCCAACTGTGGATGCACTGTGACGCCCGGCCGCCAGTCGCACACTCCGCATCTTGCGCCCCAATTGCGGTCTTGATTTACCCAGAGCGGTCGACGCACTCTACGAGCCACCCAGAGGCTCTTAAGGAGCGACTTCCATGTCCGGAATTGAAAATCGACTGCGCGCGTTGGGCCTAAGCCTGCCGCCACCGCTACAGCCCCCGCCAGGGACGAAGTTGCCGTTTCAATTTGTGCGCCTGCGCGGCCAACGCGCGCTGATATCGGGTCATGGCCCGCAGAATCCTGACGGCTCCTGGGCCGAACCGCTGGGTAAGGTGGGCCGCGAAGTGAGCCTCGAGCAGGGTTATCTGGCCGCGCGGTTGACGGCCCTGTCGATCCTGGGGAGCTTGGATCGTGCGCTCGGCGATTTGGATCGGATCACCGCGTGGCTGCGCCTGTTTGGCATGGTGAATTCCGCTGCGGATTTCCATAAGCAGCCGGCCGTCATCAATGGCTGCTCAGATCTGATCCTGGAATTGTTTGGTCCCGAGGTGGGCGCGCACAGCCGCAGCGCCGTGGGCATGGCCGAACTGCCGTTTAATTTTCCGGTCGAGATCGAAGGAGAGATTGAATTCAGTTGATCGCCGGCGGGGCGGCGGCTCAGTTCGCGCGCGCGACGGTGCGACCGAACACCCCGTACAGACCGATGCCCATCCACACGACGTTGATAAAAACCGACGGGTAGGCGCCGTTCCAGCCGCTGTTGATGATCAGGCCGGCGCCGGCCAGCACGTTTAGCCATTGATACAGCTTGGAGCCGGCGGTGACTTTGCCCATCGTCAGCAGCACGTAAGCGGACAGCAGCAGGACTGCGGCGACCCAGCCGACGATCTGGATCACGTAATTGACCATGGACGGCTCCAAATAAATTGAATTGTTCGAGCGCCCGCTCAGCGCCGTCGGGTTGGGCCGCGCCGTTTCGCACCCCGCGCCGTGACGGATTTGGCGCTCGTGGAGCCCCGTCGCTTGGCCGTTCGCGTTATTTTCTTTTTCGCGGCGACGCGCCTCCCCGTGTGAGCGAGCTTGCCTTTTGACCGGGGCGCAGTGGGGCGTTTGCCGGCGCGAGCCACCTTGCGGCGCGCCGCGCCAGGCGCGCGCTTGCGGCGCGGGACTGGTCGCGCCTGGGGTGTCTCCAGGCCGCGCAACTGATCGACGATCGCGGGGTTTTCCAGGGTCGAGACGTCCTGGGTGATGGGCTGATCATTGGCGATCGCGCGCAGCAACCGGCGCATGATCTTGCCGGAGCGGGTTTTGGGCAGATTGTCGGCGAAGCGGATGTTGTCGGGCTTGGCGATCGCCCCCAGCTGCTCGCCGACCCAGTTTCGCAATTCCTTGACCAGGGCGCTGGTGTCGCCCGTGGGATGCGCCCCGCGCAGCACCACGAACGCAAACACCGATTCGCCCTTGATTTCATGGGCTTTGCCGACCACGGCCGCCTCGGCGACGCGCGGATTCGCGACCAGTGCGGATTCGATTTCCATCGTTCCCAAGCGATGACCGGAAACTTTCAGCACGTCGTCGATGCGACCCATGATCCAGTAGTACCCGTCGGCGTCACGATGCGCACTGTCGCCGACCACGTAGTAGCGCCCGTGAAATCGCTCCCAGTAAGTACTCAGGTAGCGTTCATTGTCCCCCCAGATGGTGCGCAGCATGGAAGGCCAGGGCTTGCGGATCACCAGATATCCCCCGGCGCCGGGTGCGGTCACCGGATCGCCGTGATCGTCGACGATGTCGGCGTCGATTCCGGGCAAAGGCTCGGTGCAGGAGCCCGGCTTGGTGGCGGTGACCCCCGGAAGGGGCGCGATCATGATCGCGCCGGTTTCGGTTTGCCACCAGGTGTCCACGATCGGGCAGCGCTCGCCGCCGATGACGCGGTGATACCACATCCACGCTTCCGGGTTGATGGGCTCGCCCACCGAACCTAGCAGGCGCAGCCGCGACAGGTCATATTTCGCCGGCAACGCGTCACCGAGTTTCATCAACGCACGGATCGCGGTGGGCGCCGTATAAAACACCGTGACGCCGTGATTCTGGCAAATTTTCCAGAAACGCCCCCCGTCCGGCACCATCGGCGCGCCCTCGTACATCACCATGGTTACGCCGGCGGCCAGCGGACCGTAACCGACGTAGCTGTGGCCCGTGACCCAGCCGATGTCCGCGGTGCACCAAAACACGTCGTCTTCGCGCAGGTCGAATACCCATTCGCTGGTGAGTTTGACGTTCAATAGATATCCGGCGCTGGCATGTTGAATGCCCTTGGGCTTCCCGGTCGAGCCTGAGGTGTACAGCAGGAATAGCGGGTGTTCGGCGTCGACCCATTCGGGAGGGCACAGTGCAGACTGCGCCTCGGTCAGTGCGCCCCACCACAGATCGCGTCCCGCCTTCATCCTGACGGGCACGCCGCAGCGCTTGAGCACGATGACCTTCTCGACTGTCGGACAGGCCCCGGAAAGCGCCTTGTCGACCGCCGACTTGAGCGCGATTATCCCGCCACCGCGCCTTCCGCCGTCGGCGGTGATCACCAGGCGTGCGCCGGCGTCTTCGACCCGATCGCGGATGGAGTTGAAGGAGAAGCCACCGAACACCACCGAATGCACCGCGCCGATTCTTGCGCACGCCTGCATGGCGATGACCGCCTCGGGCACCATCGGCATGTAGATCACCACGCGATCCCCACGGCCGATGCCCAGTGCCTTAATACCGTTGGCGAGGCGGCAGACCTCCGCGTGCAGCTCACGGTAGGACAGGCGCCGGACCTCGCCGGCTTCGTCCTCAAATATGATGGCCGACTTCTCGCCACGCGCCTCAAGATGAATATCCAGGCAGTTCCAGGAAACATTCAGCTGCCCATCAGGGTACCAACGGTAGTTCGGTGCTCTTGAATCATCGAGCGTCACGGTAAAGGGCTTATGCCAGTACAGCGATTTGCGCGCCAGGTCGGCCCAGAAGCCCACATGATCGGTGGCGGCCTTGTGGCGCATGGCCTGAACGTCCTGCGTGCGCAGGCGGGCGCGCTCCGCGAATGCGGCCGGCGGCGGGAACCGGCGCTTTTCATGCAACGCCGATTCAATATTGCTTTGGTCCACGGGGGCCTCCGATTTTTACTCAAGAATACTGGAACGGCCCCAGCGAGTCATACTGCAGCGACCCGTTCCGGTCCGGTACAATCGCGCTGCGGGTCCTAAACTTCATGGAGATCGCCGATGAAAGAACTCATGTCGCGCCGCGAGGCGCTCAAGAACCTCGCCCTGGGCGCCGGCACACTGCTGGTTGCCGGTGGTGCCGCCGCCGAAGCGGCCAAGCCCGCATCGAGCTATGCCGCTCTGCCGCACCTGGCGCCTGCCGATCCTGTGGCAGTAGCGCTCTCCTACCACGAGAACGCCAAGACCGTGGAAGCGGCCAAGTTCCCCAACTATAAGCCGGATCAGCATTGCGGCAACTGCCTGCAACTCACCGGCAACGAGGCGGACACCTGGCGGCCGTGCAATCTGTTCCCAGGCAAACTGGTCAATACCGCCGGCTGGTGCAAGGTTTACGTGAAGAAGCCCTGAGAGTCTTATAGGGCCAGGCGCGCAATGCGCTCGGCCTGCCGCGGAAGCATGGCGCCAAATCCCTGCAGGCTGCAAAACTCCCCCAGCGCTTCCAGCAGCGGCCCGCGGCGCCGAAGCGCGTCGCGATCGGCCTGGAGTGGCGCGTCGCAATGGATGCGCGTCAGCGCACGCGCCAGGTAGGCCGCCTCCCGATGCTCGCGCAGCTTCGCCGGGAGCCTTGAAGCGCCTCGCAGCGGCAGATAGGCGATCTGCTCGAGACTTTCGTAGATCAGTTCCAGCGTCGCGTAGCGGCTCAGGAGCGCCGCGGCCGTCTTTGGACCGATCCCGGGCACGCCAGGAATGTTGTCCACGGAATCACCCGTCAGCGCGAGGTAATCGGCCATGCTCTCGGGCGCCACGCCAAAACGCGCGGCGATTTCCTCGTAGCTGTATTCGGACGCGTCCGCGTAATCCCAGTACCGGTCGCCAGGACCGATCAGCTGGGACAGATCCTTGTCCCGCGTCACCAGCGTCACGCGCAGGCCCTGGGCGCGCATGCGCGCCGCCAGCGTGCCGATCAAATCGTCGGCCTCATAGTCCGTGCTGGCGAATTCGGGCACGCCCAGGTGGCGGCAGTACTCGCGGCACAGCACGAACTGGCGCCTCAGTTCCGGGGGCGCCGGTTCGCGATTGGCCTTGTAGCTGGGCAGCAGCGTGTGACGGTGCGCCGATCCACGACACTCATCGAAGGCCACCGCCACATACTGGGGCGCGCGCCGCTCGATCAGGTCGCCTAGAAAGCGCGCGAATCCGTACAGCGCGTGGGTGGGATTGCCGTCGCCGTCGCGCTGATCGGGGCTCTGCGAATACCAGGCGCGGAATATATAGACCGACGCATCGACAAGATAAACCACCTTTGAGCTGCGGAGCTAGCCGAGCCAGCGTTCAATGCGTGCGTGCAGTGGGCTGCTGCGCGGAAAGTGCGCCTGCAGGTATTCCATCTGATCAGCGAGCACCCGCCGGCCTTTCAGAAAGATGTACTCGGCGTAGGTCGGCATGAACGGCACGGCGATGAGTTGCAACTTGGCTTGCTCCGGCGTGCGCCATGCCTTGAAGTTGTTGCAGCTCCTGCAGGCCGCCACCACATTGGTCCAGACATCGCGCCCGCCCTGACTGAATGGTCGCACATGATCGCGCGAGAGCTCGCGACTGTTGCATCGCTCGCCGCAATAAAGACACAGATACGCATCACGTCGGAACAGCGTTTCATTGTTAAGTGGCGGCACGTAGTCGTGGCGCGTGTTACCCGGATTGCCCGTGTGGCCCACGGTTGCCACGATGGAACTGACCTCGACCACGGTGCGATTGCCGGTGCGCGCATTGACGCCGCCGTAGAGGCGATACATCAGCGAGCCGCAGGTGTAGGCGACCTGCTCCTGATGATAGAGCCGTGCCGCTTCCCGATAGTCGATCCACTCCAGGGGCATGCCGGCAATGTCGGTGCGCAGGACCATCTGGCCCAGGCCGTGTGCGGCCGAATGCAGGATCAGGCGCGTGTCCTCGTCCATGAGTGCGCGCTGCCGTCTTGTGGTTAAGACCTTGAGGCCCATGCGTGTAAGATAAGGCAGATTTGTGAGAGAATTCAACGGATGGGCCCTCGCGCACCATCCAAAAAGGAGTGATTTCATGCCCGTGACCATTGGTGCGCTCACTGAGAGCGTGCCCGGCGAGACGCGCGTCAGTATTGTGCCCGAGGTCGCAGACAAGCTCCTCGCCGCGGGTGCACGGGTGCTGCTTCAGCGCGGCGCTGGCGTCAGCGCGCAATTTCCGGACGCACTATATAAGAAAGTCGAGTGGGCGGACTCGGCCTCTGCGGTACTGGCGCAGGCGGATATTCTATTAACGGTGCAGCCGCCCAGCATCGCTCAGATCGAGGCCCTGCGGCCCGGGAGCGTGGTCATCGGCTTTATGCAGGCCCACGCACGGGGTGCGGAAGTCGCGGCTCTGCGCACGCGGCGCGTCACCTCCTTCGCGATGGAACTGGTGCCGCGCATATCGCGCGCGCAGTCCATGGACGCATTGTCTTCGCAGGCCGCGGTGGCCGGCTACAAGGCCGTGCTGATCGCCGCGGACACCCTGGATCGGTTCCTGCCGATGCTCACCACCGCCGCGGGCACGATCCGCCCCGCCCAAGTGCTGATTATCGGGGTCGGCGTGGCCGGACTGCAGGCGATCGCCACCGCCAAGCGGCTGGGCGCGGTGGTGGAGGCCTACGATGTACGCAGCGCCACCCGGGAACAGGTCAAATCACTCGGCGCCAAGTTCATCGAGACCGGAGTGTCCGCCGAGGGCCAGGGCGGCTACGCGCGCGAGCTCACCGAAGAGGAAAAAGCCAAGCAGCAGGAAGTGCTGGAAGGGCGCATTGCGCTGGCGGATGCCGTGATCACCACCGCCGCAATCCCCGGGCGCCGGGCGCCGCGCATCATTTCGCGCGCCGCGGTCGAGCGCATGAAAGCGGGCGCGGTGATCATCGATATTCCGGCCGAATCGGGCGGAAACTGCGAACTGACACGCGCCGGGGAGACGGTGCTCCACTACGGGGTCAAGATCGTCGGGCCGGTCAACCTGGCCGCGCAGCTCGCCTACCACGCCAGCGAGATGTACGCCCGCAACCTGTTTAATTTCCTCAAGCCCGCACTGGATGCATCCGGAGCGCTCGCCATCGACTGGCAGGACGAGGTATTCGCGCAGTCCTGCCTAACGCACGAGGGCACCATCAAACACGAAGCCACGCGCAAAGCGGTGGAGGGAACATGACCGGGATAGTTGCTCTGTATATTTTTATGTTGGCCGCATTTACGGGCTACGAAGTCATCGCCAAGGTGCCGGTCATCCTGCACACGCCGTTGATGTCAGGTTCAAATTTCGTACACGGTATCGTGCTGGTAGGGGCCATGGTGGCGCTCGGTGAGGCGCACACGAATCTTGAGAAGACCATCGGGTTCGTGGGCGTGTTGTTGGCGGCAGGCAATGCCGTGGGCGGCTACGCGGTGACCGAGCGCATGCTCGAGATGTTCAAGGCCAGCGGCGCGCGCCAGGCGGGCGCGAAGCGCGGAGGGCACTGATGAGCTTGCTCAGCGCCAGTTTGCTGATCCAGGTGAGCTATCTGCTCACCGCGTTCCTTTTCATCATGGGCCTGAAGCGCATGAGCTCCCCGGTCACCGCGCGCAGCGGCATTGTCTGGGCCGGCGCCGGCATGGTCGTGGCGACGCTGGTGACGTTCCTGTATCCGGGGCTGACCAATTACCCGCTGATCATGATCGCGATCGCGATCGGCTCGGCGATCGCGTGGATCAGCGCGCGGCGCGTGGCGATGACCGACATTCCGCAGATGATCGCGCTCTACAATGGCATGGGAGGTGGCGCCGCTGCGGCGATCGCCGCGGTGGAACTATACCGGGGCGAGCCACTGGGCATGGTGGTGGGCTCCCTGGCCGTGATCGGCGGCCTGATCGGCGCGGTGTCCTTTAGCGGCAGCCTGATCGCGTTCGGAAAACTGCAGGGGCTGATCAAGAAGTCCTATCGTTTTCGCGGACAGCAGATTTTCAACCTGCTGATACTCGCGGCGGCCCTGGCGGACGGCGGCATGATCGTCACCGGCGCACATCCGGGGGCGGGCGTGGTCACGGCGCTATTCAGCCTCGCGCTGATTTTGGGTGTCACCATGACGGTGCCGATCGGCGGGGCCGACATGCCGGTGGTCATCTCGCTGTACAACGCACTGACCGGGCTGGCGGTGGCCTTCGAGGGCTTTGTGCTCGGCAACGCGGCGATGATCATCGCCGGCACCGTAGTGGGTTCTGCCGGCACGCTGCTCACACAGCTGATGGCCAAGGCCATGAACCGTTCGCTCGGCAACGTGCTGTTCTCCGGCTTTGGCGACACCGGCGGCGTGGCCGCAAGCGGCACCCTCACAGGCAGCATGAAGCCCATCGAAGCCGCCGATGTCGGGGTCATGATGGCGTTTGCGCAAAAAGTCATCGTCGTCCCCGGCTACGGCATGGCGGTGGCGCAGGCGCAGCACAAGGTGTGGGAGCTGTGCCAGCTGCTGATCGACCGCGGCGTGAATGTGCGCTTCGCGATCCATCCGGTGGCCGGGCGCATGCCCGGCCACATGAACGTGCTGCTTGCAGAGGCGGGCGTGCCCTACGATCTGATCGCCGACCTGGATGAGATCAACGCTGAGTTCGAAACCGCGGACGTGGCGCTGATCATCGGTGCCAACGACGTCGTCAATCCGGTGGCGCGCACCGACAAATCCAGTCCGATCTATGGCATGCCCATTCTCAACGCCGACAAGGCGAAGAACGTCATCGTCATCAAGCGCGGACAAGGCGCGGGCTTTTCGGGCATCGAGAACGCACTGTTCTATCTCGACAACACGCGCATGCTCTACGGCGACGGTCAGGCCGCCGCCAGCCAGTTAATCCAGGCCGTCAAAGCCGCCTAGTGCACGGGGCGGCCGCCGACCGCCCCGTGGCTTAGAAAAAAAATTCGGGTTCGGCTGCAACCAATCGCGCCCCGGCGAGTATCAAAGGACACAGGGCAGCATTTTTTAGCGCCCTGAAGGTTCGGTGACCCGCCGAGCTTAGGCCCTGGTTTTGCCCCGAATTTCTGAAGGAGTCGTTATGAAATCCAATTCGATCAAAAGCTACATCGGTATCGGCATGCTCGCGTTCAGTGCCACCGTCGGACAGGCGTGGATGGTGAGCGCGGCACGCGCCGATAATGCGCCGGCGGCACAGTCCCTGCGCATCGTCGTCAGTGACCTGGATCTTTCGAAAAATTCCGACGTCGCGACGCTGTATGCACGCATCAAGAGCGCTGCGGTACAGGCTTGTGGCGCTGACGTCGTGACTGGCAGCCGGCTGCCCAGCGGCAGCAAGAAGCAATGCACGGCGCAAGCCGTCGATGGCGCCGTATCCCAGATCAACAACACCTCGCTGTCCGCGTACCACAAACAGGAAGCCCCTAAGGCTGGGGCCTGAAGCGAGCGAACGGCGCTGGCGGCGCTTCACCGATCACCCGACGGTGTCGCCCCCGGCGCCAGGGGCAGCGATCTCCACGTGCTGCCCGGCCCAAAAGCACCGGCCGCCGATGCTTGAAGCTCGTCCCCTTGCGCGTGCGCATCCGCTCCCTACGGATGCGCACGCGCTTTTTGCGAGTCGGTCTCGACCGCGCCAATCCATGCCGCGCACGGCCACTGGGCACCCGTAGCCCCACCGGCCCGCAGGGGCCGCCGGCTCCACCTAAAGCCCTCGCCAGAGCATTTAAGACCCTCGACCCTCCGGCGCGGGGTGCAAAAAATATCGTGAAGGGGCTGCAACCTTTGGGCTTGGCGCGAGTTTCAAAGGCACAGAGTTCAAAACCCAATTTAAGGAGTAAACACATGAATATTAACGTAATTACCCGCCAGATCGGCATCGCCATGCTGGCCTTTTGCGCGACCTTCGTGCAGACCACAATGTTTGCCACCTCGCACTTTGGCGGTGCCACGAACACCCCGGCCGTCCACGCCAGTGACGCCCGGGTCGCCGCGGGCATCACTATGGTCAATAAGGACGCGACGAACCGCCGCGGCTAAGCGGGGGGCGGCCGGTGCTGATGCTGCTGCCGATCGCGCATTCTTTGCAGCATGCGGGCGCGTTGCTCGGGACTTGCCGCCAGCCACCGTTCGCGCAGCATGTGCCGCTTCCCGGGCGGCAGGCGCATGTAGGCGTTAAAATTTTCCCGCACCAGCGCCTTGGCTTCCGGATCAAGCTGTTGAAAACGCTCCCAGCGCCTGCGGATCAGCTGCCGCCGCTCCTCGGGTAACTTCTGCCACTTCTGGAAGCGCTCGCGCGCTTCGGCGCGTGCTGATGGATCCATCGACAACCAGCGACGTGTGCCTTGCGCCAGGGCCTGCTGACGCCCCGGCGGCAACGAGTCCCAATCCTTGGCATAAGGCTCCAGGAGTTGCTGCTGGCTCGGCTGCAGCTCGTTCCAGCCAAGTGGCGCCTGCTGTTTGGCGCTCGCCGCAGGCGCAGATTCGGCCACGGCGGCGTTTGTTCGCGCGCCCACCAGCGCGCAGGGCGCCAGCAGAATTCCCAACAGCAGCCCAGCGCGTTGCAATTTCATGGCGGATTTACCTTTCCGGTCTGGTCGGCAGGCGGCGACGATGCAGAATCAACTCCCTTTGTCGCGCCACCCTGCACCACGGCGTCCACGTCGGTCGTCGCGAGGTAATCGTGCCAACCGACATCGTTCGAATCGACCGAGCCCAGGAATTCCAGGAAGTCCGGATCCACCGGCTCGTCGGCCGCGCGCAGCGAAGCGGCGAACAACACGCCGCAAAGAAATCCCACGCTGCGCCGGGGCAGTCTCACGAACCAGCCTCGCCGCCGTGCTCGTCATCGGCCGCATACACGGCCCAGTCGTAAAACTCGTAGTCCACGTCCCCACCCTGGCCGGGCTGGTCCTGATCCTGGGCCAGCGCAAAGGCGCTGCTGTCGGCCAGCATCTCGAAATCTTCACTCCCGCCCGAACTGGGCTGAGGCACGCCTGAGCCGAGCGGCGGACCCTGCAACAGCAGCACGGCCAGCACTGCGGCGGCGGCGACACCCGCGGGCAGCCAGCGTCGCCACACCACCCCCGTGTGGCTGCTTCCCGCCCGGCGTTGCGCAAGCGCTGCGTAGCGCGCGCTCGTGAGCCGCGAGCGAATGCTCGCGGGCAGTTCATTCGCACTTTGTTCCAGCAACTGGCTCACCCGGCGCGCAAACCGGAACGAGTCCTGATCAAGTTGTTCTTCCTTCATGACCAGTACTCGCTGAGCTGCGCACGCAGCGCCTGCAGCGCCCTGAAATAATGTGTCTTGACGCTGCCTTCCGAACAACCCATCCCCTTGGCCGTTGCCGCCACGTCCAGGCCCTCGAGGCTCCGCAACAGAAACGCCTGGCGCTGGCGCGCGGGCAATCGAGCCAGCGCCACCTCGAGCGCGCGCATGGTTTCGTCGGTCTGTGCTTGCGCCGAGGGAATTGGCGCGGGATCACTCACTTGTTCCAGTGCGTCGCCATCCGCGTCGATCGCATCGTCACCAAAGGCGCGGTGATACCAGGTGAGCACGCGAGCGCGCACGCTGCGACGGCGTTGCATGTCGCGTATACAATTTTCGAGGATACGGTAGAAAAGCGGCCGCCACTGCTCGGGAGGCCGGTTCGAATAACTGCGCACCAGGCGCAGCATCGCGTCCTGCACGGCATCGAGCGCGTCGGCTTCGTGACGCAGCGCGATCTGTGCGATCCTGAATGCCCTGGCCTCGACGCCGGCCAGAAAACCGTCCAGAGCCCGGGTGGAGTGCTGCGTCGATTCCGGCAAGTCAAAGTTCCTTGAAGGGAGGAAGCTTGCGGTGTCGGCCAGCAATGTAGCAAAGCTGTTCATGGGTAATGGATTCAACGTAGCCGGTCCCAAGAGGTTGACCGCGCTAAGCAACGGCTACGAGGTTTAGAGAGATCATCGACTTACGCACCGTGTTACAGGTCGCGAGTAAGGTTATTCCTACACCGCGCGTTAGCCGCGCTGAAAAATTCGTAAATTAATGATTAATAAGGAAATTTTTGGAACTATCGGCGCTCATCACGCCTCCCCAAAAGCGGTTTTGAGGGCTTCTTGGGGGTCTGGCCGCGGAATTCGTGCACAGACTTATCCACACCAAGGGCCTCATGAAGGGTAGTGAGCCGGACCTGGCCGGAATCCTCAAGGTCGCGGTGGATTCTCCGCTGCGTTCGCTTCTGGATTATCTGCCGCCGGTGGGTGTCGCACTCACCGCGCTCCCTGTGGGCGCGCGCGTGCGCGTGTCGCTCGGGCGTGCACGCGCGGTCGGAGTCATCGTGGCGCACGCGGATCATTCTGAGCTCCCGTCCGATCGACTCAGGCCCATCAGCGAACTGCTCGACGCCGAGCCGCTGTTCGCGCCCGAGTTGCTGGATTTGCTGCAGTGGACGGCCAGTTACTATCACCATCCGCCCGGAGAGGTATTCGCATCGGCGCTGCCCGCGGCGTTGCGGGCAGGACAGTCGGCGCGCGGGCAAGAAACCTGGGTCGGATTGAGCGCCGCAGGCCAAGCGGCGGCGGCGGCTGGCGACCGGCCGCAGCGCGCTCCCAAACAGCGCGAATTGCTGGCGCTCCTGGCCACCCGCCCCACGGGCTGGAGCGCGGCGGAGCTCGATGCAGCGCGAACCGGCTGGCGCACCGGCGCGCGCGCCTTGCAACAGCGCGGATGGCTTGAATATAGCGAACGCGAAGCGGCCACGAGCGACATAGCGGCGAGAGCGCGGCGATCGGTGCTGCCGCCGGAAGCGACGCCGGACTTAAGCGCGCCGCAAGTCGCGGCGGTCACGACCATTGACGCGGCCAGCGATGGGTACGGCACCTACCTGCTGCAGGGTGTCACCGGGAGCGGCAAGACCGAGGTGTACCTGCGCTTGGTGCAGCGGGCGCTCGAGCGAGGACGCAGCGCGCTGGTGCTGGTGCCGGAAATCGGCCTGACGCCCCAGCTTCTGGAACGCTTCCGCTCACGCCTTGCGGTACCCATCGCGGTACTGCATTCGGGTCTCAGCGACGGCGCACGCCTCGCCCACTGGCGTAGCGCACACGCAGGCACGGCGCGGGTCGTGATCGGTACGCGCTCGGCCGTGTTTGCCCCGCTCCCGCAACTGGGCCTGATCGTGGTGGACGAGGAGCATGACAGTTCCTATAAGCAGCATGAAGGCGGTTGCCGTTACTCGGCGCGCGATCTGGCGGTCCGGCGCGCACAGCAGGCGGCAATTCCCATCGTGCTCGGCTCAGCCACGCCAGCACTAGAATCCCTCCACAACGTGCACCTGGGCCGCTACCGTTCGCTGGCCTTGCCGCGGCGCGCCGACCAGACGGCCGCGCCGCGCCTGGCGCTGATCGACTTGCGGGCGCACGCGGTGCACTTAGGGCTGGCGGGTCCCGTGACACAGGCCATCGAACGGCACCTGCGCAGCGACGGACAAGTGCTGGTGTATCTGAACCGGCGCGGCTACGCGCCGACGCTGCTGTGCACGAGCTGTGGCTGGATTGCGCCTTGCACAGAATGCGACGCGCGCCTGACCGTACACCAGCTGGCCGGACAATTGCGCTGCCACTACTGCGGCGCCACCCAGCCGCTGCCGCTGCGCTGCGGCCGCTGCGGCTTCGCGGTTCGCCCGGTAGGCCAGGGCACCGAGCGCATCGCCGAAACGCTCGCGGCGATGTTCCCGGAGGCGCCGCTGGTGCGCCTCGATCGCGACACCGCGCGCGATGCGAGCGATGTGGGCGTGGTGATGGACGCGTTGCTCGACGGTTCGGCGCGGATCCTCGTGGGTACGCAGATGGTCACCAAGGGCCACCATTTTCCGGGCGTTTCGCTGGTCGCGGTCATCAACGCCGACCAGGGCCTGTTCAGCAGCGATTTTCGGGCCGCCGAACGCTTGGCGCAGACCATCGTCCAGGTGGCCGGTCGTGCCGGACGCGGCGCGAGAGCCGGTGAAGTGTTGATCCAGACCGAATATCCGGATCACCCACTGCTGCAAAGCCTCATACAAGAGGGCTACGAGGGTTACGCCGCCCGCGCGCTCGAGGAACGCGCGGCCGCGCGCTGGCCGCCCTTTACCCGGCTGGCGCTGGTGCGCGCCTCCGCGCGCGACGCCACGCACGCCCTGGATTTTTTGCGCCGCGCACGCGAGCGCGCCGGAGCGGAGCCGGCCGTGCGGCTGCTGGGGCCGGTGCCGGCGACCATGGCGCGCCGCGCGGGGCGGCACCACGCGCAATTGCTGATCGAGCATCCTGAACGCAGCGCCTTGCATAGCTTTCTCAATGGTTGGTTGCCCGAAGTCGAGCGCCTGCCGGAGTCGCGGCGCGTGCGCTGGGCCCTCGACGTCGACCCGCTGGACATCCAATAGCGGGAATTCGGTAGACTGCCCGACCCTGTACAGGCAAGGCGAATCGCATTGAAAGCGGAGCTCGAGGAGCTGCTGGCCCAGGCGCTGCAAAGACTTGAGAGGAGCCATCTTAAGTCTCCGCTCGAGCGTGCGGCCGTCATCGTCGAGCGCACCCGCGACGCGGCGCATGGCGACTTTAGCAGCAACGTGGCGCTGCGCCTGGCCAAGAGCGCCGGGCTCAAGCCACGCGAACTTGCCCTCGCCATTATCGAGGCGCTGCCCGCCAACACTTTGCTGGCGCGCACGGAAGTGGCGGGCGCGGGTTTTATCAACCTGTACCTGGTGCAAGGCGCGCACGCGGATGTATTGCGCCGCGTGCTTGAAGAGGGCGAGCGCTACGGCGCGGCCGGTGACGGTGCCGGGCGCAGTGTGTGCGTTGAGTTTGTCTCCGCTAACCCCACCGGACCGCTGCACGTGGGCCACGGCCGGCAGGCGGCCTATGGCGCAAGCCTTGCGAACCTGCTCGCGGTCACCGGCCACCGCGTGCACCGCGAGTATTACATCAACGATGCGGGCCGCCAGGTCGATATCCTCACGGCGAGCGTGTGGGTGCGCTACCTGCAGGACTTAGGCGAGCCGCTGCCGTTCCCGGGAAACGGTTATCGGGCGGACTACGTCAATGCGATCGGCGCGCAGCTGCTCGCCGCGCGGGGCACGACGCTCAAGGCTGCGGCGGCCACGGTGCTGGAAGGACTCCCGCCCGATGCGCCCGCCGGCGACAAGGAACAATACATCGACGCACTGATCGCGCGCATGCGCGGGCTGCTCGGCGCCGCCGGGTACGAGTCCGTGCAGGAACTGGCGCTCAGCGCCATGCTGGCGGACATACGCGATGATCTTGGCGCGTTCGGCGTCGAGATTGAAACCTGGTCTTCCGAACGCGCCCTGGCGCGGGCCGGCGCGGTCGAGCGCACCCTCGAACGCCTGGCCGCCTTAGGTCACACCTACAGCAAGGATGGCGCCCTGTGGCTGCGCAGCAGCCGCTTGGGCGACAGCGAGGATCGCGTGCTGGTGCGTGCCAACGGACAGAAGACTTATTTTGCCCCCGACCTCGCTTATCATCTGGACAAGCGCGCGCGCGGCTTTGCGCTGCTCATCGACGTGTGGGGCGCTGACCATCACGGCTATATCCCGCGCATGCGCGCCGGGCTCATGGCCCTGGGCGAGAGCGGGGACTGCCTGGAAGTGTGCCTGATGCAGTTCGTCAGCCTGTATCGGGGCGGGGAAAAGATACCCATGGGCAAGCGCGATGGGCAGTTCGTGACCCTGCGCCAGCTGCGCTCCGAGGTCGGCAACGACGCCTGCCGCCTGTTCTACCTGATGCGCAGCCACGACCAGCCGCTGGATTTCGATCTTGAACTCGCCAAGTCCCGCAGCAACGAGAACCCCGTCTATTACCTGCAATACGCGCACGCGCGGGTGGCGAGCGTGATGAAGCAGCTGGCCGCGCGCGGGCAACGTTATGGGCAGGCGACGGCACTGGCGAATCTGGATCGTCTCGACAGCGCGCATGAGGCGGCGGTGCTCACTTTGCTGGGCCGCTATCCGGAGACCGTGCTGCAGGCCGCCACCCAAAGAGCCCCCCACACCCTGGTGTATTTCCTGCGCGAACTCGCACAGAGCTTCCACACCTGGTACAACGCCGCGCAGTTTCTTGTCGAGGACGTCGCCACGCGCAACGCCCGCCTGGCACTCGCCCTGGGCGCGCAGCAGGTCATGCGCAACGGACTGGCGCTACTGGGCGTGAGCGCGCCGGAGAGCATGTGAGCAACCGGCGCCTGACCGCGCGCGACTATAAGAGCGTCGGTCGCGTGGCTCCTGGCCTGGCGCGGCTTCGCGACGTGGGGCTCGGATTGGGCGCCGGGCTGCTGGTCGCGCTGGTCATTTACATCAGCGATCATCGCCACGAGCCGGGCGCAGCGGAGAGCGCAGCCGAAGCTACCCCGGGGCCCCGCCACGCCGCCAAGCCGGCGCCCGAGGCCACCAGCGAATCGGCGGCGGATGCCGGCAACAGCTACGACTTTTACGCGGGCCTGCCCAAGTTCGAAGTGGTGGTGCCCGAGAAGGAACACGGCACGCACGTCGATGCGGCCGCGCGCATCGATCGGCCCGGAACCTATTTTCTGCAGGCCGGATCGTATCGGGACATGGCCGACGCCGAACGGGTACAGGCGCAGCTGGCGCGCCAGAGCATCGGCGCCAACGTGCAGCGCGTGGCGCTCGACACGGACGTCTGGTATCGAATCCGCATCGGTCCGATCAAGGACCTCAACCAGCTCAACCGGGTGCGCCAGCAGCTTCAGGCCGCCGAGATCGTGACGCTGGTCATCCGCGTCGAGGACTAAAGGCTCCTAGTCCTCGGCGCCGTGACTGATCTCGATACCGAGCGAACGGAGCTTGCGGTACAAGTGGGTGCGCTCCATGCCGACGCGCTTGGCCAGCAACCCAACCTTGCCGCCGCACAGCTGCAGCTGCTGCTGCAGATAGGCGCGCTCGAAATGCTCGCGCGCCTCGCGCATGGGAAGCGCCAGCAGGTCCTGCTGCACCAGCGGCGCATCGATCGGGGCCTGCGCGGCGAGTTCACGCTCGACTTCCTCCAGGGATATCTCCTCGGGCCCACCGCGCAGCAACAGGCGTCGCAGCAGGTTACGCAACTCGCGCAGGTTGTCGGGCCACGGGTAATTGCGCAGCCGATTCTGCGCTGCCACGCCGCAGCGCCGGAATTGCAGTTGTTCACTTTCGGTGAGCTGGTCGGTGCACTGACGGAGCAGTTCAGGCACGTCCTCGGCGTACTCACGCAGCGGCGGCACGCGCAGCGGCAGCACCGCGATCTGTGCGTACAGCTCGCGGCTAAGCGAGCCGGGCTTGCCGGCGCGGCTTTCGACACCGGGCAGCGCGGTGGTAATCACCCGCGCCTCAAATTTCACGGCTGCATCGCCCCCGCTGCGTGGGAAGCTGCCGAATTCGAGCACGCCGGTCAGCAGCCGGTGCGCCGCCTCGGGCAGTTCCTCAATGTCGCCAATGTACAGCGTGCCGCCGCCTGCCTGCTCGAGCAGGCCCGCCTGCGTGCCTGTGCCGAGCAACACGTTGACGGCCTGATCGCCCTGCCAGGCGCGTGGATTGCAGCTTAAGAACGTGCCGCTGGCGCGCGCGCCGGACTGGTGGACGAAGCGCGCCAGCGCTTCGGTCTCGCTGCCGGATTCGGCGATCATCAGCAGCGGCGCAGGATAGCTGGCCAGACGCAGCAGTTCGCTGCGCAGCTGCTGCGCCACGCGACTGCGGCCGTGCAGCGGCGCGAGCTTGCGGGCCGCGGCGTAATCGCCAAATTGCCGGGTGCGGCGCGCATCGAGCGCACGCTTGACGGTGGGCAACAACTTGGCCAGCGACAAGGGCTTCTCGATGAAGTCGAAGGCGCCCAGGCGTGTTGCCTCGACCGCGGTCTCCACCGTGCCATGGCCCGACATCATGACCACCGGGCAGTCGTTGCGCGCGTCGGTTGACCATTCGCGCAGCAGCGTGATGCCGTCGGTATCGGGCATCCAGATGTCCAGCAGCACCAGGTCCGGAGCACTGCGGGCGCGCGAGGCGCGCGCCTGCGCGGCGTCGGCCGCCACCTCCACCTCGTGCCCCTCCTCGCTCAGGATCTCCTGCAACAAGCGCCTGATGTCGGCCTCGTCGTCCACCACTAGTATTCGGTTCGCGCTCATGCTCGCTCCCTCCGCGACTCCGTGCGCCTGTCTGCCGTAGCGGGCAACAATACGCGAACCCGCGCACCGCCCGCGACCAGATTTTCGGCGCTGATCCGGCCGCCATGCTCCTCGACAATGCGCTGCACTATCGCCAGCCCCAGGCCGGTCCCGCGGGCCTTACTGGTCACGTAAGGCTCGAACGCCCGGCCCAGGATATCGTCGCGGAACCCGGGGCCATTGTCACTGATGGTGATTTCGGCCTGGGCGAGCGGCGCGGCCAGCAGCCAGTGGGTGCGTACGGTGATGGCGGCGCCGTCGATTCCCGACAGGGCCTCGATGGCGTTGCTGAGCAGGTTGGCGAGGATTTGCCGCACCCGGCCCCGGTCCGCCTCGATGTCGGGCAGCTGCGGGTCCGGTTCGATGTCGATGTCGATGCCCGGATCCTGTAAGCGGTACAGCTCCACCATCTCCGCCGCCAGCTGGTTGAGGCTAAAGCGCGCGAGCTGGACCTCCGGGGCGCGCGCGTACTCACTGAAGGCGTCCACCATCTGCTTGATCGCATCGACCTGCTGCACGATGGTCTGAGTGGCGCGCTCGAGGACGCGCGCGTGCTGGCTGTCCAGACCGCGCAGGAGCTGGCGCCGCAGCTGCTCGGCCGAAAGCTGGATCGGTGTCAGCGGGTTCTTGATCTCATGTGCCAGGCGCCGCGCCACCTCGCCCCAGGCCGCGCTACGCTGCGCATTGAGAAGTTCGGTCACATCATCGAACACGATGACCAGGCGGGCCGCGTCACCGACATCCGGCAAGGGTGTGCACGTCCACAACAACACGCGCGTCCCGGCTTCGTCTCTCAATGACAGCTGCTCGCGCCACTCTCGTTCACCCGACGCCAGCCGGGCGCTCAATGCGGAAACGAAGCCCGCCAGCAGGCTCGTGGATCCGGCACCGGCGGTCAGGCTCTGGCCAACGAAGCTGCCCAGGTCGCTCCTGAGAATCGCGCCCGCAGACTGATTGGCACTGCGCAGCTGGAGCTGCGCATCGACGACCAGCACGCCGCTGGACAGCCGCGAAAGAATCACCGCCAGGCGCTCGCGCTCGCGCTCGACCGCCTGCCGACTCAAGGCGGCTTCCTCGCGACTGCGCCGCAAGCGCTTGGTCATGTCATTGAACGAGTGAACCAGGAACCCCATTTCATCGCGCGAGGGCAGCGGCAGGCGGGTGCCAAAGTCGCCCTTGCCCACCGCGCGTGTGCCGGCGATCAGATCCTTGACCGGTCGCGTGAGGCGCTGCGCCGACCAGACCGCCCCGTAGACCGCCGCCAGCATGGTGATCAGCAGCACCAGCGTCAGGGTCAGCATGAAGTTGATCTTGAGGGGCCGGCGCGTGGCGGACATGTCACCGTAATTGGAATAAGCGCTCTGCACCGCGTCCGCGAGCCTCGACAGTTCCTGGGGCACGTTGTAATCGATGAGCACAAAGCGCCCCGGCGGCACGTCCGGTCCGCGCGGGAGCGGCGCTGCGGTCACAATCGTTGCGAGGCCGTTGTAGCGCGTCTCCAGACTGACGTAGCTGTGACCGGCGGCGATCTGCATCAACATGCCGGCCGGTGGCCTGCCAGGAAGTTGCGACGCGGGGCTGCTGCTCAGGCCCACCACGCCGCCGTTGCTGTCGTAGACGGTCACGTCAGCGGCCTGCGCAGCGCGGCGCTCGGCATCGAGCCGCACGGCAAGGTCGGGGCCTTTCACGTTGGCGATGGTGGGCGCAAATTCTTCCGTGCTGCGCGCCTGCTCACGCAATCGCAGCTCCAGCGCCGAGCGCGACAAGACCAGCGCGTCGTTCAGGCCGTGCTTGAATTCGACGCGAAACCAGCTGTCGATGCCGTAATTGAGGAATTCCAGCGCGAACAGATACACGATGAGCAAGGGCACCACCACGAGCGTGCCGAACATCCCCACGGTGCGCGCGGTCAGGCGCGAACCGGGTACGTGGTTCTGGAAGTCCCGGTACAGCTGCCAGAGCTTGCGCGTGAGCAGCACGCCCAGCGCCAGCACCGCGCAGGTGTTGAGCAGCAATATCCACGGCTGGCGGCGATTAAAGTCGGTCGAGTTCTCGGCCACCTGCACCAGCAGCAGCAATGCCCACACCCCGGCACCGCAGCCGAGCAGGATCAGGGCGCGCAGGCCCCAGCGCTTCAGCGCACGAGTGTCCACGTATACCAGTCGCTGGTGCGGTGCCAGGCATCGGACCAGAACATCAGCGCCCGCAGCGCATCGGGCATGTGGCCGCGGCGCACGCCCGCGCGCAGACTGATCTGCCACTCCTCCTCGTGAGGCAGCTGCGATTCAACTGCGATCGGCCACTCATCGACCGTGCCGACATGCTCGAGCGCTTCGTCCAGGGTGGGATAGGTTTCCTGAGTGCGCGAATCGATATTGCGCAGCAGATAGCGGTCGGTGACCACCTGGTAGGATAATTCGCTGTGCCGGAGGAGCGAAACGGCCTCGGCATCGAACCACAGTCGCCGGTGTCGGCTTACCGTGCACTCCAGGTCGAAACTTAAGGTGACGCCGTCCTTCAGGGTCGCACCGAGCATATTGCTGCGCGGATAGCCGACCCGTACCGAGAGCATGATCACCCCGTGGCTCGGCACCGCGTAGGCCGAGCGAATCTCCAGTTCACCGTCCAAGGGGTCATCGGCGCGCACCGCCGCTCCCGCGAGCAGCAGCGTGGCGGCGAGCAGGCGAACGATGATGACCCGCGTACCCATGTTAGGGCGCCCCCTCCTGATACAGACAAGCATAATAGAAGCCGTCCCCGCCCGCCCCGGGCAACAGCTGCCAGCCGTATGGGCAACGCCTTAAGGGCGGGCAGCGCCCCTCCGCGCCCGGTAATGGCCTTTCGATGACCCCGCGCTGCTCCGCCAGGAAGGCGGCGATCACCTCGGAATTCTCGGCGGGCAGGATCGAGCAGGTGACATACAGCAGGCGTCCTCCCGGACGAAGCAGTGGCCAGCAGGCGCGAAGCAGTTCGAGCTGACGGGAGGCGAAACCCGCGATATCCGCCGCGCGCCGCAGCAGCTTGATGTCCGGGTGGCGCCGGATGACACCGGTCCCGGAGCACGGCACATCGAGCAGGATGGCATCGAAGTGTTGCCCGTCCCACCAGGTCGGCGCCGCGCTCAGATCCGCACGCACCAGACGGGCTTCGCGACCCAGACGCCGGAGGTTATCGACCACCCGCTCGAGACGCTGCGCGTCGGAATCGAGCGCGGTGAGTTGAAGTACGCCCCCGGCCAGTTCCAGCAGCGCGCCGGTCTTGCCGCCCGGTGCGGCGCAGGCATCGAGCACCCGTTCGCCGGGACGCACCGAGAGCAGGTGAGCCGCAAGCTGCGCGCTTGAGTCCTGCACCGAGACCCGGCCGGTTGAAAAACCAGGCACCTCGGACAGCGGCGGCGCCCCCTCGAGGGTGACGGCGGTGTCGACCAGGGCCACCCTCTCGCCCCGCAGGCCCGAGCCTGCCAGCTCCGCGAGGTATTCATTGATCCCGACGCGTCCGGTGTCAACGCGCAGGCACAGCGGCGGATGCTCGTTGTTGGCCTTCAAAATCGATTCGAGCGCCTCGGGCCATGCGGCCCTGAGCGCCTCCACCAGCCAGCTCGGGTGCGCCGTGCGCGCGGACAGGTCGCGATCGACCGACGCCAGACGTGCCTCGCGCTCACGCAGGTAACGGCGCAGGATTGCATTGATAAATCCGGCCGCCCGGTCCAGTCCGAGCAGCCGCGCGGCGTCGACCGCCGCGGCCACCGTGGTCGCGGGCGGATGGGACGAGTACTCGACTTGGTGGATGGCCGTGACCAGCAACGCGCGCAAGCGCGTGTCGGTTTGCGCTTCAGCCCGCGCCATCAACGACAACACCGCCGGCGCCAGTCGCAGGTACCAACGCACCGTTCCCAGGGCGACCGCACGTATGGCCGCGCGCTGAGGATCGGCCGCGATGCGCCCCAATGCCTCCTCGGCATTGGCCCCGTCCGAGAGCACCGCGGCCACCACGGCGGCGGCGGCGCTGAGCACTTTGGCGGCCGTGCCCGGAACCGGGCGCCCGGCCCCTGCCCTGCCGTTGGTGTGGGACTTCACCCGAAACGCAGCCCGGCGATGGGTTGGGCATGGGTGAAATCGGCGGCGCTGACCACGCGCCGACCTGCGCGCTGGAGCCGCTCGATGCCCAGCTGTCCTTCCCCGCAGGCCACCAGCAGACGCCCCTCCTCGAGGCAGAGCACGGTGCCGGGGGCGACCGGCACTTCTTGCACCGCTGGGTGCGCGCGGGCCTGCCAGATCTTGAGGGACTCTCCATTGAGCAGGGTCTGCGCCACCGGCCAGGGATTGCAGCCGCGAACTTGCCGGGCAATCTGCTGTGCCCGCCCGGACCAATCGATCAGCGCATCGCCCTTGTCCAGCTTGTGCGCGTAGGTAATACCCTCGGTTGGCTGCGCGCTCGGGCGAGCGCGGCCTTCAACCCGGGCGGCAATCACCTCCATCAGGAGACGTGCGCCCTCGGGCGCCAAAAGCGACTGGAGCTGTGCGCTGGTCATCTCCGGGCCAATCGATACCGACTGTTGCGCATACACCGGCCCGGTATCGAGCCCGGTCTCCAGCTGCATGATGCTCACGCCCGATTCAGTATCGCCCGCCAGTATGGCGCGCTGTATCGGAGCTGCCCCGCGCCAGCGCGGAAGGAGCGACGCGTGAATGTTGAGGCACCCCAGGCGCGGCCATTCAAGCACCGCAGGGGGCAGCAGCAATCCGTAGGCCACCACCACCAGCAACTCGGGTCGCCACTCGCGCAGGTCCGCCAGGTCCGAAGCGCCGGCCAGCCGCTGGGGCTGCGAAACGGGCAAAGCCAGGGCGTGCGCTCGTTGCTTGATCGGACTGGCGCGCAGTGCGCGCCCGCGTCCGGCGGGTCGGTCCGGTTGCGTGAGCACGCCCACCAGCCGATGCGCGGAAGCCGCCAGCGCGTCCAGCGCCGGCAGGGCAAATTCCGGCGTTCCGGCGAAGGCGATCCGCAGCGGTTCCATGCGAGGTAAGCGGGCTCAGCTCTGGGCCGATCAGACCGCTAGAGCACGTTGGCGTCGCGGGCCACGCGTGCCCTGGCCGGTCGCGAAGGGGCCGCCTCGCCTCGTTCGCGTTGTTCCTTGACCAACTTGCGCCGGATGCGTTCGCGTTTGAGTGTGGACAGGTAATCGACGAACAAGCGCCCGTTGAGATGATCCATCTCATGCTGCACACACACGGCGAGCAGGCCTTCCAGGTCCCGCTCGAAGTACGCGCCGTGGCGATCCTGGGCGCGCACCCGCACGCGCTCGGCGCGCTCGACCTGTTCGAAAACCTGTGGGACCGAAAGGCAACCTTCCTCAGTCTGCGTGACGCCCTCGCGGTTCAGTATCTGTGGGTTGATGTACACCTGCGGCTCGTTCTTGGCGTCGCTGATGTCAATCACCAGCAGCGCCTGATGTACGTTGACCTGCGTGGCGGCAAGCCCAATCCCCGGGGCCGCATACATGGTCTCGAGCATGTCATCGATCAACCGTCCCAGGAGCGCGTCAAAATCACGCACCGGCGCCGCGCGGGTGCGCAGCCGGGGGTCGGGAAACTCAAGTATCGATAGTTGCGCCACGGCTGCTTTTTGATACCTCGGCTTGCACCCATGTGATCCAGCGCACAAACTCCGCACGGGAGCATGGGCGTTTGTGGGGCTTTAAGTTTATAACAGCTAGCGGTAGGCCACCCCACCCGGCCCCGTATTAGGAGTGAGGGATGTTCCCGTATCTGACAACCAGTTGCCGCCGGGCGTTCCCACAGCTCGCCGGACAGACTTTACTATTGACCTGGGGCCTGGCCCTGGGTGGCTGTTCTTTATTTCACCATCACGACGGCGCCGGCACGCCCGAGGCTCCGGCCGCCGCGGTGCCCGTGCCGCCCGCCTCCGGTCCCGCCGCTGAGTCTGAGACCGTCACCTCGAATCTCCCGGATTTGCCCCCGGACGCTCAGGGTGCGACGGTGGTCACCGAGACGACCACGACCGCGCTTAATCCGAGCGCCCCCAAGAGCTACGTCGTGCAACGCGGCGACACGCTCTGGGGCCTGGCCAACAAATTCCTCAAGGATCCCTGGCTATGGCCTGAGATCTGGTACGTCAATCCGGAAGTCAGCAACCCGCACCGCATATATCCGGGCGACACGCTGCGGCTGGCAATGGGCAAGGACGGCAAGGAGCAAGTGCAGGTCGTGCACAACAGCGGCAGTGCCACGAAACTCGAACCGTTGCTGCGCACCACGGAGCTGGAAGCCCCGATTGCCAATATTCCCTATTCGACCATCGCCGCGTTCTTGTCGCGGCCGGGCGTGCTCAGTAAACAGCAGGTCGAAGTCGCCCCCTATGTGCTCGCATTGCGTGACCGGCACCTGATCGCCGGCGCCGACAACGAAGTCTACGTGCGCAAGCTCAAAGCCGGGGTCGGCGAGCGCTTCAACGTGATGCATATCGGTGACAAGCTCAAGGACCCCGACGGGGGCAGGACGCTTGGCTACCTCGCCAATTTCGCCGGCACCGCGGTGGTGACGCGCGCGGGCAATCCGGCCAGCGCCCTGATTACCGACTCTGACCGCGAAATTGTCGCCGGCGACGTGCTTATTCCCGACACCGGCGGCAGTGTCGCCGACCTCCTGCCGCATGTGCCGACCGGCCCGGTGCACGCGCGCGTGGCCTCGGTGGTCAATGGCGTACTGCTGGCGGGCCAATACCAGGTGATTGCCATCAACCGCGGCAGCCAGCAGGGCATCGAGCCGGGGCACGTGCTGCGCGTCAACGAGTCCGGAGATAAGGTCCGCGATCAGTGCGCGACCATTACCGGGCTCGGCACGTGCATCGCCCACACGGTCAAGCTCCCGCTGGAATCGGCCGGAACGGTGCTGATGTTCCGGGTATTCGATCACGTCAGCTACGGACTGGTGCTCGCCGAGACCAACCCCATCGCGACTGGCGATCAGGTCGTTCGGCCTTAGATCAAGCGATAGGTCGCCTCAGGCGCCCGGCCGGGGGCGCACGCCCCGGGGCCAGCGTTAACGCTGGCCCTTCGCCTTCAGGGCCCTTAGGAGGCCTGAGTGAGCTTCGCGGGCGAGGGCCTTGATTTCCGGCACCACCACCACAAAACTCCTAAGAAGCACGGACAATGCGCTTCGCACGGAGATATTTCTTTTACTAAACAACATATTACAGAATCCGGTGTTTCCTCGCCCATGGGCGCCACGAGGTGCTCCGGGTTGGACAAGACTTATGAAATCCTGTTAGATGCGCTCGGGTTTGGGCCGCCGAGCATCGACGCTCGGGTACACCGGACCGGCCAATCGGGCCCTAACCCATGCGTCCTGAGCTATTTCCCTTGGGGGTCGAGGGTAGGTCGCATCGCGTGCGGGGCTCAATACGCTTAATTTAAATGGGTGGCCTGGGGTACATGGACAACACGGTTTTCGACATTCTGGTTTACGTCTTCGACCACTACCTGTTCGAGGAGCTGCCGGTGCACGCCGAGCGGGCCGACATTGCCCGCGACCTCGAGGTCGCGGGCTTCCAAGGGGCGAATGTCGAGCGAGCGCTCGATTGGTTGGCCGATCTGGCGGACCAGCGCGAGCGCCCGGGCCTGCACGCCAACGAGAGCGCGTTCCGCCTTTATTCAGCCGAAGAGTGCGCGCGGCTGGATGCCGCCTGCCGCGGTCTGCTGTTGTCGCTCGAACGCGGCGGGATCCTCTCACCGACGCAGCGCGAAATCGTCATCGAGCGCCTGCTAGCACTGGACACCGAAGAGCTGGGTCTGGAGCAGGTGAAATGGGTGGTGCTCATGGTGCTGTCCTGCCAGCCGGGCGAGGAAGCCGCCTGCGAGCGCATGGAAGACATGTTGCATGAACTGCCGGTGCAGGTGCCGCATTGAGCGTTGCTCACCTAGCGTGCAGGCAAGACCCGCGGCTTGTCCGCGGTTTTTCGTTTTGGGAATCCTGAAGTAAAGGAGCCGCGGCAGCCGTGGCCGAAAATCTGGTCATCGTCGAATCGCCCGCCAAAGCGCGCACGATAAAGAAGTACCTGGGCAAGGACTACGAAGTGCTCGCCTCCTACGGGCACGTGCGCGATCTGGTACCCAAGGAAGGGGCGGTCGATCCGGACAACAACTTCGCGATGCAATACCGGCTCATCGAGCGCAACGAAAAGCACCTCGCGGCCATCTCCAAGGCGTTGAAGAACTCCAGCGCCCTGGTGCTGGCGACCGACCCGGACCGGGAGGGCGAGGCCATTGCCTGGCATCTGCACGAGATTCTCAAGGAACGCGGCGAACTGAAGGACAAGCGCTCGCACCGCGTTGTTTTTCACGAAATCACCAAGAATGCCATTCGCGAAGCGGTCAACCACCCGCGCGAGCTGTCGCTGGATCTGGTCAACGCGCAACAGGCGCGCCGCGCGCTCGATTACCTGGTCGGTTTCAACCTCTCGCCACTGCTGTGGAAAAAGGTGCGGCGTGGTCTTTCCGCCGGACGCGTGCAAAGCCCGGCGTTGCGCATGATCTGCGAGCGCGAGGATCAGATTGCGGCGTTCGTGCCTCAGGAATACTGGACCATAGACGCCGAGGGCGAGCACAGCGAGCAGACCTTTCCGCTCAAGCTGGTGGAGTTTGCAGGGCGTAAGGTCGAGCAGTTCAGCTTCGCTAACGAGAGTAGCGCCCGCTCCACAGAAGCGGCCTTGAGCGCGGCTTGCGGTCCGGCCAGAGAACTTAAGGTGCTGACGATCGACCGCAAGCAGCGGCGCCGCAACCCTTCTCCACCGTTCACCACCTCCACCTTGCAGCAGGAGGCTTCGCGCAAGCTCGGTTTCTCCGCGCAACGCACCATGCGCACCGCTCAGCAGCTGTATGAGGGTGTCGATATCGGCGAAGGCAGCGTGGGACTGATTACTTACATGCGGACCGACTCGGTGGCGCTGGCCGCCGAAGCGGTGACCGAGATGCGCGCGACCATCGAGCGCCTGTACGGCAAGGAAGCGGTCGCCGAGGAAGTGCGCGTCTACCGCACCAAATCCAAGAACGCCCAGGAGGCGCACGAGGCGGTGCGCCCCACCTCCGCGGCGGTCGTGCCCGCCGACATCGAGCGTTACCTCGACGCGGACCAGTTCAAGCTCTATAGCCTGATCTGGAAGCGTGCGGTCGCCTGCCAGATGGCGCACGCCGTATTTGATACCGTCGCGGTGGACATGCTGGCAGGCAAAGACGGGCCGGGCCGGCACCTGCTGCGCGCCAATGGCTCAACCCTGGTCAAGGCCGGCTATATCGCGGTGTACCAGGAAGGGCGTGACGACACCGTGGAGGACGACAGCGATCACATGTTGCCGCTGATGCAGGTGGGCGAGCAGGTGCGGCTGGTGGGGCTTCATCCGGAGCAGCACTTCACCGAGCCGCCGCCCCGTTATACCGAGGCTTCTTTGGTCAAGGCCCTCGAGGAGCACGGCATCGGCCGCCCCTCGACCTATGCCTCGATTATTTCCACGCTGCGCGATCGCGAATACGTGGAAATCGAAAACCGGCGCTTTACGGCGACCGATATCGGCCGGATCGTTGGCCGATTTCTCACCGAGCACTTTCACCAGTATGTCGAATATGGCTTCACGGCCGCGATGGAGGACGAGCTCGACGCGGTGGCCCGGGGCGAGGAGCCCTGGACCACTCCGCTGGGTAAATTCTGGAAGCCCTTTATCCGCCAGGTCGAGCTGATCGAGAAGACCGTCAGCCGTGAGCAGGTCGCACAGGCGCGCGAACTGGGCACGGATCCGGCCAGCGGCAAGCCGGTCACCGTGCGCATGGGACGCTTTGGCCCCTTCGTGCAGATCGGTACCAAGGACGACGCTGACAAGCCGCGATTTGCCGGGCTGCGGCCAGGGCAGAAGATGGACACGCTCCAGCTCGCCGATGCTTTCGAGCTCTTCAAGCTCCCGCGCACCCTAGGTGAGACGGCCGCAGGCGAGGCCGTGATCACCGCGATAGGTCGGTTCGGTCCCTACATCAAGTACGGCGCGAAGTACGTCTCGCTCAAGGAAGATGACCCCTACACCGTTACGCTTGAGCGTGCGCTGGAGGTGATCCAGGCCAAAGTGATCGTCGACGCGAACCGGCTTATCCAGGACTTCGCGGCCGAAAAAATCCAGGTCCTCAACGGCCGCTACGGCCCGTACGTTACCGACAAGCAAAAAAACGCGCGCGTGCCCAAGGATCGGGACCCCAAGACCCTTACCCTGGAGGAATGCCAGGCGCTCCTGGCCGCGGCGCCTGCCAAAGGAAGCCGTGGTCGGTTCGGTCGCAAATTCTTGGCCAAGGCCGCGGCTCCAGAAAAGAGTGCGCCGCTTGCCGCTGCGGCACTCACCGCTCCAACGGCCAAGATCAAGAAAGTAAGCCCGGCCAAACCGAAAGCCAAAACCAAGGCAAAAGCCGCCCCCAAGGTCGCCGCCGCGGGCAAGAAAGCCAGCAAACGCGCCTAGCGCGCGTATCGCGCGCATGAAATATCGCCACAGCTTTCACGCCGGCAATTTCGCCGACGTGCACAAGCACGTGACATTGCTGGCCTTGATCGCCGCGCTCCAGCGCAAGGACAAGGGTTTCTTGTACCTGGAAAGCCACGCGGGCCGGGGCCTGTATGACCTTAGCAGCGCCGATACTCATCAGGGCGCCGAGGCACGGCTGGGCATCGGCGCGCTGCACAAAGCACGGTTCCAAAGCCCACAGATCAACCGCTACCTGGCCGCTCTTGAACAGGTCCGTGCCGGCGGCGCCCCTGCGGCAAGCTATCCGGGTTCGCCCGTGCTCGCCGCCCAGGCACTGCGCCCCCAGGATCGGGGCGTGTGCTGTGAAATCCAGGCCGCCGAGTGCCGCGCCCTGGAGCGCGCGCTCAGCCCTTACCCACGCGTGCGCTGCGAATGTGTGGATGGCTACCAGAGCCTGCGCGCGCAGCTCCCGCCGGTAGAGCGGCGCGCGCTGGTGCTCATCGATCCGCCGTACGAGGAACAAAGTGGCGACCTGGCGCGAGCGCTCACGGCGATCGGCGAGGTTTTGTCGCGACTTTCCAACGCCGTCGTCACGCTGTGGTATCCGATCAAGGACGAACGCGAATTGAATCCCGCGCTGGCCCGCGCCGCCGCCGAACTTGCCGTGCCGGCGCTGATCTCCGAGTTATGGACCCATCCGCGCGATGCGCGCGTCGGGCTCAACGGCTCGGGGCTCATGATCGTCAACCCACCCTATCGGCTTGACCTTGAGATGCAGCAGTGGCTTCCTGAGCTGGGTGTCGCACTCGGAGCCGAGCGCCAGGGGGGAACTTTGACCAGATGGGTCGCGCATGAGCAGCATTGATCGCTACGCGGTGATTGGCGAGCACATCGAACACAGCAAATCGCCGCTGATCCACGCTCTGTTCGCCTCGGCGACTCAGCAGAAAATGCACTACGGGCTGATCGATGTGGGAAATGCCGGGTTTGCGGGCGCCGTGCGCGAGTTTTTCAGCGGCGGCGGTCGCGGCCTGAACGTCACCGTCCCCCATAAGCACACGGCGCTGCAGCTGGCCGGCACATTGACTGCGCGCGCCCGGCGTGCCGGGGCGGTCAATACGCTGGCGCGCGGCCTGGCCGGAGCCGCCGACTCGTCCGTGCTTGCCGACAACACGGACGGGGCCGGCCTGATAAGGGATCTCACGATCAATCTGGGCTTTGCACTGCGCGGCGCCCGTGTCCTGCTGCTCGGCGCCGGCGGTGCGGCGCGCGGAATCATCGCGCCACTGCTCGAAGGCGGTGTCGCATCGCTCGCCATTTCCAATCGCCACGGCGCACGCGCGCAGGAATTGGCGGAGGAGTTCGCCGACCTTGGGCCCGTGCGCACGTCCCCGCACGCCCGTGCGCCGGACATCGCACCCTACGATCTGATCATCAACGCCACCTCGGCCAGCCTGCGGGGTGAATTACCCGAGGTTGCCGCGGGCGCCGTGGGCACGAAGACCCTGTGTTACGACTGTACCTATGGGGAGCGCGACACGGTGTTCATGACCTGGGCCCGCGCCGCGGGGGCGGGCCGCACAGCGATGGGCCTGGGAATGCTGGTCGAACAGGCCGCCGAGTCCTTCCTATTGTGGCGCGGGGTGCGTCCCGATACCGTCCCGGTGCTCGCCGCGTTGCGAGCGCACGCCCGATCGTAGTACACCCCACGCCGTCGGCTTGTGGAGTTGAGGGGCCGGCGGCACTAAAATGCGGCCGATCATGACCATGCTGTCGGCGGCAATTGTGCTGTTCCTGGTGATGGACCCGCTGGGAAACATCCTGTTATTCGTAACAGCGCTGCGCAGCGTGCCGGTAACCCGCCGCAAGCGCGTGGTCATCCGGGAACTGCTGATTGCCTACGCCGTACTGGTGATATTCCTTTTTACGGGCGAGCACCTGCTGAACGTCCTGAACATCTCGGGTCCTGCGCTCACCATCGCCGGCGGGATCGTCTTGTTTCTGATCGCGCTGCGCATGGTGTTTCCGTCGACGGAAAATACCCTGGCAGAAAACATCAAGGGCGAGCCCTTCCTGGTGCCGCTGGCCATCCCCTACGTGGCCGGTCCCTCGACCTTGGCCACCCTGCTGTTATTAATGAGCCGCGAGCCGCAACGCTGGCCGGAATGGTTGCTCGCCCTCAGTTGTGCGTGGCTGGCCAGCGCGATCATCCTGGTGCTGGGTGGTTATATTGGTGATTTCCTCGGGCGGCGCGGACTGCTGGCGCTCGAACGGCTCATGGGGCTGCTGCTGGTGGCGCTGGCCGTGCAGATGTCGATCGAAGGCTTAAGGGTAGCCCTCCGAACGGCGACCTGATGGGCACCCCAAGGGGCGTAACGCACAGGCGCTGCAGACCCAAAAATGAGCAGCTTACGCTCCAATAACGCTTGTAACGCTTGTATTGAATCATATATGTTACAACTATGTGGCTGCCCTCCGAACTGAGCGCCTTCGCCCAAGTGGTCGAACTGGGCTCCTTTACGGCCGCGGCGCGCGCCGTGGGCGTGCCCAAGGTGGCGGTAAGCCGCGCCATTCAGAGTCTCGAAAAACGCGTGGGAACGCGCTTGCTGACCCGCACCACCCGACGAGTGGCGCTCACCGATGCCGGGCGCGCGCTGTTGCCCCGTGCCCAACGCATTGCCGCCGAGACGGCGGCGATTCGACGGGAAATGACGCCCCTGGAGGACGGCCGCCGGAGCCTGCGGGTGCTGGCCGATCCGGCCTATGGCCGGCTGTTGCTTGCGCCCCTCCTGCCCCGGTTTATGGAGCGATTCCCCGATATCCCCCTCGAAGTGGAGATGGCCCTGGCCGTCCCCGAGGAGCCCGGTGAACTGTGGGACGTGTTGTTCCAGAACGGACCGCCGCAGCGCGAAGGCCTGGTGGGCACCGCACTGGGGCGTCCACCGGTCATCCTGTGTGCGACCCCGGCGTACCTGCGCGCGCACCCCGCGCTCATCCAGCCTTCCGATCTCACCCAGCACGCCGTATTGGTCCCCGGGCAGATGGTCACCGAACTGCGATTGCACCGCGGTCGCACGCAGGCCCAGGTGTCCCTGACGCCGCGACTGACGGTCACCGATCCGGCCGTGGTCCATGCGGCGACCTCGGCGGGCGCGGGCATCGGCGTCCTTCCTGAGTTCCTGTGCCGGATGGGGCTATCGATGAACAAGCTCGAGCGTGTGCTGCCCGAGTGGCAGGTGGCTGATCTGCTGGAACTGCACGCCGTCTCGGACCTGCGGCGGGCGAGTTCCCCGGGGGTAAAGGCGCTGATCGAGTTCTTCCTTGCCAACATGGTGCCGGTCCTGGGTCGAGGGTAAGGCCGGTGCACGCGAAGGTCACGTCGGGGGCACCGGGTCCCTTTAAGGAATTTGCCCAGGGTGTTCAGGCCCAGAGTGCACTGCGTGCCCGTATCACCGAGGCATGCCGGCGGCCGGAGACCGAGTGCCTGCCACCGCTCCTGGCCGATGCCAGCCTGCCACCCGCCGAGGCGCACGCCGCCCGCGCGCTGGCTCGCGAGCTGGTGATGGCGCTGCGCAGGAAAAAACTCGACAGCGGCGGCAGCGTCGCGGGCCTGATTCAGGAATATTCGCTCTCCAGCCAGGAGGGGATCGCGCTCATGTGCCTGGCCGAGGCGCTGCTGCGCATTCCGGACGCGGCCACCCGCGATGCCATGATCCGCGACAAGATCTCAACCGCCGACTGGCAGGCCCACCTCGGTAACAGCCCTTCGCTGTTCGTCAATGCCGCCACCTGGGGCCTGCTCATCACCGGGAGACTCACGGCCACCACTTCGGAAGGAGGGCTCACCGCCGCGATCACGCGGATCATCGGCCGCGGCGGCGAACCGCTGATTCGCAAGGGCGTGGACCTAGGGCTGCGCATGATGGGCGAGCAGTTTGTTACCGGGCAGACCATCGGGGAGGCGATCGCTAACAGCCGCGCGATGGAGGCGAAGGGCTTCCGCTATAGCTACGACTGCCTTGGGGAAGCCGCGGTCACCGCCGCCGACGCCCAGCGTTACTACGCGGACTACGAACGGGCGATTCACGCGATCGGGGCCGCCGCCGCCGGGCGCGGTGTCTACGAGGGCCCCGGCATCTCGGTGAAATTGTCGGCCTTGCATCCGCGTTACGCGCGCTCGCAGCTGGAGCGGGTTCGCTCCGAGTTGCTGCCGCGTCTGAAAAACCTCGCCCTGCTCGCGCGCCGCTACGACATCGCGCTGAACATCGACGCCGAGGAAGCGGACCGGCTGGAAATTTCCCTCGACCTGCTCGAGGCGTTGTGTTTCGACGCGGAACTGGCGGGATGGAACGGCATCGGTTTCGTGCTGCAGGCTTACCAGAAGCGCTGCCACTACGTGATCGACTGGGTCATCGACCTGGCGCGCCGCTCCAAGCACCGCTTGATGATTCGCCTGGTCAAGGGCGCCTACTGGGATAGCGAGATCAAACGCGCCCAGGTGGATGGCCTGACCGATTTTCCGGTGTTTACGCGCAAGGTCCACACCGACGTGTCCTATCTGGCTGCCGCCCGCCGCCTTCTGGCCGCCCCGGATGCGGTGTTCCCGCAGTTCGCCACGCATAACGCGCACACCCTGGCCACCGTGATGAAACTGTCCGGCGGCAATTTCTACGCCGGCCAGTACGAATTCCAATGCCTGCATGGGATGGGCGAGCCGCTGTACGAGGAAGTGGTCGGTGAGCAGAAGCTTCGCCGGCCTTGCCGCATCTATGCGCCGGTGGGCAGCCACGAAACCCTGCTCGCCTATCTGGTCAGGCGGCTGCTCGAGAACGGCGCGAACACATCCTTCGTTAACCGCATCGCCGACCCTGAGGTCACGATCGAGGATCTGATTGAAGATCCCGTGACCCTCGCGCGCGCGCTCACGCCATTGGGCGCTCCGCATCCGAAGATTGATTTGCCAGCGCAACTCTTCGGCGCCGAGCGCCGCAATTCCGCCGGAATGGACCTCGCCAGCGAACGACAGCTGGCGGCGCTGGCCGCGGTGCTTCCGGGCGCTAGCAACATCAGTTACCGGGCCGTACCGGTGATCAGCACAAAGGTCGCAACGGCCAACGCAACGACCGCCGGAGTCGGCCGACCGGTCATCAACCCTGCCGACCGTCACGATGTCGTCGGCTACGTGGTCGAGTCCAGGCCCCACGACGTGGACAGCGCCTGCGAACAGGCACTGGCCGCATTACCCCAATGGTCGGCCACGGCGCCTGGCGAGCGGGCCGCGGCGCTGTGGCGCGCCGCGGATCTGCTCGAAAGTACGCCGACGCTGCTGGGCTTGATCGTGCGCGAGGCCGGGAAATCCTTGCCCAATGCCGTAGCGGAGGTACGCGAGGCGGTGGACTTCCTGCGCTACTACGGTGCCCAGGTGCGCTCCTCGTTCCACAACGACACGCACCGTGCGCTGGGCCCCGTGGTCTGCATATCTCCGTGGAATTTCCCGTTAGCCATTTTCGTGGGTCAGGTCGCCGCGGCGCTGGCCGCGGGCAACCCTGTACTGGCCAAGCCCGCCGAGGAAACTCCACTCATCGCCGCGGCCGCGGTGCGGCTTCTGCACGAGGCTGGCATCCCGCGTGGCGCGCTGCAATTTTTGCCCGGCGCCGGCGCGGTTGGCGCTGCGCTGGTTGCGGACCACCGGGTTTGCGGGGTGATGTTCACCGGATCCACCGCGGTCGCGCGTCTGATCCACACCCAGCTCGCTGGTCGGCTGACGCCATCGGGCATGCCGATTCCGCTGATTGCCGAGACCGGCGGGCAGAACGCGCTGATCGTGGATTCCTCGGCCTTGCCCGAACAGGTGGTGGCCGATGTCATCGCCTCGGCATTCGACAGCGCGGGCCAGCGCTGCTCGGCACTGCGAATACTGTGCGTGCAGGAAGATATCGCCGAGCGTGTGCGCACGATGCTCAGGGGCGCCATGCGTGAGCTTCGCGTCGGCAACCCCGACCGGCTCGCGACCGACGTGGGCCCTGTGATCTCGGAGGAAGCGCGCCAGAATATCGACTCGCACATCGAGTCCATGCGCAAGGCCGGCCACGCCATCGAGCAGCTGCCACTGCCGGTGTCGGCCGCGCGCGGCACCTTTGTGCCACCGACTCTCATCGAGATCGCGGGCATCGCCGACGTCAAACGCGAAGTGTTCGGGCCCGTGCTGCACCTGCTGCGCTTCCGGCGCGCAGATCTTGAATCACTGATCGACGCCATCAACGATACGGGCTATGGGCTCACCTTTGGGCTGCACACGCGCATCGACGAAACCATCGCCACGGTAAGCGAGCGAATCCGCGCCGGAAATATCTACGTCAATCGCAACCTCATCGGCGCGGTGGTTGGCGTTCAGCCATTCGGCGGCCACGGTTTGTCGGGAACCGGCCCGAAGGCGGGCGGACCCTTGTACCTGCATCGGCTGCTCGCAGCGCCGGCCAAGGACCAGCGGCCGCTTGCCAGCGCCCCCAAGGCGCAGGCGCTCACGCAGCGGCCAGTAACGCTCGCGTACCAAGAATTCCTGGAGGCGCACGGCCACGCGGCGGTTGCCGCGCGTGTCGCACAATACATGGCGCGTTCAAATGTTGGCGCTTTGCAGGAGTTGCCCGGTCCGGTCGGGGAGCGAAATGTCTACCTGCTCAAGCCCCGCGGCCGGGTCGTGGCGCTCGCCGACATGGAAACGGCGACTCTGCTGCAGCTGGGCGCGATCCTGGCCACCGGCAATCGCGCGATACTCGAGGCTTCAAATCCGGCGGCGCGTACGCTCGCGGACCTGCCCCGCGCAATTGCCGCGTGCATCGACACGGTGCGCGATTGGCCATCTGCGCAGAACATTGCCGCGGTGCTCTTTGCCGGGGACCAGGAGACATTGGGGCAGTTGAACCGGCTCGCAGCCCGGCTTGATGGACCCATTATCAATGTGCAAGGCACCAGCAGCGCTGGGCTCGCCGCCGGCAGCGAGGACTATGTGCTCGAACTGCTGCTTGCCGAGGTCACCATCAGCACCAACACCGCGGCCGCGGGCGGCAATGCAAAACTGATGACGATCGGCTAGGAGTCTGCGCGGCAGAAGATGATTGAGGCGTTCAAGTGAAGCGGCATAGGATGAGTGTAGGCGGTAAAATGAGCTATGCCAACGAGTTATCTGCCGTACGAACCGAACCAGGATCTGCTGCTGCCGCACTCGCTGCGCGAGTGGTTGCCGGAGGATCACCTGGCCCAGTACATCAGCGAGACGATTGAGGCGCTGGATTTGCGGGCCTTTTACGCCCGCTACGAAGAGGGAGGTTCGCGCAATCAGCCCTTTCATCCGGTCATGATGGTCAAGATTTTGGTGTATGGCTACGCGACGGGGGTGTTCTCCTCGCGCAAGATCGCCAGGAAGCTGCACGAGGATGTGGCGTTTCGGGTGCTGGCGGCCGGTAATTTCCCCAAGCACCGCACGATCTGTGATTTTCGCGCTCTGCACCTGAAGGAGTTGGCCGAGCTGTTCGTGCAGGTGGTGCAGTTGGCGCGCGAGTGCGGGCTGGTGAAGCTCGGCACGATTGCGGTCGATGGCACCAAGCTGCGGGCCAACGCGAGCAAGCACAAAGCGATGAGCTACGCGCGGATGCAGGCCAGTGAAGTCGAGCTGCGGGGGCAGATCGATGCGCTCCTGGCGCGTGCCGCGCGTGAAGACCAGGCCGAGGAGGATGAACCGGAGCTGGATATTCCGGCCGAGATTGCGCGTCGCGAACAGCGCTTGGCGGTGATCCGCGCCGCCCAGGCACGCTTGCGAGAGCGGCAGCGAGAGGCCGATACCCAGCACGGACGCCGTCCCGGGGATGACACGCCACCCGGAAGCGGTGGCCAGAAGAAAGCCGGGCCCGCGTTCAAGCGCCCCTTGGGTGAGCCCCTCGCAAAGGCCCAGGACAACTTCACCGATCCGGACAGCCGCATCATGAACACCAGCGCGGGGTTCCAGCAATGCTATAACGGCCAGACCGCCGTGGATGCGCAGGCCCAGATCATCGTCGCAGCCGAGTTAACCCAGTGCGCGGCCGATGTCGGAGAGTTGCCCGCCCTGATCGCGGCGGTCGAACGCAATACCGGTGCGGCACCCCAAGTCGTGTTGGCCGATGCCGGGTACCGGAGCGAAGCCACACTGGTGCAACTCAGGGATTCCGCCACCGAGCTGATCGTGGCGCTCGGGCGTGAGGGCCAGCGTCAGGTCACTCTCAAGTCCGACGCGCTGCCGCTGAGCGCCGCCATGGCGCTCAAGCTCGAAACTCCCGCGGGCAGCGCACAGTATCGGCGGCGCAAAGCGATTGTCGAAGCGCCCAACGCCTGGATCAAACACATCGTCGGCTTCCGGCAGTTCAGTTTTCGGGGCGCCGAGAAGGTGCGCTGTGAGTTCAAACTGGTGTGTGCCGCGCTGAACTTGCGGCGCATGGCCACAATGGCGGCCTTGAGATGAAGAACATACCGCCCATTGACCTGTTACCTGCGCCGCCGCATCGCAGGCCATCCTGGGCACCGCACGCCCAACCGCTCAGCGGGCGGCCGTCCGCGGCCCTCGGCGCTTTAAACTTCGTCTGCCGCGCAGACTCCTAGGCAGAACTAGAGCAGCTCCACATCGGCGGCGGCGACTGAGGCGCCGCCGCTCCGTACCGTGCGCGAGAGGGAAAGCGCAAAGGGCAGGGTCTGCGCTGCGTAGTGGCGCGCGCTCTGTAACTTCGACCGCCAGCGGGAATGCCCGGCGGCTTTCGCCAGGTGTAGGGCGGCGATGCGTGCGGCCCTCGCCATCAGCCACCCACCCAGCGTGACTCCGCACAGCCGCAGGTACGGGACGCCAACGGCGTAGGCCGCTTCCGGTGCCGCGCCTAAGGAGGCGAGCAGCGCATCGGTTGCAGCGCGCAGCTCACTGATGCCCTCGCGCGCCGCGCCCAGCACGAAGGATAAATCTCCCGCGTCGGACTCGCCCTGGCGCTCGTTTAGTTCCAGCTCCAGATCCGACAGCAGCGCCCGCATGGCGGCGCCGCCGTCGCGAGCGAGCTTGCGACCCAACAAATCGTTTGCCTGAATCGCGGTCGTTCCCTCATATATCGTGGTAATGCGCACATCGCGCAGCGTCTGCGCGATGCCGGTTTCCTCGATGTACCCCATGCCACCGTGGACCTGAAGACCCTGTGAGACCAGTTCAGTCCCGTACTCCGTGCCCCAGCCCTTGATGATCGGTATCAGCAGTTCACCGCGAAGCAGTGCAGCGCTGCGTTGCGCCGGGTCGGCCGCGGCGCGCCCCAGATCCAGCTGCAGCGCCGCGTACAGGGCGAGTGCGCGCATGGCTTCAACGCCCGCGCGCATGTTCAACAGCAGCCGGCGCACATCCGGGTGGTAAGTGATCGGAAGCGCCGCGCCGCTGTGCGAGCCGATCGGCCGTCCCTGCGCCCGGCCGCGCGCCCACGCGCTCGCCTGTTGTAAGGCGCGCTCGGCCAGTCCGATGCCCTGGATGCCCACCGATAATCGCGCGGCGTTCATCATGATGAACATGCACTCGAGCCCGCGGTTCGCCTCCCCCACCAGATAGCCTACGGCCCCGGTCTCCGCGCCGAAGGCCAGCACGCAAGTGGGGCTCGCGTGTATGCCGAGCTTGTGTTCGATCGACACACAGTGCACGTCGTTATGCTGTGCGGGCTTGCCATGGGCGTCGAGCATGAATTTCGGCACCAGAAACAGCGACAGCCCCTTCACGCCCGGCGGCGCGCCCTCAATGCGTGCCAGCACCAGATGCACGATATTCTCGGTCATATCGTGATCACCGTAGCTGATGAAAATCTTTTGACCCGAGAGCAGGTAGTGATCCCCTGTCGGCGAGGCGCGCGTGCGGATCGCGCCAAGATCGGATCCCGCCTGCGCTTCGGTCAGCACCATGGTGCCGGCCCAGTTTCCGCTGATCATCTCGGGGAGGAAAGTTTTCTTCAGCTCCTCTGATCCGACCAGGTGCAAGGCCTCGATCGCCCCACGCGAGAGCATCGGGCAAAGCATCAGAGCCATGTTGGCGCCGTACCAGATTTCCTCCACCGCGCTGACCAGCACGAAAGGAGCTCCCTGGCCGCCGTGTTCGGAGCCGATGCCCAGCTGCGGCCACCCGTCGGCCACGTACTGTCGATAGGCATCGGCGAATCCCGGCGCTGCGCTCACGCCCTTGGGGGTCCAGGTGGCACCGAGGCGATCGCCCTGCTGGTTGACCGGCTCGAGCACCCCGGTCGCGAAATGGTCGGCCTGCTCAAGCACCGCCGCCGCCAGCTCTATGGAAAATTCCCGGTACAGCGGCAATTGCGACAGTTGCCCGGCATCGAGCAGATGTTCGAGTGTAAAACGAAGGTCATCGACGGGAGCGCGATACACGCAAGCACCTCCGGCCTCAGGTGACGCCACAATATGACAACATGACAAGTCTACTGAAATCCCTGGCTTCGCGGCGGAACGCGAGTGGCGTCACGGTGGCGGCCCCAACGATCTTCCATCATAGGCGCTATGTCCAAGATGTCTGAGAAAATGGGCTGCCGCGCCCCGCGCCGGCCCATTCCGGACGACCTGGGTCAGGCGCTGCTCGAAGTGCTGGGCGCCTGGCGACCCCAGGCCATATCCTTGCACGATTCGATCGGCGACACGTTGTGGCTCAGTGCCGGGACGGTCGGCCCTGACGAACACAGTTTCGTGCTCTCAGCCCTTGATGTGTTCGCGCTCGAACCGTATCGCGAGCACATCCACCGCAAGCTCGAGGATGGGCGGCGAGCACTGTTTGTGGCCGCACGCGATCCGCTTGCAAACTGCATAGGCGTGCTGTGCGCATTCGTGGAGCGCGGCGCCGTGGATGACGAGCGCGTGCTCACGCCCGCCCTTCACGCGTTGCTGCACCGATACAGCGCGCTGCTCGCCCCGCATACGTACAAGACCAGCAGCCAGTCGGCTCTGCCTCTGGCTCGCGATGATAATTTGCCGCTCGGTCTGCCCGAACTCACGCCGGTACGCGCGCGTAAATACATTCGCCTCCAGTCCGGCAGTGGTACGCGCCGCTACGAGGTGGTCATCAATCCGGTGAGCGCTCAGCATGACGCTGCAGTTTTCGAACACGTCGTGGACTGGCTCTGGCAAAAGCGGGACCAGTATCAGGCCAAGCCGGCCAGCTTTGCGGTACCGATCTCCGCCGCCGCCGCGCTCGATAGCGGATTTGCCAGCCGCATGGCCGCCAGCCTGATCCGCAACCCGTTGGATGATGGCACGGTGATGCTGGTCGTGCCCGCCGCGGCGTGGAGCGTTGAGCCCGAAGCCCTGCAACCTTTGCTAGAACTGTGCGATCAGCACCGCTGCCGAGTGGTCCTCGATGACTTCGAACTCAACGAGGCGGCACTGCTGCTGCTCAGGAGCAAGAGCATACGAATGCTCAAGCTCAGTGCCGAGCTGACGAGTGAGGCGATGCACGAGCGCTTTCCGCGCGCTTTGCTCTCGGCCTGCACCCACATCGCGCGGGTGCTGGGAATCCATTGCGTCGCCAAGCGCGTGGATAACGCCGCCGCGGGGCGCTGGCTGGCCGTGGCGGGCCTCGACTACCTTGACCCGGTCAGCCCCGCCGAAGCAAGCGCCGCCACCGCGACCGACGAGGCCATAGTGCTGCAACTGGTTTCGTAGCCTTCGGCTCCCGGCGCCCCCGCCTCGCATTACCTCCATAGGGTCATAGCCCGCGCTCCCGGCGGCGTCCTCGGGGTTCGCCCACGGCCTACCAGCTGTAATGCACGCGATAGCGCACTAGCGCGGTGCCGTCCTTGGGCACCGTCACGTCAAAGTGTATGAGTTGCGCACTGTCCTTGTGGTATTCCGGGGAATGCGCGAGCAGCTGCCAGTTACTCCAGCGATACATTGGTTCCCGGACCTGCACATCAACCGGCTGCGCCTTGTGGTTGTGAAGGGTTATCTCGATTTCCTCTTCGAGCCAGCGCGTTCGAGTATCCACCTTATAGTCCGCCTGGCGCCGCTCACCGGTAACGTCGAAGGAGTTACCCAGTTTCAACTTTACGGTGCTGTCCTTCGGAGTGTGGTCAATCGCATCCTCGCCTATAAATTCAGCGCTGCCGTCCGCGCTGTCCATGCGTGAGACCCTCACTCGACCGGCCGGCAGAGGTATGCCCAATCCGGAGCTGGAATCGTTACGGAATTCCAGGTAGCTGGCGACCTTGGTATTGCCGGCAAAACCCGGATCGCGCTCGGTAAAGGGTTCGTCAAAGGACTGGGCGCCCAGCGCGTCATAAATCAACAGGCGTCGGGCCGGCACCTGCCGTGCCGCCTGGAACAGCTCCAGCTGCTTGGTTGAATTGTTCGGCAGCGTCGTGGTGCGTCCAAGGGTGTATAGATGAAATTCATCGAAGGGCTTTTCGACAAAAACGGCGCTGTCCTCGGCCATCGCAGCTTTGGCCATGGGAGCGTAGGCCAGGCGTCGCGGCGTCGGTTGCACCCGGTTGACGTCTCCGGCCACCAGCTTGAGGCGGGCATCCTTATAAGAGGTGCCGGACTGGTTGATGATGCTGACCCACGCCGACAGGTCAAGCGTACCGCCACCGGCGCTGCGGCCTTCGTTGTATAGCGCGTTGTAGTCGGCCCACCACGTGATGCCCCCGGTCTGGTAGGTCACGCGCGCGCGCTGAGTCCCGGACACGGCGGAATCAAGTTCCCACACCAGAGTGGGTTGGGTGATCAGGCCGCCGGGCAACTCGGAAAACTTCAGCGCCGAATAGCCATTCAGGGCGTACACGGTGCCATCAGTGGCACGCAAAACCAATCCGTCGGCCGCTGACAATAGCGTGCCCTTCACCGTTGCCGTCTCGTTGCCGATGCTTCGTTCCACCGTGATCGGCCGGTCCAGATAGCGCAGCAGCAGCTTGCCAGTACTGACCAGGTCAAACTGGAAGTTCTGTTCGATGACGCGCACGCCCGGGTTTGCGGGGACCGAAAATGTCACAGTCGTCGGGTCAATGAGCCCGGCCACGTCGGTAAAACGCAGGCTGGAACGTCCGGATGCGACTTGCACGTCGCGATCCTGGCGTACCAGCGCGTAGCCTGGTACCGAGGCGGCCGCAGGCGAGGCAGTGCCGGGAACCGGCCGGTAAAAATCCGCCGCGATCGCCCCTGGTTGCTGTGAACTGTAGATCGTGAGCGCCGACTCATCGGGGAGCGCCACGCAAGGCCACGGCGCACAGCAGCCCGCGCCGCAAGCGAGCACCACAGCCAGCTTCCAATTATTCATGCCTCAAGCTCCGCAAGCGTCGCCGCCGGGCGGCCCGAAAGTGTGACCCGCGTGGACTGAAAAGTGCGACCCAGTTCGCACGATGCCGAATGCGGCCCGGAACTGTGATCCATCGCCCACGTGGCTGCCCCGGCACGAGGCACGATACTCTCAACAGCGATTTTATGGCATAACCGAACCCAAGATGCGTACCGCACCGCTGATTACGCCGCCGCCCACCAAGGAGGGGTCGCCCGCCTACGTGCCGCCGCCGCCTGCTGTGAGCGCCACGCAAAGCATTCCCGTGATACCGCCGTCCGTAGAAATGGATCGCGAATTCATACTGCGCAACCAGATTGCCGAACGCTACATCGCTGGGCGCCTGCCGATCCGCGGGACCCATGATTTTGAGCGCTACTGCCGCGAGCATCCGGAATTTATCCAGGAACTGGGGATGGCCGAGCGCGTCCACTCGGCGCTGCGATTGCTCGAAGCGGGCGGTGTTGCGCTGCCCTGGGAAGCTAAGCCGCGGGCGTGGTGGGAGCGGCTCCCGGTCTTGATTGCCGTGGCCGTGTTGGCCATCGCGGCCGGCATTGCCGCTATAGTTTTCGCAGGCAAGCTTTCCGGGCGTGATGCAACGATCAACGCCCTGCACCATCAGGTCGCGGAGCAACCGCTTGAGCCCGCAACCAGTACTCGCACCACGCGGCTGATACCGAGCCGCACCGCGCCCTCGGGTCGCCCGGCCATTGTGGTCGGCGGCGGCAGCGCGCAGATGGCGGACTTGAAGATCGACATGTCGTGGTCAAAATTCACCGCCTTTCGCGTCACCATCGATCGCCAGGATCAGGGTCGCGTTGCGGTCATCAATTACATGCTGCGTGACTCCAATGGAGATCTGCGCCTGTCCTTGAACACCACGGCGCTCGGACCGGGCGTGTATCAATTTGCGATCGAGGCCCTCACGCTACACGGCGACGCCATCGCTCAAGCCTGGATCACGGTAGGCCTCGTCCACTAGATCGCGCTCAATTGAGCACGGATCTGGGCTGTTTGTTGAGCACCGGCCGCATGGCCAGCCAGCCGCTGACGGCCATGATTACTACGGTGGTCACGACACCCGTAAGCCACATCAGGGCATCGAAGTGGTAGTGCAGCTCCAGTTCCCGTGCGAGCAGCAGCCCGCCGAACGCCGCCACGGTCGCGGCAAGCACTCCGGCCAACAGCCCGAGCCCCGCAAATTCCACCAATGTACTGCCAAGCAGCAGGCGACGTCCCGCGCCCAGCGCCCTTAAAATGGCCGTTTCATAGCGCCGCTCATCGCGACTGGACTGCACCGCGGCGAGCAGCACCGTGATTCCGGCCAACAGCGTAAAGGCGAACACGCTTTGCACCGCGGTGGCCGCCTTGTCGATGACTGCGCGCACCTGGGCGAGCAAATCGCCGACATTGAATATCGACACGCTCGGAAAACGGCGCACCAGAGCGGTGAGCCCGCCCCCGCCCACGGGCTGGTAGCGTGCGCTGGTCATGTAGCTGCCGGCCGCGAAGTCGAGCAAGCCGGGCGGGAACACGATAAAGAAATTAGGGCGAAAGCTGTCCCATTTCACTTTCCTAAAGCTCGCCACGCGCGCTTCGATGCGCTCGCCGGCGACATCGAACATGAGCCGATCACCGAGCTTCAGGCCCAGCGATTCCTGGAACTCGCTCGCCAGCGATACCAGCGGCTTCCCCATATCGTTCGCGGTCCACCAGTGGCCGGCGGTAATCCGATTGTCATCGCCCAATTCCATCGACCAGGTGAGGTTTTGTTCGCGCTCGGCCATGTCGCTATGCTTGGGAATCTCCCCGATGGCAACGCCATTGATCGAGGTCAGTCGCCCGCGCACCATCGGCAGCATGCGCTCCGGTTTCGCACCGCTCGCCTCGAGCGCGTCGCGGAAGTTCTCACGCTGATCGGCCGGGATGTTGACAAAGAAATAATTCGGCACGCCTGGCGGCAGCGTTGCGCGCCAGTCATGGATCAGATCGCGCCGCAATGTGGTGAGCACCAGCAACAGCGTGATGCTGAGGCCAAAGGCAACCACCTGCACCATGCTGTCGATCCGACGGCGTGAGAGATTGGCGAGTCCTTGGCGCAGGGCGAGGCTCGCCCCGCCGCGCACCCGCTCAGCCAGTTGCACCAGTCCCCAAGCGCCTGCGGCCAGAACTGCAATTGTGGCGGTAAGTGCGCCCATAAATGACAGGCTCAGGCTCCATTGTCCGAGCGTTCCGTAGATGATGCCGATGACGGCCAGGACCGCCGGTGCAAGCGCCAGCCACAGGCGCAGCGGCGGGGGCCCGGTATCCCGGCGCAGCACGCGCAGGGCCGGGACCTGCGTCAGTTGCAGCAGTGAGGGGAGCGCGAAGCCGGCGAGCATGGCTACCGCGACCACGAGCCCAATAATTACCGGGACCCAGCCGGCTGGCGGCAGGTCGGCGCGCAAGAACCCGGCCAAGGCGCGCAGCAGCCAAAGCTGGGTCAGCCAACCGCCTAGGGAGCCGACCAGCGTTGCCCCGATCGCCAGTATCAGCAGTTGGGAAGCATGCACCCCGAGGATGAAGCGACGCTGCGCGCCAAGAGTTTTCATCAGGGCGACAGCATCGAGATGCCTAGCGAGGTAGGACCGCGCGCTCATCGCTACAGCGACGGCGCACAGCAACACCGCTACCACGCTCGCGAGGGCCAGAAATCGGCCGGCGCGCCGTGCGGCTTCACCGATCTGGGGGCTCGCATCGGCAACCGTCTCCAACTTCTCGCCAGGCCGTGCGCGCCCCTTGAACCAGCTCTGGTAAGAGGCAATGGCTTCGGGGTTACCAGCCAGAAGCAGGTCGTACTGCATGCGGCTCGCAGGCTGCACCAAGCGCGTGCTCGCCAGGTCGCCGTCGTTGATGAGGAGCGCTGGTGCAAATTCCACAAACGTTGAACCCTGGTCGGGCCTTCCGATGAGAATTCGGCTGACGCGCAGCGACCGCGCACCCACGCTCAGAGTGGACCCCACACCCGCCCCAAGCGCCGCCGACAACCTGGAATCGGGCCAGCAATCACCGGGCGCGGGGATCCCGCGCACCTTGGCGCCCAGCCCAAAGGGTGATCCCGCCACGGTAAGCGTACCGCGCAGTGGGTATGAGGCACTGGCCGCGCGAATATTGGCGAGCTGGCTGGTATCGCCGTTGTACACCACCGAAAGCATGGTGGTCAGTCGCGCAGTACGCAGCTGCAGAGCCTGGGCATGTTGTTGCAGCTCGGAGCCCAATACTTCGGGCGATTCCAGACGCGCGTCGGCTCCAAGCACTTCATTGGCCTGGGACTGCACCGCTCGGCCAATACGATCGACCAGAAAGCCGACGCCCGTGAGTGCCGCCACCGCTACGGCCACTGAGATCCAAAGGACCGCCAACTCGCCCGAGCGCCACTCACGGCGTAGCGATCGCAGGGCCATGAGCAGCATGCGCATGACTACACCAGCGTCCCGCTGTCCATTCGTAGCACCCGCCCGCAACGTGCCGCCAACGCCGCATCGTGCGTGACCAACACCAGCGTGGTCTGTGCGGCGGCGTTGAGCTCAAATAGCAGTTCGATGATGCGCTCGCCCGTCACGGTATCCAGATTTCCCGTAGGCTCGTCAGCAAACAGCACTGTGGGGTCACCCACCGCTGCCCGCGCCATCGCCACTCGTTGTTGTTCGCCGCCCGAGAGCTGACGCGGATAGTGGCCAACGCGCGCCGCGAGGCCCACGCGCCCGAGAATTTCGATTGCACGCGCTCGCGCGTCGGACCGGCCACGCAGCTCAAGCGGCAACATGACATTTTCCAGAGCCGTCAACGCCGGCACCAGGTGAAAGGACTGGAACACAAATCCGACGTGCTGCGCGCGCAGGCGCGCCCGACCGTCTTCGTCGAGTGTCGTCAGATCCGCGCTTGCGAGCCATAATTTGCCCGAGCTGACCGTATCGAGTCCGGCCAGTAGCGCCAGCAGCGTGGATTTGCCAGCTCCGGAGGGGCCGGCGATGGCCACGCTCTCGCGAGCGCGTACGGCAAAGGAAACCTCACGCACGATGGTCAGCGGGCCCTCGGGGCTGCTAACCTGCTTGCTCACTCGCTCGGCGCAAAGAACAATGTCACGGTCCATCGTCATCCTGGTATGCCTGTGGTTTGCGTGGCCTGCATCGGCGGCGCCCGGTGCGCCGCACCAGAAACCACTGATCTTGGTGTACGGGGACAGCCTCAGCGCCGGTTATGGCGTCGCGGTCGATAAAGGCTGGGTAAGTCTGCTGGCGAACCGCGTGCAGCGTGAAGGGTACGGATTCCAGGTGGTGAATGCCAGCGTCAGCGGGGAGACCACTACCGGCGGCCTGGCACGTTTCCCACACGTGTTGTCCGCCCACACGCCGACAATCGTCATCGTGGAGCTTGGGGCTAACGACGGTTTGCGCGGCCTGCCGCTAGAGACCACGCGTGCAAACCTCGAGGCCATTATGTCACTGGCTGCGGCCAACAATCGCGCCGTATTCCTGCTGGGCATGCGCATGCCGCCAAACTACGGCGAGCGATACACACTGGGGTTCGCCGCTGTATTTCCTGACTTAGCACACCGCCACCGCGCCACGCTGGTGCCGTTCTTACTCGAAGGCGTCGCCGATCACGCGGCGCTGATGCAAGCCGACGGCTTGCACCCCAATGAGCGCGGGCAGGCCATTGTGCTGGATAATGTTTGGCCTGTGCTCAAGCCACTCTTGCGCAAGCGCTAACTCTAAAACGACCGGTCACCCGGCGGGGGGCGAGGGGATGGACAGAATCTGGCTAAAGCAGTACCCGCCGGGCACCCCCGCGGACATCAATCCGAACGAATACTCGTCTTTAAAGGCGCTGATCGAGATGAGCTGCAAGAAATTCGCAGACCGGATCGCGTACCTGCAGATGGATTGTCGGCTTAGCTACGCCGAACTCGATCGATTATCCGCACGCTTCGGTGCCTGGCTACAAGTTCAGGGCCTGAAGCAAGGCGACCGAATCGCGGTCATGCTCCCTAATATATTGCAGTACCCCGTCGTGATGTGCGGCGCGTTGCGCGCCGGCCTCACCGTAGTCAACACGAACCCGCTGTACACCGAAAGGGAGCTCGAGTACCAGCTGCGCGATTCGGGCGCCGTAGCGCTGGTGGTGCTCGAGAACTTTGCCTCGATCGCGCAACAGGCATTACCAACCACGGCGGTGCGCCACGTAATCGTGACGGGGGTGGGTGATCTGCTTGCTTTTCCCAAGGGTACGCTGGTCAATTTCGTATTGCGTTACGTGCAACGCAAGGTCCCGGACTGGACAATCGCGGTGGCACACTCATTGAAAGCGATATTGCGCAGTGCGCCCAATGCGCTCAAACCTGTGACCGTCAGCCATGAAGACATTGCCTATCTGCAATACACCGGCGGTACCACGGGCGTATCCAAGGGGGCAATGCTCACTCACGGCAACATGGTCGCGAATGTGCTGCAGTCTCGCGCCTGGTTCGAACAGGTGGCGCTGGATAACACCAGGTATGTCTGCGCCCTTCCGCTTTACCATATCTTTTCACTGACCGCGAATTGCCTGCTGTTCACTTCGCTGGGGGGCGCGGGCCATCTGATTCCCAATCCCCGAGATTTCAAGGGTTTCGTGAAGGAGCTGCGCGCCCATCCGCCGATGTTTTTTATGGGGGTCAACAGCTTATTCAATGCGCTGATGAATACACCGGGTTTTGATTCGCTTGATTTCTCCCAACTGGTTGCGACCGTCGGTGGTGGCATGGCCGTCCAACGTGCAGTCGCCGAGCGATGGAAGCAAGTGACAGGGTGCGAGGTTACGCAGGGCTGGGGTCTTACGGAGGCCTCGCCGGCGGGGTGCGTCAATCCCCTGGTGGGCGTGACCTTCACCGGAGCGGTTGGGTTGCCATTACCGTCGACGGAAATTAGCATTCGCGACGACGATGGAAAAGAGCTGGGCATTAGCGAAGTCGGCGAAATTTGCCTGCGGGGCCCGCAAGTGATGCGCGGCTACTGGCAAAGGCCTGAGGAGACTGCGAAGGTCATGCTCCCAGACGGATGGCTGCGCACCGGTGACATCGGCCGGATGGATGAGCGCGGCTACGTTTTCATCGAGGATCGCAAGAAGGACATCATCATAGTCTCCGGCTTCAAAGTGTTTCCGAATGAAGTCGAGGACGTGGTCGCCCACCATCCCGGAGTTTCCGAAGTAGCGGCGGTTGCACAGGCGGATGCAAAATCCGGTGAGACCGTAGCGATATTTGTGGTGAAGAAAGATCCGGCATTGACGGCTGAGGCGCTAATGGAGCATTGCCATAAATATTTGACGGGCTATAAGATGCCCCGTCACATCTACTTCCGCACCGAGCTGCCAAAGACCAACGTCGGCAAGATATTGCGGAAAGAACTACGAAACGAATTGGCGATTGCTACCGGTTGACCCGCCGCCGAAGCGATCCTTTTACGATAGTCCGCTTAGCGGCCACCTCACTCGGGATCCGCTGCTGTCTTACGAGAAACACGCCCAAGCCCACCCTCACCCCGGAATTATCTTTATTTCTCGCCTTAGAGCGGAGTTGCGCCTGCCCTGTTCGCCATCGATCTACGCTGTCGACGAGCGACGCCGCGCGATCCGAAAAAGTGACTTGAAACAAAGCAGCTTCATCAGGAGAGAGCCCAAGAATCTCATTAAACCCAAAAAATGTAGGCGTTTCCGGATGTTCAATGTTGCCCACTAGCGTAGCGCCGAAATCTGTTAATCGATGTGCAACTTCCGCGACAACTTCAGAGCCATACCCCTTCACCCGAGGAGTAGTCTTGCGCACTGCGGCCCTGCCATTGCTGATAATGGATACGGAACCGGTCCGCTTTAATTCGTTAAGTACGGAAATCGGTGTAACGTCACCTGCGTACCGCCTCACCAACGCGTGGAAGGTCACCCCCGGGCCACGAATGACCAATGGAAGCGGACTCCCGTGCCCGTCGAGAAACTCTGGGTCCGTCCGCCATCCATGTAACACTCGAGTAGTACGTTGCTTGGCAACTTCCTTTCCAGCTGCAACTCCCCCGGATTTCACCAGTCCAAACAACGTTCGAACCTCCTTGCGTGTCAGTCCCGTCGCGGCTGCTATTCTGGAATTGTTCAATCGATTACCAAGTTTCGCGCTCTCGGCGGCTACGCTGATACACGCTATCTTGACTGCTATTTGCAGCTCCCCTGCACCCATACCGCTCTTCATGCACAGTTGCGCAACCGGTATTAAGGCTTGAGCAAGTGCACCAATATCGCGCTGATGTGCGGTTAAGGTAGAGCGAACCGGCGGGTTTTTAGCTCGCATTTATTATCTAAACGGCAGCTGCGAATCGGTTTACCGGTATATACCAAACAATCCGATTCCTAGGCGTTTTAAGCGAACCTTCTGGTCTCTAGAGTGCAACCGCTTGTCTTCGTGCTCGTCCAGCCAGTCATTTATCTCATGCATGAAAGATAGGGACCGTTCTTGTGCAAACCGGAGAAAGTCGCCCGCATGTCGGGCGTCGATTCTTGGATTGTCAGCGCACTGCCAAAATAGGCCAGGCGTGCCCTTAGGGTTTCTCAATCTGTTAGTTGAAACTTTAGTTGCATCAACGAGAAACCTAAAATTAGGTTCAAATGGAAGATAATCTGAGTGGCCAAAATCTACCAATCTTCGGACTAACCTGTATTTCCCGGGCGCAACATTTCTAACGATCCCAAATTCGATTAACATACTCAGTGCCACCTTTGGCGACACTATTACGCGGCTCGCTCTCACCAGAGCTGTAATGCTACGCGCTCCCTTTAATGATAAATCCGCGGGCCGGCCAGCGCTGTTAAGGAACATTGGATCTCTAAGCCACCGATTAACAATACTGGACGCCTCTTCTCCTATTCTCATGTGCGTCACTTTCAACTTAGAACCCGCGGCGTGACTGAGCGCTGATCTAAATTCGGTCAGGAGCTGTCTTTGAGACAGTCCAGATTTGATGAGAAATGCTGCGATAGGACCCAGGAGCTCGCGGCCAATCTGTGTCGAACTTGTTGAGGTACCAGCGTTAGGCATTTGTGACGCTCTTGGCAAATGTGCGATTGCCTGGAAATGGGTTGTGGCGTGCCTTAAACTATGACTGGTATTGGCCGCTGACCAAATACTGCACCATATGCAGTACACGGGTCTATGGCGACTAATCTCGCAATTAGTTCAATATCGTGGTTTTTACGCCCTCAGGGCGTATTGGGTTTCGGGGCGATGTGTTTAGTGCATCTCCGCGAACAGGCGCCGCGCGCTACAGAATGTATGTCCGCTATGCTGGTACGATGCCCGCCGGACCTGCCTGTTATTCGAATTGATTTGGCCGACTGCCGGCCAGCTAAAGGGCCTGCCCGCCTGCATTAACACCTAGGGCTTGACCGCCCGCGTTCACACCCAAAGCCTGACCGCCAGCATTTACGCCTAGCGCTTGACCGCCCGCGTTCACACCCAAAGCGTGACCGCCAGCATTTACGCCTAGCGCTTGACCACCCGCGTTCACACCCAAAGCCTGACCGCCAGCATTTACGCCTAGCGCTTGACCGCCCGCGTTCACACCCAATGCTTGACCGCAAGCATTTACGCCAATCGCATCACCACCCGCCTTAACACCCAAAGCAAGA
>JBBQTF010000006.1:0-112664 GCA_038234675.1 Steroidobacterales bacterium
CTAGAACCTATCTCAAAATCGCGCACAGCGTATCAAGAGGCGTAAAATCGGATGTGTGATCCATGTTACGGATGAGCAATGGGATCGAATCCGGGCGCATTTTCCGGAGGAGAGCATTCCCGATGATCGTCCGGGGCGCAAGCCGGTGCCGGCGCGCCGGGTGCTCGAGGCGGTGCTGTGGATTCTTAACACGGGCGCGCAATGGCACATGCTTCCGCAGGCTTACCCGAACTACAAGACCGTGCATCGGCGCTTTCAGCAGTGGTGCCAAACCGAGGTGCTGCGCGACGTGCTCACCGACCTTGCGAACACACTGCGCGAACAGGGCGGGATTGATGAATCGGAATGCTACATCGATGCCACTTTTAGCTCGGCCAAAGGCGGTGGCGATGAGGTGGGCCCGACCAAGCGTGGAAAAGGCGTGAAAATCATGGCAATCGTGGATCGTCATGGCTTGCCGCTTGCGGTGAGCACGCATGCGGCCAATCATCACGAAGTCACGTTGGTGCAACTGAGTTTCGATTTTTACATGATCGAAGCGAAGCCCGAGAACCTGATTGGCGACAAAGCGTACGACAGCGATCCACTCGATGCGCAATTGCGAGAACAGGGCATCGAGATGATTGCTCCGCACAAATCCAATCGCGTGAAGAGAAAAACCCAAGACGGTCGACGGCTGCGCCGATACGAGCGGCGCTGGATTGTGGAACGATTCTTTGCCTGGATGCAGTGGCATCGCCGATTACTCGTGCGCTGGGAATACTACCCAGCCAACTTCCTTGGATTTGTACAGCTCGGGGCCATCTGCATCATGCTTAAACAATTTTGAGATAGGTTCTAGTGTTTTGCCCTGTCACCGACTTGAACATGATTCGCCTCCGTGGCGACTCTGTGCTGGCGTTCAGCATGGAGTGCAGCGATGTTCACGGGCAAGCTCGTTTTCTCGCAGGTGATGGATCACTTGCCGCTCCATACCTTCCGTCGTTGTGTAGCGCGCTACGGTGGCCATCACAAAGTTCAGAGCTTCACGTGCCTGGATCAATACCTGTGCATGGCCTTTGCGCAGTTGACCTACCGGGAGAGTCTGCGCGACATCGAGGCGTGCCTTCGCGCTCAGGCCACCAAGCTTTATCACTTGGGGATTCGCGGCAACATCGCCCGCAACACGCTGGCCAACGCCAATGCGACGCGCAACTGGCGCATCTATGCCGACTTCGCACACAGCCTGATCAACATCGCACGCCGCCTTTATGCCAAGGAGCCCTTCGGGGTGGATTTGGCCGAGACGGTCTATGCACTCGATGCCACGACCATCGATCTGTGTCTGACGGTGTTCCCGTGGGCACCGTTCCGATCGACCAAAGCCGCCGTCAAGCTGCACACGCTGCTCGACCTGCGCGGCAATATCCCCAGTTTTATCCATATTTCCGACGGCAAGATGCACGAGGTCAACATCCTCGATCAACTCTTGCCCGAGGCCGGCGCCTACTACGTGATGGATCGGGGCTATCTCGACTTCGCACGGCTCCATCGCCTGCACGAAGCGGGCAGCTTCTTTGTCACCCGCGCCAAAACGAACCTCAAGGCCGAGCGGCGCTACTCGCATCCGGTCGATCGAAGCACAGGTGTGATCTGCGACCAAACGATCGTGCTCAGTGGTTTCTATTCCCATCAGGGCTTCCCCGAGCCGTTGCGCCGAATCAAGTTCCGCGACCCCAAGACGGGCAAGCGCCTGGTGTTCTTGACCAACAACGTCACGTTGCCGCCACTGAGCATCGCCGAGCTGTATCGTTGCCGCTGGCAGGTCGAGTTGTTCTTCAAATGGATCAAGCAGCACCTGCGCATCAAGGCGTTCTTCGGCACCTCCGAGAACGCCGTCAAGTCCCAGATCTGGATCGCCGTGTCGGTGTACGTGCTCGTGGCCATCGTCAAAAAGCGCCTTGCCCTACCTTCGAGTCTTTATGAAAACCTACAGATCCTTAGCCTTATGCTCTTCGAACGAACCCCGCTTGATCAACTGCTTGCGCACTCCGCGGCCGACCTCGATACCATCGAATCACGCAACCAGATGAATCTGTTCGAATACGTTGGGACACTACTGCTCAAAGAGCTTGTTTGATAGGGAATCAATGGGATTTATAATGGTCAGAATCTGCAAGTCTTGGCGTAAAAGGCTGCAATTGCTGGAGGATTCTGATGCGCCCCAACGAGCCGACCGCGACGCCGCAGAACGATTTGTTCCGCATGAAGTTGGTGAACCTGCTGGATTTGCGCCATGAGCTGTGTCGGCTGGCAGAGCGGATCGAGTGGCAGAAGTTGGCCGATCAATTTGGGGCGCTGTACGCGGAGGCCGGGCGGCCTGGCGTGCCGATCCGACTGATGACGGGGCTCCATTATCTGAAGCACGTCTATGGTGTGTCGGACGAACAGGTCGTGAAGAGCTGGGTGGAAAATCCCTATTGGCAGTACTTCTGCGGTGAAGAATATTTTTGTCACGAACCGCCCATCGATCCCTCGCAGATGACGCGCTTCCGCACGCGGTTGGGCGCCTCGGGCTGTGAACAGCTTCTGAAGTTGACGATTGCCGCTGGGGTGGCCACCCGAGCAGTCAAGCCTGCGAGTTTCCTGCAGGTGACCGTGGACACGACGGTGCAGGAAAAAGCGGTGGCGTTCCCAACCGATGCGCGCTTGTATCACAAGGCACGCGTGGCGCTGGTGCGTTTGTCCCGACACCACCGCATCGAACTGCGCCAAAGCTACACGCGCAAGGGCAAGCAAGCCTTGTTCATGAACAATCGCTACTCGGCGGCTCGACAGTCGCGTCGCGCGCGCCGCGAACTTCGTCGGCTCAAAGTGTACTTGGGGCGCGTCTACCGGGATTTGCAGCGTCAACTGATCACGCGCAGCACGGCGGTGCAAGAGCAAAGTGCTGCGTTGATGGCGAGGGTGGCGCGGATCCTCGCTCAACAGCGGCATGATCGCGGCAAAATCTACAGCGTCCATGCGCCAGAAGTCGAGTGCATCGCCAAGGGCAAGGTGCACAAGAAATATGAGTTCGGCGTCAAAGTCAGTCTGACCGCGACGCAACGCGACAACTTCATCGTCGGCGCGGCCTCGCTCCCGGGCAATCCCTACGACGGTCACACATTACAGAATGCTCTGCAGCAAGTGAAACGACTGACCGGCACAGCACCCGAACACTGCTTCGTCGACCGCGGCTACAAGGGTCACGGTATCGAAGCGACTGCCGTGCACATCCCGGGACAAAAACGCGGCATCACCCAAGCGCTGCGCCGCGCGATCAAACGGCGCAACGCCATAGAACCGATCATCGGCCATCTCAAACACGATGGACTACTGGGTCGAAACTTCCTGAAAGGGACCGGCGGCGACGCCATGAATGTTATCCTCGCTGCCGCCGGTCACAACCTGCGCATCATCCTCAGAAAGCTCCGGCTTTCTTGGCCCTTTGAAATCCTCGGCCCAGTCCACCTCTACCGCCCGACAGACTCTATCCTCCAATGCGCCTGACCGAATGACGAAAACCGGCTTTTTCAGGGACGACTACCGTAGCCTTACGAATGTGAAAACATTGTGCAAAAAGCTGTTTGCGAATTGGTATGTGCAGATGGAGGAATTGCGGTGACTCGAACTGCTAGGCCCTCCCAACCGGTTGGCGTCCCCAGCGTGATTCAAGCCGTGTTAAGCGCCACAAATCAGGATGTACACTGCATCCGCAGCAATGCTTTACCGACATCTGTACTAGGGCCTGTTAACACTACGTGATATACTGAGGGCATGGAAATCACACCTGCTCAGTTTGCTCGAATAGAAACCTATCTTCCGACCCAGCGTGGCAACGTTTCGCACGAGAACCTCGTAGTGATTAACGCGATTCTGTACGTGGCGGAGAACGGCTGCAAATGGCGCGCGTTGCCCAAGCGCTTTGGAAATTGGCATACGATTTACACGCGAATGAATCGCTGGGCGAAAGCCGGCGTGCTGGATCGGTTGTTCGCGCAGCTGCAGCGCGAACAATTGATCCGCATCAAGCTCGAGGCGGTGAGCCTGGATAGCACGATCATTAAGGTTCATCCGGATGGCACCGGTGCGCTAAAAAAAATGGCCCCTAAGCCATCGGCAAATCGCGCGGGGGATGGAGCACCAAAGTTCATATGGTTGCCGCGAGTGCTCGATGCGCCATAGGATTTTCACTCTCTCCAGGCCAGGCCGGCGATGCGCCCGAAGGCCGCGAGCTGCTGCGCTCGCTGGGCGAACTGCCGATGTCCTGCCACCTGCTGATGGACTGTGCGTATGAAGGCAACGAAACACGGCAACTGGCCTTGGATCTGGGCTTCATTCCCATCGTGCCACCGCACCCGCGGCGGATCGAACCCTGGGTTCTCAAAAAAGCCCTGTACCGACGCCGTAATGAAATCGAACGACTGTTCCGCCGACTCAAGGGTTTTCGGAGGATCTTTAGTCGCTTCGATAAACTCGATCTGGTCTTCATCGCCTTCATCTACTTCGCGCTTATCATCGAAGCGCTTAGATAGTGTTAACAGGCCCTAGGCGATCCCGTGCCACCTAAAGGTTCCGGACTATGGAACCACTGGATCGGCGCGGAAAAGTAGACGTGACGCCGGCGTCGAAAGATAGGCAAATACCTTCAAAACTGTGGCCGGATTCGCACGTATCATGCGACAGAGCCGGTATCACACTACCGCGAGTGAGTTATGCGCAAGCGCCGCTGCGGACCGACCCCCCGTATTAAACAGACCGTTGCAAAGGCAGGACAATAGGCCATGACCGTAAATCGTGCGATTGGATGGGAGATGGAAGGCATGCCGCGCATTGTGCGCGGCGAGGGCAGTTATCTTTTCGATGCGACCGGTGCACGCTACCTGGACGGTTCGGGCGGGCCGGCCGCCTTCTGTCTCGGCCATGGAAATCGTGAGGTCAACGCAGCGATAGCCGCGCAGCTCGCACAAGTGGCTTGCGGCTATCGTTATTTGTTTACTAGCGAACCCCTTGAGCAGCTTACGCATTTGCTACTGGAGAAATGTGGGCCGCAGTTCGGACATATCGTGTTTTCCTCCAGCGGCTCTGAGGCCATTGAATCGGCAATGAAGGTGTCGCTGCAGTACTGGGACGCGTGTGGGCGTCCTGAAAAGCATCGATTCATCGCACGAGAACGCTCCTACCACGGCAGCACACTCGGCGCGCTGTCGCTGTCCGGATTCGCCGAAAGGCGCAAGCCGTTTACGCGTAGCTTGCTGGACGTCTCATTTGTTTCTGCGGCCAACACCTATCGGCCGCCGGCAGGCGTATTAGCCGCCGACTTGGCCGACAGCCTGGCGGCCGAGCTTGATGCGCGCATTTGTTCCTTAGGTCCGGAGACGGTGGCCGCGTTCGTGTTCGAGCCGGTTGTTGGCGCCGCTGGTGGGGTCGTCCCGGCGCCCCCTGGCTACGCGCGGGCGGTCCGCGAGGTATGCAACCGCCATGAGGTGCTGCTGATTGCTGACGAAGTAATGTGCGGCTCCGGACGGTGTGGAACATGGTGCGCGTTGGAGCACGATCAGGTCACGGCCGACATTGTCGCTGTGGCGAAGGGTCTGGCGGGCGGTTACATCCCTCTGGCGGCCACGATCTATGGACGTGAACTCGGTGATGCGATCCTGCGAACGCATGGAGCGGTTCTCACGGGACACACCTTTTCCGGGCACACGGCCGCCTGTGCTGCCGGCCTTGCGGTGCAGCGTATTATTGAGCGCGATGGACTACTTAACCGGGTAAGCACCGGTGGCCCTTCGCTCCAGGCCGCGTTGCGAGGCGCCTTGGAACGGTTCGCGGAGGTGGGTGATGTGCGCGGGCGCGGCTATTTTATTGGTATAGAGTTTGTTCGCGATCGCACGACGAAGGAACCGTATTCGAAGGAGCGTGGTCTGAGCCAGGAAATCAGCACGAGCGCATTCAAGGATGGTCTGATCTGCTTCCCCTGCGCGGGAAACGCGGGCGGTGGTCTAGGCGACACGATCATCATCGCGCCTCCGTACAATGCAACTGATGCCGAGCTATCGGAACTCGTCGACAAATTTACGCGGGCCGTGGCACGCGCCTTGTAGACAAGTTCGGCTTGTCAGGGCGGGCAAAGACTCCGGTTGCAAGTTGAGGGTCCCCTCGACAAATGGCACTAGTGGCCTGTAACAACTGATTTTGCACTGATGTGCCGACTCGGATCAGCGTACTTCCATTTCACGGTTCGGGGCGCCTTGTTGTACAAACGGATATAACGCATGAGCTTTCTCTTCAGATCCGAGACGGAAGTGAACACGCCGCGGGCAATGACATCGCGCTCGATCTTGCCGAACCAGAGCTCGACCTGGTTGAGCCAGGACGAGTAGGTCGGAGTGAAGTGCAGATGAACGTTCTTGTGAGCTTCCAGAAATGTGGCCACCTGAGCGCTCTTGTGAGCCGAGAGGTTGTCGGCGATCACGTGGATCTCTTTGCCACGCGGCTGGTTCAGGACGATGTCGGTGAGAAACGCGACGAACTCGGCCGAAGTGTGCCGCTGCGCGGTCTTGCCCAGCACCTCGCCGGTCTTGGTGTTAAAGGCGGCGCAGAGCGAGAGCGTGCCGTGGCGGAAGTACTCGAACCCGTGTCGCTCGGCGCGGCCCGGGGACAGCGGCAGCACCGGATCTTTGCGATCCAGCGCCTGAATCGCGGTCTTCTCATCCACGCAGAAAATCGCCGCATGCGCGGGCGGGTGCAGGTACAGTCCGATGATATCGGCCGCCTTCTTCTCAAAGTGCGGATCATTCGAGGCCATGTAGCGCTCGATCCGGTGGGGCTTGAGCCCGTGCTTACGCCACACCCGCGCCACCATCATATGGGAGACTTCCAGATGCGCTCCGAGCTGGCGCGTGCTCCAGTGCGTCGCACCGGGCGGGGCGTGGCGCGTGGCCTCCAGAATCCGCGCTTCCAGCTCTGGAGTCAGCACCGTGGCCACTTGGCCCAGGTGACGACTATAGAGCCCGGCGATGCGTTGCTCGCAGAAGCGCTGGTTCCAGCTGCCCACAAAGCCGCGGCTGCACGGCACGCGCTCGCACACCTCATCCCACGTATGGCCTTTGGCCAGCAGCAAGATTACCCGGGCACGGCGTGCGTCTTCCGCGCGCCCCGTCCGGCTTGCCACTCGGCGCTCCAGTTCCATACGCTCCACTTTCGTCAGTCCAATGGCGTCTGTCATAGACGCCAGTATAGTCTATAAATGGTTGTTACAGGCCACTAGGGCTACGGCTGCGCTGATCTGGACGTGTCGGGGTATAGGCGGCATTGCGCAGAGACATGCTCGCGGATGAGATGCGCCAAGCGTAGCGCTCCCGGACCCGCATAGTCGCGGTCCGCGAACACCAGATATAGCTCACCCCAACGCTCGGCCCCTTCGCGTAAGGGGAGCGGCTTGAGCTCATTGCGTTCGAGCTCGCCACGCACCGTTTCCTCTGGAAACCAAGCAAAGCCCAAGCCCAAGCCGGCAGCATGGATCGAGGTCGCCTTGTGACTTACAGTCCAGTTTTGCTCCGCGCCGAGCCAGCTGCCGCTGCGTCTTTGGCTGCCTGTATCTCGGATGATCAGATGGCGATGCCGGCGCAGATCGTTCAGCGTCAGCTCGCGCCCCAGTCGGTGCAGCGGATGCTCCGGGTGTGCCATGGCAACGAATCTCAGACGCATCAGGGCATCTCCGGCAAAGCCCTGTGGCACACGCGAGCAGATCGCCAGATCGACGTTACGCTCCAACAGCGTGCCGCGCGACAATCAAGGTGAGAGGGGCGCGACAATCAGGATGAGAGAGCTGCCTGGTGCGCGGGGTGTTCGGGCGTAGCCCGAATAGCCCGCGCACCAGGGGACGGGCGACCCTTTTGGGGTCGACTCGTCGGTGATCGCCGCCGATCGGGTATTGATGAGGGGTTTCCTGACGCAAAGGACCCGCCTCATGCCCGGCCGACACATCAACGATCACCAGATGAGGTTGTATATGAAGCTCAGAGTCACGGAGACACTGCCCATGGCGGCCACCAGGGCTGGCATCAGCGCCGCCACGGCCTACCGGATCGAGAAAGACCCTCGCTTGCCCTCGCAAACCAAGGCGCCGCGAGGAAGACGCCGGCCGGACCCTTTGGCCGAGTTCTTTGACGCCGAGGTGGTGCCGATGCTGTTGGCGGCGCCCGGTGTTCGGCCGATCACGATCTTCGAGGAGCTGTGCCGACGACATCCCACGCTGCCGGAGCGGGTTCGGCGGACGCTGGAGCGGCGGATCCGCGGTTGGCGGGCGCTGAACGGCGAGGAGCGCGAGATCATCTTCCGCCAGGTCCATGAGGTGGGTCGGATGGGGTTGTCGGATTTTACCGAGCTGGCGGCCGGGAGCGTGTGCATCGTCGGGGTCCCGCTCGATCACCGGCTCTATCACTTCCGACTGGCCTGTTCGGGCTTTGAGCACGCGCATGTGATCCTGGGCGGAGAGAGCTATGTGGCGCTCGCCGAAGGGCTGCAGAATGCGCTGTGGGTGCTCGGGGGCGCGCCGCGCGAGCACCGGAGCGACAGCCTGTCGGCGGCGTTTTGCAATCTCGACTTGGCGGCCCGAGAAGATCTGACGGTGCGCTATGAGGCGTTGTGCACGCACTATCGTATGGCGCCGAGCCGCAACAATCGCGGTCTCGCGCATGAGAACGGTTCGATCGAGGAGTCCGCACGGGCACCTGAAGAACGCGATCCGTGATGCGCTGTTGCTGCGTGGATCGGCGGATTTTACCGATCTGGGCGCCTATCGGCGCTTCATCGATGAAATCATCAGTCGCAAGAACGCGCGCAATGCCAAACGGATCGATGCCGAGCGCAGCGTGCTGCAGCGCTTGCCGCCGACGCGTACCTGCGATTACGAGGAAACCCACGTCTACGTGACCTCCTCGGGTGGTTTTACCTTGAGGAAAGTGTTTTACACGGTCGCGTCCCGGCTGGTGGGTCATCGCCTTCGAGTCCGTCTTTACGACGATCGGCTGGAACTGTTCATCGGTGGCACACGGCTGGTCACGCTCGAACGCGGTCGGCATGGTGCAAACGGCAAGCACGGGCACGTGGTCGACTATCGGCACGTGATCCACACTCTGCGCCGCAAGCCGATGGCGCTGTTGAACCTGGTGTACCGCGATCAGCTGTTCCCACGCGAGGCGTACCGGCGCATGTTCGAGCGCCTGCGCGAGCGGGGGTCGGATCGCTCGGCGTGCAAGTTGATCGTGGAACTGCTGAGCCTCGCGCACGAACGCGCTTGCGAGGCGGAGTTGGCCCTGCGACTGAACCAGTTACTGGAGAGCGATCAGCTGCCCGACCTCGGTGCGCTACGCCTGCACTTCGGTCCCGATCCGGGCCGCGTGCCACAGATCCACGTGCAACTCGGATCGCTTGCCGCCTATGAGGCGCTCATCGGAACGTGCGAAGGAGTGGCAGCATGAACGACACCATCGACGCTGCGCGCCTGAGCTTCATCCTCAACGAGCTGCGGCTCCCGACCATCAAACATCTGTGGCCGAAGTTTACCGAACGCTCTGACAAGGAGGGGTGGCCGGCCGCGCGCTTCCTCGCGGCCATCGCCGAGCACGAGCTGGCCGAGCGGGATCGGCGCCGGATCGAACGCCACCTCGGTGAGGCCAAGCTCCTGCCCGGCAAGACTCTGGACAACTTCGACTTTACCGCTGTCCCCATGGTGTCCAAAGCGCAGGTGATGGCGCTGTGTGCGGGCGACAGCTGGCTGGAACAGGGTGCCAATCTCATCCTGTTCGGTCCGCCCGGTGGCGGCAAATCCCATCTGGCCTCGGCCATCGGTCTGGCGCTGATCGAAAAAGGTTGGACCGTCCTGTTCGCCCGCACTTCCGATCTCGTGCAAATGTTGCAGGTGGCTCGACGCGAGCTGGCGCTCGAGGGGGCGATCAATCGTCTTGAGCGCTTCGACCTGCTGATCCTCGATGATATCGCCTATGTGGCCAAAGACCAGGCGGAGACCTCAGTGCTGTTCGAACTGATCGGCACGCGCTATGAGCGTAAATCCTTGCTTATCACTGCCAACCAACCGTTCGGAGAATGGGGCAAGATCTTCCAGGATCCGGCCATGACCCTTGCTGCCGTGGACCGGCTGGTCCATCACGCCACGATCTTCGAGATGAACGTCGAGAGTTACAGGCAGCGCGCGGCGCTCAATCGAAAACAGATCGGGGCCGGCAGACCCGCTCACTACGCCACACCCAAAAACATCGGCACCGAGTCGCCGCGCGACAATCAAGTTGAAACATAACGCTTGTCAACGACACTCAGTACCGGCATGCTCATCGAGCTGCGCACACCGATCTCCATCTTGATCGTCGCGCGCCTCTCATCCAGATCGACGCGCTACAGGAAGGCGACGAACTCGGTGCCGCTGAGTACGCTCTCGTACAGTTCGATGCGCGTCTGCGGCTGTTCCTCGCCGAAGCGCGCAAAGCATTGCAGTAGCATCCAGGTGGGAAAGACAATTTCCACGGCCAAGCGCAATTCGGACTCCCAGCCCGCGGCGAGGGTGCCGGCCGCTCCCTCAAGGCCACCGGCTTCTTCGAGCAATGACTTGGCTCTTCGATAAAGCACCTCGCCGCTGGCAGTCAGAATGGCCTTGCGCCCTACGATGGAGAGCGCTTTCACCCCCAATAGCGCTTCAAGTTTCTGCACTCCGTAAGTGATCGCCGATTGGCTCTTATGAAGTGTTGCCGCAGCCTGGGCGTATCCGCCGGCATCCACCACAGCGACCAAGCAACGCCATTGTTCCAGTGAAACCTTGGGTTGGTCCAATTTATATCTAAATAATAGATAAGAATGACCACTATTTTCTACTTTTTTATCAAAATAGTAAATAGTTTAATGGCGCTGTAGAAAGCCGCCTCGTTCACTGGAGATGATCATGACTACCGTACTGCAGCTCAATACCAGCATAAACAATGGCAACGGGCAGTCCAGCCAGCTGGCGGGGCAATTCATCGCCGCCATCAAACAACGCGATCAGGATTGTCATTCGGGACGTTGCCGCGTCTGAGCCCGTGCCGCACCTCGATGCTGAGCGATTTGGCGCTTTCATCACCAAGCCTCAGGAGCGCAGTGCGGCACAGCACGCAGTCGTCGCCTACTCGGACACGCTGATCAACGAGCTGCAGCAGGCGGACGTCATCGTGCTGGGGCTGCCAATGTACAATTTTGGCGTTCCCTCGCAGCTCAAGGCCTACTTTGATCACATCGCACGCGCCGGGATAACCTTCAAGTACACCGATAAGGGGCCGGTCGGCTTGCTTGCCGGCAAACGGGCTTACGTGTTTGCCGCGCGAGGCGGCGTCTATGCGGGCACGCCCCTGGACACGCAAACCGGATATGTGCGCGATTTTCTGCGCTTTATTGGAATTACTGACGTAAATTTTGTTTACGCCGAAGGGCTGGCCATTAGTCCCGAGAGTAAAGCAGCAGGTTTGGCCCAGGCAGGGGCGGAGATAGCGTTACTCGCCGCCTGAGAGAACTAAAGGGGAGACTACAGATGAACACCCGTACCCTGACTCACGTTATCCCGTCCGTGGGGACGTCTGATGGCGCGGGCGTCAAGCTGCGCCGGAGTCTCGGCAGCCAGCGCGGGCTGCACGTGGACCCCTTTCTGATGCTCGACGAATTTTATTCCGACGATCCGGACGACTACCTTGCGGGCTTTCCTGCGCATCCCCATCGCGGCTTTGAAACCGTTACCTATATGCTGGATGGACACATGCGCCATGAAGATCACCTGGGCAACCGCGGCGACCTTGGTCCCGGAGATGTGCAGTGGATGACAGCAGCGCGCGGCATCATTCACTCTGAGATGCCGCAGCAAAGCGAAGGGCGGATGCGGGGCTTTCAGCTTTGGCTCAACCTCCCGGCGCGCGAAAAGATGAGACCGGCCGTCTACAGGGACATTCCGGCGCGGGAGGTTCCGCGGTTGAAGCTGCCCGGCGGCGGGGAAGTGAAGATCATCGCGGGCAAATTAGGCGTAGGCGCCGCGGCTGCCTTTGGCCCAGTTAACGGCAAGGGCACTCCGCTATCCACCGATCCCTTGTATTTTGACGTCCGGTTGCCGGCCGGGGGACAGTTTAACGCTCCGATCGCGGTAGGCCACAACGCGTTCCTGTACAACTATGGGGGAAGTGCGACCGTGGGTACCGCGGCGGACGCCCAAGCGCTGCCAAATCGCGCGGCGGGCGTACTTTCGCAAGGGGACGAGATTCAGGTGCAGGCAGGAGTCGAGGGCGTGCAATTCCTGCTTCTTGCTGCCAGGCCGCTCGGAGAGCCGGTGGTGCAGTACGGTCCCTTCGTCATGAACACCCGTGAAGAAATCGAACAGGCGCTCGCCGACTATCGTGACGGCAAGTTGGCTTCCGCCGCGTAGCTGGTCTTTTTCTGGCCGCGATCTAAGCGGAAAGAAGTTCGCGCGCGAAGCTGCCCGCCGTGCTGCCTAAAGGAGTCACACGCGTCCGTGCTCAAAACGCATCAATAGCCAGGTTGCAATGGTTGTCACGATGCCGACGATGACCAGCAGCAGCAGTACGGAATTGAGTCCGAAACTTTCCTTCAGCCAGCCGATTAGAGGCTCCTGCAGGATGGGACCGATTGAGCCAAAACCGTTGATCACGCCCGCGGCGAGCGCCGCTTGGCGCCGGCTGCCCACATCCATGGCGCAGGCGCCGGACAGTAGAGCGTCCGGTCCCATTTCAAAAAAGCCGATCACGCCCAGCAATACGACGAACAGGACTGCCGATGACAGGCCGAACAGCCACATCAGACAAGTGGACACCAGACAGCAGCAGCACATGTAAAAAATAACCGGCGTCCGCCGCGAGCCGGGGATCCGATCCGACCAATAGCCCCCCGCAATCACACCCAACAGCCCGATCCAGTCAAAAGCGGTAGATAGGTAGGCGGCGTGTGACGACGACAACGCAAAATGCTCACCCAGGATCAATGCCGACCAGCTGTCCAGCGCGTAACGCAGAAACTTGAATCCAAAGTAGATCAGCCCCATTGCAATGATCGATTTCAGGAACCCTGGCGGCAGCGGTGCCTCTCGCGCGGCGCCGCCTCCCCGCGCATTCGGGGGCGGTACGTCGGGCTCCGCATCGTCCTCGAGCGAGAGGCCAACAGACTGTGGGCGCTCGCGCGCAAGAAACATGAAAGCCACGATGATTACAAAAAACACGATGCTCGAGCCATAGAAGGACCAGGCAAGGCCCAGCCAGCCGAGCATGAACCCGGCCAGCCCCTTGCCCGCCACCGCGCCAAGCTGGTAGCACGTGCCCCAAATTCCGAACAGCGTTCCGCGTTCAGACCGGCGGGTCCAATTTGCAAAAAGCGCAACGTTATGCGGCCAGCCAGCCGCCTGCGCGAGGCCGTGGATGCCCATCGTCACGCATATCCACAGCAGCACGCTCGCCTGGTGCGAATCCACGAGATAACCGAGAGCGACATTGCACGCCGCTGCGATACTCATCCCATAGGTCAGTACGCGCCGGCTCTCCATCCGGCGCCCCAGCCATGCCGCAAAGAACTGGCCGAGCATGTAGCAGATGAGAAAGATCGTCCACGGCAGCGCGATTTGCTCGTCGTCGAATCCGAACTGCAACTTCAGCGGGTGCTTTATGACGGCATAGACCTTGCGGCAAAGATAGAAGCCGGCATAGGAGAGCCACGTCGCCGTGAACAGCTGTGCCCGATATCGTCGCAGGAGTACAGCATTGGCGTCGCTCACGCAAAAGTTCCGTGCGCAAGCGATACGGTCCCGGCTGCAAGATCGTTCCAAAAGCGTGGCGGCAGGGTCTCGTAGTTCGTGAAAGAGGCCGTGGCACGGGCACGGTTCTGCGGGATATCCGTGGCGACGCAGGTGATGAACATGGAGCGCATGCCAGCCGCACGCGCCGCGAGTAGTCCAGCTTCGCTATCCTCGAACACCACGCATTCCCCGGGGTCGACGCCTAGTGCCCCAGCGGCGAGCAGGAACCCCTCGGGGTCGGGCTTACCCACCCGCACCGATTCCGCCCCGACGCGGGCGTGCGCGGCCACAAACTCATCCACGCCCAGGCGGGCCAAAAAATGATCAATCACCGATCGCGGACTCGAAGACACCACCGCGATTCTCAGTCCCGCGCCCGCCGCCGCGCGCAGGGCGCGGGGCGCCCCGGCAATAGGCTGGACCTCACGCACGGCGCGATTCCAGTGGCTAAGCATGGCCGCGGCAATATCTTTTGCCGCAACGTTCATCCCGGTCAGTGAGCGAATCTTTTCTGCAACGTGTGTCCAGGTGCGTCCGTGTGTCTCGGTGTGCGGTAGGTTGAAATCAGGAAATCCGTACTGCCCCATGACGGCACTGACCGTCGCGTCAGTGTGCATTTCGGTGTTGATGAGGGTGCCGTCAAGGTCAAATAACAAGGCGCGCACTGCTTTGTCCCTCAGCCCTCCGGCGCCATCGCTCGTCGCGTGCGCGAGACGCTCAATCAGTTCGCGGTAATGCTCAAAACCCGGTGTCTTTAGGCCTGGGATTTTCCCTTGATCATCCCACCTGCGAACCTTCACCGCTTCGCGCCAGTACCGCTCTGATTCAAAAGCCGCAATTTGCTCGGTCGACAGCGGCCCGCCCTGAAGTTTAAGCGTGCTCACCGAAGCGGCACTGAGCTGCTGGAAGTACGCGGCTTCGGTGGCGCACAGGTACCGTTTCGCCGCCACGTGGAGTCGAACCGGCTCGGAGACCTCCGGTCCGAAGTGCCTGGATAGCCACCGGCTGCCGCTGCGCTCGTGGCCTGCGTCCTTGGTCCAGTCCGAGATGTCATCCGGAACAACCTCAGTCAGATGGCCGATATCGTGTAACAGTGCGGCCACACAGAGCGCATCAGCTGCGCCGCCGGCGTGCGCGAAGTAGGCTGCCTGCAATCCGTGCTCACTCATGCTCACCTCTTCGCCAAAATATGCCTGCGCGCCGCGCCGGGCGTAGAGGTCGATGATTTCGTCCGCAATACTCATGTGGCTCCGCCTTCGTCCAGTTGTTTGCGCAGGACCGCAGTCTCGCTGTAGACGCTGTCGCGCGTCAGATAGCATCCTTGCAAGTGGCGCGGGTGCTGTGCCGATGCAAAGCCTGTGCGCCCGTGGAGGATCCTTCGGTTGTCGAATACGGCGAGGTCGCCGTCTTTGAGGCGCGTCGTCATTTGCAGGCGCGGCTCGCGCAATAAAGCTGCGAATATCCGGTAGGCAGCGTAGAACGCGGGACACTGTGTTGCCGGCAGGTGCACAGGTCTGACGGCGCGATTGTTGTAGGTCACCGCCGCAACAATGCCGGTGCAGTTGAGCTCGATGAGCGGTCTTTCGGCATATAAGTCCACTCCGGGTGCCTGGTAGGAAAAGGGCAGCGGAGTGCTGCAGAGCGTAGCGAAGGCTTCACTGTGGGTGTCACGCAGGTGTTCTGCCACGGCAAATCCATCCGCGAATAGGCTGTCGCCCCCGTCGGGAGCAGCGACCAGGGTGTGCAATGCCTGGAAGCCCGGTACCGGCTCGCGATAGGGGTTGTCGGTATGCAGGCCAAGGCCCAGATCGGAATACGCGAGGTTTTCTGGCTGCGGAACAGCGCGCACATCGAACACCCGCCCGTAATTCGTCTCGGGCACGTAGCCCATGTGGGCGGTTGCCTCAAGAATGGCATGATTCCTGCGAGGGACGTCACAGAGGAATGCGATGCCATCCTGCAGTAGCCTGGTAAGCCAGGCGAGACGCGCGCGCGGGTCGGACTCGAATCCCTCGAAACTCAGCCAGCCGAAGTCGCGCTGCGGCGTTCGCACCGCGCCCTCTAGCCACAGGCGGGTCTGCAGTTCGGGGCGTACCCGCCCGCCGATCGCGTATTCATACAGCCAGCGAAGGTCGAATGAGGACCGTCGCGGCTCATCCATCCAATCCACGTCGAGCCCGCGGTCCGTGAGGAAAGCCGCACGAATTCTTGGTGCCGACGGTATATCCATGACGTCGACAAGTCTCTGGCCACTGTGCCTATCGCGGTCCTCGGAAAGATTGTCGCGCAGCCATACGCTGGCGAACTCGCCCGCCGTGCCGTCACTCCAGGCGACCGTGATTGAGGCAGGCTGGCTTGTAACACCGGTGGCAACGACCATTGAATCCATGCTTTGGGCCCCTATAGCGTATCCATTTCTTCAAGTCTGGGTTGGGCTAGCAGTCTCGCCCCCCCACAGAACATTTCGAGAAGCACAAATCTAGACGCTCGAGGACGACATGCCAGTGATCGAGTCATTTGGCGCACGTTCGTCCCATCAAGGGCCACCCGTCCGGACCCAATGCTCATATATCGCGCTGACCAATGTAAAGCATTCGCTTCACGATGCACGTAATGGCGCTAAGCTTCGACGCGTGGGGAGGGGTGCATCGTGGTTGGACCTGATTGGCTGCCAAGCGCCAGGAGAGCTTTGAACGTACTTCGCCACGGGTGGCTTTGGTGCGCATTATTCCTTGGGCCCGCGGGGCTCGCGCAGGTGTTTTGGTTGCCGGTCGATCCGAGCGCGGCCCGGTGCTCCGCGACAGGCAGCGCCGCTACCTTGGAGAATGCCGCGCTGCGGTTTGTGGTTAGCACCCAGGACCCGCGGTTGCATCCCCTGTATTTCGATAACCGGCTGAGCGGCACCATACATTCCCTCGTGGGCGAGATGTATTCAATGAAATGGCGGGACGGCGCCGATCTTGCCGCAAGTGCGATGCGCATCAGGGGCGCCATTTCCTGTAAGCCGCTCCCAGAAACTTCGGAGGCGGTACGCGTGGCTGAACGGCGTGCGGGAGTGGCACTCGTAGGGACACTTGAAGATGAGCGTACGGGGTTGATGCTCGAGTGGAGGCTGATTCTGCGAGATGCCGGCAACTGCGTGCGCGAGGAGATCGTTCTTCGTCCCCGCCACCCCGTGGATCTTGCGGTGGTCCAGATGATCGGTCTCGAGCTCGAGGGGGCGTCGGTGGCCGGCACGGTCGATGGTTCTCCGATCATCGCCGATGACCGATTTTTTGGGGTTGAACACCCAATGGCGGTGTCGGCGGTGTTATCGGGCCATGCCACGGCATCCCTTAAACGCACCATTCCGATTCGCGCCGGGGTCGATGTCAGCTATTCAGCCGTGTTCGGCGTTGCCCCGGAACGGCAAATGCGACGCGCCTTTCAAACCTATCTGGAGTGTGAGCGTGCCCATCCGTATCGCACATTCCTGCACTACAACTCTTGGTATGACATTGGCTATTTCACGCCCTACGCGCAGGCCGAGGCCTTGAACGCCATTAATGTCATTGGCGCGGAATTGGTCCGCAAGCGCGCAGTGCGCATAGACTCGTTTTTATTCGATGACGGTTGGGACGATACCTCCAGGCTTTGGCAGTTCCATTCGGGATTTCTGCACGGATTTACGCCACTCAGGGAGGCGGCGGCGCGCTTTGGGGCCGCCCCGGGCATATGGCTCTCTCCTTGGGGCGGATACGGAGGTCCGCGCAGAGCGCGGTTATTAACGGCAAGCGCGCTCGGCTTTGAGATCGACGAGCAGGGCCTGGCGCTTTTGGGGCCCAAGTACTATGCGCTTTTCCATCGGGTCGCCGTGGATCTGCTGCGCGAGTACGGCGTCAACCAATTCAAACTTGATGGCACCGGCAGTCCCGACAAGGTCACGCCAGGCAGCGAATTTGACAGTGATTTCAGCGCCGCGATGGCGTTGATCGGCGATCTGCGTCATGTGCAACCGGAGCTGTTCATTAATCTCACGACCGGAACATGGCCGTCGCCATTCTGGCTGCGCAGCGTGGACTCAATCTGGCGTGGGGGCGAGGACCATGCATTTGCCGGGGAGGGCAGCAACCGACAGCGCTGGATGACCTACCGCGACTCCGATACCTATGGTGGGATAGTGCGCCTTGGTCCGCTGTACCCACTCAATTCTTTGATGCTCCATGGCATCATCTACGCGCGCCACGCTCAGGGGCTTGACCAGGATCCCGGGCATGACTTTGCTGACGAAGTGTGGTCCTACTTCGCAAGTGGCACAGGCTTGCAGGAGTTGTACATTTCCCCCGATTTGCTGAGCGCGCAGAACTGGGACGAGCTGGCGGCGGCCGCGCGCTGGTCTCGCGCCCGCGCCGATATCTTGCGCGACAGTCATTGGATTGGCGGCGATCCGGCGCGTTCCGATGTGTACGGGTGGGCATCTTGGGCACCGGAAGGGGCGGTGATTGCGTTGCGCAACCCCAGGGGGCGCGCGCAGACCCTGACGCTCGACCTGGCCGCGGCGCTGGAATTGCCCAAAGGGGCGGCACGCTCCTGGTGGGTCAGTACGCCTCGCCATCGCAGTGCGCTCAAGTCGTGGTCAGCCGGGCACTCGGTCGTTGTGAACCTCAAGCCATTTGAGGTTCAGCTCTGGGATATACGGTCGCCCTAGCGCGCCGCAATGCATTCTGCACGGCGCATCATCGTCATCGGCGGCGGCTTTGCCGGGCTTTCGACAGTGCGGGGTCTGAAGCGGGCACCGGTACAGATTTTGCTGATGGATAGAAGCAATCACCACAACTTTCAGCCCCTCCTTTACCAGGTAGCTACTGCCGGACTGGCGGCGCCGTCCATCTCGGCACCGCTTCGTCACATTTTGCGCCGGCAACGAAATGTCACAGTGCTGATGGGCGCTGTAACAGCGGTTAATGTCGCTGCACGCTCGGTTATTGCTGATGGCATTACATACGATTACGACTATCTTGTGATGGCTGGCGGAGCCACACACGCATATTTTGGTCACGATTCTTGGGCACCCTATGCACCGGGTCTGAAGACTCTCGACGATGCGCTGGAGATTCGGGGCCGGGTGCTGAGCGCATTCGAGCGTGCCGAGGCCGCACAGCACCCCCTGGAGAGGGAGGCCTGGCTGAATTTCGTCATCGTCGGGGCGGGTCCAACCGGTGTGGAACTTGCTGGGACGCTCGCCGAAATCGCCCGCCATACCCTGCGGCGTGAGTTTCGACGAATCGATCCAACTTCGGCTCGCGTGATGCTTGTCGAGGCGGGACCCAGAGTTCTACCGACGTTTGCCCCGGCCCTTTCTGCCTCAGCGCTCCGCCAATTAGAGAGATTGGGGGTCAGCGTTTCCTTGGGGCGGGCGATCACGCAGGTCGATACGGAGGGAGTAACCATCGGCAACCAGCGAGTCGCCGCGCGGACCGTCGTTTGGGCCGCCGGCGTGGCAGCCTCCCCGCTTGGCGCCGCGCTCGGCGCCCGTGTGGATCGAGCCGGTCGCGTACTGGTGACCGCGGATCTCAGCGTTCCAGATTGTCCTGAAGTTTACGTGGCCGGCGACCTCGCCAGCGTCACATACGGTACCGGGTCTGTCCCGGGTATTGCCCCTGCGGCCAAACAAATGGGGCGCCACGTGGCCCGCTCGATCAGTGACAGACTCGCGGGCCGCGCGACACCGGCATTTCGTTACCGACACTACGGTTCGCTGGCAACCATAGGCCGCCGCGCGGCCGTGGTCGACTTAGGTCACGTGCGCATCTCAGGGATGTTTGCTTGGTGGTTCTGGTTGTCCGCACACATCTTCTTTCTCGTCGGCTTTCGCAATCGGTTGGTCGTGCTGATCGACTGGGCAGCGGCTTACTGGACTTATAGGCGAAATGCGCGAATCATCGTGGGAGGTCATAAGCAGTCAGCTGAATCTCAGCCTAGGACCGGTTGACCTAACACTCAATCAACGGAGAATTGGCAATGGACTCGCTTATCGACTTACCGGAGCATCCACCGAGGGATGCCAGGCCTTCACTGTCTTTATTGACGCGAGCAATTCGCTTCAGCTTTCTTCTTTACTGCGGTTCGCTGTGGGCGCAGACCCAGTGCGGCACTCACGTTAAAATCGACGATCCAATTCCTGGTCTGATCGCGCCGAGCACAACCCAGGTCAAACTTACGACGATCAAGACTGGCCTGATCTCTCCGGTGGGTGGCGCGGTGGCGCCTGGAATTTCAAATCGCATTTTCGTCTTGGATCAGATTGGCAAAGTCTGGTCGATCTACGTTTCTGGTCCACGCATCGGTCAGTCGAAGCTGTTTCTCGATCTGAGTGCGCGCCTGGTTCCGCTGGGGCTGTTCAGCCCGCTCAATTACGACGAGCGTGGCCTGCTCGGGCTCGCTTTCCACCCGGATTATCAGAAAAACGGATTGTTCTATACGTTCACCTCCGAGTCGGCCGCCGGACATGCGCCCGACTTCACGACTTCCACAACGCCTCGCTCGCCTCTCCACGCGAATGAGGTTGAAGAGCAGAGCGTTATTACAGAATGGCACGTCAGTGCCAGCGGAGCTATCGACCAGAGCAGTGCGCGTCAGCTACTGCGCATCGGCAAACCGCAGTTTAATCACAACGGGGGAACACTGGCATTTGGCGCGGATAAAATGCTCTACATCTCCCTAGGAGACGGGGGAAGTGAGGACGATGAGGGGCCAGGCCATGCTCTGCACGGCAATGCTCAGAGTATCGCGGCAAACAATGTGCTTGGAAAAATTCTGCGCATAGACCCGCTCGGGCGGAAAAGCGCCAACGGGGGCTATTCCATACCGGCCAGCAACCCGTTCGTAGGTCGTCCGGGTCCTGACGAAATCTACGCGCGTGGACTTCGCAACCCTTATCGCATGTCCTTCGATTCGAGCACCGGACGGCTGTGGGTAGGCGATGTAGGCCAAAACGACATTGAGGAGATTGATGTCGTGGCCAAGGGCGGAAACTATGGTTGGCCCGTCAAGGAAGGTACTTTTCTTTTTGATGATGGTGCCTGCCTGAGCGACTCGCACTCATTTGTGTACAAGGATTCTGCGGGTGTACCGGCGCGTTACGCCGACCCACTTGCAGAATACGATCATGTGGATGGCGTGGGTGCGCCCGAAACCCGGGTTGCGATAGTTGGCGGATTGGTTTATCGCGGTTCCAAAATTGCGGCGCTCAAGGGCCGCTACGTGTTTGGCGACTACTCTGCCGAAATAGGCAGCGTGGTAGCCGGCCACATGTTTGTACTCGATTCAAACCATCAGGTCCGGGAACTCATCGCGGCGAACCGTAATCCACTGGCCCTGGCCGTGTTGGGTTGGCTTCGCGACTCGCAAGGCGAAATCTACCTGCTGGCGAATGGAACGGGCACCCTCACCGGTACCACGGGGATGGTACTCAGGCTTGATGGGACCTGAGGGGCTCGAACGGAAAACGATTATTCGAGCGGCAGGCGGCTGGTTTCGCGCGCGAGCAGCAGTGCGATTGCCGTCAAAGCAAGGGACATTGCCAAATATATTGACATTGCTCCGGTGCCGTAAGCGCGCATTAGCACCGCGAATATGACCGGCGCCAACCCGCCGCCCACGATACCCACCAGCGTGTACGCCAACGAGGCGCCCGCGTAGCGTACGCGTGTTGGAAACTGTTCACAGATAAACGCAGCCTGCGGTCCATACATGATCGCATGGACAATGAATCCGATGGTCACCGCAATCACGATCAGCGTGGGGTCGCCGCTATCGAGCACCCGAAAATACATACAACCCCACAGTATCGCCACCAGCGCGCCGCACCCATACACCGGTCGTCGTCCGTACCGATCCGACATTCCGCCAAAATACGGGATCGCCAGCGCGCTGCACAGCGCGCCGATTGACACGGCCGAGAGGGCCAGCGTGCGCGATTGCTTCAGTACGGTTGTGAGGTAGGTCAATGTGAAGACGACCAGTAGCGAATACTGAACGTCCGGCCCGATGCGAGCTCCCCCGGCCACCATCAGGCTACGCCAATGGCCGCGCAGCACCGCGCGGATCGGTGCACCGACCAGCGCGTTTCGTCGGTGTAAGTCCGCAAACAGGGGGGTTTCCTCGATCCCGGTGCGGATCCACAACCCAAACCCGACCAACACTGCACTTAGTAAAAAAGGAACGCGCCAGCCCCATGACTGAAAAGCGCTGGCCGAAAGGCTCATCGTGGTGGCGGCGATCGTTCCGGTGGCCAGCAGCGTGCCCAGAGCCGGGCCGGTCTGCGCCCAGGAGGCGTTTCGACCCCGGTGATTCGCCGCTCCGTGCTCGAGTGAAAGCAATACGGCCCCGGCCCACTCCCCGCCCAGAGCGGCGCCCTGCACGAAACGCAGCACAACCAGCAGTATCGGGCTAAGGATTCCGGCCGTCGCGTAGACCGGCAATAGTCCCATCGATAAGGATGACAGCCCCATAAGCAGCAAGGTCAGCATCAGAACATAGCGTCGTCCGCGCCGGTCGCCCAGGCGTCCAAACACCACTCCGCCCAGTGGTCGGGCCAGATAACCCACCGCGAAGGTGGCAAATGACAAAATCGTTCCGGACAGCGGATCAAACGTGGGGAAAAAGAGGTGGTTAAAGACAATCGCCGCCAAGGAGTTATAGATCGCGAAGTCAAAGTATTCGAGCGCCGTCCCGACCATGCTCGCTGTGGCGACTCTTCGCATCCCCGGCATCGGCACTTACCCGCTCGCCACGCCGTAACCGCCTGCACCCGGTGTTTGGATGACGAACACATCACCGGTCAGGAGTGCCTTCTCTTCGGTGCCGCCGAAGTCCTCGCGTGTTCCAGTGGCCCGTTCAATCCAATTCCGGCCCACCGCGCCGGGCTGCCCGCCGTGCAATCCGAAGGGGGCAACGCGGCGATGATTCGCGAGTATCACCGCGGTCATAGGCGCGAGGAAACGGATACGGCGTTCCACGCCGTTGCCGCCACGATGTAGCCCCACGCCCCCTGAGCCGGCGCGAATGCGAAACAGCTCGATGCGCACTGGATAGCGCCACTCCAGTACTTCGGGATCTGTAAGACGCGAATTGGTCATGTGGGTTTGAATCGCATCGCACCCGTCAAAGTCAGCGCCGGCGCCGGCGCCGCCGCAGATGGTCTCGTAATACTGATGTTCATCATTCCCGAAGGTGAAGTTGTTCATTGTGCCTTGACTGGCGGCAAGCACGCCGAGCGCGCCGTACAGAGCATCAGTGATCACTTGCGAAGTTTCGACATTGCCAGCGACTACTGCGGCCGGATAGCGCGGGTGAACCATGCAGCCTTCTGGAATAATAATGTGCAATGGCCGCAGGCAGCCGGCATTTATGGGTATCTCATCAGGCACCAGCGTCCGGAACACATAGAGTACGGCAGCTCTTGCGACCGCCTGCGGGGCGTTGAAGTTGTTTGCCTGTTGGGGGCTGGTGCCGGAAAAGTCGATTGTCGCCTCGCGTCGCGTTTGGTCAATGCGTATCGCCACCCGCACGGCCGCGCCGTCGTCAAAGGCATATTCAAACTCGCCGTCCCGAAGGGTGCCGAGGGCGCGGCGCACGTATTCCTCCCCCTGGTCCAGCACATGCCCCATATAAGCTCGCATGACCGCGAGTCCGAAATGCGCTACCGCATGTGCTAGTTCGTTGGCACCGCGCTGGCAGGCGGCGACTTGGGCGCGTAGATCTGCCAGGTTCTGGTCAATGTTACGAGCTGGATAGCGGGCGTTCCCTAGCAGAGCGCGTATCTCGCTCTCTAGGAAGTTGCCAGCGCGAACCAAAAGCGCTCCGTCGATCAATACTCCTTCTTCATCAATATGCACCGAGCGCGCAGGCATGGATCCGGGCGTTGTTCCGCCAACATCGGCATGGTGGCCGCGCGCCGCGACGAAGAACTCAGGCCGGCCGGAGTCCTTATCGCAGTAGACCGGCATCACTGCAGTGATGTCCGGTAAATGCGTGCCGCCGGAATAAGGCGCGTTCAAAACATACACATCACCGTGCTGCATCCGGCCAGTGAAACTGCGTAATATCCCCAGGACGGATTCACCCATCGAACCCAGGTGCACGGGCATATGCGGGGCATTGGCAATAAGTTGCGCTTCGTTGTCGAACAGCGCGCATGAGAAATCGAGCCGTTCCTTTATATTGACCGAGTAAGCGGCCTTGGCAAGTACTTCGCCCATTTGTTCCGCTATTGCCATGAACAGATTATTGAAAAGCTCAAGTCGCAACGGGTCGGCGGTGGTGTCTGCGACACGCGCTGGCTCGTACACTGCTTGGCGCCGTAACAGCAAACAGTTGAGCGGCGTCAGCGATGCCTGCCACCCGGGTTCGATGACCGTCGTGGCATTGGCCTCTCGAATCACGGCGGGCCCGTCGATGTGATCGCCAGGACGCAAGGCGTCACGATCGTAGAACGGAGTCTGGCGCCAAAGTTCGCCGCAAAATACCGGGTGCACGGCCAGCGGCACCAGCAAACCCTGACGCGGTGAAAATACGGGTGTTGGAGACGCGCCACTATCGGCGCTATTGATACATTCAACGCTCACGGATTCTACGATCAGTGACCGGCCGGGCATCAGGAAGCCAAAGCGCGCGCGATAATGGCCTTCGAACTCTTCCTGCATGGCATTGAGACCGCCCCGCGCCACCTCCAGGGAACTGTCGGTACCCTGATACTTGAGTGACAGCTGGTGCACTGTACGCGGATGTCCCGAGGTCCCAGACTGTTCGGCGACCTCTCGGCGGGCGACCGCGTCGAGCCGGGCAAAAACCGGTGTTAAGGCCTCTAGGGAGGCCTGGTCACAGGGCGCCTCGACCGCATGGGATTTCAGGACCCGAACATCGGCCAATCCCATGCCATAGGCGGACAGCACCCCTGCCAGCGGGTGCACAAATACCGTCTTGATGCCCAGAGCGTCCGCCACAAGGCAGGCGTGTTGGCCGCCGGCACCGCCGAAACTGCACAGCGCATATTCCGTGACGTCATAGCCTCGCTGCACGGATATCCTCTTGATCGCATTTGCCATGTTGTCCACAGCAATTCGCAGAAAATCGGTGGCGACTTCCTCTGAAGTTTTTTGTCGGTCGGCACTGGCGCTTATCGTGCGCGCGAGTTGTGTGAAAAGATTGACTACGGTGTCGGGGTCCAATGGCAAGCCACCGCTCGGCCCAAACACCCGCGGAAAAAATTCAGCGCGCACTTTTCCCACCATGACGTTGCAGTCCGTCAAGGTCACAGGCCCGCCGCGACGGTACGCGGCCGGGCCGGGCATGGCCCCGGCAGAGTGCGGGCCGACACGCAGCCGCGTGCCGTCAAAGCTGCAAATTGAACCACCGCCCGCCGCCACCGTGTGTATGCGCAGAACTGGTGAGCGCAAGCGCACGCCCGCGATCTCCGTTTCGGAGTCGCGCTCATATTCGCCCGCGTAATGCGACACATCGGTTGAGGTGCCGCCCATGTCAAAGGCAATAATCTTGCTCAATCCAGCCAAAATCGATGCCTGGACCGCGCCGACAATACCGCCGGCTGGTCCGGATAGAATCGCGTCCTTGCCATGTAATCGTTTGGCTTCGACCAAACCTCCTGAGGACTGCATAATTTGCAGCGTCACCCCCGGAAGGCGTCCGGCCAGCTGATCAACGTAGCGTCGCAGTACTGGCGAGAGGTAGGCATCGACCACCGTAGTATCGCCGCGCGAGATCAGCTTCATCAGTGGGCTGACCTCGTGCGAAACGGAGACTTGTGTGAATCCGAGGTCGCGCGCCAGTGTGGCCACTGCCGCCTCGTGTTGCGGGTACCGGTACCCGTGCATCAAAACTATTGCACAGGCCTCAAAGCCCCGCTCCCGTGCGCTCCTCAACTGCAGGGCAGCATCATCAAGGTCCAGCGGCTCAACGACTTGCCCAAGGGCACCGATTCGCTCGCGCAATTCGACCACGCCCGCGTATAGGGGTGGTGGGCGCTCTACTTTCAGTGCAAACAGCCTGGGGCGATTTTGATAGCCAATTTCCAGGGCGTCGGCGAATCCTGCGGTTGTAACCAGTAGCGTTGGTTCGCCCTTGCGTTCCAGCAGCGCATTGGTGGCTGCCGTGGTGCCCAGCTTTACGACTCGGATCTGATCCGCGGGCAGCTGGTCATGGTCTCGCAATTCCATCAAGTCGCGGATGCCCTGAAGAGCGGCATCTGCATACTGCTCGGGGTGCTCCGAGAGAAGTTTGTGGGTAATCAGCTGCCCGTCGGGTCGAATCCCGACGAGGTCAGTAAAGGTGCCGCCGCGATCAATCCAGAATTGCCACTGCGCTGACTGAGCAACTACCAAAGTGCGCGGCCCTGATGGACCTAGGGCTTAACCGAAGTCTTGTGTTTCATGACGGCGATCTTGCAAGCGGCCTTCAGCCACGCTTCCCCGGTGGTGTCTGGAATGACGTCCTCGTACTTCGGAGGATCAGTGGCAAAAGACGACGAGTATAGCGTCGCGCCGGAGGCGTCCTCGTAATTGATCTGGGCCAAGGCTCGCTTGTGCTCGTCGCAAAGATGGTAGTAGAGAAAATTAACCTTGCGTATGGGCTTGCTCCCACTAACGGGATTGACGACGTCGGTTTTGTAAGTGAGCTTAAACCACGCCTTGACGGCTCTGTCCACTGGAACGACGCTACCAACGTCGATTTCCATCGTACCCTTTACCTTGGCGCCGGCCGGCGACTTTCCCAGCGCTGGCGATACGTAACTCCATTCGGCCGCCGCGGCCGGTAGCGCCAGCATGCCCAGCGCGAGGCCGATCATTACTCTAAACATGCACTGAATCTCCAGCTTTTCCCACGCTTCCCCAGTTCTCTAACTTGCCTGCCCTAGACTACCGTAAATACTTGTCGAGCCAAGCCAACGACCGCTGCACGGAATCCTGAGTATTTTCGGGGTCACGCAGAGCGTGACCCTCTCCGGGGTAAATCATTATTGCAGTCGGTACACCCACCGCCTTTAGAGCGTGCCAGAATTCCTGCGTCTGGGGTGCCGGGCACTCGATGTCGCGCTCGCCAACGAAACTAAATGTCGGAGTGCGCACGTTGCGAATGTAGTTGATCGCTGACGAACGGGCGTATACCGCCGGATCGTCGTATACCGATGACCCGAAGTAGGGCACCATCCAGCCATCGATGCCATTTTGTCCGTAATAGGACTGCCAGTTGCTGATTCCAGCGTCAGCCACCGCGGCCTTGAAGCGGTTGGTCTGCGTGACTGCCCACATGGTCATGAAGCCTCCGTAGCTTCCCCCGGTGAGGGCGAGGCGCTTTTCGTCAATCGGCGCGATGCGCTCGGCGGCATCTATCCCTGCCAAAATGTCGCGAAGGTCGCCATGTCCGAAATCGCGCACGTTGGCGACGGTGTAGCGCTCGCCTTGCCCAAAGCTGCCGCGAGGATTGGGCCGAAACACGGCCCAACCGCGCTCGAGCATGGCGGTCTGCAGACTCGGGCCGTAGTAGTAGGGCTGGGCAGCGGCGGCCGGTCCACCATGCACGATCGTGACCATGGGTACATTACCATCGGTGTGCATGGGCAAAAGCAGCCATCCCTGCTCGTCGAACCCCTCGTGCTTCCACTTGACACTTATTGCCTGCAGCTGGGCGCCGAGGCCGGCATTGACTTGGGTAAGTTCGCGCAAATGGTCCGGTGCGCCAATTACAATCTCCGGCGCCTTGACGAAGGACTCGCGCACCGAGGCCAAGATACTGGCGGGGCAGGCCCAAGAGCCGCCGGCGTCATCACCAGTCAGTGATTCAGTGCCGCTCCATAAGACCTTCGGCGGACTTGCCGGCGCGGCACCGTTTCCCAGCTCAACGATCTGATCCTGATCTCCGACCAGCAATTGCGCGTTCAGGCTCCCAGCGCAACCCCATGTCAGGGAAGTCGCCGTGGCCTTGATGTCCGGTGTTACATCTATCGCCTTGCCGCCATCAGGTGAAATTATGTAGACGTCTCCGCCAATCGACCCAAAATCGCTCATGATGCCCGCAATAAAGGCTACCGAGCGGCCGTCGCGCGATACCTTGGGCACTGTGATTTGCTGACGGATGCTGCTCGGTGAGTAGATCACGCGTGCGGCGCCATCTTTTTGCGCGAAGGCGTAGAGTTTTGCGATCCACCAGTTATTATCCCCGTCCCCATGTGCAGCCGTACCTACAAAGCCCTGGCCGGCCGGCCGCCAGTCGTACTCGTAGACGAACAAATCCGCTGGTGATGCCCAGCGCAGGGCCCCGTCAACGACCAACGCAATGCGTTGTTCTGCAGGAGGCGCGTCCAGGTCGCCGGCGACTGCTGCGCCGGCTTCGGTCGCGCCAACTTCTTTGCGGGCATTCTCCACCGCCAGCAGCGCAAGCGTGCCGTCGGTCGCGTACTTCAGATCAGAAAGTGTGCCGTTAAAATCCAGGTTCTTGCTCAGACCACCGCCGTCCGCCAAGACGCGGTACAGGCTATAGGCGTGACTGCCTGGCGTACGCACGGTAAAACTGAGGTATTTTCCATCGGGTGACCAGGCAAGTGAGCCCGGCCAACACTGCGGCACACGCCCACAAGGCAGTGCAATTCGGGTTTCGGCCGAACCATTGGTGGATCGGATGATCAGGTCCCGTATATCCGGATAGAAACCGCCGGCGGGTGCATCTCCCTCCACCGAGGCAACATAGGCCGCGTCGGGAGAGATACGCACATCTAAATACTGGTGCACCAGATGAGCGGGTGCCGATTGGGCCGGTGCGACCGCTAGTGCAAGCGCGGCCCCCTTCAGGAGAGCCCACCGGCTCGACCGCGACGGTTGTGGTTTAAGCGTACTCATTAACACACTCCAGATTCAGAAAATGCCCATCTCCAGCCCCGAGGCCAACGTAGCCCCCAATTCCCGGCAGCGCGCGAGTTCGGCAGTGACGATGTGCTTTTCGCGCAAAATGTGCTCGGGCGTCTGCGCGTGGGTACAAACGATCAGGGTCGGGGCAATTTGCTCCAGCCGCCAGCCCGTCGCGATTCGTTCGAGCTGTCGTGCCGCGTTGCTGCCGTCGCTTCCCGCGCAAATGAGCGCGGCGTAGGGCCGACCGTTTAGGCGTTCGAGCGCCGGATAGTAACTGCGATCGAAGAAGTCTTTCATCAGTCCTGCGATGGCCGCCAGGTTCTCCGGGCAGGCGAACAGATAGCCATCTGCCGCTAACAGGTGCTCCGGCCCGGTCAGCGGTGCAGTGCTCACCAGCACCTCCACGCCAGCACTCGCGCCGGCTCCCTCAGCAGCGGCCCGCGCCATCTGCGCTGTGCCTCCCGTGAGCGAGTGATAGACAATGAGCAGTTTTTTCATGAAGTGAGAAATTCTCGCGCCCGTGCCACTAGGCGCTCGCGCGCTCATTATCAGCGGATATCATATAGACCTTGGTTACGGACTCGTGAACAGTGCACACCCCTTTCCAGTCCTTTGGAAAGAACGCCACTGTGTCCGGTGCGATCTCGATGATTTCGCCGTCGGTGTGGACGTAGGTGCTTCGTCCGACGAGAAAGTGGCAGTATTCGTCACGCGTTACGTGGCAGTTCCAGCGTCCAGGCGTGCAGCGCCAGATCCCGCACTCCGATCGTCCCTCAGGACCCTTGTACAGAAGCCTGCCGGACGTACGCGATTCACCCTCCACCATGGTCGGAATAATGCCCCAGTCGACTAGCTCAGTGTGAGCCAACGGGTTTCGCAGGCTCACCGCGGCCGCTGGCGGCGCTTCGATGGCAACTGCGGTATCTTCGGCCGCTAACATGTAGGTGTTACGCATGGACTCATGCACTGCGCATTCACCTTGCCATCCCGCCGGGAACAGCACCAGCGTGTCCGGTAAGATTTGAACCTGCTCACCGTTGCCGCGCAGGTACTCGGCGCTCCCCGCCACGAAGTAGCACAGCTCATCGCGCGGAATGGCCAGTCTCCAGCGGCCGGGAGTGCACATCCAAATGCCCGCCTCGGGCCGGCCATTCGGACCCTTGTACAGTACGCGCCCGCTTGATAGGGAGGCGCCGGAGATAGGACTGGGTTGTGCCCCCCACGAGACCAGGTCAGTGCGGTTTGAGGCGTTGCCAAGGTGTGGGGCAGACGAATCGAGTTCAGCCATGGCTCACTTTAGGCTCCAGCAACCCGGAAAGGAGTCGTGCGGCCTTGGCTGGCCCGTCTTGCGAACGCATCCTTGCACTGGTTGCTGCCAGCCGGGCGTGCAGCGTCTGATCGTGCATACACTCGTGTAGCCGCGCGGCCAGTTCGTTCTCGTTCCAGTCGGCGCGGGTCAGGCGAAACCCATGTCCAGTCTCTTGCACGCGCGTGGCGTTGTCGTGCCCGTCCCACGCGAAGGGCATGATAATCGCCGGTTTTGCGAATAACAGACATTCGGTGAATGAATTGTTGCCGCCGTGATGAATAACGACATCGACCTGAGGAATCACGGAAGGTTGCGGGAACCAGCTGTCGATGATCACGTTGGGCGGTAGGTCGGTGTATCGGATCTTATAGGCACCGACATTAACCAGCGCGCGGTACGGGAGCCGTCCTAATGCGCAAATCAGGCGCTTGAGCAGGGCGACGTCGCCCGCCCCCAAACTGCCGAAGGACAGGTACACCAGCGGCGCGTCTTGATGCACTTGGAATTCTGGGACCACGTAAGGCTTGTCCTGCCGCACGCAGCCCTCGAGGTACTGGAATTGCTGTGGGGGCAAGGGTCTGGAGCGCTTGAATCTTACCGACTCGGGATACAACAACAAATTGAGAAACGGCGAAGCCTCGAAAAACTGACCGAGCGGATAGGGCTTTTCGCCCTGCGAAACCAGGAATTCGTTGAAGCTCTCGTGCAACGGTTGGATGACTTCGTTAAAGCGTGCGCGATACCGCGCATGGCAAGCGTAATCGCCCGCGGCACATCCTGACAGATGTGGTGGAATTGCCGGATCTTCGATCTCGTTCTCGGAGCACGAAACAATCCTCACCCATGGTGTTCCGGATTGCTTGATGGCCGGGAACAAAATCACATTGTCGACACAAATGAGATCAGGCTGGATTTTGTCCAGCACGCCTGGCAGGTCGCGCTGCGCGTAGCGGGCACTATCAATGATCGCTCCCCAACATTCCTTGACGTAGTTGTCGATCTGCTCGTACGCCGACTTGTAGAAATTTGGCAGATGCCCGTTGATGAATTCCTCCCAGAATCGCGCCATCTGTTCGGGCGGCATGGGTTCGGACAAATTGACGGGGTGCGACTCAAAGCCGTACTCGCGGTAAACGTTTACGAAACCCGGATCCGAGAGGAAAACCGCTTTGTGGCCGAGTTGAGTGACGGCCTGAGCAATGCCGACGGAATTGAGCGCCGGGCCATAGGCGGCCTCGGGGAAAAAGGCAATTGTCAGCGTTCGGCGGTTTGGCATCCCTACTAAGTCCCGTACCTTTGCAGCCCACCGCGGGTGGACCTGATTACTTCTGCCGGTACCGAACCAAGTTGGCAATATCTTCGGTCCAGGTACAGTTATTTGATCATAGCGGCGTACGGCGGATACATGTTTTAGTATGACCGGGGAGAAACCAACAGTGAAAATCATCGACTTCGGTTCTTTAGGCTCTGCCGAACACAGCGCCCCAGCTCCTGAAAAGGTACTTGCGGGTAATCCGCAACAGCAAATATGGAATGCGTTCTCCGATCCTGAGGGTCGTTTTCATACCGGTCGCTGGACATCGTCAGTAGGCATCTGGTGTATCAATTACACCGAGCGCGAGCTATGCCATCTGCTCTCGGGAATCGTGCGCCTTACAGATGTGACCGGTCACCAGTGGACCTTTAGAGCCGGGGATACCTTTATGATTGACAAAGGTTTTTCTGGAACCTGGGAAGTCATTGAGGCTTGCTCGAAGATCTACGCCATATACGAGTAGGCCGTGCCCGCGGGAGACTACCCAGCGCGAATGCTCGACATACGATTGCACTTAAATGAGCCCAACAAATGAAGGCGACCTGGATCGCCCTCGCTTGAACGTTGTCGCGCTGCGTTTTATGGCAACCGCGCCTCGCGGTCTGGCTGATCTGGCCGCCGCAGAGCTGCGTTCGCTCGGAGTCAACGAACTCAGCGAGCGCACGGCCGGGGTACGCTTCTCGGGCGAGCTGCGTGTCGGCTACGCCGCCTGCCTGTGGTCGAGAGTGGCAAGCCGGGTGTTGCTCGAAGTTGCCGATTTCAATGCGGCCGATACCGATGGGTATTACGCCGGTGCACGCGGCGTGGACTGGCGCACGCACATCAATCCTCGCGGCACGTTGGCTTGCGAGTTCACCGGGGCCCACCCGACGATAACCCACAGTCAGTTTGGCGCGCTAAAGCTCAAAGATGCCATCTGTGACCAATTGCGTGAGACCTGCGGCGTGCGACCTGACATTGACCTGGACCGGCCCGGCGTACGGGTCGTAGCGCACGCGAGCGGCCCGCGTGTGCTGCTATACATTGACCTGGCAGGAGAGGGGTTGCATCGTCGCGGTTATCGGTTGCGCAGCGGCGAGGCGCCCCTGCGCGAGAATTTGGCCGCCGGAATATTGCTGCGAGCACGTTGGGGAGAAATTGCTGCGACTGGCGGTGCCTTTCTTGACCCGCTGTGCGGTTCCGGCACACTGCCGGTCGAAGCGGCAATGATTGCCGCGGACTTGGCGCCGGGTCTGCGACGCGATTATTGGGGTTTCACGGGCTGGCGCGGGCACGATCCGCAGTTGTGGCAGCAGGTTCTGGCTGACGCACGCGCCCGGGTGCGCGCTACGGTGCAAAATCGAATCATCGGGACAGACCGGGACGCGGCGGCCTTGCGCAATGCCACGGCCAACGCCGAACGTGCCGGCGTGTCAGCCTGGGTTAGATTTGCGGCCTGCGAGGTCACACAAGTGCGACCCGAAGGGTCGGAGACTGGATTGGTATGCACCAATCCACCGTACGGTACCAGACTTGGCGACGACGAAGCTGCGCGAGCCGCCCATCGGCAACTCGGCTTGCTTTTACGCGAGCATTTCGCCGGCTGGCAAGCGGCCGTACTGACAGGAGCAGGCGATGGTGCCCAAGCGCTCGGGCTGCGCAGCTACCGCACTCATGAGCTTTGGAACGGCGCACTGCAATGCCGACTGCTGCGCTTTAATCTGGCGGCCCCTGGCGCGCTGGCGCGAGCGCCCGGAGCCCCGCGCCAGGTGGATCCGCTGATTGCCGCCAGCCCCGGTGCGCAGATGTTCAGCAACCGTATCAGCAAGAATCTAAGGTTGCTGGGCAAGACCGCGCGTCAGCAACAGGTCAGTAATTTTCGCCTCTACGATGCCGACATGCCCGAATACGCACTGGCGGTGGATCGCTATGTTGAGGCCGGCAGCGGCGTGACTCACTTATACGTACAAGAATATGCCGCTCCCGACTCCATCGAACCCGCAGCGGCCATGCGACGTCGGGCCGAAGCCATGGCTGTGCTGCCAACGGTTGCGCAGGTTGAAATCGGCAATATCCACCTGCGTGTGCGCCAGAGGCAGCGCGGTGCGAGTCAGTACTCACGGCAGGGCCGCGCGGGCTCCCATATCAACGTCGCGGAGAACGGCCTGACGTTTTTGGTGAATTTTACAGACTACCTCGATACCGGGCTTTTTCTCGATCATCGCCTGACACGCCAGCGCCTGCGTGCAGCGGCGGCCGATCGGCGCTTCTTGAACCTGTACTGCTACACCGGAAGTGCCACCGTGTACGCTGCCGCTGGCGGCGCGCGCCATAGCCTGAGCATCGATCTGTCAGGTACCTACCTGGATTGGGCCGCGCAGAATTTCCGCGCCAATGCTCTGGCGTACGAGTCGCATGAATTATTGCGTGCCGATTGCAGCGAATGGCTGGCCACTGCCACCGAAGCGAGCTGGGACCTGATTTTCCTCGATCCACCCACTTTTTCAAATTCAAAGCGAATGCAGGGCGTTCTCGATACTCAACGCGATCATATGGTGTTACTTGAGCAGTGCATGCGATTGCTGGCGCCGGGCGGGCTGCTGCTGTTCTCGACCAACGCCCAACGTTTCAAGTTAAACGGCGCCGCGCGAGAGCGATGGACTGTGGAGGATATTTCGGAGGCGACAATACCGTTTGATTTCAGGCGCAATCCGCGCATACACCGCGCCTACGAGCTCCACGCGCGCACCTAGAGCGAGCCACCTTTTAAGTTAGTTCCCGGAGGCGGCGTCCGCAGCACGCTGCTGCTCAGCGGCCGCCTGTTGCGCGGCGTCGAGTTTTTGCTGGATGTTCTGTTCAGTGGCCTGAGCCTGTTTGGCCGCTTCCGCCTCCGAAGCCGCCACGCTGGCACTCGTCGCTGCCGTCTCGGCCAGACCGCACGCGGACAGCCCCAGGGTAGCAATCAGTGCCATGGCATGACGAACCATAGAAGCCTCCAAAGTCTTGCCATATGTATAGTAGCGGGCGTTGCCGGGAGCAATACGCGCCATGGAAAAGTGTGCGCCGCGTTCATTAGGCGCCTACCGCAAGACCAGTTCAGTTGGGGTTCAGGCCCAGCCACCCACACTTAGACCCGGATACATTTACTGGAGTGGCACATGTACAGCGTCTGGCTGGGATTGCTCTGCGTGCTGGCGGGCTCATGGGCCTCGGCCCAAGAGAATTACCGACCCTATGGCTCAGGAGGTCCTTACGAGCGGCCATTTTACTCCCGGGCTTACGCGGGCCTGAGTTTCGGTCAACTGCGCTACAAAGAGGAAGGACTCGACACCATCACCCCGGCCACGGCCATGGTGTTCGTCGGCGCGCCGCTGACTCCAAATCTTGCGATCGAGGGGCGAATCGGTGGTGGACTAGGCTCCGCGCAAACCAACAGCTACGGCATCGATGTGCGATCGCTATTTGCGGGCTACCTCAAGGGTTCGGTTGCATTGGCATCGGGTTTTTCGCTCTATGGCCTGACTGGCGTGGCCAACGTCGATCTACGGCGGGACTTTGGCCTGGTCTATGCCACTGACACCGGGTTTTCCTACGGGCTGGGAATGGATTTTGACTTGGCCAGCAACGCACGGCTTGGCTTGGAGTGGACACATCTGGCCACCGGGGACAACCTCGGCTATCGCTATGACGTGAATCAAGCCTCGATTTCGATGGCCTGGCGATTCTAGACACACACGCACCGCGACTCTCCTCAGCCGCGCCTGTTGTACAGGTGTAACCTGCTATCCGGCCGCAATGTGCAAATTGCGTTCGTTCCGCGACGGCGGTAAGGTGAGGTTAGCGTGTCCCGTTGAGGCATGAAGCCCTCGGCAGGCGCGTATAACCAGGATAAAGGGGGAGTGATTTATGCGAGACACTGTAGTACCGCCACGGATGCGGGGGGCCTGGACCGACAACATAGCGCTGACAGCGGCTACAACCGCCTTGCTGTCGCTCGTCGCGAGTGTCGCGAGCGCGCAAACCGCGACCGCACCTCAGGCGGCCATCGCCTCCCCGCTGGAGGAAGTCGTGGTGACGGCGACACGCCGCGAGGAGTCTCTGAGTAAGATCGCGGTGAGCGTTACGGCGGTGACCCAAGAAGGCTTGGACATTCGCGGCATCAAAGATATCGAGAGCCTGGCGCGCTTTACTCCGGGTATCAACGTCGACAATTCCGGCACAAATAACATCGCGATTCGCGGCATCGCCTCGAGCGGAGGCGCAGGTACGACTGGAATTTACATTGACGACACGCCAATCCAAATGCGGGCGCTGGCCTTTAACCCCGATGAGGCGCTTCCCAAATCCTTTGACATCGAGCGGATCGAAGTGCTGCGCGGACCCCAAGGTACGCTGTTCGGTTCCGGTTCGATGGGTGGCACGGTTCGCTACATTACCGCCAAGCCGAGCCTCACCAAAAGCAGTGTCTACGGCCGCAGCGAGATTTCGTACACAGATCAGGGTGACCCCAGTTACGAGGCCGGGATAGCCGTCGGTGGCCCCCTGATCGATAACAAACTGGGCGCGCGCCTGTCCGTGTGGTACCGCAAGGACGGCGGTTGGATCGATAGGATCAACCCCGATACCCTGACCCTGTCCGGAAAACGCGTGAATTACACGAACTCGACGGTGGCCCGTTTTGCCGCCGTGTGGGCGCCAAACGACAGCTGGTCTATCACGCCGGGCATCTACTATGAGTATCTTAAGAAAAACGATGTGTCCAACTTCTGGACGTTGTATTCCAATCCTTCAAGCAATCATTACGTAAGCGCAAACCCGACCCAGCTGTATTCGCCCGATCAGCTCTATTTGCCGTCGCTCAAAATAGAGGGGAATTTTTCGGCCTTCCAGTTAATTTCGAATACTTCCTATTATCACCGGCAGAACACCACCGGTTATGACGGGACGTTGTACAACCTCGGCTTCTATCAGCAGTTCTTTGCGTTCAGTCCGTTGGACCCTCTCCTGATCGATGCCAAGGGAATCCATTTGAATGATCCTCTGTACAACCCGAGCGGTGTGCCCGGCGCGACGGGCTACCGCGCGAAGGGCCAAGTAGACAACACCCAGCAGAATTTCACGCAGGAAATTCGCCTGCAATCGAATGACCCGAACGCGAAGCTGTTGTGGACCACCGGCGTGTTCTATGCCAGCAACCGACAGGATTACCTCGAGCAGATTATTGATCCTAACGTGGGCAGCTTCTTGCAGGCGATCTATACCGGCACCGGCAATGCTCTGCCGCCCGGCTCCACAACAAATGATTACATACTCGACTTTTTCGGCTTCGGCTACGATCCCGCCTTTCCAATAGACTCGTACTTTTTAAAGACAAACGCGAAGGACGAGCAGCTGGCATGGTTCGGCGAAGGGACCTATAAATTCACCGATCAGTGGAAGTTGACTGTCGGTGCGCGCTACGCGCGCACGAAGTTTTCTTTCGACTCGATTACCGGTGGTCCGCAGCTGTACGACGTGACCACGGCGCTTACAAGCAGCAAGAGCGAGAACTCTTTTACCCCCAAAGTAAGCCTCTCGCTTCAGGCCGATCCGCACAATTTGTTTTACCTGACGTATGCCAAGGGATTCCGGCCTGGCGGTGGCAACAATCCGGTTCCGTACGCCTCGTGCGCAGGCGACTTCCAGAACTTTGGCATTTCGGGCGCGCCCCCGACCTACAATTCGGACACGGTCGACAGCTTTGAGGCGGGCGCCAAAAACAACTTCAGCAACCGGGTCAAGCTCGCCAGCAGCGTGTACTACATCAAGTGGCACAACATCCAGCAAACCGTGGTACCGCCGGTGTGCCAGATTTCGTTCATATCCAATTTGGGTGAAGCCACCGCGAAAGGTCTGGACGTGCAGGCGGATATTGCCATCACCAACGAGCTTACGATGGACCTGACGGCCGGTTACACCGACGCGCGCTATACAAAGGACTCACGGCTGTCACCCGACCCAACCCTCTTGCCGATCGTGCAGAATGGCGATGCCATCGTTGGCCTGGGCGGTCAACCGGGTGCGCCCTTTACCGGGTCGGTCGGCGTCGAATATCACTTCACCGCCTTTGACAAGAGGTCCTTCGCACGCGCCGATTACGAATATGTCGGCGCACCCAAATGGGTCGGGCCGAATCAAGATCCGAACAGCGGGCAGTACGATCAGGCGAATTACGCACTGCCGTCGACCAGTTTCCTCACACTGCGTGGCGGGGTTGAGCTCGGGGATTGGTCCGCGTCAGCCTTTATAGACAATCTGACCGACGTCCATCCGGTCACGAACTATGACTTCACGATCGACCCGCTCAACGGGCCCAACTCGTACACCAACCGCGTCCAGCGAAATTACACATTTCGCCCCCGGACGTTTGGCATAACACTCACGTATCGTAGATAAGTCCTGAGACCCCAAGGCTACGCGTTCCAGCGTGGCCTTGGGGGTGCAGACCGGCCCGCCGCCGGCAGCGAATGGAGTAGAGCTTATGGCGAGCACTCGTTTCGGCGATCCGACCGATCGCGCACTCAGCGTGGGCGCGTCGATCACGCGGCGCGATTTTGTCCAGGGGGCTGCCGTCGGGAGCGCTGGCCTGCTAGCGGCGGCTTGGCTGCCAGGCTGCGGACAGGGCGAACCGCCGCCACCGTTGGCAGCGCAGGATCGCGCCGGTTATTACCCGCCGCGGCTGACCGGTATGCGGGGAAGCCACCCCGGCTCCTTTGAAAGTGCGCACGCTCTGCGCGACGGACAGGCGCTGCCCAAACCGATTGACCTCGAGGAACAGTACGATCTCGTGGTGGTCGGCGCGGGGATCAGCGGGCTTGCAGCCGCGCATTTTTATAGGGAGTCTTCGCCCAGTGCCCGCATCCTGCTGCTGGACAATCACGATGATTTTGGCGGCCACGCCAAGCGCAATGAGTTCGAGATCGACAACCAGCTGTATCTGATCAATGGCGGCACACTGCTGATCGACAGTCCAAGGCCTTACAGCGCCGTGGCCGACGGGGTGCTAAAGGCGATCGGCATCGACGCGCCGGCGCTCGCGAAGGTCATACAGGCGCAAGATCCGGACTTCTATGATTTCCAGCGCGCCAAACAGACGGGCGTATTTTTTGACGCCGAGACCTTTGGTGCCGATCACCTTGCGGTCGGATATCGCCACAAGCCGTGGGGCGAATTTCTGGCGGGCACACCACTGTCCGCGGCAGCCAAGCATGATCTAGAGCGCCTGGAAACCACCGCCAAGGACTACATGCCGGGCCTGAGCTCAACGCAGAAGAAGCAACGCCTGATGAAGGTCAGTTATCGGGATTATCTGCGCGATACGGTGCGGGTAGATGCGGCAGTGCTGGCTCTGCATCAAGCCTCTACCCAGGGCGAATGGGGCGTGGGCATCGACGCGGTTTCGGCGCTTGATTGCTGGGGGCTGGGATTTCCGGGCTTCGCCGGGCTGAAGCTCGAGGACGGGTCGATCCCGGGAATGGGCTTTACCCCTGGCGGCTATGCCGATACCGGCGGTTCGATACGCCTGCATTTTCCGGACGGCAATGCCACGATTGCCCGCGGACTGGTGCGGCGACTGATTCCAGCAGCCGTTCCGGGCACCACCGTACAGGACCTGGTCACTTCGCGCGTGGACTATTCACGCCTTGATCGCGGCGGCGAGCCGGTGCGCATGCGGCTAAACAGCACGGTGATACGAGTGCGCAACGAGGGGGCACCGGCCGCTGCCAAGCAGGTGTTAGTGACTTACCTAAGGGACAACCGCGCTTTTAGGGTGCGCACGCGTCACTGCGTGCTCGCCGGCTACAACATGATGATCCCGTATCTCGCCCCCGAGCTGCCGGAAACCCAGAAGAAGGCCCTGCACGAGCTCGTCAAGACGCCGCTCGTCTACACCAGCGTCGCCATTCGTGATTCACGAGCATTCGCGAAGCTGGGCGTAAATCGCATCTATTCCCCCGGTTGCTACCACACTTTGACCCGACTCAACGCGATTGTCGACATCGGCGACTACCACAGCCCGCGATCGCCGGACCAGCCCAATGTGGTGTGGATGGTGAAGACACCGTGCAAGCCCGGTTTATCGGAACACGATCAAAACCGTGCCGGCCGCGCGGAATTGCTGGCGACGCCGTTCGAAGTGTTTGAACGAAATATCCGTGCCCAGCTCGGGCGGATGCTAGGCCCGGCAGGATTCGATCCGGCCAAGGACATCACCGCGATCACCGTGAACCGCTGGCCTCATGGATATGCACCTGAACACAATTCACTGTGGGAACCGGAACTTCCTGAGAACGAACAGCCGCAGGTAATCGGTCGGGCACCCTTCGGCCGTATCGCCATCGCCAATTCCGACTCCGGAGGCGGAGCGTACACGGACGTTGCCATCGATCAGGCCTATCGGGCAGTCAATGAACTGACTGGAATTCGGCCGAGGGTTTGATGCCGCGGACCGCTCCCGTAGCTCTGAGACCGAGCGCTACGCACGTCCCCTCCTACTATGCGGCGACGCTAAAGGAGCGGGTCGCCACTGAGCCCTTTACAGGACCGGTGCGCACTGACGTGTGCGTTGTGGGCGGCGGTTACGCAGGTCTGTCGACGGCACTGCACCTGGCGCGGCGCGGTGTTGATGTACTGTTGCTCGAGCAATCGCTCCTCGGCTGGGGTGCCTCCGGCCGCAACGGCGGGCAGGCGCATGTTGGCATGCGGCGCGATCAGGAATGGCTAGAGAAGCAGGTCGGACTCGCCGACGCGCATCGCCTGTGGGAATTTTCACTGCAAGCGCGCACGCACCTGGACTGGCTGATTGAGACCTATGGAATCGCGTGTGATCTGCGGCTCGGCTACCTGCACGTCAACCATCGCGAGCGCTACACCCCGGAAACCCGGCAACACGTCGACCATCTGCGTTCGCAGTACGCCTACGAGCACATTCGCTTTGTCGAACGCGACGAACTCGCGGGAATAGTGGCGAGCGCTGACTATTACAGCGGCAGTTTTGATAGACGAGCCGGTCATCTGCATGCCCTTAATCTGGCGCTCGGCTTAGCGCGCGCTGCGGCCAGTCACGGCGCACGTCTGCACGAGGCCGTTGAAGTCACGGCTGTCGACCCACACGGTGGGGGTTGGCGAGTCGCTACCACCCGCGGCGAGATTCTCGCCAACCGGGTGGTGCTGACGTGCAACGGCTACCTGCGCGGCCTGGCACCCCAAGTCGAGCGCCACGTGATGCCGATCAACAATTACATCGCCGTCACCGAACCTCTGGGCCCGCAAGCTGCGCGAGAACTCATCAGCAATGGCGCGGCTGTGTCCGATTCGCGCTTCGTCGTCAACTATTTTCGGATTACACCCGACCACAGATTGCTGTTTGGGGGCGGTGAAAACTATGGCTACCAGTTTCCGCATGACATCGCCGCATTTGTACGCCCGCACGTGTTGAGGGTATTTCCGCAGCTTAGCCAGGTGCGCTACGACTATGCCTGGGGCGGCACTCTGGCGATTACCCCCACTCGAATGCCCTGGGTGCACGAGTTCGCGCCCGGGCTCGTCAACGCCAGCGGCTTTTCCGGTCTGGGAGTGGTCATAGCACCCTATACTGGGAAGGCTATTGCCGACGCGCTGTGTGGGGAGCGCGATACCCTTGAGCTGCTCGGGCGCGTGCCCGTGCCTGCCTTCCCGGGCGGCCGTTGGCTGCGCTCCCCGACGCTGGCAGCGGCCATGCTTTTCTACGCCCTTAGAGACCGTATCTGATCGATTGTTACCTGGTGAGGAAATCATGCATGAGCACACATCCTGCGACACTGCGCCGCTAAGCGACTGGCAAGACTTCCAGACCGCTAATCCCGACATTCAACACGTCGATGCGTTCATCATCGATTTGAACGGCCACGCGGCGGGCAAACGGCTCCCGGTGTCCGACGGCGAGAGGCTGTATAAGGACGGCGTTATGTACTCGGCCTGCGCCCCGATTGCCGACTGTCGCGGGCTCGGGCACAACGCCGGTGGAATGGGTAAGTCCGACGGCGATCCGGACGGCGTTGCCCGTCCGCTACGGGGATTCCTGCGGCGCGCGCCGTGGGCTTCTACCCCGACGGCGCAGGTCCTCTGCCAGATGGCGGAGGCCGACGCCGGCACGGCGCTGTGGTTTGACCCGCGCATGATCCTGGCCGACGTCGTGGCGCAGTGTCGCGCTGCCGGGCTTCATCCGGTCATGGCCTGCGAACTCGAGTTCTATCTAATTGACCCACGCCGTAGTGCGGATGGAGCGGTCACGCTGGGTGCGCCGCCGGGGCGGACGCCAGCGCGACGCGCCGGGAATCTGTCACTTGAAGCGGTCGAAGACATGGCCAGTTTTCTCAGTCGCGTCGATGCTGCGGCGGCGGTCCAGCAATTACCGGTATGTGGCGCTGTGGCCGAATACGGGCTTGGCCAGTACGAAGTCAATCTGCGCCATGTCACCGAGCCGCTTCTGGCCGCTGACCAGGCAGTGCTGCTGAAGCGCCTTGTAAAAGGCGTGGCGCGTTCGTTGGGGATGGAGGCGACATTCATGGCGAAGCCATTCATGTCGGAGCCCGGGAGCGGTTTGCACGTGCACGTGAGCGTGGTCGATGAAGCGGGCCAGAACCGCTTTGGCGCCCCGAACGGTGATGCACTGTTACGTCATGGAATTGCCGGCATGCAGGCGCTGATGTACGACTCGATGGCGCTCTTCGCGCCGAACTTCAACTCGCAGCGACGTTTCCTGGGGCCGTTCGTGCCCACCAGTCGTGACTGGGGCCATAACAACCGCAGTGTCGCTTTTCGCGTTCCTCTGGGCGATGGCGCGGCGCGGCGCATCGAACATCGTGTGGCCGGCGCCGATGCCAGCCCACACCTCGCGCTGGCTGCGGTTCTAGCAGCGCTTCTGCACGGAATCACGAACCGCCTGGAATCCACCGCGCCGATCGATGGCCGGGCAACTCAGGGGGGCGATGCGGATTTCCCGGGAGACCTGATTGTCGCCCTCGATAGGCTCGAGGCGTCGCGCGAGCTCGCCAAGTACATTCCAGCGCGGTACCTGAAGGTGTACTCCCAGGTTAAAAGAGGGGAGTACGGGGAACTCCTTGACGCCGTGTTTAATCGCGAATACGACTTCTACGCTTGAGTGACGATAAGTCAAATGGAACCGGTCCCACAGGGCATCACCCGCATGACCATGGCGTATTTTTCAAGGGATGTTTTATAAAACAATAGGATACGATTTAACTAAATATTTGTGGAGCGCCAGAATCGCCATTCTCGACGGGACTGGGGAGGCACCCTATGGTCTAATGACTCCATTAGAGAGCACGCCTGAGGCGTACCGACCGCAGCGGCTTGGTGCGTCGGAGCCCCTTTTCATGTCTGGCAAACGTCCATTGATCGGCATACCTGCGGACCGCCGTTTGCTGGGGCCGCAGGCCTACCACCTCGCTGGGGAAAAGTACGTTGCCGCCGCTCTCGACGCCGCGGGGGTGGTACCGGTAATCGTGCCTGCCCTGGGTGGCGAACTGAACTATGAGGGCTTACTGGACTCGCTCCATGGGCTGATTTTTACCGGTAGCCCGTCCAACGTTGAGCCGCACCATTACCGTGGTGAGCCGAGCGCCGCTGGCACGCTGCACGATCGGCATCGCGATGAGACCACCTTGCCACTGATCCCTCGTGCGGTCGCGGCCGGAGTGCCGGTGCTCGGCATCTGTCGTGGGTTTCAGGAGATGAACGTGGCGTTCGGGGGGACTCTATGGCAGCAGCTGCAAGAAGTGCCAGGTTATCTGGACCATCGCGAGGACAAGGCCGATTCGCTCGAAGTGCAATACGGCGCGGCGCATGAGATTGATCTGGTGCCGGGAGGAGTTCTGCACCGTTTGGCGGGCGGCGCCGGGCGTGTCCAGGTCAATTCGCTGCATGCGCAAGGCGTGCGCGAACTGGGGCCGGGATTAACGGTGGAAGCCCGTGCTCCCGACGGCGTGATCGAAGCCTTCCGCGTTACGCAGGCCAGCAATTTCGCGCTCGCGGTGCAATGGCACCCCGAATGGCAAGTGTTGAAGAACAAGTTCTCGATGGCGTTGTTTGCCGAATTCGGTGCCGCCTGCAGAGCACAAATGGAAACCAAGGTGATTTATGTCCAATGAGATTCAACAATTCTTCCGCGATCACGGCATCTCCGAAGTCGAGGCGATCATCCCGGATATGGCCGGCATTGCCCGCGGCAAGTTGATGCCCGCAGAGAAATTCGCGGAAGAGGCGGGCATGCGGCTGCCCGAGAGTATCTTCCTGCAGACCGTGACGGGCGATTATCCGAGCGATACCTCATCGGCCATGAGCCCCGAGGAAATCGATATCGTGCTCAAGGCCGACCCCAAGACGGTGCGCGTGGTGCCGTGGGCCGCGGAGCCTACAGCCCAGGTGATTCACAATTGCTATTACTCGGACGGTCGGCGCGTCACGATGGCGCCGCGGCAGTTGCTGCAGCACGTGCTGGAGCTGTACGCCGAACGCGGTTGGCAGCCCGTAGTGGCACCCGAACTCGAGTTTTATCTGGTCGAGCCCAACATCGATGCGGATTATCAGCTTAAGCCCCCCATCGGGCGCTCCGGCCGCTCAGAGCCAGGCCGCCAGTCCTATAGCATCGCCGCGGTCAATGAATTTGATCCGCTGTTCGATGACATGTATGCCTTTTGCGAGGCGCAGGACATCGAGATCGATACGCTGATCCACGAGGACGGCCCGGCGCAGATGGAGATTAACTTGGTGCACGGTGATCCGCAGAACCTCGCCGACCAGGCGTTTCTGTTCAAGCGGACGGCGCGCGAAGCGGCCTTGCGCCACAAGATGTACGCCACTTTCATGGCCAAGCCGCACGCCAAGGAGCCCGGCAGTGCGATGCACATACACCAGAGCGTAATTGATACTAAAACCGGCGCCAATATTTTTAGCAATGCCGACGGTACGCCTTCAGCACTGTTTTTCTCGCACATTGCCGGCCTGCAGCGTTACCTGCCGCCAGCCATGAGTCTGTTCGCGCCCAATGTGAACTCTTATCGTCGTATAGCGCGCTACCAGTTGGCGCCGGTCAATGTGCAGTGGGGGTACGACAATCGAACCGCTGGATTGCGGGTGCCGGTCTCCGATCCGGACGCGCGCCGAGTGGAGAATCGGCTCGGCGGGGCGGACGCAAATCCCTACATCGCGATTGCCGGATCACTCGCCTGCGGCTATCTGGGCATGGTCCAAAACCTCCAGCCCAGCGACCCGATCACGGGCAGCGCTCAGGATCTGCCGTGGGATCTGCCACGTTCACTCGACGACGCCCTGAAGCGCCTTAAGGATTGCCAGCCGCTGGTCAGCTTGCTTGGCCAGCCGTTTGTTGCCGCCTACACGATCGTCAAGCAAGCCGAGCACGAGGTGTTCCTGCAGGTAATCAGTTCCTGGGAGCGTGAACATCTGTTGCTGAACGTATAGCTCCGTGCCGCTCCGCGGAGTCGCTGGCCGCGCACTGTGCGTCTCTTCCGGCGCAGGGCTGTTTCTCAGGACGCCGCGTTGGTATATTGACTCATCTATAAAAGGGTCTGCGGCCGCGGCGCCCCGACCGCTCACATGCATTGCATAACGTCCAAGACACCCCGGAACCCTCAAAGATGCTCCAACCAGTCGCTCGACACGCATTGTGGGTCATAGTGGCTGTCTGCTTGAGCGCATGCGGGGGCAAGCACCCAGGGGCGCCCGGTACGGCGGTTTCCACCGCAGGGCCTCGCGGATCAGCGGACGAAGAGAAGGTGCTCAACGTCTACAACTGGTCTGATTACATCGCACCGGAAGTGGTGCCGAACTTCGAGAAGGAGTACGGCATCAAGGTCCACTACGACGTTTTCGATTCAAACGAGGTCCTGCAGACCAAACTTCTGGCCGGCCAGACCGGCTACGACATCGTCGTACCGACGGCCAATTTTCTGGCGTTACAAATTAAGGCCGGGGTCTTTCGAAAACTCGATAAGTCGCTGCTGCCGAACCTCAAGAATGTCGATCCGGAGATGGCAAAGTACTTCGATAGTCTGGATCCGGGCATGCAATATGCCGTGAATTATTTTTGGGGCACTTCAGGCGTGGGCTACAACGTGGACAAGATCAAGGCGGCAATGCCTGACGCTCCGGTCGATAGCTTTCGCATGTTTTTTGACCCGAGCGTGGTCAAGCATTTCAAGGACTGCGGCGTGACCTTGCTTGACGCGCCTGATGAGGTCATCAACACGGTATTCGTCTACTTGGGGATAACGCCTAACAGCGAGAAACCCGAGGACCTCGCGGCAGCAGAAAAGACGCTGATGGCAATACGTCCTTATGTGCGATACATCAATTCGTCGAAATATATTGAGGATCTGGCGAACGGGGAGATCTGCTTGGCCCTAGGCTGGAGCGGCGACGTGGGACAGGCGGCGTTGCGCGCTCGGGAAGCCAAGAATGGCAACAACATCAAATACCTTATCCCCAAAGAAGGCGCAGTGCTGTTCTTTGACATGCTGGCGATTCCCGCAGATGCGCCGCATCCGAAGAACGCGCATCTGTTCATCGATTATTTGCTGCGACCGGAAGTATCGGCCAGAAATTCCAGCGCTGTGCATTTCGCTTCGAGCAACGCTGCGGCGTATTCGTTGATCGATCCGGCCATCTACAACGACCGCGGCATATTCCCCGCCCCTGAGACGACGGCGCATCTGGCTCCGAATTTGCCGCGCTCGCAACCCTACATGCGCCTTCTAAATCGAATGTGGACTCGAGTCAAGTCCGGCCACTAAACAACTACGGAGCAGGGTTCCTCGGCCCGGTGCCGGCGGCGATCCGCAATAATAATGGCTGAAAACCGCAGCAAGACTCCAGAGCCATGGCTCGATCCGCACGCCCAGGCCTATATCCGCATCGAGAACGTCACCAAGCGCTTTGGAACGTTCGTGGCCGTAAACAACGTCTCATTAAAGGTTTATAAAGGCGAGATCTTCTGCCTGCTCGGTGGTTCCGGATGCGGCAAAACCACGCTGTTGAGGATGCTCGCAGGGTTCGAGCAACCTTCTTCGGGCACCGTGTATATCGACGGCCAGGACATGGCGGGTATTCCGCCTTACGAGCGCCCCGTCAACATGATGTTTCAGTCGTACGCAATATTTCCTCATATGACCGTGGCAGGAAATGTGGCATTCGGCCTGGAGCAGGAAAAACTTGCGCGCACCGAGATTGCGCGACGCGTCGCCGAGATGCTCGACATCGTCAAGTTAAGCGAATACGCCAAGCGTAAGCCGCACCAACTCTCCGGTGGCCAGCGCCAGCGTGTTGCGCTGGCACGCTCGTTGGTCAAGCGACCTAAGCTCTTGTTGCTTGACGAACCGTTGGGCGCTCTCGATCGCAAGCTGCGCGAGCACACCCAGTTTGAGCTGCTCAGCATCCAGGAGAAATTAGGCGTCACTTTCGTGGTGGTCACTCACGACCAGGAAGAGGCCATGACGCTGTCTTCTCGAGTAGGAGTGATGAATCGCGGCGAGATCGTGCAGGTGGGTACGCCGAGGCAAATTTACGAATTTCCGGCTTCGCGCTTCGTTGCCGACTTTATCGGCTCGGTGAATCTTTTTGAAGGCCAGCTCACGGAAGATGAGCAAGATCACGTGCGCGTCAGCTGCGAAGGTCTCAGCGCGCCGGTTTACGTGGATCACGGCATGAGCGCCCCTCCGCTCGCGCTATGCTGGGTAGCCGTACGTCCTGAGAAGATCGTGCTGACGCGCGAGCGTCCGAGCGGCGCCGATAATTGGGCGCAAGGGACGATTCACGACATTGCCTACCTCGGCGACTTGTCAGTGTTCGTCGTCAGACTCGAATCCGGGCGAGAAATGCGCGTTACCCAGGCTAACCGTACCCGAAAGTCTGACGAGCAGTTTGTCTGGGATGAAGCGGTGTTTCTGAGTTGGGACGCCTCCAGCCCTGTGGTGGGATTGAACTAACATGGCGCGATCGCGCAGAGGGTCGCCGGACGCACAGAGCGGTGCGGGGAAAAAAGGCTCACAGCTCACGACACCATGGGAGCCGCTCGGGGAGTGGATCTACCGCCTGCGCCCGGCACTCTGGTCGGCACATATCCGCGATCACTGGATCGGCAAGCCGCTGGTGACGGCCGTGCCAATGATATGGCTGGTGCTGTTCTTTATGGTGCCGTTCATTATCGTCTTCGGCATATCATTTTCGCAGTCGGTGTTGGCGATTCCGCCCTACGAGTCGTTGTGGAGTTGGGTCGACGACAAGGTGCTGACGCTCCGGTTGCATCTGGGCAATTACAACTACCTGTTTACCGACTCGCTGTATATAAGTTCATACCTCTACTCGCTCAAGGTAGCCGCGGTCTCGACCATATGCTGCCTGCTGGTTGGCTATCCGATGGCTTACGGAATAGCCCGTGCGCCGCCGACCACACGCAACATTTATTTGATGCTGATCATCCTGCCATTCTGGACGTCGTTCTTGCTGAGGGTCTACGCCTGGATTGGTTTACTGAAGAATAATGGGGTGATTAACAATGTGCTGATGTCGCTAGGGATCATCCACGAACCAATCACCATGATGCAGACCGACTTTGCGGTCTATATCGGCATTGTCTACTCATATCTGCCTTTCATGATCCTGCCCCTGTATTCAAACCTCGAGAAACATGACCGCACGTTGCTCGAGGCCGCCGCAGATTTGGGATCGCGCCCGTGGAAGGCATTCATGCGGATCACTTTGCCGCTGTCGATGCCTGGGATCGTTGCCGGGGCCCTGCTGGTGTTTATTCCAGCGGTGGGTGAGTACGTGATTCCTTCGCTCCTCGGCCGCACTGACCAACTGATGATCGGGCGCGTGCTGTCGGATGAGTTCTTCGCCAACCGCGACTGGCCCGTGGCTAGCGCGGTCGCCACCGCCATGTTGATATTGCTGGTGGCTCCGATCATGATTTTTCAGCGCTATCAGAACCGGGAGCTGGCGCACAAATGATCGGCGGGCGAAAAGTCTATGTGCCGACGATGCTGGCGCTCGGCTTCGCCTTCTTGTACGTGCCGATCCTGTCGATGATGTTCTTTTCGTTCAACAACTCGAAACTGGTCACTGTTTGGGATGCCGCTAATTCACCGACGCTAAAATGGTATGGGTTGCTGTTCCAGAACGACCAGATCATGGGTGCGGCTTGGTTGTCTATCAAGATCGCGACGCTAAACGCGTGTATTTCGGTGGTGCTCGGTACGCTCGCCGGGCTGGTGCTGGCACGTTTTGGCCGGTTTCGCGGTCGGACGTTGCTCGCGGCCATGACCACCGCCCCCTTGGTCATGCCCGAAGTCATTACCGGCCTGGCCATGCTGCTGCTTTTCGTTGCCATGGAGCAGCTGATCGGGTGGCCAGCGGGCCGCGGAGTTACTACGATCACGATTGCGCACGTGACCTTTTCGATGGCCTACGTGACGGTCATTATCCAATCGCGCCTTGCCAATTTCGACGACTCGCTCGAGGAAGCGGCAATGGATCTCGGCGCGCGCCCGGCCAAGGTGTTCTGGCGCATAACCCTGCCGCTGATCATGCCCGCTATTGTCTCCGGCTGGCTGCTTGCCTTTACTCTTTCTTGGGATGATGTCGTGATTTCGCAATTCGTGGCCGGCCCGAGTTCTACCACCTTGCCCATGGTGATCTTTTCCAAGGTGCGCCTGGGTGTAAGCCCGGACGTGAACGCGCTTGCCACTCTGATGGTGCTGGTCGTAGCCACCGGCGTTGTCTTCTCAGCGCTCGCAATGCAGCGCCAAGAGAAGCGCCGTCAGCGTGAGATGCAGCTCGCCAACGAATAGTGGGGGGGCGCGCGATGGTTTTTGCGAACAAGCTCCCCGACGTGGGCACGACGGTGTTTACCGTGATGTCGCGCCGCGCGGCCGAGGCCGGCGCCGTCAACCTCGGTCAGGGATATCCGGACTATCCAATCGACGCGCGCCTGGGTGAACTCGTGCAACAGGCAATGGCCGAAGGTCACAATCAATATGCGCCGATGCCCGGGGTTCCGGCGTTGCTGGAGCAGATAGCGCTAAAGTTACGGCGGGTATACGACGTAAACGTCGACGCGACGCACGAAGTGACCGTGACCCTCGGTGCCACCGAGGCGATTTACTCGACGATTCAGGCGCTGGTCGGTGCGGGTGATGAGGTCGTGGTCTTCGATCCCGCCTACGATTCCTACGACCCGGCCGTGCGGCTGGCCGGTGCCCGCTGCGTGCATGTACCGATGTTTCCGCCAACTTTCCTTCCCGACTGGGATCGGGTCCGTACAGTTATCACCGGACGCACGCGTCTGGTGATTATCAATTCACCGCACAACCCGGCGTGCAGCTGCTTGCAGGCCGCGGACCTAGATGCCCTTGCTGAGATCCTGCGTGGGCGCGAGTGCACAGTGCTGTCCGACGAAGTGTACGAGCACATGGTATTTGACGGCGCCAAACATAGGAGCGTTCTTACTCATCCGGAATTACGGCCTCGCAGTGTAGTCGTGTATTCCTTTGGCAAAACGCTCCATGCGACCGGATTGCGCATCGGCTACGCCGTCGCGCCTGCGGAGGTCACGGTCGAGCTGCGCAAAGTACACCAGTACAACACGTTCACGATTGCGACCTGCCTGCAACAGGCGGTGGCCGGATACCTGCGCGAACGGCCGCAGTGCGGGGCAGACCTGCCTGATTATTTTCAAGGCAAGCGCGACCGCCTGACCGCGCTACTGGAGAACTCCGGCTTAAGGGTGCTGCGCTCGGCCGGTTCGTACTTTCAGCTCGTGGATTACAGTGCGGTCTCCACGCGCGATGACGTCGGGCTAGCCAGCACCCTGATCGACGAAGCCGGGGTGGCCACTATCCCTCTGTCGGTTTTTTATCGCGCGCCGCCACCATTGCGATTGCTACGGTTGTGCTTTGCCAAGCGCGATGCCACCCTGGTAGAAGGCGCGCGACGGCTCGGGGAGTGGGCGCGGCGCCAGCACCGATAGGCCGCAGGCGTACAATGCGCTCATGGACAAATTCACCCGCCTGATACACCCACCTAATGTGCTTCTCCCAGCCGACAACCACCCGGTAGTCGCGCCGATTCACCGTAGCGTGAAGTACGAATTCGAGACCGTCGAGGAGACCGTGCGCAACTGGCGCGGTGCGCGCCCGGGATTTAACTATCTGCGCTCCGCGAACCCCACCACACGCCAGCTTGAGTTGACACTGGCTCAGCTACAGGGTCGCGAAGATGCATTGGCTTGCGCCTCGGGGGTCGGAGTAGTTTCCAACACCCTACTGTCGCTCACAAAGCAGGGCGATCACATCGTGTCGTTTGTGGAACTTTATGGTCCCACTCGTCACTTGGTGCGCCGCATGCTCGCGAAGTTCGGTGTGACCAACACGTTGCTGTCGGTCAGTGACCTCCCAGGTATCGAGCGCGTGTTGTCGACAACACCCACTCGTCTGGTACTGTTTGAGAGCCCCACTAATCCCATCATCCGCATCGCCGATATCGCGGCGATCACGAAAATGGCGCAACAGCATGGCGCTCTGACGGTGCTCGATAATACAGTGGCGGGTCCGCACCAGCATGGGGAGTTCGACGTCGATGTTTTCGTGCACAGTCTCACCAAATTTGCTTCCGGCCACGGCGACGTCATGGGCGGCGCGGTGATCGCCAACGCGCGGCTGATTGGGCAGATGCGGCCCGACTTTAATGTCTTGGGTGCTGCGCTCGACCCGCAAGCGGCCTTCCTGATTCAGCGCGGGCTTAAAACCTATCAGGTGCGTTATCGCGAGCACAGCCGCAGCGCCCAACAGGTGGCGGAATACCTCGCCGGACATCCCGCCGTGAGCGCCGTCTATTACCCCGGCCTGAGCACACACCCTGGGTACGCACTGGCCCGGGCGCAAATGGCTGACTTCGGGTCGCTTGTGACATTTGACCTGCGCGGTGGAGCGGAAGCGGGTCGGATATTTGCCGAGGCCCTGGAGCTGTTCGCCATCGCGGCCAGTTTTGGTGCAACCGAGTCATTGGTGCTGCCCCCGCAATTGTTGGCAGCTCGAGATCTCGATGCGGATCAGCAGCTTCTGGCGGGGGTAGGGGCCGGTACCGTGCGCCTATCGATCGGTTTAGAGAGCATCAGGGATCTGGTTGACGATCTCGAACAGGCGCTCTCGAAGGTCTAACGGGGCGCCTCGCAACAGGCAATCGAAAAAATCGACGCGGCACGATCCAGGGACGCGGCGCCATGCCGGACAAGCCGCGGTGCGCTACAGGTTCCTAATCAGCGCGTCGCCAAATTCGCTGCACTTCACCTTAGTTGCACCCGGCATCATACGGGCGAGGTCGTAGGTAACAATTTTTTGATCGATGGTCCTGTCCATTGCATTGATGATGGCGTCGGCCGCTTCAGTCCAACCCATGTACCGCAACATCATTTCCCCGGATAGCACAACCGAACCGGGATTGACCTGATCGAGATCGGCGTACTTGGGAGCCGTACCGTGTGTAGCCTCGAATATGGCGTGCCCGGTGTAATAGTTGATGTTGGCGCCGGGGGCAATGCCGATACCGCCAACCTGAGCGGCCAACGCATCAGATAAATAATCGCCGTTGAGGTTAAGGGTGGCGACTACGTCAAATTCGTCGGCGCGTGTCAGCACCTGCTGTAGCGTGATGTCGGCAATCGCGTCCTTGATGAGCAATTTACCGTCCTTCAGCGCCGTTGCCTGCTCGGTGTTAGCCGCCGCCTCGCCCTGCGCCCCCTTGGTGCGTTCCCACTGCGTCCATGTGTACACCCGGTCAGCGTATTCACGCTCAGCAAGGGCATATGCCCAACCGCGAAACGCACCCTCAGTAAATTTGAGGATGTTGCCTTTGTGGACAATCGTTACGCTCTTGCGCTTGTTTATCAGGGCATAGTCGACGGCCGCGCGGAACAGTCGTTCTGTGCCTTCCTGCGATACGTTCTTGATGCCGATACCTGAAGTATCCGGAAAGCGGATCTTGGCGTAATGCCTTGGGAAATTGTCTTTCAGGTAGGCTAGGAACTTTCGGTTGTCTTCTGTGCCCATCTCAAATTCGATGCCCGAGTACAAATCCTCGGTATTTTCGCGGAAGATCACCATGTCGACCTTCTCGGGCGCCTTGACCGGGGAAGGCACGCCTTTAAACCAGCGTACAGGCCGCAGGCACACGTAGAGGTCGAGCAACTGGCGAAGCGCGACGTTCAGCGATCGGATGCCACCGCCAATCGGTGTGGTCAGCGGACCCTTAATCGACACGAGGTACTCGCGGCAAGCAGCCACGGTCTCATCGGGGAGCCAGCTATTAAATGCCTGGTAGCTCTTCTCGCCCGCGTAGACTTCCATCCACTCAATTTTGCGCTTCACGCCATAGGCGCGGGCGACCGCTGCGTCTAGCACCCGTACGCTCGCCCGCCAGATGTCTCGACCGGTACCGTCACCCTCGATAAACGGAACAATCGGTCGGTCGGGCACTTGCAACTTCGTGCCACTGATGGTTATTTTCTGGCCGGCCGGCGGCGGAGCGGGCTTGGCAGTGGTGGGCATAGTCATGGGACTTTTTATTTCCGTCGTGGTCCAAAAAAGAGGCGCGAATGCTACCACATGAGGCCGCCCCCACGGCGCCGCCCCCACGGCGCCGCCCCCTGGCAAACGCCAGTAGCGCACGGGGCATGGACTGCGGCACACTGAGCGGGTGAAGGAGAAAGTGCTCATTGACCTTCCTGACAGACTGCGGGTACGCGGCGGACGCTTCAACTTAAAGGAAGCAGCGGCGACACAAACTCATGGCTGGGATGAGTCGCAGGCGCGCACCGAATCCAAGCGCCTGGCAGGCAAGCTCGGGGAGTTGCAATATCGATTGCACGCCGATGGCCGTTACGGTGTTTTGGTAGTGCTGCAGGCGATCGATGGCGGAGGCAAGGACAGCACCATCCGTCACGTCTTCTCAGCCTTCAATCCGCAGGGCTGCACCGTGCATTCCTTTAAGGCACCAAGTATCGAGGAATTGAGTCACGACTATCTGTGGCGCGTCCATGCGCACGCGCCGCCGCGCGGGGAGATCGCGGTCTTTAACCGTTCACACTACGAGGACGTGCTGGTTGCGCGCGTCGACCATCTGGTACCGCAGTCGGTCTGGAAAGTGCGTTACCGTCAAATTAACGAATTTGAGCGTATGCTCGTAGAGAACAACATCCATGTGGTGAAACTCTTCCTACACATCAGTAAAGCCGAGCAGCGGCGCCGGTTCGAAGAGCGTATCCATGAGCCGCGCAAACAATGGAAGTTCGATGCCCAGGACCTAATCAAGCGCAAACAGTGGCAGGCCTACCGGTTGGCGTTCGGGGACATGCTGAGTCGATGCAACACCCGGCACGCGCCCTGGTACGTGGTGCCGGGTAATCACAAATGGTTTCGTGACCTGGCGGTTTCGCAGATCATGTACGCCACGTTACGCTCGTTGGGGCTGCGTTTCCCGCCGCCACGCTTCAACCCGCGGGTTCGGCTCACCTAGAGCGCGGCGAGCTTTCGGCGGGCCGCCGTCAGCCATTCTTCCTGCGCTTGCCGGTAGTGGCGCGGCGCAAGCCGTGCATGTTCCAGCAGGCCGCTCAAAGTCTGGCGGGCAGCGGCGTCATGGCCGAGTTTTATCTGCAGCAGCGCGTATCGCAGCTGCCCCTCGGCCCCCGCGAAGTAACCGGCCACGGCCGCATATTCTTCGAGCGCCTTGGGAAGATTGCCCTCACCCTCGAGGGCGCGGGCATAGAGTAAATGGCCTTCGGGCGATTTGAAGTCGGGGTTGTTGACAATCAGCCGGTCCAAGGTCTCACGCGCCGCAGCCGAACGGCCCGAGGCGAACTGAGCATGCGCCAGGCCCAAAAGAAGATTTGGATCGTGTTCGTACAGTCCGGTCAAGATCTGTCCATAGACCGTCACTGCCTGGGCACTCTGGCCCTGGCGCACCAGTTCCTCGGCGTAGCGCTGACGGCTTGCGACATCGCCGGAGCGCTGGGCGGCAAGTGCCAGGTCGCGCAGTTGCTGTTCCGGATCCAAGGCGCGGCGGACTCCGCGCAAGGCGCGTCCGGTGGTGGGCGCGCGCCACAGGCTTGGAATGATTTCCACGGCAATGTACGCAATGGCGCCGGGCAGTGAAAGGAGCGCCAGGACCCAAATCCAGACTGTGTTCCGGCCGGTGCGGACGCAGTGGATGATCAGGCCGACCTGCAAAACGAGAGCAATGAGGAAAATAGGACTCATGGAGGCGCCAAAGCATAAACGCTCGCGGGTACCCAGCGGAAGCAGGACGCGCGCATGTTAGTATTTTGGTCCATGCGCTTGACAGCACTCTGCCTGGGTGGACTGATGCTGGCGGGCGAGGCTTGGGCCGAGTCACCAGTGGCCGTTCCGCCCGTTCCCGAGACTGCTGCACCGGTACGCATCGGGTTAGTACTGTCGGGCGGCGGGGCGCGGGGCATGGCTCACGTGGGCGTGCTCAAGGTGCTCGACGATCTGCACCTGCATGTGGACGCGATAGCCGGCACGAGCATGGGTGCAGTGGTCGGCGGCCTATACGCAAGTGGAATGTCGGGCCGTGCTATTGAAGAGTTGCTCAGTTCGTCCGACTGGCAGGATGCATTTCGGGAACGCGTGCCGCGTGAGGAACTGAGTTTCAGGCGCAAGGAAGAAGACCGGGATTTTCTGGTGAACTTTCCCCTCGGCATCCGGGGCAGAGAACTCCTGATCCCGACTGGATTGGTTCAGGAACAAAAGCTGACGCAGCTTCTGCGCCGCGCCACCCTGCCGGCTGCGAGCATCACTCGCTTTGATAACTTATCGACGCCCTTCAGAGCCGTAGCCACTGATCTGGAAACAGGAGATCCGGTAGTTATGGATTCGGGCGATCTTGCCACCGCCTTGCGCGCGAGCATGTCCGCACCGGGAGTCTTCGCCCCGGTGGAGCGCGGCGGCCGACTGCTGGTCGATGGGGGCCTGGTCGAGAATCTGCCCATCGACGTCATACGGAGCATGCATGTTGATGTGCTGATTGTCGTGGATGCCGGCTTTCCGCTGCAGACTCGGGACCACCTTAACTCCCTTACCAGTATCTCGAATCAGGCCCTGGCCATACTGGTGCGCCGCGATGTAGAGCGCCAGCGCACCACCCTGACATCGAAGGATCTTGTGCTGCGGCCTGAACTGGGGGTACGTTCATCCTATGATTTCAGTGCGGTAGCGAGCGCGGTATTGGCTGGGGAAATTGCCGCGCGTACCGCCCAACCTCAGCTTGTGGCCCTGGTAGCTGCGAACAAGCCCGCCGCCGCCCCAGCCGCTGGCATTGTTGAACCGGCTCTCGCAAGCGCGGGGCCTGTTACGGTGCAATTCATTGCCACGGAGTCAGGGTCGGATCGGTACGAACGGCTGCTGCAAACGACCTTCGCTGATCAACTGGGTAAGCCCCTGGACCCCGGCCTCATTGCCCAGCGCCTGGCCGTGCTCTACGGCAGCGGCAACTTCGAGGTTCTCGATTACCATCTGCAGCGTTCACCTCAAGGCACCGACGGTCTGGTCTTTAGCGCGAAGCGAAATTCCTGGGGCCCGAATTATCTGCGCGTGGGTTTGTCCCTTCAGGACGACTTTGAAGGCAACAGCACTTTCAATGCGGCGGGACGCGTATCGTTTACCGAACTCAACGCACTGGGGGCGGAAGCTCTGCTCGATCTGCAGGTGGGCGCCTCACCGCGCGTAGCGGCCGAGTGGTACCAGCCGCTATCGGTGAGACGCAGCTACTTTATCGCGCCCCGGATACAAGCTGAAGCTCACGACGTGCCACAACTGCAGAACGGCAATATTATCGGCGAATACCGCGTCCGCTCCTTCGAATACGGACTGGATGTGGGGCGTGAGTTTGGAAACTGGGGCCAGCTGCGCGGCGGTGTGCTTGACAGCAGGGGCAGTACCTATGTGCGGCTGGGGGATTTCAGTGTCCCGGAAGAGAGTTTTCACACGCCGGCCGCCTTCTTGCGATTCAGCTACGATCGTCTGGACAGCGCCGATTTCCCGCATCAGGGACAAGCCCTGACCCTGTCGGTGCGCGATGAGTTCTCCGGGAATGGGGCCGAGGGCTCGGATCTGGCCACCATCGATTGGCGCTCCGCCTGGACGCGCGGCAAGGATACGTTCCTCGCCTGGCTATCGGGCGGCAGCACCGTTGGTGGAAGCAACACCAACGTGCGCGAGTACTTTCCGCTGGGCGGATTCTTGAGCCTGTCGGGTCTTTCGGCGCAATCTTTGGTTGGGCCAAATTACGCGATTGCACGGGCTATATTTCTGCACAGCGTCGGCAATGGCGGCGAGGGAATCCTCGACGTGCCGGCCTACGTCGGTGCTTCGCTGGAGCTGGGGAACGTTTGGGAGCAACGCAGGGACATAAGCCTGGATTCCGCCCGGCGCGATGCTTCTTTGTTCTTCGGCGCCGACACCTATATTGGGCCCGTCTATCTAGCGGTCGGTTATGACCAGGCCGGTACTACGGGCTTCTATCTGTTTTTGGGGCATAACTTCTAGCCCAGGTCGTTATAACCCCCGGCTGGCGGCAAGATTTTCGGTTTTGGTGTACACCAGAGCCGGCCGGTCACCAGGCCTTGAATATTCGTGTTTACGACTCATCTCAAGCAGGGCCGCGTCACGTTCTGCGGCAGTGCGATACCAATGGCTGCGTTGCCAATCGGCGCCGCACAGCTTGGCAAACGGATCCAAGGCACGAAGGCTGACGCGCAGCCCATATGGGCGAGGTTCGATGGCAGGCGGTTGCAGCAGATTGTGTGCGTTCGAGATTCCCATGGTTCGACAGGTATTGTGGAATCGGGCGCTTATTCTAGCGATAATCGATTTGCAGGAGGAAAAAATGACGGAAACAGCGAACGCGACAAGCCATTTTGTCAGTGGCCGCCCTATCAAGCCACCCTTTGCTGCGGGACTTGAGCAGGCACTGTTTGGCATGGGTTGCTTCTGGGGCGCTGAGCGGCTTTTCTGGCAGTTACCCGGCGTGCAAACCACCGCCGTGGGCTATGCCGGCGGCACGGCCGTTGATCCGGACTATCGACTCGTCTGCTCGGGCGGCACGGGCCATGCTGAAGTCGTACTGGTGATCTTTGATCCCAAGGAAGTTTCTTATGCCCAGTTGTTGCGGGTGTTCTGGGAGTCGCACGATCCGACCCAGGGCATGCGCCAGGGCAACGATATCGGTACTCAATACCGTTCCGTCATCTTCTATGTCAATGACTCACAGTGTGCGCAGGCTGAAGAAAGCCGGCGCCGTTACGGTGAGGCGCTGCACCGCTCGGGCCGCAACCAGATCACAACGGAAATCCAGGCCGCACCAACATTTTATTACGCCGAAGACTATCACCAGCAGTATTTGGCGAAAAATCCCGACGGATATTGCGGAATAGGCGGTTGCGGGGTTCCATTCAAGACGGAAGAGCTGCCGCTTGCCAGCACGAGCGCTCGTTAGCTGATGCTACTCGCATGCACCTAGGGCACCACCGGACGGTGAGACCAACGATTTACCTGGTTCTGCATCTTCATATTTGGGAGGGGTAGCGCCAGGCAAGCGTTGACCCGTGATATGTGACAGGAAGCCAGTAGCCGTGGTCCGTGGTCCGCGGTCCGTGATCAGGGCGGGCAGTTAACGATTATTCCACGCAAAGCCGGTACCGAAGGTGAGTGGGCCGCGCACGGGATAGACCCTCGGGTACAAGCCTGAATTCTTCAAGCCGCCGGCGTTGATCTGCACCAGGGTCTGCTCGAGTGCCCGAAGGTCCCTGATATCCAGTGTCGGAACCGAGATTGTGCGCGGATCGTCCGACAGATGCGCGGCATATACTCGGGTTGAAGGGTCCGTTGTGGCCAGCAGACTTCGAGCCGTGGCTAAATAGTCCCTTCGACTCGACCCTGGGAGAAACGCGTAGAGCATACCTGGGTAGATAAAATCCCCGGCAAAAAGCTGGTGTCGTTGGGCGTCGTACAGTGCGGCGGAAGAGGGCGTGTGCCCTGGCGTGGAAAGCACCCGCAATGCCCGGCCCCCAAGGTCCACGGTGCTCCCCGGGGTCCACCATTCATCGACCGCAAAGCTGGGCTCGGGAACAGAATCCGCGAATCCAAGGAACTCGTACCGCCGCAGCGTCAGCCGGCTATTGCGCACTCTTTTTCGCAGGGCCATCAGATTGAGCAGCGCTGTCCGCTCGAAGCGACCGAGGGCACCCACATGATCAAAATGCAGGTGCGAAGGCAGCACCGTGACCGGCAATGAGGTCAGCGAACGCACCACTGGCACGATATCGCGGTTGCCAGTGCCCGCATCGAACAGCAGGGCGCGATTGCTGCCGACCAACAGGTAGCTGTAATTTCCCTGGTAGTATCGAGGCTCGCCGATCGCAAATGTGGTTGCGTCGATGTCCTCCACCACAAAGTAGTCGTCAAACCAACGGCCCCGGATCGGTTGCGAAGGTCGCGCTCCGATTATCGTGCCGTGTTGGCGAAGCCGGTATTCGGCGCTGATATAGGGTGCGACGGCGGCAAGCACCGCAGTAATCCCGGTCATTGCCGCCACACCCCAAATCAGACAAGCTCGCACGCGTGAGTTAAGTCAACGGGCGCCGCCGCGGGAGCCAACACTTGACCTTGCAACCAATGACCTAATCTCCCGGAAGGATCCGGGGCACAGAGCCGGTGGGGTGACTGCGCACATCCTTCGGTCCCTTATGAACAAGCCGGCGATCATGCCTGACTTATGGGCGCGCGGGGCAAGTACCGCGCAGGGGTTCCCTCGTCAGCATGCTTTGAGGTGGACGAACGCCGCTGTCCAATTTATTGCTTTCGCTTGAACTTGCCATCGTGCAGTGCTAATCCTGCCGCGAATGTCGAGGCCAAAACTGGGGCGGTTGATGGTGCCGGGTATCGCAGTTGCGTTGCTCAGGGCCTCGAGCGTAGATTCCTCCTTGTCAGTGGTCGCTTGGCCCGCCGCGGGGTATTTGTCATGCGCAGTCGATGGACGGGCGAGCGCCAGACACGGCCTCCGATCAGCGGGAAAGCGCAGGCCCTGTCTACAATGATTTCGTGGTGGTCAAGAAGGACGACCAAATAAGTACGACCATCGCACACCGGGGAGTGGCGCAAATGCAAAAAATAGCCGGCTACCTATTGATCCTCGTCGGTGCAATAAGCTGCGCGCGGGCCGGCGTGGTCGTACATATGAGTGCTAAGGCAGGCGCCGATGGCTCTGCAAAGAACCAGCAAGTTCTATACGCGCAAGATGGGCTGTTGCGGGTCGACAAGCTTGACGATCAGGGGAAAGTGCGGGATTTCACGTTGATTCGCGACGGTGCGATCTGGGACGTCGACACGCTAAGGCACACATTCCGCAAGTTTGACAAGAACGCCGTGGCCACGGCACAGAATGCGATGAGTGATCGAATGAAGGTCATGATGCAGAATATGCCTCCGGAAAGCCGCGCCATGATCGAGCAGCGGATGAAGGTGATGCACGAGGAGACGCATGACTATGACGTGAAAGATTCGGGTCGCAGCGAGCATGTGGGTGCCTATACCTGCAAGATTTGGCGGGCCGTGCGCGATGGCAAGCCGATCACTGAATACTGCGTCGTGCCCAAGGGCAGTCTTGTGGGCGGAGAAGAACTCGCCGCTGCAACCCACAACGCGGCATTGATTGCGGCGGAGTTGGCCTCAGCGGCCCCGCAGATGTCGCGCGCCGTCTCCCCGGTCTACAAAGTGTATGGAAAGCTGGACGGCTTTCCGGTGATGACGCGCCACTTCTCCGGCGGCGACGCGCGTGAGGAAACCATCGTCACGGGCATTGAGAAGAAATCCTTGCCCGCCGATCAATTCACGATTCCCAAGGGCTTTACCGAGGCTGCGTTCGGCAAATCCGGCGCCGACAACTGAGCGGCTGCGATGCGGCCGAGTATTAGAACTTTGGGCGGTGCTGTGCTGACCCACACTCGGCGTGTCGAACTTTCTCGATCCTGTGGCGAGGCACATGAGAGCGGACGCGGTCAACCCTGGGATTCGAACCTCGCCGAAGGACAACTCACTGCCGGGCGCCGGAAGTAACTCGCCGGTCGTGCGACTGACTCACTTTCTTCTGTGCGCGCTGGCCGCGGCCGGACTATTTGTGGTCTACCAGCACTTAAACTGGGGCGGTTGGTGGTACCGGGTATCGCAGTTGCGTTGCTCAGGGCCTCGAGCGTAGATTCCTCCTCGTCAGTGGTCGGTTGGCCCGCCGCGGGGTACGCCATCTGCGTACCGCAAGCCGACCCGATCGATATCGCCGTTGAACTAGGCGCTGCTCTGCGGGTCAGCGATGTTTGAGCTGATGGCGCGCCAGACCGCGACGCCTACAACGATGGCGATTACTCGTTGGCGTACAGTTTGACGAGCCTGTAGAGAAACGTTCGGCCTTCGCGAACCGAGTCCACGCGGATCCGCTCATTCAGACCGTGCTGGTGACCGCCGTCAGGGTCCGTGAACATGCCGGTAACGCCATAGGTCGGTATACCTGCGGGATTGAGAAACTGGGCATCCGATGCACCCGGTTCAAGTGCCGGAATTACTGGTATGCCTGGCCATAGTTCATGCGCCACGGTCTCTACCGGCTTGAGTACGCGCGGGGTGAGCGGCGCAGGATTGGCTGCGGGACCGCGAATTTCCGCTGTGCGAATGGTGACCGCAGGGTCGTTAGCGACTTTGACCAGTTGAGCGAGAACTTCCTCGCGGGGGACGCCCGGAAAGATCCGGCAGTTGATGTTCGCCGAGGCCCTCTGGGGCAATGCGTTGGTCGCGTGACCAGCCGCCAGCAAGGTCGCGACGCAAGTGGTGCGCAACATTGCGTGCCAGTTCATGTTCTTGTCAAGCACTGCGAGGGCCGTGGCGTTACTCGGATCGGCAACTATGGCGGACATCGCAGCGCCTTGCTCGCCGGAATAAATCTTGGACATCCCAGTAAAATAAGCGCGGTTTGCGTCATCGAGCTGAACCGGAAATTCATAGTGGCTGACTCGATCCACGGCGCGCACCAGATGATAGATGGCATTGTCAGGCAGGGGCCGTGAGCTGTGACCGCCCGCGTTTGTCACCTCGAATACGAAATTCTGCGACATCTTCTCTGCCGCCAGGATTTCCAGCGCGATGCGATGGCCCTGCGCATCCAGATCACCGTCAACCCCCTCCGTTAGGGCAAATTCTGCGTCGATAGCCGGCCTCGCGTTTTGGGTCAGCCATCCAGCGCCATTGAGTGCGCTGTTGGTCTCCTCTCCGCAGGTAAGCGCCAGCTTGATGTCGCGTTTGGGCTTGAAATTCTGCTCACGGTATCGCACCAGATTGTCGACCCAAACGGCGGCCTGCGCCTTCATGTCGGCGGTACCGCGACCGTAGAAGTAGCCGCCTTCCTCGATGAGCGAAAACGGGTCTCGGGTCCAGTCCTCGCGGTGCGCCTCGACCACGTCAATGTGCGCGAGCATCAGGATCGCCTTTAGTTTTGCGTCCGAGCCGTGCAATGTCGCCAGCAGCCCGCCCTCCTTAGGGTGGCCGTCGGGAACAAAAACGCGCAGATCCGCTTCCGGGTAGCCGGCGGCGCGCAGCCGCGCTGCCATGCGCTGGGCGGCCAGGGTGCAGTCGCCTACTGAAAGAGTCGTGTTGGTTTCAACCAGCTCCCGGTAAGTCTCGCGAAATCGTGGCCAGCCATACTCGTCCGCCGCCGCGCCAGCGCGCTGTCCCGCCGCCGCAAGGACGAGCGTCGCAGTGGCTAATACCCATGTGTGTTTCATGTGAATATTTACCGGCTGCGCCAGCATTCCTCCCCGGTTGCCAGTTACACGTCGAGCGGTCGCCTGATACCTAGTGAGGTTCGCTGCCTGGCTTGGGGTCGGCGAGCGGGAAACTTTGTGCACCTTCTGCCGCTGGCGCCGGGGTGGCCGCCGGTGATGGGGTGGCCGCCGGTGCCGGAGTGGCCACGGGCGTCGGGCTCGCCGCGGCGCCGGCGCCTGCACCGCTCGCTGTCGCTGGAGACATGCCGGCCACAATAGCGGCAATAAACCGACGTGCGGATTCCGCGTTGGTAGTGACATGATTGCCGAGGATGTCGTCGGTCGTGACGTCATGCCCGTAAAAATTTCGATTGGCTTTGCGGTCAAAGACCAAGGCCGTGCCGTCGAGTGCCACACCGGCAAACAATCCGCGCGCACGCGAGTAGGAATAGATTTCCGAGTTGAGTCCGGCGGCAGCTTCCCCGCTCCGTCCCACCGGGCCAGCCGCCGCTGAGGCGGTCACGCCGACCGTGAAATCACCGCGCGCAAAGTTTTCAACACTCCGGCTGGTGGCGAAGATGAGCACGATGTCGGCGGCCTGCGCGCCAATCTGCCATCCGAAGCTGCCACCCGTGAGCGAGATAAACACCGGATTGCTGAATCGCCCTGAGGCGTCGCGTGAAACCATGACGCCGCTCCCATGGCGGCCACCAAACATGAATGCGCCCTTGAGCACGTCCGGTATAACCGCGACGCCGTAAGCCCTATCCAGCAACCAGTTGGGTATGTTCTGGTCGGGCGTCGAGTGCAACTGATCGAGCACCTGCGTGGCGGTGATCAGACGAGCGTCCTCGGCGCTTTGCGCCCAGGCCGCACCCCCCGGTACTAGAATGGACAACAAAACGAACAGCAGCGCCCTGCGCGGCACAGAATGGCTCATGATCGGTCCCCTGAAATTATGACGGCTCACACCAGCCGTGATGATGCGTCAGAACCAGAAGGAAACAAAGGCCTGCAGGATGTTGGCATCGAGCGTGTACAGCGGTTCGGTTCCCGGGGTCACGTCCTTTACCCGCAGGTCACGGAAATCATCGTAACTGACGTGCATCCGATCCCAGCTGACGTTGACCGTGCCTTTCTGCAGCCACGAGAAACGATTGATATGGTATTCCCAGGTGGCGCCAAGTCCAAAGGTAACGCTGTTAAAGCTTGCCAGCTCCCGATCGCGCGCCAGAAAATTCTGCGCGTTCTCGTGGGAGAATAGATCACTGTAGAAGTTCGCGTGAGTCTGGCGGTAGTATCGCAAGTGCGAGTCCAGGGTCCAGGTATGGAACACGGGCTGCGTGTAGGCGAGTTCGCCGGTGTTCGCACGTACGCCAAAGGTGTCCGAGTAATAACGGTAGCTACCGGTAGCCGCAGCGCGCCACGGCAGGTAGTACTTGACGGTGGCCGAGGCCGCATTGCCCGAGCGCGTGTGGGGGTACACCTCTTTCTGATAGGTGTAGGACGTGCACGCAGGTGGCGGTAGATCGCAGAAGCGCACCTGACGGTACGGATTATTGATCATGCCGCTGCTCTCGGTCACCTCGTAGTTGAGGTTCAACACGGCGTTGCGAGTCAGAATCTGCGACAGGCCCACGTTCCAGCCGGTGCGGTCTAGCGGAATATCGAGTGTGCTGCCACGCGCGCCCACCTTGTCCCAGCCGCGAGTAAAGCCAAACGTCACCGTAGTCAGGTCGCCGAACATGTCCTGGCTGATGGAACCAAAGGCGGTCTTCGCCTTGTAATCGGGTTCGTTGCTGTCGATGTAGCCGAGGCTATAGGTGGACTTGCCGTGGATCGCATCGACGCTGAGGGTGTTTTGCTTGCGAACTTCCTTGTAGGCGCTCGCCTGGGTGATCACGTCGATTGAGGCGCTCGAGATCATGTCCTCGTAGTAGTTGTAGGCCACTGAAAAATTGTCGCCAAATTTTTTCCGCACCAGCACGGAGGGACCATCGACTGTGAGGCCGCCTCCGTCGTAACCGTGGTAGAGCACGTCGGCACGATCTTCCGGCAATACCCCGGCGCGCGCGCCACCGAGCAAAAGCACCGCCCCGGCGGCAATTCGGACCTGCAGATGACTGGAGTACTTCACGCGCTCAATTGCATCCGCAACCGCCACCGACGATGCCCGTGGCGCCACGGGCAGCTTCGCGCGCCTCGAACACGTGCTCCAGATAGACGGCCGACACCGGGTTCGGATTAAAGGACATGATGGGATCAGCCAAGTGTTCCCGCTCATAGGGTTTGACCCAGGGTTGAACCGGGCTGCAGGCCGCAAGCGCAATCGCCCCGGCCAGAAGCCAGAAGCCCCTCAAGGCCGCCCGGGCCGGGAAGGGCCGGGGGCTATTCACGGATGAGCGTACGGATCTGATCGAGGTATTCATTTTCGGCGCCCGGGCTGTAGCCACGGTGGATATAGCGCACCACTCCCTTGCGGTCGAGGATGACCGTGTTGGGCATGCCTTGCACTTCATATAGCTTACTGACCTTACTGTCGACATCGTATAGAATCGGAAATGACACGGGCGTCGCCTTGAGCCAGGCGGTGGCAGCGGCCGAATCGGGTTCGACATTGACTCCGACGAGCGTCACGCCCTTGTTGTGGTATTGGTGATTCAACTGCTCGAGGATCGGCATCTCCTGGCGACAGGGTCCACACCAGCTGGCCCAGAAATTGACCAGTACGATCTGGCCCTTCAGGCTGGCCAGGCTGACCGGCTTACCGCTGTTCGAAGGCAGCTCGAACGCGGGGGCAGGCGCCCCAGTCTGGAGCGACGGGCCGGGCATGGCGAGCATCGGTGCGACGGCCAAGGCAGTCAGACAAAACAAAAGGGTAGGAAGTTTCATGACACTCTGCTCCTGTTAGAAGTACACCGAGGCGCCAATGTGCGCCGTCAGGTTGTTTCGGAGCCGATTCGTGCCGAGGAAGTCGGACTTAAACAGGATGTCCTGGGCCTCGATCCGGATTACCAACCAGTCCGTGGGCAGGACGCGGAAGCCGGCGCCGTAATTGACCGCAAACGTCGAATTTCCCTCGAACTTTACTGCCCCTAAGCCGCCCAGCAGATAGAACCCGCTGGTCAGGGCATGGGTCGGCCCCAAAAAAATCTCACCAGGCAGGAAGTTGTAACCGATCGACAGGTTGTAATACGTGAACTGCCTTTCAGCCTCCGTCAGCAACTGGATGTTGCCACTCAGAGTTTCAAAGCTGGTTTGCCCCGCCACTGCCCGACCCCCCGCGGCCTCAAAGAAGACATCTTCGGTAATGTGGTAGTCGCCCGTGACGCCCCAGACGGGCGCTGCGGTGTAGCTCTCAATCGAAATCTCGCCAAAGTTGGCGCCAAGCTCGATATCTTTGGCTTTGATCTTGGGAACCTTGATCTTGCGGCGGACCACCTGCGGATCGATTACCGTGGGCGGTGGAGCCGTGTCGGCCGCCGCCGCCGCTGCGTCGGCCTCAGCGTCGGCTTTCTGTGCCGCCGCCTGGGCGTCGACGTGATGATGCCAGGGCCACAGCCGGTGCATCGTCGCGCAGCCGGTGGTCATGGTCACTACCGAGGCTAGTAAAAGAATGCGAAGCCGATTTTCCATTCCGTTTTTACCTCGTTCAGGTCGGTGTTGGTGAATACCGTATGGCTGCGGTACTCAGCGCGTACGAAAAAGCGCCTCACCAGGTAGAAGCGGGCACCCAGCCCCACATAGGCCGTCTGGTAGTTCTGGTTGATCGGCCTGACTAGGGTGGTGCGCGGCTCGACGCGCTCCACCCCCGTGCCTAGGGTCACAAACGGCGAGACCCGCCATTCCGGCATAAACACGTGGTCCAATCCCAAATCCAGGATGTAGCCGTTATAAACGTTCCCAAGATACTGCGCCCCGTACAGCTCGGCCTTCAGATTATCGGTCAACGAATAGGTCGCCAGCCCGCCAAATTCCGAGGCGCCGCCGTAGTCGCCGGCCATGACGGCGCCCTCCCAATGGTGCGAGCGGTAGCCGTCGCGATTGCCGCGGTCCACCTTGAAAGCTGAGCCGTCCGCGAGCATCGCGTGCAGCAGCGAATCTTCTGACGCCCAGCCTTCGACACCGCGTTCCGTGCGCACCTTGTACCATTCTGTGCGCCGGAACAGCACGTCGACCGAATCACCCCGCGCCACCACCTGTGAGACCGGGTAGCCGCGGCCCGGTCCCGTGTGTAATTCAAGATAGGGCTCGGTAACAAAAAGCTGAAGCAGCTCGCGCTGGGCCGCCTGGTCGACCAGGGGCAGCGCCAACAGCAGCAATGTGAACGGACCGAGCCAGTTAATTGAGCGGCGCTGCAAATGGGTTGTTGTAGTACTGGGCGCCAACATCCGCCCATTCTGCCACCAGACGCAGTTCAGAGGCAGACATGAATGCTTTGTGATTCACAGTCCCCACAGACCTACCTGTGAGCACCTTGAAGAACTGTGATGCGTCAGCCGATCCATTGGTGATCGATCCGGGCAGCTGGGTATCGGTGCGCACGGGGGCGCAGGCGGCATCCAGACTGAAGCTCGAGGTGGTGTGTGTAGCAACCAGCTGCACGTAAGAACGATCCTGGGCGGTCGGGAGCTGCGCCGGGTCTGTGGACAGATCCAAGCCGCCGGCGGGCGCAACACCGACGTTCACATTGATGGGGGTCGTGCTACCGGCCGGGGTGCAGCTGACCGTTTTTGTGGTGGTTGAGGTATGACAGTTGATGCACGCGTGGGGACCACGATCCACGCTCCAGAGCGGCTCAACGATGGCGGGCGAGGTGTTGGCCGCGCCGGGGGCGCTGGGGGGGTAATTGATGATAATCCGGCACACTGCCGTCCAGTTGTTTTCGCAGGTCTGGGGCACGGCGGGGGAGGGCGTGGTCATCTTGCTGTACGCCAGATCGATGCTTCTGTCGCCCGGGCTTCCGGTGCCCTGGTAGATCACATCGACACTTGGCGTCGCGGCGTTGCAAGGGGTCGCAGCGCAGTCGGTATTGGCGCCATATAGCACCTGTGCCATGGTTTCACCGCTGGCATTGCCGGGGTTCTGGGTCGCGAAAACCCCGCTACGGCCATGCGAGGTGCCGGTCGGGGCGGTCGTGGCGTTGTGACAGCCGTTGCACTGGACCACTTCCCCGGGCCGCACCTGCAGCCAGGTATGGTGCAGCGGGAAGCCGGGGAGTCGATGCGCCCGAGCATCGAGCATGGAAATATTGAATGCCACGTTGGCGGGGACTTTGACCCGCACCGAACCGTCGGCCTGGATCGGCACATAGCCGAGGATCTCGCGCATGTAGCCGGGGGAATTGTCCAGGGCGACGTTGCGATTGAAATTCGGGAACCCGTCCTTGAGTCTCGGGTCGCCCAAGGACACGATCTTCGTAATCCGCATAAAGCGCACGCGGCGCGAATCGGCGGGCGTTATGCTCAGGCGCGCGATGGTCTGCGCATTGGTTTCGGGCGCGATGGCCTCTGGATTGATGGCGTCGGCCCAGTCATAGACGCTGCGGATGTCGATGATTCCGACGGCATCGCCCGTCAGGGCGCTGGTGCCCACTGGCGGAATGTACGCAGGCGCCGTGCGCGTCTGCAGCGTGACGATGTCGGTCAGCATGATGCCTTCGGTCGGCGGCACCACCGGCTTGAAGGTGTTATCGCTCGGATTGAGCAACCAGGCGCTGTACAGGGGTGGGGCCATCTGCACATTTGGGAGTGCCAGGTTGGCGTCGGTGCAGGGCACGATGACGCCTGACGAATTGAACAAGCGGCACTCGGTCCAGCTCACCAACGTCCGCCCGGTGCCGTCCCACAGCGGGTAGGCCGAGTTGAACCGGCCCCCAGGCGAGGGCCCAGGAATCGTGCGCACGTCGTTGGGTGTGACCGGGGTTTGCGCCGGACACGGGCTGCTTCCCGGGACGACCGGTGCGGCCGGCACCGAGCGCTGGGTGCATTCGACGAAGTTGGCTGTATTCAGGATAACCAGGTTGCCGCCGAAATCAGTGCCGCTGTTGGCGTCTCGTATCACCGCCATCACGCGCCCATCCTGCATCTCCCGGGCCTTGACGAACTGCACGGGCGTCGGCAGACCGGTGGCCGGATCCGGGGTGCCGACGAAGTGACTGTGCGCCCCGTAAAGCAGCTGATCGTTGGTTCCGTCCGGATTGATCGTGTACAGATTCCAGTCGTTGGTCAGCTGCAGCCGGGTATGCGACCAGCGCGTGTACAGAATTCGGCCATCGGCCAGTACTGTCGGGTTGATGTCATGGCTCGGATTGAATGAGATCTGCTGGAAAGCGCTCGGTCCCGCCTGCGTCGGATCTAGGACGGTAAGATTAAACGCTGATTCGCGAATGTCTTCGCTCTGTGCTTCGAAGGCGCTCTTGCCTTCGGTCAGCAGCACCAGTTTGGACTGTCGCTGGCGTGTCGATGTAAGCAATATTCGACCATTGGGATGCGCGTTGTCGCTCGGCAGGTAGTGCGGCGAGATGTCCTGGCCTTCACTCGCGGTCACGTTGTCGGTAATGCTGTGCAGGTTGTCCTTGGCAATGTCGTACTCCCAGATTTGCCATGTCGGCGGCAGGTAATCCTTCTGATTTATCTGCAGCGGTCCGCGCATTGCGAACACTAGAAATTTGCCGTCGGACGACACATCCAGATCCTTGATGTCGTAGTAGTCGGCCCCGGTGACTCGCGCGGTTATGTTGGTCTCGCTGGCGCTTTCCAGGGCCTGGGTACGAATGTAGACGTCCGCCTTACTCCAGTAATGACGGTAGTGTCGCAAGTCGTCTTTGTTACGCATTACATCGAGTCCGGCCGAATCAGTGGGCAGGACGCGCTTGATGTAAGCGATGCCGAAGTCTGCGCTGCCCGGGGTGATCCCCTGCCCGTCCCCTAGCACGACTGTGCCGCGGCTGCTGCAGGCACTTACGCTTAAGGCCAGCAGCGCCAGCAGCGCGCACCGTAGACGAGATTCACGGTTCATTACTAAATGCTCCAGACAATGAGTCCGAACTCATATTCTGCCAACTTCGTCACGTCTGCACCGGCCCATTGTGGGTTTCCTTGCAGCATCTTGGGGTGGCAGCACCCGCATGTCCAGCATGCACTAGGTACTTGATCATACTGGGATTGCCGTGACTCGGGTCTCGGATCCGGTAGGTAAGTTTAGTAGTTCAACGTAGGCGCATCAGCTGTCGGCGTCCAGCGACGTCCGACGGGTGAGACATGCGGGCGGGTAGTTAGTTCTACGTATATTGAATCGCACGGTAGCGCCAAAGGACGGAAGCATGGGAGCGCAGCATGAGACAGCGTAAGTCCGATCGCCAAACGCAAGGAGGGGCCGTGGTGACTGGCGTATTGCTGTTGGCGCTACAGGGCTGGACCCCCGCCTTGGCCGGGCCCCGTGAGCAGGCCAGGCAGCTGCACGACCGGCTGGCGGGCGTACCGCCCACCGATTCAGTGCTGACTCAGATGGCCACCGATATCGCCGCAAACAATGCTCAGGCGGCGGCGCAGCTGGCGATAGCCAACAAGAATTTTTACAACGTGACGCTAAAAAATTTCGTCGCCCCATGGACCAGTCGTGACCGTTCGGTGTTTGTGCCGCTCAATGACTACACGGCGACCGTGATCGGCATGGTGCGTGATGATGTGGACTTCAGTACCGTGCTGTCAGCCGATTTGCTGTATGTCGGCAGCGCCGGCGGCGCGCCTGCCTATTCGCCGGTCAACAATGACCATTATCAGTACCTGGACGACAACAACGTCGATCTGAAAGCCTCACTCAAGCAGGCGACCCAGTCGGGACTGCTGGGGCTCCCGGTGGCCGCAACCGCGGGGGTTATGACCACGCGTACGGCGGCGGCGGCGTTTTTCATCGCCGGCACCAATCGCGCGATGTTTCGCTTCACCATGATCAACTTCATGTGCCGTGATCTTGAACAACTCCAGGATTCCTCACTCCCGCCGGATCGCATACGCCAGGACGTCAGCCGCTCCCCGGGTGGAGACAGCCGGGTATTCCTTAATAGCTGCATCACCTGTCACGACGGAATGGACCCGTTGGCCCAGGCCTTTGCGTATTACAACTTCGACGCCACGGCCGGTCGACTGGTGTACAGCGCGGGCGCCGTGCAGCCAAAATATCTGATCAATTCCGACAACTTCAAATTCGGATACGTCACTACCGACGATCACTGGGATAACTACTACCGCCACGGTGCCAACCAGGTGCTGGGGTTTGATTCGAGCCTGCCGGGCACCGGAAGCGGCGCGAAATCGATGGGGCAGGAACTGGCCCACAGCGATGGCTTTGCGCAGTGCCAGGTGGAAAAGGCATTCCGGACTGTGTGCCTTCGCGATCCGGCTAATGCCGCGGATCGCCAGAAGGTCGCGACCATCAAGTCCACTTTCAAGTCCACCGGCTACAAGATGAAGCAGGTGTTCGCCGATGCTGCCATTTACTGCATGGGCAACTAGGGAGAGAACCGTGAAGCTTATCCTGCGTGTACGGCACCTGTTGCTGCTGGGGATGGCGATTGCCCTGAGCGCTTGTTCAGGCGGCGGACCGGCCACTACCGCGTTACCCGACGCCCAAGCGGCCAGTGCCGCCACCTATAAGGGACCCGCCCCGAGCACCGCGGACGTACAGGCCTTTAAGGTCAACCTGTGGCAGTACATCGACACCAACGATCGCTGTGGCAACTGCCACAAGGTCGGCGGGCAGACGCCGCAGTTTGCGCGTTCGGACGATGTGAATCTGGCGTACAACGCCGCTCTTACGGTCGTCAATCTTGCCCAGCCTGATCAGTCACTCATGGTCCTTAAAGTCGCCGGCGGCCACAATTGCTGGCTGTCGAGCCCGCAAGCTTGCGCGGACATCATCACCACCTGGATCAAGAACTGGGCGGGCGGGGCCACCGCCGGCGCCACCCAGGTCACCTTACAGGCACCGCCGATCAAGAGCGTCGGCAGCACCAAAACCTTTCCGGCGAATGCCTCGGACAACGGCAGCGCGTCGTTCGCGCAAACCATCTATCCGCTACTCAGTCAGTTCTGCTCGCGCTGTCACAACGCCAGCGCGACAACGCCGCAGACTCCATACTTCGCGAGCAGCGACGTGAACGAGGCCTACGCCAACGCCCAGGCTAAGATCAATCTGGACACCCCGACGCTGTCGCGCTTTTACGTGCGTCTGCATGACGAAAGCCATAATTGTTGGGTACCGCCGGGCGACACGGCCGTCAGCTGTCCGACGAGTGCCGCGGCCATGCTCGCGGCCATCCAGGCCTTTGTCGGCGGTATCGCGCCCACCCAGGTCGATCCGACCCTGGTGTTATCGAAAGCACTGACCCTTTATGACGGCACGATCGCCTCGGGCAACAACCGCTACGACACCGGCGTGATCGCCAAGTGGCAGTTCAAGGAAGGTGCGGGCAGCACCGCCGATGACACCAGTGGCGTGGATCCGGCCCTCAATCTGAGCCTTTCCGGCGACACCAGCTGGGTCGGCGGTTGGGGCGTGAGCTTTGGTCCCAACGGCGGGGCCGCGCGCGGCGGGGCGGCCAGTCGCAAAATCTACGACATGATCAAATCGGCTGGCGAATACAGCGTCGAGATGTGGGTCGCGCCGGCCAATGTCACCCAGGAAGATGCCTACATGGCGACCTACTCCGGGGGCACGACATCCCGGAATTTCACGCTCGGCCAGCACCTTTATCAATACGAGATGTATGCGCGATCCAGCGCCACCGATGCCAACGGCGGCCCCTCAATGCTGACAGCCGATACCGATAAGGATGCGCAAGCCTCGCTCCAGCACGTGGTGCTCACTTACGATCCGGTCAACGGCCGACGTTTGTACGTCAACGGCAACTACACCGCCGATGTGGATCCGTCCAAGGGCGGCACGATCGGCAACTGGGACGATACCTTCATTTTCCTGCTCGGCAACGAGACCTCGGGCAACCGAAGGTGGCAGGGCACCATCCGCTTCGCGGCCATATTTAACCACGCTCTGACCCCAGAACAGGTGCAGCAGAATTTTGCCGCCGGCGTGGGCGAGCGTTACTTCCTGCTGTTCAACGTGTCGGCACTTACCGGCGTAAGCCAGGCTTACGTGATGTTAGAGGCCAGTATCTACGACAGCTACAGCTATATGTTCAGCAAGCCGACGTTTATCAGCCTCGACCCGGCGGTCAAGCCGGGCACAATCGCCATCAAGGGCATGCGTATCGGCATTAACGGGGCCGAGGCGCGCGTCGGCCAGGCCTACGCCCGGCTGGACACCAAAGTCAGCGATTCCGGTTACACACCCGGCACCGGCCAGCTGCTCGCATCGGTGGGCACGGTTATTGCTCTTGAAAAGGGCGCTGCTTCTGACCTGTTCTTCCTGAGTTTCGACCAGATCGGGACCAGCACGCACGTGCGCACTGAGCCGGTGGCACCGCAACCGGCGCCACCCGCCGATAAGCCCGAGAGTGCGCAGCTTGGCGTGCGCGTGTTCAATGAAATTAACGCCTCGCTGGCCGGCGTGACTGGCGTGTCGATGAACGACGCCGGCGCCAAATCCACCTACCTCCTGGTACAGCAGCAGCTGCCCAGCATACCGACGCTGGAATCGTTCCTGGCCTCCAATCAGGTGGGTGTTGCACAGCTTGCGATCCAGTATTGCGATTCGCTGGTCGAATCGGCAAACGCGGGCAGTTACTTCCCGGGGCTGAACTTTGCTGCATCTCCAGCCGCGGCGTTTGCCAGCACCAACGCCTTGATCAACCCGCTGATCGCCAATGGCGTCGGCACGAACATTGCGACGCAGCCCGATGACGTGGACGTACGTGCCGAAATCAGCAGCCTGGTTTCCAAGCTCTCAAGCTGCGGGGCCAGTTGCGCGACCTCGGTGCGCACCAAGACGATAGCCAAGGCGGCCTGCGCTGCGGTACTCGGCAGTGGCACGCTACTCATCAAGTAATTGCGAAATTCTGAATTTACGAGGCCGACCATGAAGATCCAACGCAAGCAGCCCCTGGGACCGAAAGAGCCGCTGCGGCATGCCGATCATCCGCGGCCCGTTACTCGGCGCGAATTCCTGGGCCAGGGCTTCATCACTGGCAGCGTGGCACTCGCGGGCGCTTCCGCCTTCAGTCTGTTCGCCGACCCGCGCAAGGCCTACGCGACCCTGTCACCGGATATCGCACAACTGAAGCTCCCGGTTTCCCAGGGCGGCCTGTGCGACATCAAACTGGGGGCGGGCATGATCCCGTTCATATGCTTTGACCTGGCCGGAGGCGCCAACATCGCAGGCTCAAACGTGCTGGTGGGTCAAAAGGGCGGTCAGCTCGATTTTCTCTCGACCGCCGGCTACAGCAAGCTGGGGCTACCCGGCAACATGACGCCAAATTCATCTATCGGGGCGGGCAGCTTCGTGGATCGACAGCTGGGTTTGGCCTTCCACAGTGATAGCGCCTTTCTACGTGGCATCCTTGAGCGCACCGCGGTCGCCACACGCGGCAAGGTCAACGGCACTGTCATCCCGGCCCTCAGCCAGAACGACACGTCGAACAACCCGCACAACCCGATGTATGGCATTTATTCCACCGGCGCGCGCGGTGACCTTTTGACGCTGATCGGTACGGACACCTCCGATTCGGGGGGTAATTCGATGGCGCCGTCCTACATGATGGTGGACACAGCGCGTCCGACCAAAGTGGACCAGGCCTCCGACGTGACCGGCCTCGTGGACACGGGCAAGCTTGTCGGGCTTCTCTCTCAGAGCGACGCGACACTAGTGCTCGAGTCGATGGAGCGCATCAGTAAGAAGAAGCTCGATAAAACAACCATGCTCAGCGTGCCGACCGCGGACCAGGTGGCGAAGGATCTCGTGCAGTGTGGCTACGTGCGGGCGGCCGATCTGGCCGATCGTTATGGCAATTCCAAGCAGGCCCTCGACCCGGATATCGATCCGATGATCGTCGGCCCGACTGGCATATTCACCCAGGCCGAATACGACGGTGACGATGACATTCGCAAGACCGCGGCCGTCATGAAAATGGTCGTCAATGGTTACGCCGGCGCCGGCACCATCGAGATAGGCGGTTTCGACTATCACACGGGCGACCGCGCCACGGGCGAAATGCGTGATTTTGGAGCCGGCCGCTGCATGGGAGCATGCATTGAGTACGCAGCGCGCAAAGGCCAGCCCCTGATGCTGTATGTGTTCAGCGACGGCTCGCTGTCGTCGAACGGTATGATTGATAATTCGGCGGGGGGACGCGGCAAGGGCGTATGGACGGGCGACAATCAGTCAACGGCGGCGTCGTTTTTCCTGGTCTATAACCCCAAGGGGCCGATCACCGCGATCCAAAATCAAATAGGTTATTACACCGCCGACGGCTCGGTGGCCAGTGTGGGCAGCCCGGGTGCGAACGCTGTGAACCTTCTCGCCGAGATGGTGGTCCTAAACTACCTGGCATTACACGGCAAGGAAGGGACCTTCCAGAGCATGCAATGGGCGACGGGCGTGCCCACGGGGCTGGGGAGCCTGGGCAGCTACAGTAACCTGATAGGCTTGCCGCCCATCGTCTAGGCCCCTTCCTGCGGACCTTACGGATCAGTCGATATTGCACCTGACCGCTCGCCGCGGTCGCCGTGGGCCTGTCGCTTCCGGAGCACAGATGATGTCAAATGGTGCGCGGCGGCGGATAATGATTGCCCCGAACCCCTAAGGAGTTGCTGTTGGTGATCCGCCGTATTGGACGCTTGTGTGCCGGCGCGCTGTTGTGGGCACTGGTTACGCCCGTTAACGCGGGCGCTACCGCCGTTGGGGACATGGCCCCCGACTTTACGCTGCCGGCAGCCGCGGGCGGCAATGTAAGGCTCTCGGAGCACCGTGGCGAGGTCGTGCTACTCACCTTCTGGAGCAGTCACTGCTCGGTGTGCGTCGCGCAGATGGCTGCCCTGGGCAACCTTCAGAACACGTATCGTTCGGCGGGCCTGGTTACGCTGGCTGTAAGCGTAGATGATGATATGAAAAGTGCGACGCAGTTCGCAAAATCGCACCCGGCGCGTTTCCCGCTTTTGCTCGACCCACTCAAGGCAGTGGGCCGCGCCTACAGCATCGAATTGATCCCCACCACGGTATTGATTGACCGGCGCGGCCGGGTGCGTTTTCTGCTGGCCGACTATCGCGGTACCGATAACTCGTACGTCGCGCAGGTGCGCGCGTTGCTTGATGATCCGCTGTGAAGCGGCACAATTACCCCACATTGCCAGCCTCTGGATTATCAAACATGAGTAGTGCACGTACCCTCGGGCTGCTATTGGCGCCCATCACCCTCGCGCTGAGCCTCGCCTGCAATATCGCCGCCGGCGCTGAACCTGCAGCCGGCGCCACCGATGCGCCGACGGCGGCCCCGGCGGCTCCCGAGCCGGCCTCCGATGCAGGATCAGCCCCCGCGGCAACGCCGTCCGCCGCCAACGGAGCACCCGGCACCAGCACCCGGGCCCTGGACGAGCAGATCCAGGATCTTAAAAAGTCGGTTGTGGATCTGAATAAGGATCTGTTCGTGCTGGAAGAGGAACTGCTGTTTCCTGCCAACACGCAGGTCGCCTTGTTCGTGTCGATGGACGTCGGCGAATTTTTTGGCCTCGACGCAGTGACGGTGAAGATCGACAACCGCGAGGTTAGCAACTACCTGTACACGCCGCGCGAGGTTTCGGCGCTGGTCAAGGGCGGTGTGCAACGCCTGTACGTCGGCAACCTCAAAGCCGGATCGCACGAGTTGGTGGCTCTGTTCACGGGCAAAGGCCCCAACGATCGGGATTACAAGCGCGGAGCGTCGATCAAGTTCGAGAAGGGCGTGGGCGCTAAGTATCTGGAGCTGAAGATTTCCGACCGCGTGCGCAGCCAACAGCCTGAATTCGAGATCAAGGACTGGGAGTAGCGCGCCAGTGCGGCGGCTTGAAGCCCTGATCCTGCTGCTGCTCAGCAGCGTACTGGCTGGCCCGGCCATGGCCGCGTCGCATGCGCCGCCGCCGGCCACGCTGCGTCCCGTATTCGTGCAGGATCTCCACTACGGGGACGTGCTGTTTCATTTCTACGCCGGCGATACTTTTGAGGCGCTGACTCGCCTTGAGGCTTATGAGCATTGGCAGCGCATGCCGCATCACGATCAGGACGCGGAACTGCTCGCGGGCGGCCTCTACCTCGCCCTGGGCATGCACAATGAGGCGGGCAAGCGCTTTGAGACCCTTTTGACGAACGACGTGCCGGTCGCGGTGCGCAACGAGGCGTGGTTTTATCTGGCGAAAATTTGGTATGCGCGCGGTTATTTCGACCGAAGTGAACAATCGCTCGGTCATATTAGTGGCGAGCTGGCCCCCACTCTCGAGGGCGAACGCCAGCACCTGCTGGTCAACGTTTTGATGCGCCAGAATCGCTACGACGAGGCGGCCACGCGCTTGGCCAATTGGCGTGGCCCGCCCGACTGGATGGCGTTTGCGCGCTTCAACCTCGGGGTGGCCCTGGTAAGCCAGAATCGCCTTGGCGAAGCTGCCCAGCAGCTCACCACGGTCGGAACCATGCATGCCGTGGGCAGCGAAATGCAAGCATTGCGCGACAAGGCGAACCTAGCGCTTGGTTATGCTTGGCTTCAGGCCAACAATCCGGCCGACGCGCGCACCGCGCTCAATCGGGTCCGCTTGGTTGGCCCCTACGCCACGCGCGCCTTGCTCGGTGTCGGCTGGGCCGATGCCGCGCTCGGGCAATACCAGGACGCGCTGACTCCGTGGACCGAGCTGCATAGCCGCAACTTGCTGGATGCCGCGGTACAAGAATCCTACCTCGCGGTGCCATACGCCTACGGCAAACTCCATGCGAACGCGCAAGCGGCCGACTTTTACGAAAGCGCCGTCAAATCGTTCGAGGAGGAATCAGCACGCATCGACACGGCGGTAACGCGCATCAGCGCCGGCCATATGCTCGAGGATCTGCTGGGCCCGGCTCAAACGCACCAGGAGATTGGCTGGTTCTGGCAGCTCAAGCAGCTCCCGGACGCGCCAGAGTCGCATTATCTGTACGTGCTGCTAGCCGATAATGATTTCCAGGAGGGCCTGAAGAATTACCGCGACCTGGGGTTTTTGAGCGGGACGCTCACTCACTGGAACGACAATCTGGATGCCTATCACGACATGATTGACGCGCGCAGGATGGCCTACGCTGAACGCCTGCCGCGCGCCGACACATTGCTTGGCAGCAACATGACCACCGGCATGCTCGCCGAGCGGGCCGCGATTGACACTCGCCTTACCGCAGTCGAGACGGGCGCGGACGTCGCCGCTCTGGGCACTCCCAAGGAGCAGGCGCAGTGGGCAAAGATCCACCAGCTCGAGGCAGCGGCGACCGATGACGGTAGTCCCGCTCATGCGCAGATGGCGGGCGAGCGCGACAAGATCAAGTTGATGAAAGGCGTGCTCTTCTGGCAACTGGACGAGCGGTTCAAGGAGCGCAGCTATACGGAGCGCCGCGAGCTTCGCGCACTAGATGCGCAGCTCAACCAGGCGCAGAACCGCTGGGTGAGAGTCCAGAAAGCACGCGCCAGTGTTCCGACCAATACCGAAGAATTCGCCGCTCGTATCACCGTACTTGCCGCTCGCATCGGTGAGCTCAAGGGAAAGCTGGCGCAGGCGGCGCAAGAGCAGCAGCACTTCCTCGAGCAACTCGCCAGCCAAGCGCTGCTCGAGCAGAAGGACCGCCTTGCCGAGTACCAGGTGCAGGCGCATTTTGCTCTGGCGGACATCTACGACCGTGCCAGCGAGCCTCCCGCGGCACCGGCCGCACCGGCCGCACCGGGGGCATCGGGGGCATCGGGCGCGCCGGCCGCGCCGCCCGCGCCGCCGCCTCCGGATGCTCCGACGCCATGAATTCCCGCGCCCCCCTGGCAGCGATTCTCATGGCCGGCGCCTGCGTGCCGATCTGGGCGGCGCAGCCCCCGCTCAAGCCGCCGACCACGATTGGCGACCTGCCCAAGCGCGCCATCGAGTTGCATACCGGTGCGGTCGTCTCTGGCGGGCCGGCCAAGGCCATGGAAAGCTACCGGCATTTTCTGGAGCTGCAAAACACGGATCCCAAGCTGCGTGCCGAGGCCATGCGCCGGCTCGCCGACCTGAACCTGGAGTCCGGTGAACTCGAGCGTATGAGCAATGAAGTCACGCGGCTCGATCTGTCCGGCGCCGAAGCCATCAAGCTATATACGACACTGCTCAAGGGCTATCCCGACTACCTACGCAATGACCAGGTGCTCTACCAACTGGCGCGAGCCTATGAGACGACCGGACAGAGCGAAACCGCGCTGGCGACCCTTGATCAAATTGTCCGTAGGTATCCCAAGACGCGCGATATCGCTGAGGTTCAATTCCGGCGGGGCGAATTGCTGTTCTCGGCCAAGCGTTATGCTGACGCCGAAGCCGCTTACCACCAAGTGGTCAGTCGCGGTGCCGGTGGTTCAACTTTTTACGAACAGGGCCTGTACAAACTGGGCTGGGCGCAATTCAAGCAGTCGCAATATGACGTTTGTTTGCAATCCTTCGTTAGTCTGCTCGATCTGATCTTGGTCGATCGCAAGACTGGCAAGGCCCGCAAGATAGAAAGTTTGTCGCGCGCCGACCGTGAGCTGACGGACGACACCCTGCGGGTGGTGAGCATTTCCTTTACCTATCTCGATGGCCCTGCCTCGCTCGATCAATTGCTGTCACGGCATGGGCCGACGCCCTACGCGTGGATGCTGTACTCCCGGCTTGGTGATCTGTACGTGCAGAAAGAGCGATTTCAAGACGCTGCTAACACCTATCGAGCTTTCGTCGCCCGGGATCCGGCGAACGAACACGCTCCGGTGCTGTCAAATCAGGCCATAGACGCGTATTCCAAGGGCGGTTTTGCGGACTTGGTGGTCGAGGGCAAGGCGGAATACGTACGCACTTATGGTTTCAAAGCTCCGTTTTGGCACGACCGCGAAAAAAGCAGTTCGCCTGAGGTGGTGGCCGAACTCAAGTCCAATCTTAAGGATCTCGCACAGTACTACCATGCAACCGCGCAGAAAACCAAGCGCCTGGAAGATTACACGGCCGCGGCGGATTGGTACCGCAATCTGCTGGCGACATTCCCGAAAGATCCGGACAGCAGCGAGACCAACTACTTGCTGGCAGATGCTCTGTTTGAAAGTCACCAGTACGCCGATGCGGCCACCGAGTACCAACACACGGCCTACGACTACCCGCCCGGCCCCCGATCTTCGGCGGCGGGTTACGCGGCGCTGGTCGCACTGCAAAAGCAGGAGGAGCTGCTCCCGCCCGCGGCGCGGGCCGACATGCACAGTAAAACCATCGACGCGGGCGTGCGCTTTGCGCAAGCTTACCCCAATCATCCCGAGAGCGCCGGCGTGTTGACCCGCGCGGCGCAGGATGCATTTGCGGCGCACGACCTGCCGCGCGCGATGCAGCTCAGTGGCACGTTGCTGGCGCGCGAGCCCAAGGTCGACGTCGCACAGCAACGCATTGCCTGGGCCATCATCGGCCAGGCGAATTTCGATCAGGGCGCTTATGATAAATCTGAACCAGCTTTCCAACACGCGCTGGCGGTGGCTCCTGCCGGCACGCCCGAACACGCCGACCTGACTGAACGATTGGCCGCCTCGGTGTACCGCCAGGGCGAAGCGAAGCGTAAGGCTGGCGATGACACCGGCGCCGCGGCCGATTTCCAGCGCGTAGCTACGATTGCACCGGAATCTAAGATTGTGCCCACCGCGCGCTACGACGCAGCTGCGTCGCTGATCAACGCGAAACAGTGGCAGGACGCGATTGCCGCGCTCGAGGCCTACCGCCGCGATTACCCCCAGAGCCAGTACGGTGCCGATATCACGCGTAAGCTTGCTGTTGCTTATGTGGAAGCCGGGCGGGGCACGCAGGCCGGCGCCGAGTTTGAGCGCATTGCATCGGCCTCCGGAGAGGACCCCGCGGTCGCGCGCGAAGCCACCCTGCGCGCGGCCGACCTGTACGAGAAGGCGGGCAACCCCGAGCGCACTGCGGTAATGCTCGAGCAATTCGTCCAGCGCTACCCTCTGCCGGTAGCGGATGCGATGGAAGCGCGCGCCCGCCTTGCTGATCTGTCCGCTAAATCGAACAACGTCACACGCCGCGACTACTGGCGCAACGAAATTATCAAGGCCGACGCGAGCGCCGGCTCCCAGCGCACTGATCGCACCCGCTCCCTGGCCGCCGCCGCGCAGCTGGCACTGGCCGAACCGGCACGGGATGCCTTTCGGGCCGTGCGCCTGACGGCGCCCTTAAAAAAGTCCCTGGCCGCGAAGAAGCAGGCCATGGAAACGGCCCTGGCCGGTTACAAGGCGGTATTGGCCTACAACATTTCTACGACCACGACGGCGGCAACCTACGAAATGGCCGAGCTGTATCGCACGCTCGGGCGCGACCTGCTCGCCTCCGAGCGACCGGCGAAACTGAGTGCCGAGGAGCGCGAGCAGTTTGACTCGCTCCTCGAAGAGCAGGCGTTCCCGTTTGAAGAGCAGGCGATTGCGATTCACGAGGCGAACGCCAAGCGCGGGCTTGACGGCGTCTATGACGAGTCGGTGCGCCGCAGCTACCAGGCGCTCGCTGAGATGAGCCCCGCCCGTTACGCCAAGACCGAGCTGTGGACGGAGCTGGTGCGCTCGCTGTTTTCTTCGGCCGATTTTCCCGCTGATCCGAAGGCGGTCGCGGATTTCGCGCACGGTGTGGCCGATGCCCTTGAGGGAAAGACCGCCGCGGCCGAGGCGGATTTCCAGCAAATGGAGGCCAACTACCCCTCGCTGGCCGAGCCGTCGGTGAATCTGGCCATCGTACTGCGCGGGGCAGGGGACCTTGCCGGCGCCGACGCCGCACTCCAGCGTGCCACCACGCGCGCTCCAGACTACGCGCTCGCCTGGAACGAATTGGGCCTGGTTCGCCGTTCGGAAGGCAAATTTGACGACGCACGCATGGCTTATGGCAAGGCCATTTCTGCCGACGCGAATTACGCGCCGGTGCACCGGAACTTAGGAGTGCTGCTGGATCTGTACCTGCAAGACCCCACCGAAGCGCTGGCGCAACTGGAGCAATATCAGCGTCTGACCGGGGAGGACAAGCCGGTAAGTGGCTGGATCGCGGAATTGCGGCGCCGTACGGGTGTTGCGGCGCCCACGCCGGCGGCCAAATCCGTCGTCGCGCCGGCGCCAGTACCCGCAGCAGCGGATTCGACTCCTACATCGGCTCCGGGTCCGGATCCGGCCGCAACGCCGGGGCCCTCGACCGATGCTCCCCCCAACGGAGGTGGACGATGAAAATTTTATTGAGTGTCCTTTTGATGACCGTCGCGGTGCTCACTCGCGCCGATGAGATTGAACCGGCCGTAAATACCTCCAGCGTCGCGCCGGCGCCTCCGGTTGCCCCGGAGCCTGCGAGTGCTGTGCCCACACCCACGCTCCCCGCTGCCAAGACCAAACCGCCTGTCAAGGCGCAGGTCGGCCAAAAATCCAGCGCGCGCGATGAAATTTTGCTCGATCCTACGCAAATCACCGGAAATAAAGAACTACCGAATGTGATGTACGTCGTACCTTGGAAGCGGCCCGATATCGGTGATCTGAGCGGCCGGCCGGCCAAAAGCCTGATCGATGAGGTCTTGGCCCCTGTCGATCGTGACGTGTTTCGCAGGCAGAACCGCTACTTTGCGGCCCTACAGGCGCAGACTGCGGCAGCGCCGGCTAAACCGACAGTGGCGCCTGCGGCGGGCGCAACGATTACACTGCCGAACCAGGATGAGAAGTAGGTCTTGGGCGAATGGTAAGTCTTAGTCTTTAATTTCAAAGCTTGATTCAGGCATGGGAGTCTGAGGATGCAATTTTTCAGCATGATTGTTCGTTTTTTCCAGGGTGGCGGCTTCATGATGTACCCGATTGCGGTGGTACTCGTGGTAGGCGCGGCCATCGCCATTGAGCGCTATATCGTTCTAACACGTACCTCGATCCGTAATCGGGGGCTGTGGAACGAAGTCGCTCCTCTGCTGACGCAGGGCAACTTCAAAGGCGCGGTCCAGGTCACCAGCAGGTCGGATGCGGCCGTTGGCCAGATCATGAGTTATGGCTTGGCACGAATCGGGTCGGCGCGAAGCCGCGACGATATCGAGAAGGCCATGGAGGAGAGCCTGATGGATGTGGTGCCGCGGCTGGAAAAGCGCACCCACTACCTGGCCACCTTCGCCAACCTGGCCACGCTGCTCGGACTGCTTGGCACCGTGGTCGGCCTGATCAACGCATTCGCTGCAGTGGCCACCGTCAACCCCGCCGACAAGGCGAACTTGCTCTCAGCGAGTATATCAGTGGCCATGAACTGCACAGCCTTTGGACTCATGACGGCCGTTCCGCTGCTCGTCATTCACGCAGTGCTGCAGACCAAGACCACCGAACTGGTCGACAGTCTGGAGATGGCGTCGGTGAAATTCCTAAACGCCGTGACCGAGCGCAGCGCAACGGCCTCGGTCTGAACCGTCCCGATCTGCTGAGCCGAGTACTCGTATGCGCCGCGCCCAAGTCCTGAGAAAGTTGCTCCGTCGGGAGCGCCGGTCCTCCGACCTGTTATTGGTGTCGATGATCGACATCTTTGTGGTGCTGGTTACCTTCCTGCTGATGACGGCGATATTTTCGCGCACCGTTGTGCTTGACCTGAAACTGCCCTCCAACAACGCCGCCATTCCGGAGCTGCCCCAGGGACTGAACCTTGAGATCATTGTGCGCGCGAATTCGCTCACTGTCGCCGATCGGGGCACCGGGCCACTGCACTTCATGCCCAATACGGCAGCCGGGGGCTATGATCTGGCCGGGCTGACGCAGTTCTTGAAGTTATTAAAGTCACGCTATCCGGATAAAGTCGAAGCAAGCATCCTGCTTGAGCCGCAGATCGCCTATGACACCTTGGTACAGATAATGGATCGAACCCGCGTGGTCGAAGTGAATGCGGGTCTCAACACCATACAAGCTGAGCTGTTTCCGGACGTATCCATTGGTGATGCGCCAGTCGCCGATGGCGGGAATTCGCCATGAGCATGTCAAATCGCGCCAGGCGCATGTTGCAGCATCAGGTGCGCAACAAGGCCGATGCCGAACTCAACCTGATTCCGATGATCGACATCCTCAGCGTGATGGTGTCGTTCCTGTTGGTGTATTCGACCGAAGTTGAGGTTCTGCAGAACAGCAAGGGCATTGAGATTCCGCAATCGATCTCGCAGCAGCGCCCGCGCCAGACTGTAGTGGTGATGCTGACCAAGGATGATCTGTTCGTGCAGGGTGAACGCATCGCCAGCATCAACGAGATTCGTGCCAGTGCCGATCCGATCATTGCCCCGCTGCGCGCGGCGCTCAAGCGCTCAACGCTGGTGGGCGCGACGATGACCGAGAAACAGATCGCCGAGCGGGAAATAACCGTGATGGCCGATAAGATGATTCCGTACGAAGTACTCAAAAAAGTCATGAGTACCTGCACCGATGCGGATTACGGTCGCCTGTCGTTTGCACTGCTGCAAAAAGAGAAGGCCGTAAACATTAATCAGTTGCGGCGGACTCTGAAGCGCGCGGAGAAACATTAGGTGCAGTTACCGCAGTACTACCGCAGCTTCGAACTGGCTTGGGAAGCCGATCCCGAGGACCAACGGCGCTTTCGGCGCTTCTTGGTTGTCGGCCTGTGCGTTGTGTTCATCTTTGGACTGGTGGTGCCCTTCATCAATTTGCCGAAGCGTGCGGCCAGCGCCGAAGAAGTGCCGCCCCGGTTGGCGCGCCTGATGCAGGAGGAGCGCCCCAAGCCCCCGCCACCTAAGCCACAGCCGAAGGTGGAGAAGCCCAAGGAAGTGCCGGTACCAACCGCGCAACCCAAGCCAGTCGATGTCCGCAAGAAGGTTGAAAATTCCGCGGCCATGCGTGCCATCAAGGATGAACTGGCGGACTTACGCGACCAAGTCGATACCAAATCATTGCGGAATAAGAATCTCAGTGCAGCGGTCGACAAGGACGCACGCTCTGAGCGTTCGCTGATCACCTCCAAGGTCGGCAGCGGTTCGGCTGGCATCGTTTCTGCCAACTCGAGCCGCGGCTTTGGCTCGGGCGCCGGCTCGCTTTCGGACCACAATACGGTTGGTGTCAGTTCGGGCATTGCCGCTGGCGCTTCGCAAAATCGCGCCAACCGTATTGGCAACAGTGGCAAGGCGGCGCGCAGCCAGGAAGAGATCGAATTGGTTTTCGATCGCAATAAGGGTGCGATATACGCGCTGTACACGCGCGCTATGCGCGAGCGCGCCGATCTGCAGGGCAAGATGGTGTTGCAGATAACGATTTCACCAGCTGGCGAGGTGACCGACTGTACGATGCTCAGCAGCGAGCTAAATGACCCGGATCTGGAACACAAGATCATCGCGCGCGTTAAATTGTTCCGTTTCGAGGCCAAGGATGTCGAAGTTATAACCGCGCGCAAGACCATTGAGTTCTTCCCAGGCTAAGCGCATACCCAACCGACGATACCCATGAACCTGCAATCGGAAATCGATTATTTCCGGGAGCTGGCACCCATCGGGCAGGCGCGCCTATTGGCCATGTTTTTACACGAGCTGAGTGTGGAAGCGCGCGTGACTTACGGCGCGAACCCGGATCAGGTGCAGGACGGGGCGCGATTGCGCTTCGTAAACGAAATTACTTCCCGTCTGGCTCGCTACATCGAGCAGGTTCTCGCCGATGAGGCTGATCGCCCCGGCGAGGAGGTGCTGATGCGCATGCTGCTGGCGCCGCGCGCCGACAAGGCGGCCGAGCGGCTGGTCGTCAATGCATATCGGCGTGCAATTCAGGGTTTCGATCGCAACGACATCACCGTGACAATGACCCCGACCTGAGCGGCGGGGCGAGGAGCGAGTCCGCTCCTGGTGGTTGGACAAGGGTGGTGTGAACCATTACTTTTCACGCATGCCCGCGCAGCCGCTCACCCAGGTATTGATACTGTTATTTGCCTCGGTGGTGGTGGTGGCCGTAGCTCGCCGGCAGGGCTTGCCACCCATATTGGGCTATCTGGTCGTGGGTATGTTGCTGGGGCCGCTCGCCTTCGGCCTGTTGCCTAACGGAACCGCTACGCACACGCTCGCCGAGATCGGCGTCGTGTTTCTGCTGTTCACACTCGGGCTCGATTTCCTCTGGGCTCGCATGGTGGCCATGCGCCGTGAGGTGTTTGGCCTCGGAGCGGCGCAACTGCTGGTCGTCGGTGTGTCAGTGGTGCTGTTGCTGCGCATTCGCTCGGTCGATTGGTTATCCGCCGCCGTGCTAGGCGGTGCCGTCGCCATGAGCTCGACGGCAATCGTGCTGCAACAGCTAACCGATCAGGCCGAACTCAATCGCACCCACGGCCGCTTGGCCTTTGCAGTGCTGCTCTTCCAGGATCTAGCTTTCGTGCCGCTCTTGGCGCTGGCCACGGCGATGGCCAGCAACGGTGGCGTGTTCACCGCAGGCAGCGTCTTGCGCTTGGTCCTGGAGGGCTTGCTGGCACTGATAGTGGTATTGGCTATCGGTCGCTGGCTGCTGCGGCCGCTGTTCTACGAAATTGCGCACAGTCGCTTGCGCGAGCTGTTCACCCTGACTGTGCTACTGGTGGTCCTGACCTGCGCTTGGATTACCCAGAAGGTAGGACTTTCGATGGCGCTCGGTGCGTTCCTGGCCGGCATGATGCTGGCGGAGACTGAATACCGGCACCAGGTGGAGTCGGCAGTGCGGCCGTTTCGCGAGTTGTTGCTGGGACTCTTCTTTATTTCGGTCGGCATGCTGCTCGACGTGCGGCTGCTCTACCACCACTTTTTTCTGGTCTCCGCGCTGCTGCTGTCATTGCTGGTTGTGAAGTCCTTGCTGGTGGCGTTGGTGACACGCCTCTATGTCGACAGTAACTTTAAGGCGGTGCGAACCAGTGTGGTGCTGGCAGGTGGCGGGGAATTCGGCGTGGCGCTAGTAACTATCATGGTCCGGCAGGACGTACCGTTGTCGGTCCAGATCAGCCAGCCGCTACTGGCCGCAATGGTGCTGAGCATGGTGTTGAGCCCCCTGCTGATCCGCTATAACCGCAGGATCGCCCGCCTACTGCTCGGAGAGCGCGGCCCCCCGGCAAGCGCTCTGGAGCGCGAGGCGGCAGCCGAGACCGCGCTTGCGCGCCGCGAGCACGTAGTGTTGTGCGGTTTTGGCCGGGTGGGCCAGAACATTGCCCGGGTGCTTGAATCCCTAGGTTTCGAGTATCTGGCGCTGGATCTCGATCCGGCCCGGATCCGGCTGGCGCGACAGGCCGGTGACGCGGTGGTCTTTGGCGACAGCGCCGATGAGGAGTTACTGCGACAAGTGGGCGTGGACGTAGCCAGCGCGGTAATCGTCACATTCGCCAATCCGGCGGTGTCCGTGGGCATCGTGCGTAGCGTACGGCGGCTACGCGCGGACGTGCCGGTGTTGGTGCGCACCCAAGACGATGTCGGCCTTGCCGAACTGACACAGGCGGGGGCCACCGACGTGGTTCCCGAGACGCTAGAGGCCAGCCTGATGCTGGTCGTGCAGGTACTGCTTTTGCTTAAACTGCCCGTCTCGAAGGTTATGCGCACGGTCAGCGATATTCGCGCCAGCCGTTACGCCACACTGCGCGACGTGTTTCGCCACGATGGCGCACAGGTAGTGGACGAAACGCATGCATTCCGCGAAGAGCTGCGCTCGATCGTGCTGCCGCGCGGTGCCTGGGCCGTGGGCCGGCGCCTCGAGGAAGTGCATACTCAGGGTGCCAGCGTTACTTTCACTGCCGTGCGGCGTCACGGCATTACCGGGCGGCAGCCCGACCCGGCCACCGAGCTGCGCGAGGGGGATATCGTATTGATACACGGAACCCCGGAAGCGCTGGAGCATGCCGAAGCGGTGCTACTGGCCGGCTGAGCCGTTGCAGGTACAATGCGCGGCCCGCACTTTACGCCCCAACCCTCCGCGCAATGAACCGCGACGACCGACATTTTCCGCCACACCACAGTCCGCTGCGTGAAGACATTCACGCGCTCGGCGAGATTGTCGGCAGCGTGTTGCGCGAACAGGGGGGCGATGAGCTCTACGAGCTTGCCGAAGGGGACCGGCAGACGGCTATCCGTCGTCGTATGGGCGCTGCGGACGTGGCGCTCGAGTTGCGCGCGCGTGTACAGGGGCGGCGCCCGGAGCTGGCGCGCGACATACTGCGCGCATTCGCAGCGTACTTTCAGCTCGCTAACGTCGCCGAGAAAGTGCATCGCATTCGCCGACGCCGCGAGTATTTCCTTGCCGACACTGATCGCCCCCAACCAAACGGTGTGCTCGACACCCTGGCCGCACTCAAAGCGCAGGGGCTTGGCCTGGGGGAGGTGCTCGAGTTGCTGCGGCAGCTGCGCATTGAGCCGGTGCTGGTGGCTCATCCCACCGAATCGGCCCGGCGCACCGGCTTGCGCCGCCAACAGCGCATCGCCGATCGCCTGCTGGAGCGCAGCAACCCATTACTTGCGCCCCAGGAAAAAATGGCGTTGCTGGCGCGGATTCGCGCTGACGTTACAGTAGAGTGGCAAACTGCCGAGCACCCGCGCGAGCAGTTGACGGTTTCCGACGAGCGCGAGCACGCTATTTTTTATCTAGCTGAGGTGCTCTATCGAATAACGCCGGTCTTCTACGAAGAGCTTGCGACAGCGCTGGCTACTCTCTATGGCGCCGATTCCGAGTCGCTGGAACTGCCATTAATCGTGCGCTTCGGCACCTGGGTGGGTGGCGATATGGATGGTGCCGCCGACGTCCACGCCAAAAGCATCCGGGAAACCCTGGCGCGCCAGCAACAGGTCATCATCAACAATTACTTTGGAGAATGCCAGGCGCTGGCAGAGCAACTTTCACAGAGCGCCGTGCGCGTGGGCGTGTCCGCAGCCGTCACCCGGCGCATCGAGGAATATCGCACGCTGCTACCGGGGGCACCCGGACTAACTCCTGCACGTCACGATCGCATGCCGTATCGCGTGCTGTTTGGCCAGATTGCTGAACGGCTGCGCAACACGTTGGACGGTCGTCCCAACGGCTACGATCGTCCGGCACAATTTCGCGGCGACGTGGGGCTGGTCGCCGAGAGCCTGCGTGCACACCGTGGTATGCACGCGGGCTACTTTCTCGTACGTAGACTACTCGCGCGCATCGATACATTCGGCTTTCACCTGGCGACCCTCGATCTGAGACAACACGCTAGTGTGCACCACTCCGTAATTGCGCAGGGGTTTGACGACCCCGCATGGCAGGATCGCAGTGCGGGCGAGCAACACGCCCGACTGGTCGAGGCGCTGGCGCGAGACACCGGCCCAATTCGTACGTTTGACGCGCTTGGGCGACGCACCCTGGCAGTGTTCGAAGCCATCATGCAGGGGCGCCATCGTTACGGTCCGGACGCGGTGGGTTTGTACATCGTCAGCGCGGCGGCTACGGCCGCCGACGTGCTCGCCCCGTTGGTCCTTGCCCACTGGGCCGGCGCCCGTGACCGCCGCAATGGCACTGCGGCGATCGACGTGGCACCGCAGTTTGATTCCGTGACAACTCTTGAGGGCTGCGGTGAGGTAATGCGCCAGTTGCTGGCTGACCAGGTATACCAGCGCCATCTTGCCGCCCGGCAACGCCAGCAGACCGTGCTAATCGGCTATTCGGAAAGCAACCTAGAAAGCGGGATGGTGGCTTCCCGACTGGCCGCCTACCAGGCCCAGCGCACGCTGGCCGCGGCACTCGATCGCGCACAGGAGCGCCACGTGCTGTTTTACAGCCGCGGTGGGAGTATCCCGCGCGGCGGCGGACGCATCGACGCGTTGCTGCGCGCGGCACCGACAGAATCGGTAAGCGGTGTTTTGAGATTTACCGAGCAAGGGGAGGGCATTTCGCAGAACTTCGGATTGCGAGCCAACGCGATGCGCACGCTGGAGCGAGCCTTTAACACCCTCACTGTGGCAACGCTGGCAGTGCGTCGCGGTGTGACGGTACAGGAAAGCGCCGCGTTTACCGAGGCTGCGGTGCAACTCGCGGCGGCCAGCCGCGTCGCTTGGCGCGCCCTGCTCGACGGGCCGCGATTTTTCGAGTTCTTTCGAGCGGCAACTCCGATCGATGTGATTGAGCGTATGCGCATCGGTGCCGTGCAGCGGGGCGAGTCCCAGCATGCACAAAGCCACCAGGGTGTGCCGGCCGCAGCTTGGGTGTACGCCTGGTCTCAGTCACGGCACATGCTCCCCGGCTGGTTTGGCGCAGGTTCCGGTCTTCAGGCGGCGCGCGCAGAGCGCGGCCTAGAGCTACTGCGCGGTGCCTACGAGGTGTGGCCGTTTTTTCGCAGTCTGATCGATGACATCGAAGCGATGCTGGCGCGCGCGGATATGGAGATCAGTGCCTGCTACGATCAGCTGGCGCCGCCCGAGCTCGCCCCCATAGCGGCCGCCATAAACGGCGAATTTGCCCTCACCTGTGACCTGGTTTGCCAGATAAAGGGCAGTGCCGAGTTGCTCGACAGCGACCGCACGCTCCAGCGCAGTATTGCGCTTCGAAACCCTTACGTTGATCCAATGAATCTGATGCAGGTGGATCTGCTACGACGTTGGCGCGAGTCGGGGCGTAGCGATCCGGCTTTGCTCGAGGCATTGTTGGCGAGTGTCGCCGGCATCGGCTTGGGCCTGCAGACGACCGGATAGGCGCCTGAGAGCTCGTTGCGCCGCATTACTGCAAGCACACGATTAGCCGTGCGTGGTAATTGCGCCACTCGATCGGAATGATGATCGGTCGGCCGGTCTGAGGATAGTCGAGCTTCCCGTCCCGCCCAGTTAGGACTGCGGGCACCGAGATCTGAAACTGCTGGCCAAAGTCACGACGCGCATTGCCTGACAGTGTGTTGGTGATTTCCCCGACCAGATCACACAGGTTTTCGTGGCTCATGTCGGTCTCCTGCATGCGCATCAGCATGACGCTAAGCATGCTCTTGGGGGCCGTAAAAGCGACCACGCCGACGCGCTTGCCCGTGACTTGGACGACGCCGGTATAATCGGAGATTACCGGGCTTTCCCCGAGTGCCAGGTGTGGGGTGCCGCACTGCGCGGCCTGCTGGACCGTAGTGCCGAAGTAATGCAGCACTCCTCCGACAAACACTGCGACTTCGGTCTCGAGGGTCATGGATTGGCCATTACTCGACTCCGATCAGCTTGCGCAGAGCGTCGTTGAGCTGGCGGTCGGTAAATGGTTTGCACAAGAAGCCGCTGGCGCCTTTTTCAAGAGCCTCGATCGCAGTCAATTTGTCAGCCAGCGCGGAGATTACCAAAATGCGCAAATGCGGGTCGCGGTGTACGAGTTCTGCCACGCATTCCGCGCCACCCATCTGCGGCATCGTCAAGTCCATGGTAACCAGCGTAGGGTGCAGCTGCGCGTGCATCGCGAGTGCTTCAAGACCATCGCGAGCCGAACCGATGATCTCAATCTCGGGCACTTCGTTGGCGCGCTCAATCCGCCGGCGTATTACGTTCGAGTCGTCCACTACCAGCAGGCGATGATGTGGCGCAGGCCCACTCATACTCAGGCTGCCGTTGGATGCGATGATCGGTTGGCATTGCGGCGCGGCAGCATCGTCTTAAATCGCGTGTACTTGCCCGGTGAGGTGGCGATGCCGATGCGGCCGCCGCACTCGCGCACCGTGGCGTTGACCACATCGAGGCCGACGCCGCGACCGGCGTGCTCATTCACCTCAGCGGCCGTCGAAAAGCCTGAATGGAAGATCAGGCGGAACGCACCACTGCGGTCAAGGGAGGCCGCCTGCTGCGCATCGAGCAGACCACGCTCAAGGGCGCGCTTTCGGATTCGAGTGGTGTTCAAGCCCTGGCCGTCATCCTCGATCAGGAGTGAGTACTCTTGCTCGTTGTTATCGCTGAAACGCACCCGCACGGTCCCGGTGGGCGGCTTACCCATCGCCGCCCGCTCCTCGGTGGATTCGATGCCGTGCACAACGGCGTTGCGCACCATTTGGATACATATATCTCGCACCGGCGCTTGATACTCGTCGGGCACTTTGTCCAGACCTTCGCACACTAGCCGGACGCTGCCGCTCTCGGGGAAGCTCACCTCGCGGATCAGGCGCTCCAGCAACAGCTCCAGGCCCGTGGCGCGGCCGGGGGCCGAACGCGAAGCGATTACCGCTGTGTCACCGTGCTTCTCTGGCCGGATATCATCTGCCGACGCTGCCGTAGAGCGTGCCTGGTGCACATGTTCGCGCATGCTGGCAATGGTGTTCATGTGACTAAGCAGTTCATCCAACTTAACGACCACCGGAACGAACTCGTCCCCGGTAAGTTCTGGGCGGTCGCGCAAGTTGCTCAGCAGAGTCTCGATGGCGTGAGCGCGCTGTATGAAGGATTCGAGCCCTAAGGCCGACGCCTCACCTTTGAGCGTGTGCATCTCGCGGAATACGCCCTGCAGCTTCTGTTGCAACTCCGCGGGCTTTATGCCTGGGCTTCGCAACTGCAAGTTACTGCGGCGGACGGCGACGTCAACATTATTGAGGAACGAGTGCAACTGCAGTGGATCGGTGCGCAGCAGCTGCAGCAACACGGTGCCGTGCGAATCGGTGCCCGCGCGCAGATGCTCAAGTTCCTGCTGCAGCTGCACGCGATCAGTAATGTCAGCGATCGCGCCGAGCACGAAGTCGGTGCCGGTGCCTGCCCCGCGCGCACGGCGGAACGAGAACGACAGATAACGAATTTCGGCGGGGCCCTGGAATTTTTGAAAGCTCACTTCGATCTGGCTCAGCGGATTGACCGACTCGATCAGCTCCTCGTTGACATTGTCCTTCCAGAACAGGCCCACGTACTTGCTGGCGCTTAGCAGTGTGCGCTCATTGACCAGCGGGCGCAGCAGATCCTCGAAACTCTGTCCGGCTGGGGCAGTGGTGCGAAGCAACGCCAGAAGTGAATCGGAATAGGCGCCGCCAATACGACCGTCCCTGGCGATTAGGAATAAGCCTTCGCGCACCGTACTCAGGATATTTTCCACCTGTCGTTGGGCCTCGGCGGCACTCTCGGCCGCCCTTCCGGCGCGCCAGGCAAAATAAAGCATGGTCGCCAGCAGCAGAGTGGCCAGCCCAGCGCCGCCCATCAAAAGCCCACGCAGCGCCTGGCCGTCGTGCACGACGGCCTCGCGCAACCGTGCTGCGAGACTGCCCAGATCCGTGGCCAACGCCGCGGTATTTTGACTCTGGGCAGCCAGCAACTCATCGACCGCGCGCTTCAGTTGTGCGCCCGCGGGTGTCAATGTCGAGCCGTTAGCCGAATCCGAATAAAGATCCTTTGTCTTGGTTTGCTCCAACTGCGCGAGCCCGGAATCCACAGGGCCCCAACGAGCACTGGCGCTGGCAAACAAGGACGCCATGTCGGTGCGCGTGGACAAGCGGCCCTTGGACATCGCGGAGGCAAGTCGGTTGTAAGACACGTTGCTCGCGGTGCGGCTGGCGGCGAGGGCACGCAATGAATTGCCCACGTAAGTCTGGGTTTCTAATCCGCGCTGTAGCAGGGTCAGCTCCGAACGCAGAAATTGCGGCTGCGCGGTCAGGCTGGAGGCGAGCTGCAGTGCCGAGGAGGCCGACTGGAGCCGCGCAGCCAGACGCACGCCCGTAAACAGCAACAGCGCCAGGCCAGCCGTGCAGGCGGCGGTGACAACGATAGGCAACCACTGGACGCGATGGGTCAGGGACAGGCGTGCCATGGTTACTCCGTAGGTTTCTTGACCGTCGGTTTGAAGGCAATCCGCAAGCGCGCCCGTTGCGGGTCGCCCGACCCGCCCATTTCGCTGGTGTCGAAGTGACCCTGTTTGACGGCCTGGAGCGCTGCTTCATCGAAGAGTTTGATGGGATTGGATTCGATGACCTTCGGATTGGTGGCACGTCCCTTAGCGTCGAGCGTGAACTCGACAATCACGTAGCCCTCCTGGCCGGATTGGAAAGCGCGCTGCGGGTAGGCGACGTCGAGCGGAACGAGCGGTTTGGTACGCACAAAATTGGACACGGGGGCGGAGGCCGCGACAGTGACCGCCGTGGGCGCGAGCGCGGGGGCGGGTCGTGCGCGCGTTGACGAATCCATTTCATTTTGCAGCTGCCTGCGTGCCGCAGTGAGCTCAGCCCCGTTGCCGAGAATGGAAGCGGAGCTGAGCAGTTGTTGTGCGAGGTCATACTGCCCCGCAAGGGATGCCGCGAGCGCGCGCTCGATCAGTGCACTCTGGAGCTCGCGCTCTATATTCAGCGTCAGCGGACTACTTCGGTTCAGTTGCTGCATAGACAACACCACGGACTGTGCGCTGTCATTCGCCGGCTCCAGCAATGCACCAGACTTGATCAGGGCGCGCCCGTGATTGGCGAGTTCGGTCAGTCGCGCCACGCTGCGCTGAGAGTCCAGCGCGTCATGCAATTCGGTAACCTTGGCCCGCTCGCCGCCCGCCGCACTCAGTTGCGCAATCAGTTGCGTCGCCCCCTCGCTATCGCCCTTGGTGATCGCGGTGCGCGCCTGGGCAGCCAGCGCGTGCGGCCGGGCGGCCACGATTTCCGACTCGAGTGTGGCGAGGGCGGCAGGTGCAATGCCGACGCCGCGGAACGCGGCCAACAGCCGCTCGGCTTCCTCAACTTTGTTCGCATTCAGATCAGCGCGAATCCGCGCGCTCGCGACGCTAAACAGCCGGCGCAATCCGTCCTGCGCTTCTTCGTTCTGTGGGTCCTGCGCCAGCACCTTGGCATAAATCTCAAGAGCGCTATTGCCGGTCGGGCTCCCTTCGGTCGGCGGCAGCAAGCCCTTGCCCTCGCTAAAGGCGACGCGCGCGTCGGAGAGCAGTTCCAGCACAGTGCGTGAGGACGCCGCGGCGGGCGTCGGGGTTGCCACCTTCGGTGGCACGACCGGAGCGATGGGCGGGGAAGTCGCGGGCGCCGATTTTGATAGCGCCGGGACATTAATGGCGTGCGGGTGGAGCGCATACCAGGTGGCCGGTGCTATCACCAGAAATGCGCCCAGGGTCACCATCCAAATCGGCATTCGTCTGATTGCCATTCCCGCCGAGGCACCGGCTCCGCGGCCTCCTGAGTCATCGGCGGCCATCTGTTTATCTGCGGTACTGAGGGCGGTTTCAAAGGCTTCGGAACCCAGCGCGCCACGTTCTATGATCGCTGTGAGCGCTCCGCGAGCGAGCGGATTGGCCCAGTCCGAGGTGGTGCCGTCCGCGCAGATCACCAGGAGCGGTGCCGCCGGATATTGTTGCTTGACCCGCGCCGCTTGGGCGCGCGCGTCGCCGCGCGCCGAGGCGTCAATCATCAAGGCCCAAGGGGAAGTGTTGCTGGGAGTTATCTGCTCGGTCGAATCAATCGGACGGGTGCGGTAACGCGTGCCTAGCAACGGCCCCAATTCGAGCAGCAGTGTGTCATCGCCCGTAAGCACGTACAGAACCGGCGCGCGCCCATGCACCGCGGGGGTCGTGCCCGGCCGAGGTTCCTGGCCGTCAGGATTTTCGGAATGTGCAGTGTCTGCCACCGCGCTAGGCCTCCCGAGTCATGAGTGCAACTGTGTGATTTGGTGCATAAAATGCCCTAAACAAGTACACAATTCCGATGCGACAGAATATACGGCGATCTCGACGGACCGCCGCACTGTGCTGTCCGTCACAAAAATCTTGGCGTGGGGCAGAACTAGGCCGGCAGCCCCGCGCAGACCGCGCCTATCGCGCTGGCCAAGGCGGTAATGTCGGCGCTGGTATGCGCTGCGGATATGAAGCCCACTTCAAATCCGCTGGGCGCAAGATAGATGCCACGCGCCAGTAGCGGATGATACATCGCAGCGTACCGTTGCGCGCACCCGGAGGGGAAACGCGCTGGACTACGCAGCACCGTGCCGGTCGCGCCCTGGCCCCTCGCGAGGCACAGCCAGAAGATCGAGCCCACCCGCTGCACCATCAGCCCTGGCACTGTGCGCAGAGCTTGCTCAAGCTGCGCGCCGCGAGCTTCCAGACGGGCATACACGGCCCCGTCGCTCAAGGCGCGCAGCGTCGCCAGGCCCGCATACATCGCTACGGGGTTAGCGCTCAGGGTTCCGGCCTGATACACCGGTCCCACGGGTGCGACCAGCTGCATCAGGTCACGTCGTCCGCCGTAGGCGCCCACCGGAAAGCCGCCGCCGATGACTTTCCCGTAGGTCACCAGATCGGGCGTAACCCCGGCAAGCGGTGCGTAGCCCTGGAAACCAACTCGAAACCCGGAGATAACCTCATCGAAGATCAGCAGCGTGCCGTGCTCTGACGCCAAACGCGCCAGCGTGCGCAGAAACTCGCCGCGCTGCGGCAGCAATCCGTAATTGGCCGGCAAAGGTTCGATGATCGCGCAGGCTAGCGCCGGCCCGTGCTCGGAGAACGCCGCCGAAAGGGCCTTTTCGTCATCGAGCGGCACCACCACGGTTTCACGGGCGGCGAGGAGGGCAAGTCCAGCGCTGTCCGGGACCGGCGCGTCGGCGAGTCCAGAACCGGCGCGCAGCAACATGGCGTCGACATGACCGTGGTAGCAGCCTTCGAACTTAAGGACTTTGGAGCGTCCTGTGGCAGCGCGCGCAACCCGCAGAGCCGACATCACCGCTTCGGTGCCTGAATTTACGAAGCGCAGGTTCTGAACCCACGGCACTCGGCTGGTGATGTACTCGGCCAATTCCAGACTGTAGGGCTCGGCGGTGCCGAGGCTCCAGCCTCTGCCCAGGGCCTCATCCACCGCTACGCGCACCGCCTCGTTGCCGTGCCCCAGAATCAAGGGGCCGAAAGCCATGCAGAAGTCCAGATATTCGCGCCCTTCGACATCGCGCAGACGCGCTCCATAACCACCGGTCATGAAAACGGGCGTGCCACCGACGCTGCGGAAGGCACGCACCGGAGAATGCACCCCGCCGGGCGCCACCTTGAGAGCGCGCGCGTACAGCTCTTCGGAACTTGTCACAAGCCCAGCTCGCGTGCGTGCCGTGCACCGTAGGTAATGATCATGCTGGCACCGGCGCGCTTAAATGCGGTGAGGATTTCCCGATGCAGCCCCGCCCGCGGCGCCAGACCTTGCGCAACCAGAGCTTCGAGTGCCGCAAATTCACCGCTGGTGTGATAGACGGCCCAGGGCTGCGCAAAATCGCGCGTGAGCTCGCGCAGAAGGTCAAGGTAGGGCAGTCCAGGCTTGACCATCAGTATGTCCGCGCCTTCCGCGACGTCGCGTTCGGCGCACAGCCACGCGTCGGCCGGACGTGCGGGGTCGAGTTGGTAGCTGGCTCGGTCCCGCAGGCCGCTTTGAGATTTGGGCGCAGAGTCCGCCGCCACCCGAAAAGGCCCGTACAGGTTCGATTGGAACTTGACCGAATAACTCATAACCACCGTGCGCTCGAGCCCGTGATGATCGAGCCCCTGACGTATAGCCGCCACGCGTCCGTCCATCATGTCGCTGGGTGCGACGCAGTCCGCGCCCGCCTGCGCGTAAGCCAGGGCGGCGGCGGCCAGTTCCTGCACGCTGGCATCGTTGTCGACATGATCTCCTTCCGCATTGAGGACGCCGCAGTGACCGTGTGGCGTGGCGGAGCACAGGCACACGTCGGTGGCCAGCCAAATATCCGTGCCAAATCTTTGCTTGAGCGCACGTACCTGGCCGGCGGTAAAAGACCAATCGATACTCCTCTCGGCGCGCGCGCGCGGAACCCCAAAGAGCAGGAAAGCGCGTACACCGGCACGCAGATCGGCCTCGACTTGCCTTAGCAGTGAGTCGGGAGTCTCCTGCATGACAGAGTTGAGTCCGGGCACAGCCTGGGGGCGGCCGGTACCCTCGGCTACGAAGCAAGGCTGGATCAACTGATCGAGCTGGACGTGGACCTCGCGCGTCAGCGCGCGAACATGCTCGTTCTGTCGAAGCCGCCGCAGAGTCGGGGGATAGTGCTTGCTCATACCCCATTGTGCCGCAGTCGGTGCGTGCGGCGTCACGTCATTGTCAGTATCAGCGCCGCCCCCCTTATGCGTCATAGTTATGAGGAGGACAGCCATAATGGAGCCATTGGCACGACTCGATTCATCCAGCGGTCCTCCGACTTGAACCAATGAAAGCCGCCCTAGGTTTGCTGCAGGCCATAGGCCACACGCCCCTCATTCGATTACGCCGGGCCAGCGAGAGTACGGGTTGCGAGATTCTTGGCAAGGCCGAATTTATGAATCCGGGCGGCTCAGTGAAGGATCGGGCGGCGCGGGGCATCGTGCTTGACGCTGAGCGGCGCGGTCTGCTCGCGCCCGGGGGCACGGTCGTGGAGGGTACGGCCGGAAACACCGGTATCGGCCTTGCGCAGGTGTGCAGCGCGCGTGGTTATCGGTGCGTCATTGTCATGCCGGATAACCAGTCGCCCGAGAAATACATTCTGCTGGAAGCGCTGGGCGCGCAGGTCCATCGTGTCAAGACGGTTCCCTACAGCGACCCGAATCACTTCCAGCGGGTCGCCGGCCGCATGGCGAGCGAAATGCAAGATGGCTACTGGGCCAATCAATTTGATAACCAGGCCAATCGCTGCGCACACGTGGAAACGACCGGTCCGGAGATCTGGGAACAGACCGACGGGCAGGTTGATGCGTTCGTTGCGGCCAGCGGAACTGGCGGAACGCTTGCCGGCGTGTCGGAATATCTCAAGGCTAAAAATCCGCACGTGCGCACAGTGCTTGCAGACCCACCGGGCAGTGCCCTCTACGAATACATCCGCAACGGCTCTTTGAAGCCCACCGGTTCGGGCTCGATTACCGAGGGCATCGGCATCGGCCGGGTGACGGCGAACATGCAGGATGCGCCTGTTGACGACGCAATTCATGTCGACGACCCTGAAAGCGTCGCCTGCGTTTACCAATTGCTGCGCGAAGAGGGCCTGTTTCTAGGCAGTACCAGCGGCGTCAACGTCGTGGCTGCGACGCGAGTGGCCCGCCAACTCGGTGCCGGCCACGTGGTCGTGACTGTGCTTTGCGACTCAGGAGCGAAGTACCTCAGCAGATTATTCAACCGGGAATGGCTGGCGCAAAAGGGCCTGCTGGCAGCAGCCTTTGGCGAAGCGGCTTGATTAATGAACCGACCCTATCGTTTGCGGTCGAACTGGTTCTGATCCCGCCTCATTTCAACCACCGCTGCCCAACTCAAGAGAACTTCATGTCGCGTCCTCCCGATCATTGGCGGCGTTACGCCTGGCTCGCCGTGAGCGCAGCGATCGCCGGGGTCAGTTACCGGATGTTTTTTAGTGGCGCGGGCGGCGTCCACCCGGATCGTAGATCCAGTCCGGTCACTCACGTTGACATTCGCCCGTTAGTGTCCCCGCGCAGCGTCCTCTCTTCACCAATTTATGGCGCGCGCGGCAAATAATGAAGTCAACGCGTCGCGTGCGGCTGCCTGGGCAAACCGCCAAATCCCCGCAAGATGATCCGGAGGCTCCAGCGCGCCTGGAGGCGCTTCTTAACAGCCCGAGCTACACGCCAGGCTCCGCCGACGCTTCGTTCCTGCAACGCGAAGATCAGCGCGGGGAGCGCCTGCAGCTCGATTACCTCAAGCCGGAGTTGCTGCTGCAGGCGGCCGGGATCAAGCACGCCATCGTCGTATTCGGGAGCGCTCGCATCGAAGAGTCCGCCGCTGCCCAGCGCCGGCTGGCCCTCGCGCGCGCCGCCGCCAGCGATGCGCCGAGCGACGTCGAACTGCAGCGGCTTGTGGCGATCGCCGAGCGTTTGGTGGCACGAAGCCGCTACTACGATATTGCACGCGAATTTGGTCGGCTGGTGGCGCAGCGTAACCCCGATCCGCGACTCGCGGCCACTGTGATCGTTACCGGTGGTGGTCCTGGCATAATGGAGGCTGCCAATCGCGGTGCCTATGACGCCAACGCGCAGAATGTCGGGCTCAATATCGAATTGCCCCACGAGCAATACCCCAATCCCTACGTTACCCCGGAGCTGTGCTTTAGTTTCCATTACTTTGCGATGCGCAAGCTCCATTTCATGCAACGCGCGAGGGCACTGGTGGCATTTCCCGGGGGTTTCGGCACACTGGATGAGCTTTTCGAAATCCTCACGTTGATGCAAACCGGCAAGGTGCGCGCAGTTCCGGTGGTGCTGGTTGGAGCCGAATACTGGCGCCAAGTGATCAATTTTCCTTTCTTGATCGAGGAAGGGGTGATCGACGCGGAGGACGCGAAACTATTCTGGTTTGCCGAGGACGCCACGGCCGTCTTGGACAGCATCGTCCAATGGTACCGTGAGGCGGGCGAGGATTTGTTCGGGGACTAAACTGGAGCGAGGCCTATGCAGATTTCGTTTCATGGCGCGGACCGTGACGTAACCGGTTCGTGCCATTTGCTCGAGTGTGCTGGCAAGCAGGTGCTGATCGACTGCGGCATGTTTCAGGGCGGCCGCGAGCTGGACCTGGAAAATGGCCGCCCGTTCGGATTCGATGCCGCCGCGCTTGACTACGTGCTGCTGACCCATGCTCACCTCGATCACTGCGGCCGCCTGCCGCTGCTGGCTAGGCGCGGATTCCGAGGCGAGATAATCACCACGGCCGCCAGCCGAGAGCTGGCGCAGATCGTGCTGCAGGATTCAGCTCACATGGCCGAGGAGGACGCCGCATGGCGTATCCGGCGCGCGCCCGCTGCACCGCCAGTGGCGCCGCTGTACACGCAGGCTGATGTGAGCTCGATTCTGGCGCGCTTCGGGCGCGTGGCGTCCTATGGCACGAGCCTTCTCTTGGCTGCGGATTTGCACATCAGCTTCTTTGATGCCGGCCATATACTCGGTTCAGCGCACATTCTGGTCGAATTTTCAGAGCGCGGGCGCACACGGCGTGTGTTGTTCTCCGGAGATATCGGTGGCGCGGGCCGGCCGATCATTCGCGATCCGGATCCTCCCCCGGCGGAAATCGTGCTTATGGAAACCACTTACGGTGACCGCTGTCATCGCTCCACCGCCGATTCGGTGAATGAACTGGTCGGGGTGGTAGCCACCACAGTTGCCCGTGGCGGAAACGTGGTCATTCCTAGTTTTGCTTTGGAGCGCACCCAGGAAATCCTGTACTGGCTGCGCGCGGCCGTCGCCTCGGGTTCATTGCCGCCACAACTATCGGTCTACGTGGATTCGCCCATGGCCGTATCGGCAACCGAGGTGTATCGCGCCCATCCTGAGTGCTATGACGAGGATGCCGCCAAATTGCTGGCTGGCGGGCAGGACCTGTTCGGATTCCCGGGCCTGCACCTGGTGCGCGCCACCTCGGAGTCCATCGCAATTAATGCCATCAGTGGCGGCGCGGTCATCTTGGCGGGATCTGGCATGTGTACCGGGGGGCGGGTGCGCCACCATCTGGTGCATAACCTGCCGCGCCCAGCCTCCAGCATCGTGTTTGTGGGTTACGCCGCCTCCGGTACGCCGGCGCGCCGGATCATCGACGGCGCCAGGTCGATCACCCTGCTTGGCCAGGACCTACCCGTACGGGCACAGATCCATACCATCAATGGATTTTCCGCGCACGCGGATCAGGCCGAGTTGCTGCGCTGGCACAAGCGGGTCGGCGGAGCGGAACGAACGATATTGGTCCACGGGGAAAGCGGGGCGATGAATATATTTGCCGCGCTGCTCCCGGGCGTGCCCGTGACGATGCCTGCGCCGGGTGAGGTACTAGCGCTGTGAGCGCGTTCGGCCGATGTCCGCTGGCGGTGCTGGCAGCCGCGTTGTGGCTGTCTGCAAGTTCGTCTGCCCGGGCCGAATGGCTGTCGCGTGTCGATGACGGGATCATGGGTACGCGGATCGTGGTCGAGTTGTGGAGCCCGCAGCACGCAGCGGGCGAGCAGGCGATTGACGCGGTGATGGCCGAAATGCGCCACATCGACGCCGATATGAGTACCTACAAGCCCGACAGTGAGATTTCACGAGTCAACGCTCAGGCAGCGCGCGGTCCGGTAAAAATCAGCAGGGAGCTGTTTGATCTTCTACAGGCCTCACTTGAATACTCCCGCCTGACCGAGGGGGCTTTCGACATCACCTATGCCAGCGTCGGATTTTTGTACGACTTTCGCGCGCGTCGCCGGCCAGATGAGAAACAAATCGCCGCGGCGCTTCCGGCGGTCAACTACCGTCATGTGCTTCTTGACCGAGCGACTTCGAGCGTGCGCTTTTCGCAGCCCGGTGTGCGCATCGATCTGGGGGGTATCGCCAAGGGTTACGCGGTTGATCGCGGTATAGGCATTCTGCAGCGGGCCGGGATCAAGCACGCACTGGTATCGGCCGGAGGCGACAGCCGCATCATCGGGGATCGTTTCGGCAAACCCTGGATTATTGGCATCCGGCATCCGGACCGCCGCGATGAGGTTATCGCGCGGCTGCCGTTAGTGGACACTGCCATTTCCACCTCGGGGGATTACGAGCGTTTTTTCGATGAAAACGGGGTCCGCTATCACCATATTATCGATCCGCGAACCGGACATTCAGCAAGCGCGGTGCGCAGCGCAACGGTGCTGGCACCAACCGCAACGCGCACCGACGGTCTTTCTAAAACCGCCTTTGTGCTGGGCGCCGAGGCTGCCATAAAGATCTACGAGCGGCTCGGCGACGTCGATGCGATACTAGTCAAGCCCGACGGCAAAGTTCTGTACACAAAAGGACTGGCGCCGCCCAAGGGCAGGTAAGTAACCGTGTAGGAGGTAGGGCCATGCGGCTGGAGGACATGCGGCGCAGCGAAAACGTCGAAGACCTTCGTGGGTTGGGCGTCGGGCGCACCGGCGCGGGCGTAGGGATCGGCACCATCGTATTGGTGATTGCGGGATACTTCCTGGGCATCAGTCCCAGCACCGTGCTCGGGGTCCTGGGTCAGGGCGATGCGTTAACGCAAGAGTCGGGCTCAACCTCGCAGAGCGTGCCCACCGGCGCACCAACCGACCCGCAGGGCGACTTTGCCGCCGCCGTATTGGGCGAGACCGAGGACGTGTGGTCCAAATACTTTGCTGCGCGCGGTCAAAGCTACGCGCCGCCGACGCTGGTCCTTTTTACCAGCCAGGTGGCATCGGCGTGTGGAAGGGCCAGTGCCGCCGCCGGGCCGTTCTACTGTCCTGGCGACCAGAGGGTTTACGTCGACCTGGGATTTTTCAAGCAGTTGTCCTCGGAGTTTGGTGCACCGGGCGATTTTGCGCGCGCCTACGTTATTGCCCACGAAGTTGGCCACCACTTGCAGAACCTGTTGGGGATCACCGAAAAATCACAGGGACTGAGTGCACAGCAGGGTGAGAGCGGTGCCCGGCGAATATCGGTGGCCGTCGAGCTGCAAGCGGATTGCTACGCCGGCGTCTGGGCGATGCAGGCGCAGCGCGTAATTGAGCCAGGTGAGTTGCAGCAGGCCCTGCAGGCAGCAGCGTCTGTGGGCGATGACACCATGCAGCGCCGCGCCCAAGGCCGCGTTGTACCCGAAACCTTTACCCACGGTTCCGCTGAGCAGCGCCAACGCTGGTTTCAACGGGGATTCGACAGCGGAAAACTGGAAAGCTGCGACACCTTTGCGAGCGGTTCGCAGCTCTGAGCCTATTTAGCGGGAGGGTCCGGGGCCACCGCCGGGGGCTGCTTAGCCTTGAACGCGCGAACCTCAACGTTGAACTTGTCGGCCAGCTTCTGAAGCTTTTCGACCTCCGCATTCTGGCGGTTGGCGTATTCGGTGCTGATCTTCACCCGGTCCTCGTCCTTCATGTCGGTGCCACCGGCCGCGATCTTGGCATCCTGTTCGGCCTTGAGGCACTGCGTATACGATTCGACCGCGACGTTGTTTTCCTGGATCGCATGCTTGGCGGCCAGCATGTCATCCATTGTGGCCTTTGAACCGTCAGGAATCTTGACGTCGTTCGGGGGGGCCGTGCAATCGGCAAAGGCGGGTGCCGCCACCAGGGCGGCGACCAATGATAGGGGTAATAGAACTTTCATCAGCATCTTCCTCTGTGGGTGGGTGGCCTTACCGGGCCGAACTTCGTCTGGCTGTGCCCATGTTAAGATCACCATACGGCATCTGCCAACCCCATTTCCCGGATCTGGCCGGCGGGCGACCCTGTCTGCCCAGGCTTAGCCGTTCCGGCCAGCTAATGAGGCCCCTTAAGAACCATGGCCGTCAAACCGATACTGCGGATGGGCGATCCGCGGCTGCTGCAGGTGAGCACCCCGGTGCGCGAGTTTGGTACCCCCGAATTGCTTGGCCTTATCAGTGACATGAACGACACCATGCTGGCGGCGAGCGGCGCCGGGCTGGCCGCGCCACAGATCGGCGTGCCATTGCGCGTCGTAATATTTGGCGGCGGCCAGACTTCGCGGTACCCCGATGCCGATGCGCTTCCCTATACGGTATTGATCAATCCCAAACTAAAGGCGCTGCGTGGCGGCAAGGAAGAGGATTGGGAGGGTTGCCTTTCGGTCCCGGGAATGCGCGGTCTGGTGCCGCGGCACCGGCGCCTGCGCTATCGGGGGAATGATCAGTGGGGTAAGGCAATTGATCGCACCGTGGAGAAATTCCACGCGCGCGTGGTGCAGCACGAGGTCGACCATCTCGATGGCGTTCTCTACCCGACGCGCATCGACGACCTGCGAAAGTTTGGTTTCACCGAAGAATTGTTTCCGGGACAGCCTGTGCGCGAGGACTGAACGGCCGGTCGCGATTGGGCGCGTTCAGCCTTTCCCGCCAATCTGGTCGGCCAAATTAACGAAACCCCGATCGCGCGCGACGTCGGCTGCCGTGGCTCTTTTGCTGTTTCGCAGTGCCGTGCTGGCGCCGCCAGCCAGTAATACCTTAACGGCCCCCGCGTTGCCGTTCCGGCTGGCGGCGATCAAGGCCGTATCACCGTCCCTGTTTCTGGCATCGATGTCGATCGAGCGCTGCAGGAGCAAATGCACCAAGGCGCCGGTGCCAAAGGTCGCGGCCATCATCAGCGGCGTGTCCCCATTGGCCGCCTTGACGCCGGCGCGCGCGTGCGCCTGGAGTAAAACGGCGGCAAGGTCGTCATGTCCAGCGGCGATTGCGCACATCAAGGGTGTGTGCCCTTCGTGGTCGGCCCCGTCCACCTCGGCACCGGCATCCAGTAGCAGGTGCGCAACCTCCGTCGCTCCCGCGTGGGCCGCGCGCCAGAGCGGAGTTTCGCCGCGCCGATCCGAGAGGCGCGGTGATGCACCGCTGATCAGCAATAGCTTGACGAGTTTCGCGTCGCCGGTGGTGGCGGCGACTAATAGCGGGGTTTCGCCCATTTCGTCGATATAGTCCGCTTTGGCCCCGGCGGCGAGCAGGGTCTGGGCAACCTCAACTTGACCGGCTCGAACGGCCGCAAGCAATGGCGTGGGCTCTCCGTTAGCGCGTGTATCAGCGTTGACTTGCGCGGCCAATAGGTCACCGACGAGGCCGAGCTCGCCGCGAGTGGCCGCCAGGACTAGGACGGTGCGACCGCGCTTGTCCGCAAGTTTAGGATTCGCATGCGCGGCCAGCAGCGCCTTAAGCGTCCCCTCGGAGGCCACGTGAAGCGCGACGTGCAGCAGCGTGTCGCCTTGACCGGTGCGTTCGTCAGGGTTGGCGCCGCCTGCAAGGAGTGAACGCACACTGGCTTCATCGTCACGCGCAGCCGCCAGCGCCACAGCCGGCCAGCCTCGGTACAGATCGCCCGGGCGATTGGAATCGAACTTACCAGCGCTACTCTGTCGGTTGGCGTGGGTGACGAGGCTTTTGGCCCCCAGAGCGCGCAGTTGCGCTGCGGCTTGGTCGGCGTCCCCGCTCATGGCGGCATCGAGCGCGGTGTAATTACTGCTGTCGATGGCATCTAGCCGGGCGCCCGCCTGCGCAAGTTTTGCCACGGCCTGCGTTCGATTGGCCCGGGCGGCATAGAAAAGCGCCGAGCGCTTGGCTTGGTCCACGGCATTTACGCTGGCGCCTTTGGTCAGGAGCAATTCCAGCAGTTGCGTGGCTTGGAGCCGCGCGGCCAGCATCAGGGGCGTAACACCAAAATTGTCCGCGTGGTTCAGGTCGCTCCCGGCGTCGATCAGCAGCCGTGCAGAGTCTAGGGATCCAGCCACCACCGCGTGCGCCAGTACCGAACTACCGAATGGGTCGCGCAGATCCTTGGTCGCTGCGCCTAATGCCGATAAGCACTCGACATCTGAATTGCGGGCACTATATATTGCAAAATCATCGCGCAACGTGCTGTCTGACAGTCCCACCCAATCAGGACTAAGCGGTGCGCGGCCGGCAGCCAGATCCTCTATCGCATACGGATACCCGAGAGCTGCGGCCTTGCGCAACAGCGCCGGCGCTTGGCCCGCGGTGGCGTCGCTGCGATGAGCGTACAGCGCAGACAACACGTAGGTCGCAGTCGCATTGCCCTGAGCCGCGCTCTTGCTCAACCAATTATCGGCCGTGGCCAGATTCACGCCAGTCCCCACGCCGTTGAAGTATAAAAGCCCGAGTAGTAGCTGCGCCTGTTGGTTTCCTGCATTCGCACCTTGCTGCAGTTTCGTTAGCGCGGTGGGATAGTCACGCGTCCTTAGCGCCACCATGGCGCTCTCGAGCGGATTCGACGCCTTGGCAGCGGCCGCGGTGCCGCCAGGGGTGGCGAGCAGAATGAGCAGCGCCAGGTACCAGCGCGGCACGGCGCCCATCAGGCGGTCCCGTATTTGGTTTCGACTCGGATGCCTACCCTCTCCAAGAACTCGTTCGGCAAAACGCCGCCGGCGCTGACGATTACCGCCTCGTTTTTGATTGTGAGCTGGGTGCCTCCGAGTTCCAGGGTGACCAGTTCCTGATTAATTTCACTGACATTGGAGGACAGCAACAGCCTCAGATTGCCGCGATCTGCCGCCTGCGCGACCCGCTGGCGGTTCTTGGGTTTGGCGCGACCAAACGCGTCGCCGCGATACGAAAGCGTGACTTGCGTGCCTGAAACTTCGGCGATGCTGGCGGCTGCTTCCAGTGCACTGTCCCCGCCGCCCACCACTAGCACCTCTTGACCGATGTACTGATCAGGATCCAACAGTCTGTACACGACCTTGGGTAATTCTTCCCCCGGCACCGCGAGCTTGCGCGGAGTGCCGCGCCGTCCGATGGCGAGTAAAACGGTCGAGGCGCGGTAAGCGGCCTTAGAGGTGCGCACGATGAAGCCGTCGCCATCTTTTTCTATAGATAACACCCGTTCATTGGTCTGAATTCGCAGCTTCTCGCGCTGCATAATTTCGGTCCAGACCTTAAGCAGGGCCTCTTTCGAAGTTTGCCGGAAATGAAATTTACCCACGAGCGGAAGCTCGACCGGCGCAGTCATGACCAGTTTGCCGCGCGGATATTTGTATACGCAGCCGCCGAGCGACTCCTGCTCAATCGTGCGGTAGGTAAGGTTCAGGGACTTAGCCGTAAGAGAGGCGGCCATCCCGGCAGGACCCGCACCGACAATAAGCACGTCCAGACGCCGATTCGGGGCGCGCTGGTTTTTTTTGTGGATTGCTTCAACGGCCTGAATGCCCTGAGTCAATGCGTTGCGTATCAGACCCATCCCGCCCAGTTCACCGGCGATAAACACACCCGGGACGTTGGTCTCGAAATTCGGATTTAGCAGCGGCAGGTCGACGCCACGTGTCGCGGTGCCGAAGACCAGAGAGATTGCGTTGACTGGGCAGGCCGATTTGCAGGCGCCATGACCAATACATTCGGTCGGGTTGACCAGCTCAGCTTTGTTATTAATGAGTCCGAGCACAGTGTGTTGCGGGTACTCCGGGCACGCACGTACGCACGCACCACAGCCTATACAACGGACCGGATCGATGATTGGGTGCAGCGACGCCGGCTCTAGCAGCCCAGCTTCCTTCGCCTCGAAGTGCACTTCACGGCTTATTTTTTCAAAGCGAAAATGCCGGCGCAGATACCAGAACATGATCAACATGAACGGTGCGGCGTATACGGCGAGAAGACCTAGTTTCATATAACACGCTCAAATTGCATACGATAAAAGCGCACTGATCGACAAAGATTACTTCACACTAGTCCTAGGATCCGTGAGCCTGCGCACGTGTCAACATGTCGCCAGAAAGTGAAACTGTGCGGAAGTCGCGACAACATGACTGCGCAAAAAAAGACGCTACAATTCGTGACGGTTTGATAGTTTTTTATGTATAGGCCGGTAATGCATGACCCTCGGTAATGGCTTTTATTTCGCTATCGGGGTACTTACGGCTTTCGCGCTGCTATTTGTGCTGTATCCATGGCTTGCGGGAAAGCCGCGTGTCGCGCTGCTGAACGCGTTGCCTCGCTGGGTGGCCGTTGCCGGCGTTGCGGCCATGGCGGCCATACTGGCACTTTACATAAGACTCGGCAGCCCACAACTCAACGATCACGACGCGGTCCCGGTGGGCAGTTCGAGTGGCCAGATCGGAGTAGGCGCGGGCCCACCCACGCCCGGCGGCCAGAAGCATGCCGCCGGTTCTATGGACTCCGCTGTGTCTGGGCTTGAGCGACGACTTGCCAGTGGTGTTGGCACCGACGCGGATTGGGAGCTGTTGGCCAAGTCCTATGAATTTTTGGGCCGATCGGCCGATGCGACCGCCGCGCGCCAAAAGCATGTGACCAACGCAGCGCCTACGAGTGATGCCGCCACTGCCACGGTGACATCGCCAAGGCTGGCGCCGCTTTCTGCCGAGGCAACCAGAATGGTGCAATCGGCGGAGGCCGCTCGTGCCAAGGGCGATTTCCCCGGCGCTCGGGACATCTACGCCAGGCTCGCGGCACGCAATGAAATGACGGCCGATACTTGGGCGGATTATGCCGACGTGCTGGGCACGCTCAATGGAAATTCCCTCGCGGGGCAACCGGCGATCTTCCTGAATAACTCTTTGCGCCTGGATCCCCAGCATCCTAAAGCACTATGGCTCAGCGCGAGCATGCTCCACGAAACCCATCAATATCAGGCGGCGGTGGATACTTGGAAGCAATTAATTGCGGTGCTCGGGCCAAAGTCGGACGATACCAAGCTCATTGCGGCGAATCTTGCCGAGGATCAACGGCTCGCGGGGGGAGCCGCGCCCGTGGCGCGCACCGGTGCGACCAATTCGGCAAAGGGGGTAAGCGTGCGCGGTGAAGTAGTGGTGGCCGATGCACTGAAGGGCAGAATACCGGCAGGACTTACGCTGTTTATCGTTGCCAAGTCGGCGAACTCTGCGGGCCCGCCCGTAGCGATTATCAAGACCGCCACCGGCACCTGGCCGCTGCAGTTTCAGCTCGACGACTCCCAGGCAATGGTGCCCTCGCGCAAGTTATCGACGGCAGGCCAGGTAACGATTGAGGCGCGCACTTCACGCAGCGGGCAGGCCATGCCCGCCGCAGGCGATTTTCAGGGCGTGACACCGCAGTTTGATCCGGCGGTTGGTAAACCTGTGCGCGTGGTCATTCGGCGAGTGATCGGTTAGGCGACGGCAATGGTCGCGCGAATGTTAACGCCGGTGCGCGTTTTTGCTTTTGCTGTGGTCATGTCATTGGTGTGGGGATGCAACGCGCATCTGGAGCGGTATATCACGCCGACTCGCGGACTTGGATACGCGCTGGGAATCGTCGGTGGCTCGCTGATGCTGGTGTTGCTGATGTACCCGGCACGTAAGAGAGCGCAATGGTTGCACTTCATAGGTGGTGTGCCAATCTGGTCCCGAATACACATGACGCTGGGCATCGTGGGGCCGCTGTTAATTTTATTTCACTCAAATTTTTCACTCGGTGCGACCAACAGCAATGTGGCCTTATTCTCCATGCTCGCAGTTTCGGGCAGTGGGCTCATCGGCCGATATATTTACAGCCGGGTGTACGGCGATTGGCACAGTCATAAGGCCACGCTCGAGGAGCTGCAGGCCACGGCCGAGTTGCTGCGCAACCAGAGCCACACCATGACGCTGCTTCCGGGTTACCTAGTGGCTATCGAGTACGAGGAACAAAGGCTTTTTCGCACGGCGAGGACACCGATCGGCGCGCTGATGCAGCCGGCTACGATGGGCATGCGGTCGATGCTGGCGCGTTGGCGCATAAACAAACAGATCCAGGAGATGGTGCTCGAAGCAGCACGCCTGTCTCCCGCGCTGGCAGCGCACGCCCGGCGGTTGACCGTTAGCGCCACCAGCTATGCGACGCGGCGCCTGGATGCCGTCAGGCGCGTGCGCGAGCATGGTTACTACGTCAAACTTTTTTCGCTCTGGCACGTGGCGCATGTGCCATTTTTCATCATGACTCTGGTGGCTGCGACCGTGCATGTGATTTCGGTGAGCGTTTACTAGTCGGTCGGGAATGCAGGATTGATCCGACGAACGGGAGGCGAATGGATCGTGCATATGCTGCTGGCAGCGGGCGTGCTAGGGACCCCGGGCGCATATGCCGCCTCGGTGGAGAGCCTGCTCATGCCCGGTCCGTTGGCCTCGGCGCACTCCAAACTGGAGGCAGTCTGCAGCAATTGCCACGATCGAACGGATCGAACGCGGCAGAGCACGTTGTGCCTTGATTGCCACAAGCCCATCGCTGCCGACCTCCGGGAGCACAAGGGCTATCACGGCCGTATGACCAACGCAGGCACGGGCAGGTGCGTCGGCTGTCACACCGAGCACCTCGGACGAGATGCTGATATCGTGCGCTTGAATGTCGCGCAGTTCGACCATGAGCGCACCGATTTTCCGCTGGCCGGCGCACACCGCACTCTCGGGTGCGAGACCTGCCATAAGGCCGGTGAAGCGTACCGCAAGGCCTCGCCTGCCTGCATCAGCTGTCACAAGAAAGACGACTATCACCAAGGTCAGCTCGCCACCACTTGCAACGACTGCCATAACGCTAATAGTTGGATCGGGGCGCGGTTTGACCATAGCAAGACTGCATTCGCGCTAAATGGTGCGCACCAGAGCCTAAGCTGCGGAAGCTGTCATTTGGGAGGCCAATACAAAGGTATCCCAAAGACCTGCGTCGGTTGCCATTTAACCGACGACGCGCATCGGGGCGAGCGCGGGCTCGACTGTGGCAAGTGCCACACGACCAGTGAATGGAAGTCAGCAAAGTTTGATCATGAAAGGGAAACTGGTTTTGCGCTGCTCGGGCGGCACGCGAAGTTAGATTGCCTTGGCTGCCACCGCACCGGGGTGTACAAGGACAAAATCCCAAAAGACTGCTACGGCTGCCACCGGACAGATGATTCTCACGCGGGGCGCTTTGGCGCCAAGTGCGCCGACTGCCATGACAACGAAGTCTGGCAGCCCGTCAAGTACGATCACCTTGCGAAGACCAAGTTTGCGCTGGTGGGAATACACGCCAAACTGGATTGCCATGTCTGTCATACCGCGAATGCGACCACCCAAAAGCTGGGTACCGATTGCATCGGCTGTCATCGCGCAGCCAGTCCGCACGGGCAAAATTTCCACACCGCCTGCGACAACTGCCACACGCAACAGGATTGGCGCTCCGGAATCAATTTCGATCATGACCTGACGAGCTACCCACTGCTTGGTTTACATAATGTAGTGAGTTGCGCGCAATGCCACCGCACGCAGGCGTTCGGCGAGACCAAATCGAGCTGCGTCGATTGCCATAAGAGGGACGACGTGCACAAGGGGGGACTGGGTGAGAAATGCGACAGTTGCCACAACCCCAACGGTTGGGCACTGTGGCAGTACGACCATTTCAAGCAGACAGGCTTTGGATTGTTTGGTGCTCACGCCAAGCTCAAGTGCGCTGACTGCCATCGCCAGCCCGCGGCAGAAGTGAGACTTTCTCCCGAGTGCATTTCTTGCCATCGAAAAGATGACGTGCACAACGGGCAGTTCGGAAGGCGTTGCGAACGCTGTCATACGACGGAGACGTTTCAGGGCGGGCGCGCAAGGTAGATTGGATCTGCTCACCCCATGTATAAAAGGACGGCGAACTTCATGGTCTGCAATCGCGGCGTGCGTCGCTGTGCTTGCGGCTATCATTTGGTTGCCTGTTTGGACACCGGCGGGGAGCGCGCTCGCTGCCGAGAACGTGTCCGTGCAGCGCACGCTTTTTGACCACCTGACCACAGGTTTCGAACTCACCGGGCAGCATCGTGATCTGCCGTGCGAATCGTGTCACGTCAACGCCATTTTTAAGGGCACGCCGCGTGATTGCGAGCAGTGTCACGGCGTGGGCACCTCGGTGCGCGCTTCAGCCAAGCCCTCCAACCACATTCTCACCTCCAACAATTGTCTGGCGTGTCATACGCCCGTGGCATGGAATCCGGCTGTCAACTTCAGTCACAACGAAGTTATGGGCAGTTGCGTCAGCTGTCATTACGCGGGCAGCCCGGTCGGTGGCGAAGGCCCGACCCATATAGTTACCGATCTTGACTGCAGCGTGTGTCATTCGACCATCGGATGGGCAGGCGCCGTATTCAACCACAATGGACGCACGACCGATTGCGCCTCCTGCCACAACAATGTGAGTGCCAAGGGCCAGCCTGCTACTCATGTCCCGACTATTCCCATTGGGGCCGGCAGCTGCGAAGGCTGCCACTCCCCGACTAATTACACGACCTGGCACGATGTCACCGGGGTTGCGGCAATCCATGCGACCGCTACCGGCTGGAGCTGCCAAAGCTGCCACGAATCGGCACAGTTCATGGGCATGGTGCCTAGCACCGCGAGCGCAGCGCACGATTCACGGCCATCTCTGGCACTGGATAAAAATCACCCCACCACCGGTGATTGCGGCGTTTGCCACGACACCAGCTCGTTTAATGCCGCTGGCTCTTTGCGACCGGCGAATCACATTCCGACCACCGCGCCGTGCGCGCAGTGCCACACCACGCCTGGGCAGAACTCAAGTTACTCGGTGACTGGCACGCACCAAGGCGTCACCGAGTGCCTGAGCTGTCACGCGCCTCCGCCCGCCGGGGGCTGGGCCAACATCACTATCGTGGGCACCGCCAGCACCAATCACATGCCCATCGGCAATCTGGATTGCAGCGGTTCTGGTTGTCACAGCACTGGCAACGTGAATCCAGGCGGATTCCGCCTCGGTGCGGCGAGCGTCACGGTCCCGACCTTGAACGTGGCCGGACACACGACTGTCCTTGGGCAGGTGTCCGCCTGCACCACCTGTCACGAGACGGCGCCGTTTGTGGGGATGATCGCCAGTACTTCAAGTACGGCGGGGGATTCGCGTCCGAATGCCACGCTGGATAAGAGT
>JBBQTF010000007.1:0-110081 GCA_038234675.1 Steroidobacterales bacterium
TTAGGTTCCAGAAGCTACGCGATCATCGAGCAGGGGATGATTTCGCGGGTTATTGAGGCTCGCGCCGACGACATGCGCGCGTTTATAGAGGAAGCGGCGGGCATTTCCTTGTACAAGGAGCGCCGTCGTGAGACCGAAGGACGCATTGCCGACACCCGTGAAAATCTCGCGCGGGTCCAGGATCTGCGCGATGAAGTCGACAAGCAGATCCGCCATCTGCAGCGCCAGGCCGCCGCGGCGCGTCGTTACCAGGAATTTCGGGCACGCGAACGCACATTGACGGCGCAGCTGTTGGCGTTGCGCATGCGCGAATTGGACAGCGGCGCGGTGGTTCAGGACTCTGCGACGCGCTCGGCCGAACTCGTAATGCAACAAGAGCTCGCCGAACAACGTAGCTGCGAGGCGGCCCTGGAGAAACAGCGCGAGTTCCATGACGAGCTTGGTACCAAGCTCAGCGTCGTACAGGCGCGTTACTATGAGTTGGGTGCCGAAGTCACACGCACTGAAGAAAACATCCGCTATACGGCCGAGTTGCGTGCTCGTCACCGCGAGGATCTGGCGCAGACGAGTGCGTCACTGGCCGAGGTCGGGTCGCAAATTCTTAGCGACCAGAAACAGGTCGGGCAGCTGCAAGCGGAAATTGCGGCACTGACCCCTGAACTCGAAGCGTTGCGCAAAGCAGAGGAGGTCGGGACGGCTGAGCTGGTGACGGCCGACAACCAGTTCGCCGACTGGCAGTCTCGTTGGGAAATCTACAACCGCGAGCTCGGAGGCGCACGCCAGGGGAGCGAGGTGGAGGCCGCCCGCATCGAGCAACTGGACAGCCAGCTGCTGCGGCTGAAGAGTCAGGCCGATCGCCTGTCAGTCGAGTACGAAGCGTTGGCTCACACTCAAGACGGCACCGCGCTGCGGGAATTGGCGACGCGCGAAGCCACCGCCGGCCAGCATGCCCTCACCCTGGAGACGCGACTCGCATCCGCGATAACCGAAGCGCAACAGCAGCGTGGCCAGCAGCAAGAAACCGAGCAGCGGCTCGAGGAACTGCGTCGCCGCCGCGATCACGCCCGAGCGGAGTTCGTGTCACTTGAGGCCGTCCAGCAGGCGGCATTGGGGGAGAAGGAATCGGGGGCGAGCGCGTGGCTGGAGGGTTTCGCCAAGCGCTCCGGCCAGGGCAAGTTCGCGCGACTGGCGGCGGCGCTCACCGTCGAGCCGGGGTGGGAGCGTGCCGTCGAAACGGTGTTGGGCGACTACCTCGAAGCCGTATGCGTAAAGGACCTGAATCAGCTGGGCGAGGAACTGCAACACCTGGAGCGCGGCAGCCTGGGTTTTGTGGAAACCGCCACCACCGATAGCGCGGGCGAAGCTGGATCCGTGCAACCCGGTGCTGCTTTGGCGGCGCGGGTACGCGGTCCCTCATCGGCCCTGACGATGCTGGCCACCGTTCGCACCTGCGACACGCTTGCTCAGGCGTTGGTCCGTCGAGGCCAGTTGGCTGCAGGCGAATCCCTGGTGACCCCGGCCGGTGAATGGGTGGGGCGCAGCTGGCTGCGCTTGCGGCGCGGAAGCGATCCGCACGCGGGTGTGCTGGAGAGAGCGCAACGTTTAAAGGATTTGAGCCGTGAATCGGCGGCCGCCGAAGCGGCCCTGCAGGCCAGCGAGCAAGCGCGCGCCACGCTGCGCGCACAGCTTCAGGACAGTGAACGATCGCGTGATGAGGTGCAGCGGCAGATTCAAAGCGCGCACCGTGAACACGCCGAATTGCGGGCCCAGCTGGGGGCCTCGCAGGTGCGTTTGGACGAAGCGCAACAGCGTCGCCAGCGGCTGGAAGCGGACCGTGATGAGGTTGGCGCGGAAATTGCGCGCACGCTCCAGGAGCTTGCGCAAGCCCGCCAGGCCCATGGAGCGGCGCTCGATGCGTTGCAGCGCCTCGATGCCAGCCTTCCCGCCCTCGCCGATGAGCGCGAAATGTATCGGGAACGAGCCAACTCAGCACGTGTCACAGCGCAGGCCGCGCAACTGGCGCTGCGAGACATACTGATTCGCTACGAAAGCCGGCGCTCCACTCATGAGTCCATGGTGAGCACGGCGGCAAGACTGCTCGAGCAGCGCGCGCAACTCGTACAACGCCAGGAAGGTCTGAGTGGCGAGTTAGCCGATGGCGATGCGCCCGTGCTCGAGCTCAAGGTAAGGCTCCAAGATGCACTCGACCGCCGCTTGGAAGTCGAGGCGGACCTTGCAATGGCTCGCCAGTCCCTTGAGGACGCTGACGGGGCTTTGCGCAATCTCGAGCAACGGCGTGTCGGTGCCGAAGGACGGGTGGCCGCCGCACGCCAGGCGATGGACGACGCGCGCATGCAAGCCCAAGAGTCAAGGGTGCGCCGCGAGTCCCTCGCTGAACAGTTTCAGCAGACGCGCTGCGATCTGGGCGAAATCATGGCGGCACTGGCCAGCGATGCCGTGGTTGGCGACTGGGAAAATCATCTAAGCGATGTCCGGTCGGATATCGAGCGACTCGGACCCGTCAATCTTGCCGCGATCGAGGAGCTGGAACAGCAATCGGAACGAAAGTCTTACCTCGATCGGCAGTATGGGGACGTCAACGATGCGCTCAAGACACTCGAAGAGGCGATGCGGCGCATGGACAAGGAAACGCGCGCGCGCTTCGAGGATACCTTCAATCGCGTCAATGCCGGCCTGAAGGAGAAGTTCCCGCGCCTGTTCGGAGGCGGACACGCTTACCTCGAGCTGGTTGGCGACGATCCACTGGCCGCCGGGGTCGCGGTTATGGCACGACCGCCCGGTAAGCGCAACAGCAGTATCTCCCAACTCTCGGGAGGCGAGAAGGCACTGACAGCCGTGGCACTGGTATTTTCGATCTTCGACTTAAACCCGGCACCGTTTTGTCTGTTGGACGAAGTCGACGCACCCTTGGACGAGCACAACGTCGGCCGGTTCTGCGATATTGTGCGGGAAATGTCCGGTCGAGTGCAGTTCATCTTCATCACTCACAATAAAGCGACCATGGAATTGGCTTCGCAACTGCTGGGTGTCACCATGAACGAACCCGGTGTCTCGCGTCTGGTCTCCGTCGACGTCGACGCCGCCGTGCGACTCGCGGCGGTCTAAGGCAGCCATGACCTGGTTGCGCCCGATCCTGCTGCTCGCAGGCGCTTTGTTTATTGCCGTATTGATATGGCGAGAACGACGTCGGCCGCGTCAGGCGCCGGAGATTGCCTCTGCGCGCACGGAGCGCAGCGAAGCGAAACTGGACCCGCTCACCACGGCGGTGGTTGAACCGGACGCGGCGCTGCGCAACGAACGGGTGCTCCCGGAGCGAAGTGACACGCGCGATCGTGACCTGCATCGTGCGCCCCCTGTGATTGACTGGCCGCAAGAGGGACACGCGGATTTAAGTCCCTCCGTTGTGGCATCGACTGAGGCCGAGTCCACTGGCCCGCTGCCTGAACTGGTTGTGGATTGGCCGGCCGAGGAATCGCGTCGCATCGTCACCTTGCGAATATTGCCGGCGCGACAGGATCGTCTGGCCGGCCGGGCGTTGCGGCAGGGTTTGGCCGCCTGCGGTTTTCGGCACGGTCAGTTCGGCATTTTTCACCTGGCCGGAGACGACGGCCGGGTGCTCATCAGTGCGGCGAGCCTGGTCCGTCCCGGAATGCTGGACCCGGCGACCATGGACTTCCAGCGTTTCGCAGGCATCAACGTGTTCGCGGTGTTTCCGGGACCCGTGAGTACGAAAGAGGCACTGGAGCGACTCGGCCAAGTGGCCGTAGAAGTCGCGGCGCGGGTGGGCGGCCGCGTCGAGGACGACAGCAGCGCGCCATTCAGCGCCGGGGAGGCGGGAACGTGGCGCCAGCGTTGCTTGAGTGCAATTGAGGGCGCCCCACCAGCGACTGCGCGGCTGCCTGATTGAGCGTCCCGGCCGCGCGAGCACGGGAACTACGCGAGCTGATCGCGCGCCACGACTATCGCTATTACATCCTCGATGATCCTGAGGTGCCGGATGCCGAGTACGACCGGTTGCTGGGTGAGTTGCGAAAACTTGAGCTCGCGCATCCCCAACTGATTAGCCCCGATTCTCCAACGCAAAGGGTAAGCGGTGCGCCGAGTGCCGCCTTTGCCGAGGCACGACACGGCGTGCCGATGTTATCGCTCGAGAACGCATTCACGGACACGGAGGTCGCGGACTTCGACCGGCGCGTGCGCGAGCGGCTGGGCACGGACCACGTGGTTGAATATTGCGCCGAACCCAAGCTTGACGGCCTCGCGGTTTCGCTGCGTTACGAACAAGGGGTACTCACGCGCGCCGCCACTCGCGGCGATGGCTCGACGGGGGAGAACGTAACGGTCAACGTGCGTACCATCCGATCCGTGCCGCTGCGATTGCAGGGTGAAGTGCCGGCCGAGCTCGAGGTGCGCGGCGAAGTTTTCATGCCCGTCGCGGGATTCAGGCAAATGAACGCGACCGCCGCAGCGGCGGGTGAGAAACTGTTCGTGAACCCGCGTAACGCGGCCGCGGGGGCACTGCGCCAGCTCGACCCGAACATCACCGCCACGCGGCCGCTGGCGGCGTTCTTCTATGGGATTGGAACTTGGCGCGGCGCCGCCCAGCCATCGACCCAACAACAGCTCCTCGCCCAGCTTGCGGCCTGGGGATTACGCACCAATCCGGAGACTCGGGTGGTCGGCGGCGCCGCAGGCTGCTTGGAATATTACCGTGCCCTGGCCGCGCGCCGCGAGGACCTGCCTTACCAGATCGACGGTGTCGTATACAAGGTCAATTCCCGCGCCGACCAGACCACCCTGGGCCAGGTAAGCCGAGCGCCGCGCTGGGCTGTGGCTCATAAGTTCCCCGCCGATGAGGCACTCACCGTGTTGCGCGAGGTCGAGTTTCAGGTCGGTCGCACCGGCGTGCTTACGCCGGTGGCTCGTCTCGAGCCGGTCATGGTCGGTGGCGCTTCGCTGAGCAATGCGACACTGCATAACATGGACGAAATCGAACGCAAGGATGTACGGTGCGGTGACACCGTAGTAATACGCCGCGCCGGGGATGTCATTCCCGAAATTGTGCGTGTGCTGCCCGAGCGCAGGCCCCGGGGCGCTCGACCCATCCTTTTGCCGACCAAGTGTCCGGTCTGTGGCTCCGCCGTGCTGCGGGCGGAGGGCGAAGCCGCGGCACGCTGCACCGGGGGCTTTAATTGCGCGGCACAACGCAAGGAGGCGCTACGCCATTTTGCCAGCCGCCGCGCCATGGACATTGAGGGCCTCGGCGACAAGCTCATCGATCAGCTGGTGGATCGCGCGATGATCTCTACACCGGCTGACCTGTTTGCGCTGCATTGCGCCGACCTGGCCGAGCTTGAGCGCATGGGCGAAAAATCTGCGGCCCGAGTAATGGCGGCACTCGAACGCAGCAAGATCACGACTTTGCCGCGCTTCCTGCACGCCCTCGGGATTCGAGACGTCGGGGAAGCAACCGCTGCCTCCCTCGTGGAACATTTTGGGACGCTCGAGTCTCTTGCCTCTGCCACCCTCGAGCAGATACTCGAAGTGCCCGACGTAGGTCCGGTCACCGCAGCGCAGGTGCAGGCGTTCTTTGCCACAACCACTAATCGCTCGATTGTGCAGCGGTTGATTGCCGCCGGCGTCTCGTGGCCCGAGGCCGCGCCATCGGTACACACGCCGCGCCCATTGGCGGGGCTCACGATCGTGCTGACCGGTGCCTTGCAGAGCATGACCCGGGAAGAGGCCGCTGCAGCACTGCAGCTCCTGGGCGCTAAGGTGAGCTCGGCGGTCTCGAAACGCACCAACTACGTGGTGGCCGGCGCGGACGCGGGCTCAAAACTCGCTCGCGCGCGCGAACTCGGCGTGAGCGTGCTCGAGGAGAGTGGCATGTCGATTTTATTGCGCGGCGAGCTTCCCCCCCGCTAGTTTATCGCGCGTCTTTGGGTGCGCCGGAGCCGCTGTGGTGATTTTGGCGTTCAGCGAGCAGGCTCAGCACGGCCTCACGGGCGCTGGAAGCGTGTACCAGCAGCCCCAACACGTCGCCGGGCCGCGCCCAGTCTAATGCCCGTTGCGCCGCTTCGAGTTCAGTGTTCTCGATCAGGAATGCCGAGGCCGACACTCCTTCGAGACGCTTCAGGCGCCCCGGCTCATGGCAGTCGCGCCGCGTGTCGAAGTCCATGGTGGCCACTTCAGCGGCTCCGAGGTCGGAAAATAATCTTTCGTAGCGCGGACCGGCCTCGTGCATCCGGCTTGCGGTCGGAATTACTACGATTTTGCTGGCATCGCCGCCGGACACCCGGACAAAACGTTCAAAGATATGGCGATCATGCTCTTTGTTCTCCTCACCCTCAGGCGTGCTACTGGGCATTCCGCTCAAATCCTTTTTGGCCCATGGGATGTGCGGTGTGGCGCCAAGGCTCGTGCCTCCGCTGCCGCACATTGAAAACCGAATCATGACGCTTTGCGCCAGTTCTCTCGCCTCCGCGCGTTAGTGGTGCGCCGGTGCATCGATTTTTTCTAGGTTGCCTTTATAACTTATTGTATATCTGATGCTTTCGTTCCCTCCCTCACGTATTCGACGTGGCGTCTTAAATGTAGATTCATACTATGGATACCGCCTATGACAACCGGGTTCACCAGCCAGCGGCTATGCTTGTCATCGCCTCTGCAGAAAGGGATCGAGACGCAGGGCCCCGGTGCGCGCGCCCGTGCAGGTAGCTCCCCAGGGTCAATGCATTGGCGCAGTGTCGCGATTCATACCGCACAGTATCGACAAGGCGGCGGAGCGAAGATCCGTATTAGATAAGGATACAGACGTGCTTGAGAAAAATGCTTCCGCACGGCCCGACAGTGGAATGGAGCACTTCGGATACAAGGAGTCTCTTGATCGCAGCATCGGCGCGTTCGGGAGCTTTGCCGCCGGCGTCAGCTATATCTCGATCCTCACTGGGACCTTCCAATTATTTTATTTCGGATTTAACACCGCGGGGCCGGCCTATTTATGGTCCTGGCCTCTGGTGCTGATCGGTCAGTTGGCGGTGGCCCTATGCTTTATGGAACTGGCAGCCAAATATCCGATCGCCGGCTCGGTCTATAACTGGTCCAAACGACTGGGCAGCCGGATCGTAGGTTGGGCTGCAGGCTGGCTAATGCTCACCGCGTCGATTGTCACTTTATCTGCGGTGGTACTCGCGCTGCAGCTAAATTTGCCGCGGCTGTGGAGCGGTTTCCAGATCGTCGGAGACGGCAGTGGAACATACGATTTCGCCACCAACGCGGTAATCCTCGGGACGGTCTTGATAATGTTCACGACTGTCATAAACGCGCTTGGAGTGCGCTTGATGACGATGATCAACAGCGCGGGCGTCTTTATCGAACTGATTGCCGCTTGCCTTATCGCGATCATTCTGGCTCTCAACATCAAGCGCGGCCCCCAAGTGTTTTTTTCCACCGACGGCTATGGCGCCGGCCAGAGCGGAGGATTTCCCGGTGCTTTCCTGGTGGCGTCGCTGGCTTCCTTGTATGTGATGTATGGCTTCGACACCGCCAGCTCTCTGGGGGAGGAGACGCTGGAGCCTCGGCGCACCGCACCGCGCGCGATTCTGCGAGCCATATTGGCGTCGTTCGTCATTGGTGGGGCGATCTTGGTGTTCGCGGTTATGGCGGCACCCAACTTGGCCGATCCAAAAATCGGCAGCAGTAGCGGGGGCTTGCAGTACATCGTCGAACAGGTGATGTGGGGTCCACTAGGGAAAGTCTTCCTGCTTTGCATCGTGGTCGCGGTGACGGTGTGTTCGCTGGCCGTGCACACGGCGGCCATCCGGTTGACTTTCGCGATGGCACGGGACAATGCGCTGCCTTTCGGGGAGAAGCTCGCGCGAGTGAATCCCAAGACGCAGACGCCTATTCTCCCCGCCATTCTGATCGGTGTAATCGCCGAGCTGATACTGGTCGTCAACATCGGGCAGCCGAAAATCTTCACGGTGCTGACCTCGATCGCGATCATTATGATTTATCTGGCGTACCTGATGGTGACGGGCCCACTGTTGCTACAGCGCTTGCGAAGGCAGTGGCCCCCCGCGGACCTTGTCGCCGGCGGGTACTTCACAATGGGCAAATGGGGATTGTTTGTGAACGCCTTCGCGGTGCTATGGGGGATTGCAATGGTGGTAAATCTGGCCTGGCCGCGCGAAGCCGTTTATGGCGCGCCCTGGTACAACACCTGGGGTGCCTTTGTGTACATCAGCGTGATTCTCGGCGCCGGTCTGTGGTGGTACGCGGTCAAAGGCCGACTTCGCATCGGTACGCTGGCGTCGCACGCGGCCATCGCTCCCACGGCTCGACGGGAATCAAGTCTGAGGTAAGTCAGCGATGGGACCCTCGCGCCTGCTCGCTTCGCCCTCCATGGGCGGTTGCTAGGGAAAACCCTATTGCAAGGGTGAGCTACTACTTCGCTGGGCTAGCGGCGTCGCGCGCGGATGAAATTTGCAAACGCGTCGCTTTTAGACAAGAATGGCGTCGCATTCCGACCGCCCGCACGCCATAGTCTGGTGCCACGTGGAAACCCCGAGCGCATCTCAAAAGAGCCATTTCGCGTTCCTGACGCTGCCGCAATATTCGATGATTGCGCTCACCAACGCCGTCGAGCCGCTGCGCATGGCTAACAGCATCAGCGGACAACTCGCTTACGAATGGTCCATCGCGAGCCTGGACGGAACGCCGGTCGTGGCGAGCAATGGGCTGACGCTAAGCTCAACTCAGCCGCTCGCGAACCTGGCGCGCGTCGACATTTTGTTTGTGTGCGGCGGCATTGACGTGCGCGAGGGGGTATCGCAGCCGCTGCTGAGGGCGCTGCGGCGTTTCGCAGACCGTAAGTCGGGAATGGGTGCGCTATGCACTGGCGGCTACGCACTGGCGCGTGCCGGACTCCTGGATACCTATCGGGCCACTATCCACTGGGAGAATCTGTCGGCGCTGCGAGAAGAATTCCCGCGCGTCATGCTCAGCAATCAGGTTTTTACCATAGACCGGGACAGGTATACCGCCTCGGGCGGCATCGCGCCCCTCGATCTGATGCTGCACTTGATCAAGGGGAAATTGGGTGCGCGCGTGGCGCAGCTAATTACCGAGCAGTTCATCGTTGATCGCGCGCGCAATGATCGTGATCAGCAGTTTGTGCCACTGCGGGCGCAACTGGGCGCAAGCCATGAAGGCCTGATCAAGGTCGCGCAGTTGATGGAGGAACACATCGAGAGACCGATGTCGCTCGATGCCATTGCCGCCGCGACTCGCCTTTCGCGCCGCCAGATCGAGCGGCTGTTCAAGAGGCACCTCGACTGCGTGCCGAAAAAGTACTATTTGCAGATGCGCCTGCGCCGTGCGCGCGAGTTGTTGCTGCAGACGGCTATGCCCATTATGGACATCACCACCGCCTGCGGCTTCCAGTCGCCACCGCACTTCTCCAAATGCTACCGCCGAGAGTTCGGTTGTCCGCCCAGCGCCGAACGGCAGATCCGTCATACGCATGCCGGCGGCCGGGCGCGGTCGCTCGGATCAGCGCGAGGGGAGGTGGCGTGAGCGCCAAATATGAGCGCATGTCGCAATTCGGGGAGGCTCGGGGGCGGGCTGTCGTCCTTGGGCATGCGCCGGTCGCGAAGCGACTAGTCCGCTCGGCACGCCCCACATACCATTCTAAAAGCTTGCGGGAGACTGATTTATGAGCGATGCGCCTGAGGCCGAATTTGACCTTAACTCGTTGAACGACGAGGAGCTGGCCGAGCAGGTCCATGACGATCTGTACAACGGGCTTAAGAACGAGGTGGAGCAGGCGACGCATATCTATCTTAAGCGGGGCTGGAGCCCCGAGCGCGTGTTGAACGACGCTCTGGTCGAGGGCATGCGCATCGTCGGTATCGACTTTCGCGACGGGATTCTTTTCGTGCCCGAAGTGCTGCTGGCGGCCAACGCCATGAAAGGCGGGATGGAGATCCTCCGCCCCTTGCTCGCTGAAACCGGCGTTGAACCCATCGGCAAGGTGGTGATTGGCACCGTCAAGGGCGACATCCATGACATCGGTAAGAACCTGGTATCCATGATGCTGGAGGGCGCCGGGTTTGAAGTCATCAATCTTGGCATCAACAACGCGGTGGAAAAATTTCTCGCCGCGCTCGAAGAGCACAAGCCGGACATCCTTGGCATGTCGGCGTTGCTGACCACGACGATGCCGTATATGAAGGTGGTGATCGACACCATGAAGGAAAAAGGGATTCGTCAGGATTTCATCGTGCTGGTGGGCGGCGCCCCTCTTAACGAGGAATTTGGCAAGGCGGTCGGTGCCGACGCGTACTGCCGTGACGCTGCCATCGCCGTCGAAACCGCCAAATCACTGCTGCTGGCGCGCCGCAACGCCGCACGCGCGCATTAGCCAACGTCCCGGGAGCACGGTTGTGACTTCCTCCGCATCTGGCGCTCTGATCATTGCCTGCGGAGCCCTGGCACAAGAAATCGCCGCCCTGCGCCGCATCAATCGTTGGGAGGCCCTGGACATCCAGTGCCTGCCACCGGAACTGCACAATTCTCCCAAGCAGATCCCGGGCCGGGTGCGCGAGGCGATCCAAGCGGCGCGTGCTCATTATTCCAGGATCTTTGTGGCCTATGCCGATTGCGGCACCGGCGGCCGCCTCGATGCGGTGCTCGCGGAGGAAGGCGTTGAGCGCCTGCCGGGCGCGCATTGTTACGAGTTCTTTGCAACCGCCAGCCGCTTCAGCGAGCTGGCCGAGGAAGAGCCCGGTACGTTCTACTTGACGGATTTTCTGGTACGCCATTTTGAGCGCCTGGTGGCACAAACCCTGGGCATCGACAGGCACCCCGAGCTGATCGCTGAATACTTCCGCAACTATCGACGCGTGGTCTATCTGATCCAGGACCAGTCGCAGAGCGACGTGGATCAGGCGGCCCGCATCGCCCAACGCCTGGGCTTGGAATTCCAAACCCTGGTCACCGGCTACGGTCAGCTCGAGTCCAGTCTGCACCAAGTGGCCTCGGCCCCGGTCGAATCCCCAATCAAGTGGGCCACATGGCCTCGTTGATTATCATCTCCTGGCGCGACATACCGGCCCAGGTTCTGGTCAAACAAGGCCGCGAGACCGCCAAGGTGCAGCTAACGCACCGCTTTCAGGAAGCGGTGGACCGGGCCGCGATGCGCGCGGGCAAGGGCAGCTCCGAAGCCTATCTCGCCGACTGGAAGCGCAGTGCGCCCCGCACGGTTTCCGGAGACCTGAATGCCCTGGCACGGGCCGAAGCCGAGCGCCTCGAAGCTCATTACACCGATGCGGACCTGGAGCGCCTGATCCGCGCTCACGGGCTCGAACCCGAGACTGATCCGGCGGGCGCGGAGCGTCCCTGATGTACGCGTTACGTCGCTGGTCGGTGCGCCACGCACGCGGCCTTAATTGGTTTTACCAAAAATTCGAAGCCTTTCTGGTCGCGGGCAACCCCTTATGGTGCGTGATCGGATACCAGCGGTTGGAGCGTCCGGTGGCGGCTATGGAGCGCCTCGTCAAAGGAGCGCTGTTCGATTGCACGATGTGCGGCCAGTGCGTGCTCAGTGCCACGGGCATGTCCTGCCCGATGAACTGCCCCAAGCAACTGCGCAATGGCCCCTGCGGCGGCGTGCGCGATAACGGGAATTGCGAAGTGCGCCCGGAGATGCGCTGCGTGTGGGTGGAAGCCGTGGCCGGCGCCGCGCACATGCCCGGCGGTGAAGAGGCGCTGCTCGCAGGTCAGCCACCGGTCGACCGCCGATTGCAGGGGCGCTCCTCGTGGCTGCGCGTCGTGCAGGAAAAGTCAGCGCCGCGTTCATGAAGTTTGACGACGAACCGGTCCCTGGCTATCCGCTGCCGATCCTGCCCGGGCACACCTCGCCCGGCCGCCTGGAGCGGGTATTGCGCGCCGGCCAGTTTGCGGTGACCACAGAGTTGGCGCCCCCTGATTCGGCCGATCCGCAGGAAGTCTATGATCGGGCACGCGTCTTTGACGGTTTCGTCGATGCGATTAACGCCACGGACGGAAGCGGGGCCCACTGCCACATGTCCAGCCTCGCCGTGTGCGCGCTGCTCACGCGAGTCGGTTACGCGCCGGTCATGCAAATCTCCTGCCGCGATCGCAATCGTATTGCTATCCAGGGAGACATCCTGGGTGGTGCGGCGATGGGCGTGTGCAACCTGCTGTGCCTAAGCGGCGATGGCGTGCAGGCGGGCGATCATCCTCAGGCCAAACCGGTATTTGACCTGGATGCCGTGACCTTGCTGGAAACCGCGCGCACACTGCGTGACGAGCATCGATTCCTCAGTGGACGCAAGATCAGCTTCGCCCCGCGGGTGTTTCTGGGCGCGGCCGAGAATCCCTCGGCCGAGCCGCTCGCGTTTCGTGCCCAGCGGGTCGCCAAGAAAGTGGCCGCCGGTGCGCAGTTTATCCAGACCCAGTACTGCTACGACATGCCGCGGCTGCGCGAATTCGTGCGCCGGGTAGAAGACCTAGGATTGCTGGACAAAGTATTCATCCTGGTCGGGGTCGGTCCACTGCGCTCCGCGGCCACGGCGGAATGGATGCGCAAGAACGTGCCGGGCCTGCACATTCCGGACGCCATCATCAAGCGCCTCGCGACCGCCGGGAGCGATGCCCAACGCGAAGGGCGGACGTTGTGCATTGAATTGATGCAGGAATTGCGCAGCATCCGCGGCGTCGCCGGGGCGCACATCATGGCATACCGCCAGGAACAGACGGTCGGTGAAATTGTCGAGCGCTCTGGTGTGCTCGCCGGAAGACTACCCTGGTACCCGGGGCGTGACCAACCCCAATTAGACACGAGGACTCCCCCATGACGGAAACGGTGATTAGTTCGGCCCGCCGCGAGGTGATCATCGGATTCGATCATCCGTTTGTGATAATCGGCGAGCGCATCAATCCGACTGGCCGCAAAATTCTGGCCGCGGAGATGGCCGCCGGCGATTTTACCCGGGTCTCCACTGACGCACTCGCCCAGGTGCAGGCCGGAGCCCAGATGCTCGATGTGAACGCCGGTATCCCGCTCGCCGACGAACCTGCCATCCTCGCCCGTGCTGTGCAGTTGGTGCAGAGCATTACCGATGTACCCTTGTCGATCGATTCCTCCATTGTTGCGGCTCTGGAAGCCGGGCTGGCGGTGTATCAGGGCAAGGCCCTGGTCAATTCGGTGACCGGCGAGGAGGAGCGTTTGGAGTCGGTGTTGCCGCTGGTCAAGAAATACGGGGCCGCGGTGGTGGCCATTTCCAATGACGAGACTGGCATTTCGGAAGACCCAGACGTGCGGTTTTCAATCGCCAAGAAAATTGTCGAGCGTGCCGCTGATCATGGTATCCCAGCCTGCGATGTGATCGTCGATCCCCTGGTGATGCCCATCGGTGCGATCAATCTGGCCGGCCGCCAGGTGATGCATCTGTTGCAGCGCTTGCGTAATGAGCTCAAAGTCAATTCCACTTGCGGAGCGTCGAACGTGAGTTTTGGTCTGCCCAACCGCAACGGCGTCAACGCGGCCTTCCTGACCATGGCGATTGGCGCGGGATTGACCTCGGCGATCACGAATCCTTTGCACCCGGAAATTATGCAAGCGTGTCTGGGTGCGGACGTGATGATGGGTCACGATCCGCATTGCGCCAACTGGATCACCAAATATCGCGAGGTGCCGGCACCGGGCGCCGCGGGCACCGAAGGGGCGCAGCGCGGTCGACGCGAAGGCGGCATGCGGCGCCGCGGCTAGCGACGAGGTATGAGCACACAGGCACCAATGTCGAGTGCGGAGGCACTAATCGTTTTCACTCCATCCGGCAGGCGCGGGCGTTTTCCGGTCGGCACCAATGTGCTGGCGGCAGCCCGCTCACTGGGCGTGGACGTGGATTCGGTTTGCGGTGGTCGGGCCATGTGCGGGCGCTGCCAGGTGACTGTCATGGAAGGGGACTTCAGCAAGCACGGCGTAAAATCGAGTGCCCGGAATCTTTCCGGGATCACCGAAACGGAAACCAACTACGCCAGGCGCCGCTCGCTGGCGAGTGACCGAAGGCTCTCTTGCCAGGCCAAAATCCTGGGCGACCTGGTGATCGATGTTCCCAGCAGCAGCCAGGTGCATCGCCAGGTGGTGCGCAAGGCCGCCGACGAGCGCGAGATCACACTCAACCCGGTGGTCAGCCTTCACTTCGTTGAAGTCGTGGAGCCGGACATGCACAACCCGGCAAGCGACCTGCAGCGCTTGTACTTGGCGCTGGAGCGCGAATGGCAGCTCACCGACTTGGAATGCGACCTGTCTTTGCTCCAGTCACTGCAACCGGTGCTGCGGCAGGGAAAATGGGCGGTTACGGTTGCCGTGCACGCGCGCAAGCACATCATCGCCATATGGCCGGGGCTCCGGGAACGCGTGTTTGGTCTGGCGGTCGATGTGGGCTCGACAACAATCGCCATGCATCTTTGCGACTTGCTGACCGGCAACGTGCTTGCCACCAGCGGCGCGATGAATCCGCAGATCCGCTTTGGAGAGGACCTGATGAGTCGCGTGTCCTATTCCATGATGCACCCCGAAGGGGCGCAGCAAATGACCGTGGCGGTGCGTGGCGCCCTAAACGATCTGATTGCCGATGTGGCAAGAGCCGCGCAGGTCACTAGCGGTGAGATTCTCGAGGCCGCATTCGTTGGCAATCCGATCATGCATCACCTGCTGCTGGGAATCGACCCGGTGGAGCTCGGCGGGGCGCCTTTTGCCCTCTGCACGGACGGTGCGGTCACGGTCACGGCATCGCAATTGGATCTGAATCTGCACCGCAATGCGCGCATCTACGTTTTGCCGTGTATTGCCGGTCACGTCGGGGCCGACACGGCCGGTGTGATACTTGCGGAGAGACCTGATTTGCGCTCTGAACTGACGCTTCTGGTCGACGTCGGCACGAATGCCGAAATCGTGCTGGGCAATCGTGAGCGGCTGTTGGCCTGCTCGAGTCCCACCGGACCCGCCTTTGAGGGCGCGCAGATCAGCGGGGGTCAGCGCGCGGCCCCGGGGGCCATCGAGCGGGTGCGCATTGATCCCAAAACGCTCGAGCCGCGCTTCAAGATCATCGGCTCGGACCTGTGGTCCGACGAGCCGGGATTTGACGCGGCAACCGCAGCCACCGGAATCACGGGCATATGTGGTTCCGGCATCATCGAAGTGGTCGCTGAAATGTACCTCGCCGGCATCATCAGCCAAGACGGAGTGGTGGTCGGATCACTGGCCAAACGCAGCAAACGTGTGGTGCCGGCCGGAAGAACTTTTTCATACCTTCTGCATGAAGGCGCCACGACGCTGCATATTTCCCAGACTGACGTGCGAGCGATACAGTTGGCCAAGGCCGCCCTGTATGCAGGGATCAAACTGTTGATGGAACACCTGGGCATCGAGCAGGTTGACAGGATCCGCCTGGCCGGCGCCTTTGGCGCGCACATCGATGTGAAGTACGCCATGGTGCTGGGCATGATCCCCGATTGCGACCTGGCGCACGTGACTTCCGCCGGCAACGCGGCCGGCGCCGGCGCCCGCATTGCACTGCTCGACAACGAAGCACGCAGGGAGATCGAGCGGCTCGTGCGCAGGGTAGAAAAAATCGAGACCGCGATCGAGCCGCGCTTCCAACAACATTTCGTGGAGGCAATGGCCATACCCCACAAGACCGCGCCCTATAATAAATTGCAAACCGTGGTGACGTTGCCACCGCCCATCGCCGCGGAGTCCAGCGACGGTACACGCGCTCGCGGTCGCCGCCCGAACACCAAAAACTCCTGAGTGCGCCGGTGCTCCGATCCAGAGCAGCCTCGTCTATTCATCGTTCCACCATAGCGCACTGATTTTATGGTAAATCTCCAGTGCCCTGTGCGGCACTCGGGGCGGGAATTGCGCCTGTAGGGAAAGAATGCATTCCAATGTGCGTTGCTCTTAGGCAAAGACGGTAGTACCGTTGGCCCATACACCCGCGCAGTCGAGCTTACGTGCCGGCGCGGGATGCTCCCGGTGTTTGAAAAGCTTGAGCCCCCAGGGCGGCGCAGGCAGACCAAGCGTGGGGCACGACAAAGAATGAAATGCTCATGAAGGGGAGAGTTATGAACCACACGGTTACGCGGCTTCTGCTCAGCGCGGCTCTGCTGACAGGACTCAGTACGATTACTTACGCGGCGTCCTCATCGCAAGCCCGCGACCCGGAAGCCATCCAACGGCTCGAAGCCGAACGCGGCGGCACTCATGTGAGCATCAATCCAGCCACCGGCACGGCGCGTTTCGTGCGGCTCCCTCCGAGCGCCGCGGGCGCCAGCGCGGCCGCACCGAACGCGCAGACCCTGCGCGACAACGCGGCGGCCTTTATCAACCAGCATTCCCATGCGTTCGGTCTGAGCACCGGCACGGCCGAGCTGCAGTTGAAGAAGTCTGAGACCGACAGTGTCGGCGCCACGCACCTGACGTACGCCCAGCAATACGCCGGGCTGCCTGTCTTTGGCGCGGTGCTCAAGGTGCATCTCGATGCGGCCGGCCAGGTTTCGGTAGTGACCGGTACCCTGGTTCCTGACATCACGGTTTCATCCGCCACCTCACGTAGCAGCAGCGAGGTCGAGAAGACGGCCGTCCAGTATGTGCAGTCCCTCAAGCCCGGCACCACCCTGGGGGCACGCGGCACCCGACTGCTGATTTTCCGCGAGGGACTGGCCAAAGGCGTCCCGGGCGCCAATCACCTGGCCTACGAGGTGGACGTGGGAGACGGCAGTACGGTTCGTGAGTTTATTTATATCGACGCTCACACCGGAAAATTCATCGACAGGATTAGCGGAACGCCAGATTCGCTCAAACGGCGAGCCTACGACGGCAAGAACCTCCCGAACGTGCCGCCGTCCTATCCTGGCAATCCTTTCTGGGTAGAGGGCCAGCCTTTTCCCACCGGAGTTGTAGAAGCGGACAACATGATTCGAGTCTCGAAAGACACTTACAACATGTATCTCAATGCCTTCGGGCGCGATTCGTTCGACGGCAAGGGCGCCACGATGGACTCGATTTTCGATCGGGGCTACGACTGTCCAAATGCTTCATGGAACGGCGTGTTCATCTCCTTCTGCCCGGGATTCACGGCCGATGACGTCACGGCCCACGAGTGGAGCCACGCGTACACCCAGTACACCGACAATCTGATCTACCAGTGGCAGCCGGGCGCACTGAATGAAGCGAACTCCGACATATTCGGCGAGACCGTCGACCGCATTAACGGCCGCGGTCTTGACGGACCGGATCGACCTCGCACCACTGGAAGTTGCTCGGCCCGCAGCAGCGGTGTCCCGCCACCCAAGCTGACTGTGAGCGCGCCGGCCGCCATTGCAGGCAGCTATGGATCTTTATCCACGGCGTTGCACCCGGCGTTGCCCGTGAGCGTGTCCGGGTCGGTTGTGGCGAGCAGTCCTGCCGACGCCTGCACAACGGTGAGCGGTGTAAAGGGCAAGATCGCGCTTATCGATTGGGCGGGCGGTCTGTGCGGCTCGGTGACCAAGACAGGCAACGCGGTCGCTGCTGGGGCAATCGGCGCCATCATCGTCGCCGATCCGACAGGCCTCATTGGGCTGACCGGTACCGATGCGATCCCCGGAGTCCAGGTGTCCAACGCCGACGGCGCCCTGCTGCACAGTCATTTGCCGGCCACGGCGACCATTGCAATGGCCGCTGCGACCGACAATTCGGTACGTTGGATACTCGGTGAGGACATCAGGGACCCAAGCTCCATCGGCGGCTTACGCGACATGTGGGATCCGCAGTGCTACGGCAACCCCGGAAAGGTGAGTGACACGCTGCAGTACTCATGCTCCACTGCCGATGCAGGCGGCGTGCACACCAACTCTGGCGTCGACAACCACGCCTACGCCTTGATGGTCGACGGCGGCCATTACAATGGGCAGACCGTGACCGGAGTGGGCCTGACCAAGGCCTTGCATGTCTATTTCCGCGCGAAGACCGTGTACCAGGGGCCGGCCACCGACTTCGCCGACCATGCCGATGCGCTCGAGCAATCCTGCGCTGATCTGGTCGGGGTTAACCTGAAATCGCTGACCACCGGAGCGCCGTCAGGCGAGATCATCAACAGTTCCGATTGTGCCCAGGTCGCGAAGGCCCTGCTGGCGGTCGAGATGCGCACTCCTCCGAACCAGTGCGGATTCGTGCCGCTGCTTGCCAAGAACCCGCCGCCGCTGTGCACAAGTCCCCAGAAGGTGCAGAGCATCTTCCAGACCGGGTTTGAGGGGAACGCTCCGACCGCGAAGAACGGATGGATCGTCAGTCATAGCGGCACGACACGGGACTTCACGCCGCGCGAGTGGACCATCGTCAGCAATCTACCCGGGGGCCGAACGGGCAGGGCCTACTTCGGCGCGGATCCGGACATCGGAACCTGCGCACCGGGTGGCGATGAGACGGCCGTGCTGCACCTGACCAGTCCGCAGATTTTGCTGGACACCAAAGTCACTTCACCGAAACTGGCCTTTACGCATTACGTGGCCACCGAGGCGGGTTGGGACGGAGGTAACCTTAAGATCAGCGTGAACGGCGGTCCGTGGAAGATCGTCAAGCGCTCCGACTACGTATACAACTCATACAACGGGACGCTATTCACCGCGGCGCAAGGCAACACCGATCCGATCGCCGGCCAGCCGGCATTTACCGGCTCCGACGGCGGAGAGGTGACTGGCAGCTGGGGCCAGTCGATCATCGACCTCGCTCCGTACGCCAAGAAGAATGACAACGTGCGGTTACGATGGGATATCGGCAACGACGGCTGCGGTGGAAACACGGGATGGTACGTGGACGACGTCCGGCTCTATCAGTGCCAGTAACGGTAGCGTCCCGGATTCGGGACGCTAGGCCGGCATGACTATGGGGGGCGCCCTTCGGGGCGCCCTTTTTTTTGAGGGCGGTGTTTTCGGCAGGCACAGGTGCGAATAAGATACGCACACCCAATGACGGGAATCTGCCGGAGCGCACATATCCCAAGAACACATCGAATCATGCAGAAGGGGAGACGGTGCTCCGTGGCTCGCCCCTAATGGACACCGTGGCGGCTCAGGGCGGGTGTCTGTGTGGTGGCGTTCGCTACCGCACCAAGAGTGCTCTGCGCGATGTCATCACCTGCCACTGTTCGCAGTGCCGGAAGACCGGCGGGCACTTCGTGGCCGCTACGCAGATACCGACGGCAGATCTTGAGCTGACCGTGTCGGCCACCCTGCGCTGGTATCGGTCATCTGACAGCGCTGAGCGCGGTTTTTGTCAGCGTTGTGGCGGTAACCTGTTCTGGAGGTCGAGTTCACCTGGATCAGCCACCACCAGCATCATGGCCGGAACAGTCGATCCTCCCACGGGCCTGCGAATTATTCAGCACATCTTCACCGCCGATAAGTCCGATTACTACGAGATTAACGACGGGGCGCCGCAGTCGGCGCACTGGCCTGAATGAGCGCTGCGAAATGAAGAGTGCTGCCCTGTGGGCGGGCCTGATACTGCTGTGCGGGAGCGGCGCTTTGATTGGAGCGGAGGCCAGCTGGACTTCGGCCCCGCCCATGATGAGCGCTCGTGCGGCACACGCTGTAGTGGTCGCCAACGGGGCCGTGTATGTGTTGGCCGGACCGGCGCGGACGGACAACCCGTCTTAGACGTGGAACGCTTCGACGCTCGGGCGTGGACACACGAGACGGCGCTTCCGGGGCACGGGCTGAATGCCCCAGCGGCGGCGGCGCTCGGCGGTCGTATCTATCTGATCGGCGGGTTTGACACCACCACGAACGTGCCCACTTCCCAGGTGCTGGTCTACGACACTACCGCGCATCGATGGAGTACGGCGGAGTCGCTTCCGCGCCCTCGGGGCGGGCATGCTGTAGCCGTGCTGGAGGGCCGCATCCACGTGATCGGCGGTGGCAATTCAGAATCGACCCTTGCGGATCACTCTGTGTACGACCCGGTTACGGACCGCTGGTCGGCCCTGGCTCCGTTGCCACGCTCCATGGGCAGTCCGGCGGCGCTCGTGCATGCAGGTTCTCTGTACTCCATCGGGGGGCGCAGCGGCCTGCAGGACTTCGGCGATGTGTGGCGCTACGACAGCGCCAGGGATGTGTGGGTGCCTGGTCCGGCGTTACCCGCGCGCGGTACGCACGGAGCGGTGTCGGCGTGCGGGGCGATTTATGTCTTCGGCGGCGAATCACAGCCCCAGCAGCGCGTGCTTGCAGACGTGCTGCGTCTGGACACCTCAGGCCATTCCTGGGTGGCGCTCGCGCCACTGCCCACCCCGCGCAACTTTGCGCGCGCGGTGGTGTTTCAGCGATCTGTACTGGTGGTCGGCGGAAGTCTGGAACCAGGCAGCAGCCACTCCTCCGCAGGCAGCCCGACGGTCGAGCGCTTCGATCCGGGCTGCGCGCCGCAGTAGGGGATTAGCGCCTAGACGTTGGAGTCGGGGAAAGACGCCTTGCGGCGGTTCATGTAATCGAGAAGCGCCTCGTCCACGCCCGGATCGAGCGCCGGCGCCTCGTACTCGGCCAGTTGGCGCTTCCAAAGGACGTTGGCACGCTTGTTCATATCGGAGGCCCCCTCAGCCTCCCATTGCTCGTAGGAGTTGTTGTCCGCGAGCGGCGAGCGGAAAAAAGCCGTCTCGAAGTTGGCCTGCGTATGGGCGCATCCGAGAAAGTGTTTGCCGGGGCCCACCTCGCGCAAGGCATCCAGGGCCTGGCCATTTTCCGACAGGTCGACGCCGGCCAGCAGTGTGTGCATCATTGCCGCCTGGTCAGCGTCCATGACGAATTTCTCGTAGCCCATCGCCAATCCACCTTCCAGCCAGCCGGCCACGTGCAATACGAAATTGACCCCGGCCAGACAGGTGGGCAGCAGCGTGTTGGCCGCCTCGAACGCGGCCTGGGCGTCGGCGATCTTAGAGCCGCACAATCCACCGCCGGAACGAAATGGCACCCCGAGGCGCCGTGCCAGTGCCGCCATGATGTAGAGCACCAGCGCCGGCTCGGGCGTGCCGAAGGTGGGCGCGCCGGATTGCATCGACAACGAAGAGGCAAAACTGCCCAACACCACCGGCGCTCCCGGGTTGACCAGCTGTGTCAGCGCCATGCCGGCGAGTGCCTCGGCCAGGGTCTGGGCTACGGTACCTGCGACGGTCACCGGCGACATCGCACCGGCCAGGATAAAGGGCGTGACGATCGTCGCCTGGTTGGCGCGGGCGTATTCCTTGAGCGCACCGAGCATGGTGGCATCGAAGGTCAGGGGCGAATTGGCGTTGATCAGGCTGATGGTCATCGTGCGCAGCCGCCCGTTGGCCGGATCGGTGGCCTCTGCGCCAAACAGGATCTTGGCCATCTCGATCGTGTCGCGCGCTCGTTCGGGATGTGTGACCGAGCCCATAAACGGCTTGTCGCTGAACTTCATGTGGCTATAGACCATATCGAAGTGGCGCTTGTTGACCGGGAGGTCCACCGGCTCGCAGATCGTGCCGCCGGAGTGGTGCAAACCGTTGGACATGTAGGCCAGCTTGACGAAATTGCGAAAGTCCTCGATGCGCGCGTAGCGGCGACCTTCATCGAGGCTGCGAATGAAGGGCGATCCATACGCGGGCGCAAACACCGTATTGGCGCCCCCAATCACCACGTTGTGCGCGGGGTTACGTGCGTATTGCGTAAATTCCCGGGGCGCACTGGCCTGGACCAGCGAGCGACACAGGCCACGTGGAAAGCGAACTCGTTCCTCTTTAACATCGGCCCCGGCGGCCCTGAACAGGCCCAAGGCCTCCGGATCGTCGCGAAAATCAATGCCGATCTCCTCCAGGATGGTGTCGGCGTTATGCTCGAGCAGTTCCAGTCCGTCGTTGCCCAGAACCTCGTAGTAAGGGATTTTGCGCGTGATGTATGGAACAAAATTGTGGGCGCGCGCGGTCCGGGCGGCACGCTTGGCGTCGCGTCCGCTGGGGCGTCGGCCCCTCGTGGCCGAGGCGGAAGATTCGTCCATAGGCTGCACTCCTGGGCGGGACAATCCCCAGTATGGTGGCCGCAGGACCACCGGAATGATCCGATTGCGGCCTTGACTTGTGCGAGCGCGGCATGCCAGCCGCGAGCGGTCGTGTTAGGCGCCGGCAGATCCGGCCAGGGCGCGCATGATTTCCGCTTCGCCACAGACTCCACAAAACTTGCCATCTTCCTGCAGCAGCACCGGGTGGCCGCTGTGCGCACACAGCTCGACGACCTGCTGGAGCGTAATGATGCTGGGCGCCACACAGATCCCCGGCCGACCCTTCACGGGCGATCGATCTCCAGGAAGGCTTAACGTTACGGTCTGACCTTCCAGGCGTGCGCTTACCGCATAGCCGGCTTGGTCAAGGCTGACCGCGTACCGACCGGCCGGATCGATGAGCAGTTCGTGGCCGCCGTTGGCCCTCTTAAGAGTGTCGCGGTGACGCATGATCATGTCCCCACGCAGCACGTGCAGCGGGTTCATGTGTTGCACGAACTCCGCCACCCGTGCGTGCCCCGGGCGCAGCACGATGTCCTGCACTGTTCCGGTCTGAAGAATGTGGCCACCCTCGAGAATCGAGATTTGATTGCCGAGCCTCAGGGCTTCGTCAAGATCGTGGCTGACGAACACGATGGTCTTTTTTACGCGCGCCTGCAGTGCGAGCAGTTCGTCCTGGAGTTTGGTGCGTATCAGAGGATCAAGGGAGGAAAAAGGCTCGTCCATGAGCAGAATGTCAGCATCAGTGGCAAATGCGCGCGCCAGGCCTACGCGCTGTTGCATGCCTCCGGACAATTCGCTGACAAACCGCCCGGCCCACTGCGAAAGACCCACCAGCTCGAGCTTCTCATCGACCACGCGGCCGCGCTGCGCGTCCGATTCGCCGCGCAGCTCCAGGCCAAAGCCCACGTTGTCGCGCACCGTGCGCCACGGCAAAAGGCCAAACTGCTGAAAAACCATGGCGATGCGCTCACGCCGCAGACGGCGCAGATTGGCGCTCGAGCAGGTGGCCACATCCGCCTGGCCCTCCCCATCGCGGATCAGCACGCGGCCGCGTGTGACAGGATTGAGGCCATTTGCGGCGCGCAGCAGGGTTGATTTTCCTGAGCCTGACAAGCCCATCAGCACGCAGATCTGTCCGTGCTCGACCTTGAGGTTCGCATCAGCGACGCCTAACACCACGCCAAACTGCTCGGCAATCTGAGTGCGCGTCGCGCCGGCATCGAGTGATTCGAGCGCCAGGCGCAGTGCGCGGCGGGACTTTCTGCCCTGTGCACGCGTGAACAGAATATCGACATGCTGGAATTCCAGGGCGCTGTGGGTCATGCGCCTTCCTTTTCCGCAGGCCGGCTCATGCGATCGAGAATAATGGCCAGCAGCACGATGGCAAATCCCGCCTCGAAGCCCATGCCAACCTGTACCGTGTTCAGGGCGCGCACCACCGGCACGCCCAGACCTCCGGCACCGACCAGCGCCGCGATCACCACCATCGACAGGCTCAGCATGATGCATTGGGTGACACCGGCAATGATCGTTGGCCCGGCGCAGGGTAGTTCGACCTTCCACAGCAATTGCATGGGTGTGGCGCCAAACGCCTCGCCGGCCTCGCGCAGCGCTTGCGGCACAGAGGAAACTCCCAGATGCGTCATGCGTATGGGAGCGGGCAGGGCAAAGATGATCGTGGAGATTAGGCCCGGAACCACACCAAGCCCGAACAAAACCAGCGTCGGTATCAGATACACGAAAGTGGGCAGCGTCTGCATCAGGTCCAGCACCGGACGCAGCGCCTGATACAGGCGCGGTCGGTGCGCCGCCGCAATGCCGATCGGAACTCCGATCAGGGTCGACAAGGCCGCGGCCACCAGCACCAGTGAAAGGGTTTCCAGGGTCGCAAGCCAATAGCCCTGGTTCATGATGAACAATAACGCCAGGGCAACGAACACCACCAGCGTGATCGAGCGGCGCAGCACCCAGGCGAGCCCCGCCATAGCCGCGATCAGCGCGGCAGCGGGCACGGCCACCAAGGCCGCGGTGACACCATTGACGCTGCCGCGAATCCCGATGGCGATTGCATTAAAGAAGCCCGTGCCGTGGGTCTTGATGTATTCGATGCCGACCGCGACCGTGTCGCCGAGCGGGATCTTGTGAACCGTCACCCAACTCTCAAACGAGCGGCCAGGCGTGATCCCCGCGGTTCCCTGCAGCGCGAGCAACGCGGGCCGGCCGTCAAAGCTGCGCACGCCTTCGAGCCAATGCGCGACCACCTCGGTGTGAGTCTTCAGCCAGGCGTTGGCCGCCACCTGCGGCTGCAGATGCTGATCGATGATGGCGCTCATCATTTCGCTCTCGTTGCGGGGCGTAAACTTTAGGTTCTTTAGCAGCCTCGCCAGGTTCGGGCATTCGGTGCTGTATCCCTTGCGTGTATTGGTGTACACCGCTGCGGCCCCAAAATTCGGTCCAAAGGTCGCATCACCCCCGGTGAGGTAGCGCAGGTCAAAGCGCATGTTCATCGGGTGAGGGTCCCAAGCCAGAAACACGATGGGGCGCTTGTCGTGGATAGCGCGTTCGACCTGCGCGAGCATGCCTTGCTCGCTCGATTCGATCAGCTTGAATTTTCCCAGACCGTACGTATCCTGCTTGATGATTCCCAGGACCAGCCGATTGCCATCGTTGCCGGGCTCGATGCCATAGATCGTGCTTCCCAACTGAGTGGCGAATCGCTGGATGTCCGAGAAGTCGTGCAACCCGGCCGCGTACGTATAGGCCGGAACCGCCAGGGTGTACTTCGCGCCCTGCAGATTGGCGCCGATGATTTCTACCGAACCGTCGGCCACAAAAGGCTTGCGGTCCGCCGACTGGGCTGGCATCCAGTTACCAAGAAAAATGTCGATGTCGCGATTTTTCATGGCCGCGTACGTCACCGGCACAGCCAGCACGGTGATCCTCGGTTCGTACCCTAGTTGTTGCAGCAGCGCGGAAAAGATCGCGGTCGTGGCGGTGACGTCCGTCCATCCAATGTCCGAGAGGCGCACCGCCCGGCAGCTTTGCGGATCTGTGGAGGCAATAACGCTGTCCGACCGGGCTGCTCCTGAAAACATTGCCGCGACCAGCCATATCGAGGCGAGGCAGCGTCGCAGCACCCTCTGAGATGCTCCTCGATTACAGCCTTGCCCGAGGCACAGTGCTGGGGACTCCATACGGGCTCCGCTATTGACCGCCGCTTCGTCGGGTCGGCATGATGGGATTTTGACACATATTGTCCGCGGGTTAGCTCCGCATCTCGCCTATCCTTCACCCAGGTAAGTGGCACTTTGAAGCCTAAGACAGCACGGTCCCCGCCCACCACCGCCGCTCGCTCACGGAGCCGCGCTGCTGCGACCCACTTTGCCACGGTCAATCCGGCCACCGGTGAGGTGCTGGGAAGCGTGCGGATCGCCGGTGTGGCCGCAATCGAGTCGGCGGTGCGTGCCGCCCGGGCCGCCCAGCCAGCATGGGCGGCCTTGAGCGGTACCGAGCGTGGCCGTGTGCTGCGGCGAGCGGCTGACATGCTGCGGGCTCGCAACGATGAACTGGCGGAACTCGAAACGCAGGATACGGGCAAGCCCGTACAGGAGACGCGCGTCGTCGATGTGGTTTCCGGAGCCGACTGTCTAGAATATTTCGGGGGCCTGGCACCCACGATTGCAGGCGAATATCTGGACCTCGGAACGAGTGCATTCGGATATACGCGCCGCGAAGCCTTAGGCGTGGTGGCAGGGATTGGCGCGTGGAACTATCCATTGCAGATCGCCTGCTGGAAATCCGCTCCGGCGCTCGCCTGCGGGAATGCCATGTTATTTAAGCCTGCCGACCTTACGCCCTTGAGCGCACAGAAATTGCAGGAGGTCTACACCGCCGCGGGCCTGCCGGCCGGTCTGTTTCAAGTATTGCAAGGCCCGGCCGAGACAGGTCGGCTGCTCACTCGTCATCCGCAGATACGAAAAGTATCGCTCACCGGTTCGGTGCCCACCGGACGCGCCGTGATGGCCGATGCCGCGCCGACTCTCAAGCAGGTCACTCTCGAATTGGGCGGAAAGTCACCGATTGTCGTGTTCGCGGATGCAGACCTTGATAACGCCGTGTCGGGCGCACTGCTGGGCAACTTCTACTCGGCCGGCGAAGTTTGTTCTAATGGCACGCGCGTCTTCGTGCATCGTTCAGTCATGAAGTCGTTCTTGGCGCGCCTGCTGCCGCGGGTCCGGAAAATGCGCATTGGCGACCCGCTGCATCCAGACACCCAGGTCGGGGCGCTGATATCCGAGGCGCACATGCGCAAGGTTCTCGCCTATATCGAACAGGGGCGTGAGGCTGGCGCACGGGTACTCGTCGGGGGTCATCGAGTGACCGACGGGGTGCTCGCCAAGGGCTGGTTCGTGGCGCCGACGGTCTTTGATCGATGCCAGGACAAAATGTCCATCGTGCGTGAGGAAATTTTTGGTCCGGTCATGACCGTACTGGAATTCAGTGATGAGCAAGAGGTCGTGAGGCGCGCCAACGCGACCGATTTTGGCCTATCGGCCGCGGTGTTTACGCGCGATTTGGCCCGCGCGCATCGTGTGATCGCGCAACTTCAGGCGGGAACCTGCTGGATCAACCACTACAATGTGACGCCGATCGAGCTGCCCTTTGGCGGGATGAAATCCTCGGGCCTGGGGCGCGAGAACGGCCGTGCCGCCATCGAACATTACACTCAACTAAAAAGTGTCTACGTCGCCATGCGGGACGTTGACGCCCCTTACTGAACCCTAGATTCCGACAACTTGGTTTTCTGCAGTATGTTCCATGGAAGAATTTGACTATGTGATCATCGGGGCGGGCTCGGCGGGCTGCGTGCTCGCCGATCGGCTCACAGAAGACGGTCGAAATCGCGTTCTGCTGCTCGAATTCGGGGGCTCGGACCGCTCGATCTACATCCAGATGCCCACGGCGCTGTCCATCCCGATGAACATGCCACGATACAACTGGGGCTTCCAGACCGAACCGGAACCCTACCTGGGCGGGCGGCGGCTGGGCACTCCTCGTGGCAAGGTGCTCGGAGGATCTTCTTCGATCAACGGGATGGTCTACGTGCGCGGGAATCCCTTTGACTTCGAACGTTGGCGCGACGAGGGCGCCGCGGGCTGGGGCTACAGCGAAGTATTGCCCTATTTTAAACGAGCCGAGCGGCGCGGGGAAGGCGGCACGGACTACCGCGGCGAATCCGGCAAACTCCAGACCTCCTATGGGACTTTGCAAAACCCCTTGCACGCAGCCTGGCTGGAGGCCGGACGGCAGGCCGGCTACCCGTCCTCAAGTGACCTCAATGGCGCGCAGCAGGAGGGCTTCGGACGCTTAGATATGACGGTGGGCGACGGGCGCCGGTGCAGCGCGGCGCGGGCGTACTTGCGTCCGGCCATGCGCCGCAAGAATCTCCTGGTTCGAACCCACGCTCTGGTAACGCGCATTGAGTTTGATAACCGCCACGCCAGGGCCGTGTGTTACCGACTTGGGGATCGCGATCAAAAGGCGCGCGCCCGCCGGGAGGTCCTGCTCTGCGCCGGCAGCATCGGCTCGCCACATCTGCTGAAACTTTCGGGCCTCGGTCCCCCCGAGGAACTGCGCAGGCAAGGCATCGAAGTTGTGCAGCCTCTGAGGGGCGTGGGCGAGAATTTGCAGGATCACCTGGAATTTTACTTTCAGGTGGCCTGCAAGGAGCCGGTCTCCCTTTACTCATCGCTCAATCCGCTGAGCCGCTTTCTAATCGGCCTGCGCTGGCTGCTGAGGCACGACGGGTTAGGGGCCAGCAACCATTTCGAGAGCGGAGCATTCATCAGGAGCCGTGCCGGGATTCGCTATCCGAACCTGCAATATCATTTTCTGCCCATGGCGGTGAGCTACGATGGCTCAAGCCTGGCAAACGAACACGGCTTCCAGGCACACATCGGCCCCATGCGCTCCCAAAGCCGCGGCTCGGTTCGATTGCGCACTCCTCGGGTCGAGGATCATCCAAGCATCTTGTTTAATTACCTGAGCCAGCCGGAAGACTGGGAGGAAATGCGAGCCTGCGTGCGCCTGACGCGCGAGATATTTGCGCAGCCGGCCTTTGACCGCTACCGAGGCCGCGAGATGCAGCCTGGTGCGGCGGTCCAGTCCGATGAGCAGATCGATGAATTCATACGCCAGCACATAGAGACCGCTTACCACCCCTCGTGCAGCTGCCGCATGGGATCCCCGAACGACGAGCGCACGGTGGTGGACCCGAGCGGACGGGTGGTGGGGATCGAGGGTCTGCGTGTCGTGGACGCTTCAATCATGCCGTCGATCACGACCGGTAATCTCAACGCGCCGACTATCATGCTCGCTGAAAAACTTGCCGACTTGATTTTAGGCAAGCCACCGCTGGCGCCCCTTGCCGCCCCATACTTCGTGGCCGAGAACTGGCAGACCCGGCAGCGCTAGCTGGCTAGTAGCCGCCGCCGAACCGGTAAGTGCCCATCAATCCGTAGGTGCGCGGTTTGGCGTAAACCCCGGCCACCACGCCTGCAAATAGCGAGCTGTCGAAGGCGTAGACACGGTATTGCGCATCCGTGAGATTGTTCACGAAACCTGCGATCTCCCAGCGTTTGTTGGAGGGTCCGTAGCTAATACGCGCATTAGTGACCGTGTAGGCGTCTTCCTGTTCCACTGGAGCGCACAGCACGGTGAAGCAGAATTTGTCGGTGTATTGCACGTCGGTTTGCAGCCCAAGCAAGCCGTTCGCCACCGGCATCTCGTATCGCACCAAGGCATTTCCCGAGACCGGAGGTGCCTGCGGAAGATCGTGTTCCACATGCGTCACCGTATCGGGTAGAACGATGTTTCGAACATCCGAACCCAGCGCCGAGACGCCCAGCTGCACCGTCAAACCCGTTATCGGGTGTGAATTGAACTCCGCTTCAACCCCGTACGCTTGGGCCGGCAGGTTCACGACGGTCTGGTTGACGCCCAACTGAACAAACGCCTGGTAATTATGGTAGTCATAGTAAAAGGCGCTGACATCAAACGTCGTATGGCTGGTCACGGTAGCCTTAAAGCCTGCTTCGTAGGCGTCCAGCACCTCCGGATTGAACGGAATCCCATTCAAGAATTTTGCATCTGTGCCCAGGGGCGCACCCGCCAGATCGCCGAATGGTGTGCCGGTGGAGAAGGAGAAGCCGCCGCTCTTGCTGCCCCGGTTATAACTCGTATACAGCAACAGGTCGGGGTTGACCCGGAAATCGAGCTCGAGCCGAGCTGTCACATCGTCGAAGGTCTTTTTGGCATCGGAGGGGGTGAGCGTAATGGGCGTCACTGACTGATCGAATGGGACCCCACTCGCGGTTCCGGTGACCTGGTTTTGGTCAAACGCGATATGGATGCCGGTGCTGCCCTCATCGCCGTAGTACGCGCCGTTGCGCTGGTCACGCCAGTAGCGCAAGCCTGCAATCAGGCTGACTCGATCAGTGGCCTTCCATTCATCCTGCGCAAAGATTGCGTAGGAAGTCGTGTCCTGTCGGGCAGTAATATAAGGAATGTAGCTGTAGAAGGGGTCGGCAAATTGCCCCGTATAATTACCTTCCACCTTCATGCCATAGAGACCTGCGACCAATTGGTTGGCGCCCACGGTGGTCGAGGCGCGAATCTCCTCGGAATACTGCGTGATATCACTGCCTTGAAAGAACACAACGCCCAGATCGGGCGAGGCATCGCCACCTTCGGTGTAGAATTTGTTGGCTTTCTGGAAGTCAGAGATTGACACCAGATCCACAGTGGCCAGTTTGACGTCCAGGCGCAGGGTCGCCGCCCTGATATTGCGATCGACGAACGAGGTCGAAGTTTCCTCGGTAGCCCAGGGCGTGCCCCCGCGGCTCGGGATCATCTTTGGATTCGCGAAGCCCGTGCCGGTGGTGCCGGTCACTCCCCAGAATGGGCAATACACGCCCGCACCCAGGAATTCCCCCTGGTTCTGGGCGTTTGGACAGGCAGGCTCGTGTGAATAGAGGCCGGCTTGGCGCTCATGATTCGCCCGCAGGTAGCGCAGAATCAGGTTGGCATTAATGCTGTCCGTAGGTTGCCAGGAGAGCTGGCCGCGCAGCGCATAGTGATTATTAGCACCGCGATCTTGCTGGCCGGGGCTGTATTCCTTGATGTATCCGTTGTCCTGATTGCTGATAAGCGCGACTCGCCCTTGCCAGTTCTCCGCCAGTGGGCCGGAGAGCGCACCTTCAAAGATCTGCTGGCCGAAACTTCCAAAGGTCGCCGTCGCATACCCATCGAAGTCCTTGGTGGGTCGCCGGGATATGAACTGGATCGCGCCGCCGTCGGCATTGCGACCAAACAGAGTGCCTTGCGGGCCGCGCAGCACTTCCACGCGAGCCAAGTCAAACACCGGAAAGCTTGCCAGATTGATGGAACTGGAATAGCTGTCGTCCTGGTAGACAGCGACCGGAGGTTCCTGCTCGTCCCCGTAACTGTTTTGCGCCACGCCCCGAATGTTGTACACGGCCTGCGAAGAAGAATAAGCGTTCATCTTGAGGCTCGGCACGGCCTTGGCGATATCCGTGGCGGTCGTGATATTGAGATTGGCCAAAGCCTCGTTGCCGAGCGCCGTGACCGAGATACCAATGTCTTGAAGTTTCTGTTCTCGGCGTTGCGCCGTGACCACAACTTCCTCGATACCTCCGGTGTCTGCCGCCGCAGTCTTGGCAGGTTCCGCGGCTTGCTGCGCGCTGGCCGTGAGCGGGATGGTGAAAAGCACAGCGATGCAGCCGCATAGCATCACAGCGGCGCGCTGATCTCGCTTCATGAAAGGAAGTTCTAGCGACATGAGTATTTCCCCCTGTTATGAAACATCTTCCCCGATGGCGGCGCCCGATGCAAGCCACGCGCCCCGGGCAGATCCCGTCAGATTGCGATCTTCTCAATGATCAATCTTTGCCGAGAAATTCCTGTTCTACGCTGGCTAGAAATCCACTGAGGTACGCCACAAAGGAGCGCCACACCTCGACATGAAATTGTTCATGGTCTCGTCGCCACAGCACGATCTCGCTCTTGGCGAGGATGGTGCGTGTGCACGCACCGACTGGAAAGCGGTCCAGATCCAGGTCGAGCGGACATCCGGCATTAAGCAGATCGATGGCATGTGGGCCGCTGATTTTGAGGCCGCACTGCCGGTGGCTGACATCGACCAACGAGTGGGGCAGGCCGCTTAGCACCGCATCGGCCGCTAGCGCAAAAGACGAAGCCATCGGCTCGGGGCCGATCAACAGCTGTTCGTCGGGACCAAGCCATAGCGCCGACCAATCATGGCGCACCGCGCTGCGACAGGGCACCGTGGCCAGAGGCAGATGCTCTCGTGCACGACCCGCCGCCGCGCCTAGATCCACCCGCAAGGAGAAACGTGTCGCTGGTGGAGTCAGGCGCCAATGTTTGCCAAGGCTGGCCTCAGGGAAACGGCGCTGAGCGGCATCAGCCATTGAGGCGCTCTCCCTTGGGATCGTAAAAAATCGGACTCGTCACGGTAACGGCCGACTCACCGTGAGGCGTGGGCACATACAATGTGTGCCCGAGTCGCGAACGCCCACCGCTGACCAACGCCAGCGCAATGGAGCGGTCCAGTACCGCACTATGGTAGGAGGACGTGACGTGACCCAGGACCGCCATGGGCGGGCGCAGCCCGGCCTGTGCGGTGATCTGGCTACCTTCCTCAAGCACAAAGTCCGGGTCCTCGGTGAGCAGCCCCACCAGTTGTTTGCGCTTAGGATCCATGAGCGCCGGCTTTTGCATCGCGGCCAGACCGAGAAAGTCCGGCTTGTTCTTGCCGATTGCCCAGCCCAGGCCAGCATCATCGGCGGTGACGGTGCCGTCGGTGTCCTGACCGACGATGACGTAGCCTTTCTCGGCACGCAATACGTGCATCGCCTCCGTTCCGTACGCGCAGATGCCGTGCGCCTGCCCGGCGTCCCAGACCGCGCGCCAGACTTCCATTCCGTAGTCGGAAGGCACGTTAATCTCAAATCCAAGCTCGCCGGTAAAGCTCACGCGAAACACCCGCGCCGGGATGCCGCACACCTTTCCCAGCGCGACACCCATGTGCGGCAGGGACTTTGCCGACAGGTCGATGTCCTCGACGAGCGGCGCGAGCACCGTACGCGCCGAAGGTCCCTGCAGCGCGATGACCGCCCACTGTTCCGTGGTCGAGGTGAGCCACACCTTAAGTTGCGGCCACTCCGTTTGCAGATAGTCCTCCATCAGCGCCAGAACCCGAGGCGCGCCGCCGGTCGTGGTCGTGACATGAAAGCGATCTTCCGCAATGCGCGCCACCACGCCGTCATCAAAGACGAAACCATCATCGCGCAGCAGGATGCCGTAGCGGCAACGGCCCAGGCTCAATGACTTCCAACTGTTCACGTACATGCGGTTCATGAAATCCACCGCATCTGGGCCCACGACTTCTACCTTGCCCAGCGTCGATGCGTCGAACATACCGCAGCTTTGGCGCACGTTCACGCACTCGCGCGCCACGGCCTGGTGCAGGTCCTCGCCGCGCTCAGGAAAATAGCGGGCCCGCTGCCAGAGCGAGACCGGCTCAAACACCGCCCCGTGCTCCAGCGCCCAGGCGTGTATCGGAGTGGTGCGCACCGGAGCAAACAGCGCTCCGCGCGCATACCCGGCGAGCGCACCGAAACTCACGGGCAGGTAGGGCATTCGGAACGTGGTCAGCCCGACCTGCGGAATCGGCATTTGCAGGCGCTGCGCCGCGATGGCGAGCGCATTCAGATTCGAGGTCTTGCCCTGATCGGTGGCCATGCCCGTGGTGGTGTAGCGCTTGATGTGTTCAATCGAACGAAATCCTTCGCGTACGGCCAGTCCCAGGTCGGCCGCCGTGACATCGTTCTGCCAATCCACGAACGCCTTTGCCTTTGTGCCTTGGACCGGCTGAGGCAGCGCGCCGAGCCAGCCCGGGCCGCTGTCGGACTTGCCGGTGCACGCGCCGACGCAGCGGCAATTTTCAGCGGCTTGGTCAGGAACGAAGACCTGCGCCGACGCGTCCCAGCGCAATCCGCCCCGTGACTGGGAGAACAAGTGCACGCTGGGCGTGTACCCGCCTGACATCAATACGGTGTCACACTTGAGCCATTCGGTCGCACCGGTTACTGCACCGGTGGCATCACAACGGGCCAGGCCCAACGCCGTCACACGAAGGCTTCCACGCGTACCGACCGCAGTTATACCTGTCCGGACGATCAGCCCGGCTTGGCGCGCGGCTGTTGGAGTGGACCCCTCCGCCTGCGGGCGCACATCGGCAATCGTGACTCTCTTAACACCCGCCGCGTGTAAATCGAGCGCCACGCGGTAGGCGCCGTCGTGGGCCGCGAGCACCACGATGCGCGCACCGGGCAACACGCCAAAGCGATTGAGGTAAGTGCGGGCCGCATCGGCCAACATGATGCCGGGCCGGTCATTGCCTGGAAAAACCAACGGCCGTTCGATGGCTCCGGTGGCGAGGACCACTTCCGACGCACGTACCAGCCACAGGCGCTCACGCGGCAGGTGTACGGGCGGCGCGGCCAGGTGGTCTGTCAAACGCTCGATCAATGCCACCATGTTATGAGGCAGATAGGCAAACGCCGTGGTGCGCGAGAGCATCCGGACCTTGGGCGTCGCACGCAGTCGCGTAAGCGTAGAGTGCAACCATTGATGCGCGCTTGCGCCGTCGATACTTTCTGTGTGGCCGGATAATAGCGACCCGCCAAACTGAGACTGCTCATCGCACAACAGGACATGTTTGCCGGACTGCCCCGCATCGTCGGCCGCGGCCAGGCCTGCAGGGCCCGCGCCGATCACCAAGACGTCACAATGCGCATAGCGCTGCGCGTAGCTGTCCGGATCGGCCAGAGGAGGCGCGCGGCCCAGACCTGCGGCGGCTCTGATGCGAGGCTCGTACCAGCGGTGCCACGCCTTTCGCGGCCACATGAAAGTTTTATAGTAAAACCCGGCAGGGATAAACCGCGAGACGAAATCGTTGGCCTGGCCGAAATCCAGATGCAGCGAAGGCCAGCGGTTCTGGCTCTCGGCCACCAGCCCCTCATAGAGTTCGACCTGCGTGGCATTAAGGTTGGGGGTGTAGCGGGCGGCATCGCGCCGTATCGTAACCAGCGCGTTGGGATCTTCCGGGCCTGCGGCCATAAGGCCGCGGGGGCGATGGTATTTAAAGGAGCGGCCCACCAGGTGCACGCCATTCGCGAGCAATGCGGACGCCAGGGTATCGCCGGGAAGCCCCTCGTAGGAATGCCCATCGAAGCTAAAACGTATGGGGTGGGCGCGATCGACCTGACCGCCATCTGCCCTTCGCCAATGCCCACTCACGTTTCCCCGCTCCGGTAACTGCGCAGAATCCGGTCTGTCGTGGTGTCCCGCACTACATTGAAGAAGCGGCCGCAGCCGTGGGTGTGCCGCCAGCGTTCCGCATGCGGCCCCTTGGTGTTGTTGCGTTCGTATTGAAACGCCGTCCACGCCTCGGCATCCGAGGCGGTACCTGGGGCCGGGCGCAACACATGGGCCTCACCGCCGTAGTTAAACTCCAGCTCCGCGCGCAGTCCGCAGTAAGGGCAAGGAATCAGGAGCATCAGTGCGAGACCGCAGCGGCGGCCGCCTCATCGATCAGGTTGCCTTCGCGAAAGCGCTCGATCGTATAAGGCGCATTGAGCGGATGCGGCGCATCGTGTGCGATCGTCCAGGCGAGCAGGTGCCCGGCCCCGGGAGTGGCCTTGAATCCCCCGGTCCCCCAACCGCAGTTCACGTAAAGGCCCGGCACCGGCGTCTTGGCGAGGATGGGCGAACGATCGGGCGTCACATCGACGATACCACCCCAATTGCGCAGCATGCGCATGCGCCGGAACATTGGAAACAATTCGCAAATGGCTTCAAGGGTGTGCTGATTGACGTGCAGGGCGCCGCGCTGTGTGTACGAGGTGTAGGCATCGGTGCTCGCCCCGATCACCAGTTCGCCCTTGTCGGACTGGCTTACGTAGGCGTGGATCGAGTTGGACATTACCACGCAAGGCAACACCGGCTTGACCGGCTCGGACACCAGCGCCTGCAGAGGATAGCTCTCAAGCGGCAACCGCACACCGGCCGACTTGAGCACCACGGAGCTGTGACCCGCGGCGGATACACCCACCTTGCGCGCCTCGATGACACCGCGCGTGGTTTCGACCGCTGCGATGGCACCGTTTGCGTCGCGCCGCATGCCCGTCACTTCGCAGTTCTCGATGATGTCGACACCCAAGGCATTGGCGGCGCGTGCGTAGCCCCAGGCCACCGCATCGTGCCGCGCCGTGCCGCCGCGGCGCTGCAAAGCTCCGCCCAGTACGGGGTAACGGAGCGAATCGGCGATGTTCAGCGGCGGGCAAAAATCCTTGGCCTGGGACGGGGTCAGCCACTCGTTATCGACGCCATTGGCGAAGTTTGCGTGAATATGGCGCTTGGCCACTTGTTCGTCGTGAACGTTGTGGGCCAGCATCAGTACGCCGCGCGGTGAGTACATGACGTTGTAATTGAGCTCCTGGGAGAGCGACTCCCATAGCTTCACCGCATGGTCATAGAGCGCGGAGCTTTCACTGAACAGGTAATTAGAACGAATGATGGTGGTGTTGCGCCCGGTATTGCCGCCACCAATCCAGCTTTTTTCCAGCACCGCGACGTCTCGGATACCATGCTCCTTGGCCAGATAATACGCAGCGCCCAGGCCGTGACCCCCTCCGCCAATGATGACGGCCTCGTACCCGGCTTTCGGTGTCGCTGCGCGCCACTGCTCGCGCCAGCCGCGCTGGCCCGACAGCCCGCCCAACAACAGCGACCACGCGGAGAATTTTCGCATCAGTCCCGGTCCGCGGCTCTGGGCCCGTTAGCCGCGCAGTTGCGCATTATCTGGATCGTACGGCGATTCGCGAACCACGGTGGCCGGATAGCGCTTGCCGAGAATCTCGATCTGCAGCGGCGTGCCCACAGTGGAGAATCTGGGCTGCACATAACCAATCGCGATGCTCTGCTTTACGACATGCCCGTACCCTCCGGAGGTCGCCCGGCCGACGATTGCACCCTCCTGGTCAAACAACGGTTCGTTGCCCAGCGGGTCTGCGTCGGTCACCTCGTGCACCTGCAAAGTGACAAAATGGTTGGGCACACCGCTTGCCTGCTGCTCGAGCAAGGCAGCACGCCCGACGAACTCACCCTTGTTGAGGCGAACGAAACGCTCCAGACCGGTCTCAAATGGCGTGTAGTCGCGCGTCATGTCACTGCCCCACATGCGGTAGGACTTTTCCAGACGCATGGATTCCATGGCGCGCATTCCAGCCATGCCAATGCCGTATTCGGCTCCGGCCGCGAACAGAGCGTCAAATAAGTGGTGGGCGTATTCGATCGGAAAGTGCAGCTCCCAACCTAACGAGCCGACAAAATTCACCCGCAACGTGAGCACATCCACCGCCAGACCGACTTCCAACACCTGGCTCGAAAGCCAGGGAAAGGCGTTGTTGTCGAGCGGCGCGTCGGTGAGCTTGGCCAGCACATCGCGCGAGCGCGGACCGGCCAGGACGAAGCATCCGCGAGTGGTGGTGACGTTGCGCAGGTTCACCGACCCGTCTGCGGGCAGGCGCTTTTGCAGGTAATCGGCGTCATAACGTTCGGCCGCGCCGGCGCTGACCACATAGAAGCTGCCGTTCGGGAGCCGCGTGATCGTGAACTCCGAGCGGATACCGCCGCGCTTGGTCAAGGCGTGGCACAGGGCTATTCGCCCGGGCTGGACCGGCACTTTGTTGGCCACCAGCGTGTCGAGCCAGCCTTCGGCGCCCGCGCCGCTGACCTCATGCTTGGTGAACGGACTCAGATCGATGATGCCCACATGCTCGCGCATGCGCCGGCACTCCGCGCCGACGTGCTCGAAGTAGTTTGAACGCCGGAAACTCCACCGGTCCTTGCGCTCAACGCCCGATCGCGCGAACCAGTTGGCGCGTTCCCAGCCGTAGCGCTGACCCCATACGGCGCCCAGTTGATCGAGACGGTCGTAAACAGGGCTGGTCTTGGCGGGGCGTGCCGCGGGCCGCTCCTCATCCGGGAAATGGATTGTAAAGACCTCGCGATAGGTCTCTTCGTTTTTAGCGACCACATAACGCTTTGAAACGTAGGGGCCATAGCGTCGCGGATCGACAGGGAGCATATCAATGCCCGGCTCACCCTCTACGATCCATTCCGCAAGCTGCCAGCCGGAGCCACCGGCGGCGGTAATGCCAAAGCTGTGTCCTTCGTTGAGCCACAGGTTGCGTTCGCCCCAGGCGGGCCCGACCAGGGGGCTGCCGTCGGGAGTGTAGGAAATAGGGCCGTTAATAATGTCCTTGATGCCGCAGCCATCCAACGCCGGGACGCGGCGCGTGGCCGCCTCCACATGCGGCACCAGTCGATCCAGATCGCCTTCGAACAGACTCTTGCCGAACCAGTCCGGCACCCCGTCAGCGAAGCGTGCGGGCGCGCCTTTCTCATAGGGTCCCAGGATCCAGCCGAGGCGTTCCTCACGCAGGTAATAGGACTGGTCCGATTCGCGCAGCACCGCGAGCTCCCGGCCACCTGCGCTGCGGTATGCCTTGAGCTTCTGGGACTCTTCGAAAAGGATGTACTGGTGCTCAACCGGAATCGCCGGCACGTTAAGAGAGAACATGCGACCGGTCTGCCGCGCATAGTTGCCCGTCGCGCAGACCACGTGCTCGGCGATGATTTCACCCTTGTTGGTGACGAGCCGCCATTCGCCCCCTGTCGTGCGGGTCACGCCCGTCACTTCCGTGTGCTCGTTAATTTCAGCGCCACCGGCGCGAGCGCCCTTGCGCAAGGCCATGGTCAGATCCGCAGGCGCGATATGGCCGTCGTCGGGGTGATACAGCGCACCCACAATCTTTGCCGTCTCGGCGCCGTTGCCCAGATCAATCAGCGGCCATAGCTTGGCGACCTGCTCTGGAGTGATGACCTCAAAGGGGACGCCGATGGTGTTTGCGGTACCGCAATATTTCAAATATTCGTCCATGCGGGCTGCACTCGTGGCCAGGCGCAGGTTCCCGGTCACGTGAAAGCTCACGTCCTGTCCGGTTTCAGATTGCAGACGCTTGTAGAGATCCACCGAATACTTATGGAGCTGGCCCACGGTGTAGCTCATATTGAATAGCGGCAGCAACCCGGCCGCGTGCCAGGTAGAGCCCGCGGTGAGCTCGGCCCTTTCCAGCAACACCACGTCCGACCAACCCTTCTTGGTCAAGTGGTAGAGCGTGCTGACGCCCACGACGCCGCCGCCAATGACCACGACTCGAGCATGAGACTTCATGAATGGGCTCCCCTTCGGGCTAAGTCTAGCCACTGGCTCGGGTAGCGGCACTCCATTTGCGACAATGATTTGTGCAAAAACGTCAGGTGTAAGCGAGCCCGTTATTCAAGACGCTCTGGCTCATCTTGCGCCGCAGGGGCGGCGCTCCGGCGGCGCCGGTCAGTGGGTCTTAATATAGGGTAGGCGATGCTGGCGAGATGGGAATGCACGCGCCTGAGGTCGCGAACGATGCGCAGCAGCAAGCCGCTTTCTTCTACGGCCAGATTGACCGAATCAGGGCCTTCACTACGCCCGGCGATCGCCGCCTCACGCAACCTGCGCACGCTAAGCGCCGTGGCGTCCGCTTCCATCTTTAAGAACTGGCGCTTGCGAGCCACGAGGCGCTTGGCGTCGGCGACATCGCCGCGCAGAAACACCGCAAGCGCGAGCCTGTGGCTCTCGACCAGCTCGCCATACATCTCGGTGACCACGGCGATCTCATCGGGCGCCAACTGTTGCCCGCGCTTGATTTGCTTGACGGCGAAATCCGTCAGGCTGTTGGCCACGATGTCCGCCACGTGTTCGAAGTTAATGACGGCGGAGAGAATTTCCTGCCCCTTGGCGCCCTCGCGCCAGTCATCCAGCGTCTGTTCTCCGCCGATGGCCACCAGGTAGTTGCGGATCGCACCCCCGAGCTGGCGCGTGGCCTTATCGTTGAGCGAAATTCCGACGGCTTGCGCCACATCGCCCGAGCGCAGCAGTTCGAGCGCGCCTTGCAACATTGCCGCAGTCAGATCCGACATCCGCAGCGTCTCGCGAGCCGCGTTGGCCAGCGCCACCGTTGCCGAATCGACGGCGGCCAGCTCCAGGTACAGGGGGCGGCCAGGATCCGACGGGCGCGGCGGATCGGGCAACAATCGCAGCAGCACGCTGGCAGTGCGTTTGACGTTCATCAGGAAAAGTGCGGCCAGTGCGAGATTAAAAAAAAGATGAAAGTCGACCGCCAGCCGAGGATCACCCGGTACTAGGCGTTCCATCAGGCGGGTGATGGGAGCCAACCACGGCAGCACCAGCAACACGCCAACCAGCCGCACCAGCATATTGCCGAGCGGCAGGCGACGCGCCTCCGGGGTCGAGGCGTGGAATAGGGGTGGCAAGGCACCGCCGAGGTTGGCGCCAAGCACCAGCGCCAGAGTCTCGGTGGGGCCGATCACCCGGCTCGCCGAAAGCGAACCGATAACCAATACCATGGCGACGCTTGAGTGACATCCCCAGGTCAAAATCGCCGCGAGCACTACCGAAAGTAGCGCATCGCCCGCCAGCGCCTGCAGAAAGGAGCGCAGCAGTGGCGTGTTCTCGACCGAACCGAGCGTGTGCTGCAGACCTGCGAGCGCCATCAGCATCAGCCCCAAACCGATCACCGCCCGCCCCACGTTGCGCAACCGGCTGCCGCTGGACCAGCGGAACGCCAATACCCCGCACAGCAGCAGGGGCGGAGCGATTGCGGCCACGTTGAACGACAGCACCTGGGCCACCAGTGCCGTGCCGACATTGGCGCCGAGCATGACCGCCAGTGCCGGGGCGAGCGCGATTACCCCGGCCGCCGTGAACGAGGTCGCCATCAGGCCGGCCGCAGTACTGCTTTGCAGCAGTGTGGTAATTCCCAAGCCGGTAAAGAAAGCGCGCCAGCGATCGCCCAGATTGCGTTCCAACGCCCGGCGCAACGTGGTTCCGTAGCCCCGCTGCACGCCGGTACTCACCATGTGCGTGCCCCACAGCAAAAGGCCTACATAGCCCGACAAATTAAGCAGGACCGAAGTGCCTGACACCTACACAACCTCCGGAGATTTGCGCAATGCGTGGCGCCGGACACGATGAGTGTCGCCGCGCACACGAATAATCGCGCCCTTAACCGCTCTTGCGGTCACTGCGTCGCATCAGCGTGAGGGCCAGCAGCGCTGAGGCCACCATCAGAAACAGGCTCACTGCGTTGAGTACGGGAGTGGCCCCTTCGCGCATGCGCCCGTACATCATGATGGTCAGGGGCGAGTCGGCGCCCACCAGCATCAGGGTGGTGTTGAAATTCTCGAAGGACATCAAGAACGCAATCGCCGCGGAGCCGATCAGTGCCGGACGCAGGTAAGGAATTGTTATGGTACGCAGCACTGCGGCTCGCGAGGCGCCAAGGTTCAGCGCCGCATCCTCCAGGGTGCGATCGAAACGTTTGAGCCGTGCGCTGATGGTCAAGGTGGCGATTGCGGCGATGTAGGAAAACTGACCCAGCACCACCAGCGGCAGGCCAGGTCTTAGAAAATCGAAGTCCCAGCCCAATACATCACTGCACAAATCGGCGATCCGGCTCGCGAACGCCAGGATCGAGATGCCCAGAATTACCCCAGGGATCACCAGCGGCACCAACATGAGCATGGACAGCGCCCCTTTGCCCGGGAATTGTCCACGTTCCATTAGGAATGCGTTGGCCATTCCGACCACCAACGACAACATGGTGACCCAGCAGGCCACGACAAAACTGGTCCAGATGCTGCCAAGCAGTTCGCTATCGTCAAACAGGCCCACCCGGCCGGAACGGGGATTGCCCAAAAACCAGTCCAGGGTAAAGCCGTGCCAGGGAGGAGCCGGGTATGGGGCGTCGTTGAATGCGAACACCGCGACAATGACCAGCGGCAGGAACAGGAACACCAGGAACGCTACCAGGAATGCAACGGTTGCGGCTCGCAGCCACAGCGGGCGAGGTAGCGAGGGAATCATGCGCGGCGCATCACGTCGGCAAACTTCTGGCCGCTGAGTTTGAGTCCGAACCAGACCATCGCAGTCGAGAGTGCCAACAGCAGGAAGCCAAAGGCGGCGCCCTGTTCCCAGTTAAAGCGAGTAATGAACTGCGTATAGATTTGCTCGGTAAACCACAGCGAGTTTTTGCCGCCCAGCAGCGTGGGCGTGAGGTAATTGCCCAGTGTAAGCATGAACACCACGATACAGCCGGCGGTGATGCCAGGGGCTGCGTGAGGAATTACGATCTTGCGCAAGACCGACCAGCCACTGCTGCCCAAATCGTAGGCGGCTTCGATCAGGGAGTTATCGAGGCTTTCCAGGCTTCCCACCAAGGGTACGACCATAAACAGGAGCGAGGTGTACACCAAGCCGACCAGAATGGTCGCGTCGTGGTAAAGCAACTCGACCGGCACTGCGGTCAGTCCCAAATGCGCAAGCAGTCCGGGCAGCACCCCGGATTCGCGCAACAGGATCATCCAACCTAAGGTACGCACCGTTTCGCTGATCCAGAAGGGGATCAGGCACACCATGAACAATACGGCTCCTAAGCGCCCCGTGGCGAGCTTGGCAATGGTCCAGGCCACGGGAAAAGCAATCAGCAGGGTCAATACGGTGGCAATTCCCGACATCACGGCAGTGCGGGCGAATACGCGCCAATACAACGGCTCGGTAAAAAAGGTTCGATACTGAGCCAGGCTTGGCACGAATTCGCGCGGCCCGGTGCGCTCACGAAAAGACAACAACGCCAGGTCCAGATGCGGAAGAACGATGAGCGCGAATAGCCAAATGAGCGCCGGAGCCAGCAGCAGGCCCAGCATCAGCCGTCGGTGCCAGACCGTATTTGCTCCTAGCTCAGGCATTCGGAGTCGCGGCCGCAAAACACACGGCGCGCATGGGGTCGAAGGTGAACACGACCGGTTCGCCCACTTTGAGATCCGCGTAGCGGCCGGTCTGCGGCAGCGCGATTCGAAATTCAAATCGCGTGCTCGTCTCCTGCAGCAACACCGCAGAATTAGCACCGTCGAACAGCAGACTCTCCACGACACCCTGGTGCACCGTCGAGGTTGTAGCTGCGCCCAACTCCCCGCGGTTGCGCCCGATGATCGCCGCTTCGGGTCGCACAAATGCTTCGACACCCGCGCCCTGAGCGATCGCGCCACTGCGGCGCGCGTGTATCACCCAGCCTGCGGCCGACTTGAGCTCGACTCTGTCCCCCTCCACAGAGAGGGCGGTGCCGATGACCCGGTTGTTGGCCCCGACGAATGCGGCCACAAAAGGCGTCTCGGGCGAGTAATACAGCTCTTGGGGCGTGCCCAGTTGCTCAAAACGCCCCCGGTTCATGACCCCCACATGATCGGAAAGTACCAGGGCCTCGGACTGGTCGTGCGTGATGTATACGAAAGTGGTGCCAAACGCGGATTGCAGCTGCTTGAGTTCGATCTTCATGTGCTCGCGCAGTTTCAGATCGAGGGCGCCGAGCGGCTCATCGAGTAGCAGAAGCGTAGGCTCAAGCACCAGGCTGCGGGCGATCGCGACTCGCTGACGCTGCCCGCCGGAAAGTTCATCCACGCGCTTGTAGCCGGCACCGCCCAGGCCTACCCGTTCGAGCATCGCCTCCGCTTTGCGGCTTCGCTCAGTCCGCGCTACTCCGCGACGGGCGAGCCCAAAGGCCACATTTTCCCCGACCGACATCATTGGAAACAGCGCAAGTTGCTGAAACACCATGTTGACCGGCCGCCGGTTCGGTGGAACCCCGGACATGCTGCGCCCGCCAATGGCAATGTCGCCTTCGTCGGGCGCGATAAACCCGGCGATCATTCGCAGCAGCGTGGTCTTGCCGCATCCGGAGGGCCCGAGGATCGAGAAAAAACTGCCCCTGGCCACGCTGAAGGACAACGCGTCCACCGCAACATGTCCGCCAAAGCGTTTGACGACGCGGCGTGCTTCCAGGTCCGGCGCCACGGACAGGGCGCTTGCGGGCACGCTCAATTGGCCGCCTTTATACGATCAAGAATCCGACCCTCAATCTCCTCGAGGCCCGGTGGAATGGCCGGATACCAGATCGCATTCTTCAACCCGATCGGAAAACTCTCGGCAAACTGGGCCTTGACGCGCGGATCCATGAGTTGTGCCGCGCCCTGTGAGGCGGTGAAATTTCCGATGGATTTGGCGATTTTGGCGGCCACGTCGGGTCGCATGGTGAAATTGATCCACGCATACACGCCCGCATCATTGCGGCCGCGTGCCGGCAGTGCGAAGGTGTCGAGCCAGAATATGGCCCCAGATTTGGGATTGATGAACTTAATGTCGGGATTTTCCCGGTTCAGCTTCCATGCGATCGAGTCCCAGGACATTGCCGCCACCACTTCGTTGGTGCGCATGCCGTTGAGCAGCTGGTCCTTGTTGTCAAAGAAAAATCGCAGATTGGGCTTGCACGCGATCAGCGTGCGCCCGACCTGTTCCATCAGCGCCGTGTATGCCTTCGGATCTCCGTACAAAGCAAAAGGGTTCTTGCCCAGAGCGAAAGCGAAAGCCATCAACGTCGGCCGCCTCAAACGTAAGCTCGTCTTGCCCTTGTATTCGGGTTTGCACAAATCCTGGTAGTCGGTGATCTTCGCGCGCTTCGTGTTGGACACCAGGCCTTCGGCTCCCCACACGTAGGGCAGGGCGTAGAGCTTGCCATCGAGTGTGGCATTCTTTTTAACTGTCGCGAGCAGGTCCGGCATGAATTCGGCCACCTTGACCTTGTTCAGGTCAAACGGTCTGTAGATGCGGAATTCCTGTTGGGCACTGATGATCCGATCCTGGGAAGGTTGAGCCAGGTCAAATCCTGCTCCTCCGGTGGCGCGTAATTTCGAGATGATCTCCTCGTTGTTGGACAGCGAAACCTCGACCTGGATGCCAGTTTCCTGTTTGAATTGCGCGATGACTTCGGCCGGAACGTAATCGGACCAGGTGATGATGCGCAGCTTCTTCGCATCGTCCGCGTGGGCGGCCGCGCCCAAGGCGAGTCCGGCCAGCAGGAAAATCGAGAGGATGGACTTCATCATATTAAGTCTCCACGATCCGGGGAACCGCGCCGGTTCGCGCGCACGCCAATGCTACTGTGAGACGCGCCGCCCGTCACTCGCGGAGTTTGACTAGACTATGGCGCGTCGAGGACCGCCGGGCGACCGGCCATTCGATCTGCAGGGTCATCGGGGCGCCCGGGGCCTGTGGCCGGAAAACACCCTGGCCGGATTTGCGCGCACCCGCGCTCTGGGGGTGAGCGCCTTTGAGCTTGATTGTGCAGTTACGCACGATGGCGTGGTGGTTATAAGTCACGATCCGCAGCCCAATCCGGACCACACCCGCGACACGCAGGGCCGATTCTTGGACAAGCCGGGCCCGCCGATCTGCACTCTGAGTTACGCTCAGCTTCAGCAATACGACGTCGGTCGGCTGCAGCCCGGCACGCGGTATGCGGCTGAATTTCCCGAGCAAGATGCCGTCGACGGGGAACGCATCCCACGCTTGGCTGACTTGTTTGCGATGGCGGCCAAGCTGCATGATCGGGCAATCCGCTTCAACATTGAGGCGAAGCTGTTTCCTATGCAGCCGGGGCTGACGGTGGCGCCGGATTCCTTCGTCTCGTTGTTGCTGGAGGAGGTGCGACGGGCTGGGGTGGCAGCTCGTGTGACGATCCAGTGCTTCGACTGGCGAATACTCAAGCGGGTGCAGGAGCTCGCACCCGGTATTGCCACCGGGGCGCTGACCGATCAGCAGGGTGAGGACGACACGGTTTACTTTGGCCGTCCCGATTCCTCGCCGTGGCTTGCCGGCTTGGACATCAAGGATTTTGGTGGCTCAGTACCGAGGCTTGCCCGGGCCAGCGGGGCCGCGGTTTGGTCCCCGAACTACCTGGACCTCACGGCCTCCGCAGTCCTTGAGGCGCACACCCTGGGGCTCACGGTTATCCCGTGGACGGTCAATGCTCCCGAGGACATGCGGCGCATAGTGGGCCTCGGCGTCGACGGGGTGATCAGCGACCGGCCCGATCTACTGCGCGGCGTGCTGGAGAAAAGCGGTCTGAAAGCTCCTCCTGCGCCGGAATCCGCCTGAGGCACTAGTGCCCGGTGCTCGCCGGCTGGTTGTACAGCTCAGGGCCGAAGCCCCGCAGTCCGGGCTGGCCCGCATTTCCTAAGTGTGGGAGATTGAATATGTCTTCAACGCTCTTGAGCAAGGCGTAATGGTTGTAGGGCACCATCGAGATGGTGCCCTGCCGGATATAGGGGGAGAGCAGCAACGCACCTACCCGTCCGCCGCCAGGCCCAACGATGCCCGGGCCATTCATCTTTTCCCATGTGCCCACCGCGGTGGCGCTGTAGGGTGGAATGTTGGGTCCCGGCGGCTCGTTGCAGCAGGCCGCTGCGTCACCGCTGAGCACGGCCAAGCCGGTTCGGCGGTCCAAGGTTTCCAGAAGATCCGACTCGTCGGAGGTAATGATCAGTAGACCGTCGCGACGGAAGGCCGGCGAGGTTAAAATTTTCGGCACCAGCACGCTCAAAAACTGATCGGCGCCAACCAATCCCCCGGGTGCACCGTCGACACAGCGACCGCCCTCGGTGCCATCGTGCGCGTCGTGGCACAGGTTGGGCACGATGAACACGTAATTGGGGGTCGTGGCGACAGACTTCAGATCAGCGGCCAGGTGCTTGAGGTTGACGACCCGGCGCGCGCAGCTGGGACGATCGATTATGGCGTGAAAGTAGACGAACGGATTGTGGCGCGTGGCGTACTGGTCACCCACCTCGGCAGCCTGGGTATTGTCAGGCGCACCAATGGGCGGATGTGCGCAACTTTCACTCTCGCGACGCGGGTTGTTGCCCATGTCTTCCATGTATCCCTTCCAGCTCAGGTTCGCCGCCTCGAGTTGATTGGCCAGTGTGGTCACGCTCGCGGGGTATACGCAACCCTTGCCTATGCCCTGGCCGTCGGCCGTGACCCCGGTGCTGACAAACTCCTCGAAGATTTCGCAGTCTAAGTTCACGGTTTCGTTCGGCGCCTGCCCGCTGATCAGCGCCAGATAATTACCCAGGCTCTCGTGGCTGGTACCGAAGTAGTTAACCACCAGCGCGCCTTGGGCGGCCAATGCCTTCAGATAGCGGGCCGGTGAACTTGCGCCATAGGTGTTCTGAAAAGGTTCATTCTCGAGCACCACCACAAACACGTGGCGAATGGGCGGCGGCGACGGTGATGGGGATGATGGCGAATTCGCGCAGGCCAATTGCCCGGCGCACGCTGCAATGGTCAAAAGCGCACAAGTGCGCGGGCAGCGCTGGAGCACAGAGGACTGAAATTTACTCAAGCGCCGGCAGTGTAGCGCGGATCGTGCGGCACGCGACTGAACACCTGCCGCAGCAGCGGCTCAAATTCTGCCAGCGACATGGTCGGATAGGCGGGATCAAAAGAGGATTGATCGTATCGCTCACAGAAATCCACGCACGATTCGTACCAGCGGTGATCGCGCAACCGATCACGGGCGTAGCGATCGCCGCCCATGTGATGCACATAGTAATAAGTCTGGAACAGTTCGTGCTGCTCCACGATCCAGGTGACCTGTTCGCGCACGTAAGGGCGAATGATGGCGGCGCCGATCTGAGCGTGATTGTAGGGAGCGAGCAGGTCACCGATGTCATGGATCAAAGCGCCAACCACCAGGTCATCGTCCGCACCGTTGCGCCGGGCGCGGGTGGCTGTCTGCAGCGAATGTCCCAGCCGGGTGAGCGGGTAGCCGTCTACGGAATGATTCAATTCGCGCAGCGTGCCTAAGACAAAGTCCGGAAGCTTCTTCGCGAACTCGCGCTCGGATTCGTCGAGCAGCAGATAATCCTCGCGCGTGCCGTCTTTCATCTGCGTAAAGCTGACGAGCCGATTCACTTTGCGCCTCCAAAGTAGCGTGGAATGAGCGATAATCCTTAGCCCCGACGCCTAAGGAGTACCCGCGTGACCGATGTCCCGATTGTAGCCCGACGCCCCTCCGGACGCGATGCCCGCCGCGCCGAGCGGGCCGGTCCGCTGCCGGATCACCTGCGTCCGGTGCGGCCAGGCATGACCAGCGGCCGGTATCGGCCGCTCAGCGATAGTGACGTCGAGCAGATCCACCAGACGGCGCTGCGCTTGCTGGCGGAAGTGGGCCTCGGGGACGCCACCGATAGCGGCGTCGAGATCATGACGCGGGCCGGCTGCACATTGAGCCCGCAGGGCCGATTGTTGTATCCGCGTTCTCTGGTTGAGGACACGCTGGCCAAGGCAGGCCGGAATTTTCTGTTGCACGGCCAGGAGCCCAAACACGATCTGGAGCCCTGGGGGAAGCGGGCGTATTTCGGCACCGCCGGTGCGGCCGTCAACATTGTCGATCCGCGCACCGGTTACCGCGAATCCACGATTCAGGATCTTTTCGACATCGGCCGCGTGGTGGATGTCATGGATCACATTCATTTCTTCCAGCGCGCCGTGGTGCCGCGCGATATTCCCGATCCCTATGAGATGGATTTCAACACTTGCTATGCCTCGGTCATGAGCACGACCAAGCACGTGGGCAGCAGCTGGGTGCATTCCGACCATTTGGTCAAATCACTGGAGATGCTGCACCTCATGGCCGGAAGCGAACAGAAGTGGCGCGAACGCCCCTTTGTCAGCCAGTCCAATTGTTTCGTTGTGCCGCCGATGAAATTCGCCGCGGACGCGTGTGGCTGCCTCGAAGTCGCAGTGCGCGGCGGGATGCCGGTGCTGCTGTTGTCGGCGGGGCAGGCGGGGGCTACCGCACCGGCCGCACTGGCCGGGGCTCTGGCCCAGGAAGTCGCCGAGGTGCTCGCCGGACTCGTATATGTCAATGCAATCAAGCCAGGGCATCCGGCGATCTTTGGCACCTGGTGCTTTGTTTCGGATCTGCGCACCGGCGCCATGTCCGGGGGCAGTCCGGAGCAGGCCTTGCTTTCCTCAGCAGCCGGGCAAATGGCCAATTTCTATCAGTTAACGGGGGGCACCGCCTCGGGCATGACCGACTCCAAAATACCGGACGGTCAGTCCGGAGCTGAAAAGGCGCTCAACCACGCCCTGGTCGGCAATTGCGGTGTCAACATGATCTATGAATCAGCAGGCATGCACGCCAGCCTGCTGGGGTTTTCTCTCGAAAGCCTGATCATCGATAACGACATCATTGGCGCTGCGCAACGCACGATCAAAGGCATCGAAGTCACCGAGGAGCGGCTGTCCTTCGAGACCATCAAGGACGTGTGCCTCAATGGCCCCGGACATTTTCTGGGGAGCGGCCAGACCCTGCAGCTGATGCAAACCGAGTATCTGTATCCGAGCGTGGGCGATCGGCGCAGTCCCAACGACTGGCTCGAGCAGGGCGGCAGCAGTGTCGCGGAGCGCGCGGAACGCAAGGTGGCGGAAATTCTCGCGACCCACTACCCGCAACACGTATCCGAGCAGATCGACGCCGAGATCCGCCGCCGCTTCCCGATCCGCCTCGCGCGCGCGGGCATGCGACCCGCAGGTACATAACGCCGGATGGCACTTCCAGCTCAGGCCAGCGTCGTTATCATCGGGGGTGGCGTCGCGGGCTGTTCCATCGCCTACCACCTGACCAAGATTGGCGTCTCCGATGTCGTGCTGCTCGAGCGGCGCCGGCTCACCTGCGGCACTACCTGGCACGCCGCGGGACTGGTGGGCCAGTTGCGTGCGACGCGCAACTTGACCGAACTGGCCAAGTACACGGCCGACCTCTATCACTCCCTCGAAGCCGAGACCGGGCAGGCGACCGGATTTAAGCAGAACGGATCGGTCAGTGTCGCCAAAACCCCAGCACGCTTCGAGGAGCTCAAGCGCGGCGCGTCGATGGGCAAGACCTTCGGCTTGGAAATCGACGTCCTTACGCCCGGGGACATTAAAGAGCGTTGGCCGCTGCTGGCGATCGAGGATTTGGTCGGGGGCATCTATTTACGCAAGGACGGGCAAACCAACCCGATCGATACCACTCAAGCGCTCGCCAAGGGCGCCAAGATGGGTGGCGCGCGGATTCTCGAAAACACCACCGTAACCCAGATACGCGTTGTGCAGGGCCGTGCGGTCGGGGTCGAGACCGACGCGGGCTACATTGCCACCGACACCGTCGTGTTGTGCGCCGGTATGTGGTCCCATGGATTGGCGAGGGCCTGTGGGGTCGCAGTCCCGCTGCATGCCGCCGAACATTTTTACATCGTGACCGAGCCGATCAAAGGTTTGCCGCCGAACCTGCCGGTCCTGCGCGTGCAGGATGAGTGCGCCTATTACAAGGAAGATGCCGGGAAGCTCCTGGTGGGTTGTTTTGAGCCGGTGGCCAAACCTTGGGGCATGCGTGGAATTCCCGAGGACTTCAGCTTTGAGACGTTGCCGGAAGACTACGAGCATTTCGAGCCGATACTGAACGCGGCGGTCAAGCGGGTTCCCGCGCTCGCCGATGCGGGGATTCAGCTGTTTTTCAACGGTCCGGAAAGTTTTACACCGGACGATCGCTATTACATCGGTGAGGCGCCCGAGGTGCGTGATCTGTTTGTGGCCACCGGTTTTAATTCGGTCGGCATCGCGGCCAGCGGGGGCGCCGGCAAGGTCGTGGCGCAGTGGATTCTGGACCGTCGTCCCCCAATGGATCTCGCGGACGTGGACATACGGCGCATCATGCCGTTCCAGGCCAACCGTGGCTATTTGCACGACCGCACCGTCGAGACTCTGGGCCTGCTGTACGCCATGCACTGGCCGTACTATCAATACCAGAGCGCACGAGGTGCCCGCCGCACGCCCTTGCACGACCGTCTGGTCGCGGCCGGCGCGTGCATGGGCGAGACAGCAGGCTGGGAACGGCCCAACTGGTTTGCGACCGCCGGCACAATGCCGAGCTACAAATATTCCTACGGGCGGCAAAATTGGTTCGATGCGTGCGGGAGCGAATGCCGCGCGGCGCGCGAGGCCATCGCGCTTTTTGATCAGTGTTGTTTTGCCAAGTTCCTGGTTCAGGGTGCCGATGCCTGCGCCCTCCTCAATCACATTTCGACGGCGGATGTGGATGTGGCCCCGGGCCGCATCGTGTACACGCAATGGCTCAACGATCGGGCCGGGATCGAGGCGGATCTTACGATCACGCGACTCGCCATCGATCAGTTCATGGTGGTGAGTTCGGCGATCACCCAGACGCGTGATCTGGCCTGGCTCAGGCGGCATATCAATGCGCGCGCAGGCGCTCACTGCTCAGTGACCGATGTCACATCGGGCCTGTCCATGTTGGGCGTGATGGGGCCGTGCAGTCGCGAACTGCTCGAACAATTATCGGGCGCCGACCTCTCCAATACGGCCCATCCCTTTGGCCGATCCCGCGAGATCGAGATCGGTTACGCGCTCGTGCGCGCCAGCCGCATCACGTATGTCGGAGAACTCGGGTGGGAACTGTACTTCCCGGCCGAACATTGTCTCGATGTCTATGAGCGGTTGCTGGCGGCCGGCACACCGATGGGGCTCAAACACGCGGGCTACCATGCGATGGCCGCGTGTCGGGTCGAGAAGGGGTATCGGCACTGGAGTCACGATATTGCCGATGAGGACACCCCGCTCGAGGCGGGGCTCGGCTTTACGGTGGCCTGGGACAAGCCGGGGGGTTTCTCAGGGCGTGACGCGCTGCTGGAACAGCGCGATCGCGGCGTGCTTTCTAAGCGCCTGGTGCAGGTCATGCTGCAGGAAATCTCAAGCGAAGCGCCTCTCCTTTATCATGAGGAACCCATCGTCCGGAACGGTCGCATCGTCGGCTCGATCAAGTCCGGGGCCTGGGGACATCGCCTGGAGCGCTCCATCGGCATGGGCTACGTCACCGCAGACGCCGGTGTGACAGGGGAATGGCTGGCCACTGGTGAGTGGGAGATTGAAGTCGCCTGCCGGCGTTGGCCGGCTCGAGTGCAGTTCCAGCCCTGGTACGACCCCAAAAATGAAAGGATCAAGAGTTAAGTGGGAGCCGGGGTAAGCGTTAGGGATCAGCACACACGTGCCCGGCGAAGGGGCGACCGGTTGCCGTGGAGCGCACTATTGCTTCGGCCAGGTAATCGGAGGCGCCCATGTGCGCGCGATGTTCGCTGACCGTGCTTTCCACGTGCAAGTCCACCGCGCCCGCGCGTCGGGCGGATTCGAGCGCCAGTCGCTGAGAGGTCTGACGCGCATGGTCAATAGCGGGTTCTGCGCTCTTAAAGTCCCGGCTGCCGGCAGGATCATGCACGCGAAACACCCCGAACACGGGCTGGTTTACCAGAATGTCTACGCTCTGCGAAACGACGCCGGCTACGGCGCCCACGGCGTTGCAGACTGCGGCGTGCTCGGGTATCGACAAGATTGATTTTAATCGACGGGCGACTTCCGGATAGTAAGCCTGCACCGGGGCGCCGATCGCGATCAGCGGCGTCCCCAGAGAGAATGCCGTGCGCATGAGCTGCGAAAATTCTCGGCCCGCCACGGCGTCTTCAATGAACCGGTCGCCGAATATTCCCCACGAACCGGCGCGCAATTCGAGGCCTGGGTCGTGGGCAAGGGCGGTCTCGGCCACGATTCGGGCCGATTCGCGAATGACGTGTTCGACGGTGCGCTCGCAAAACACCCGGGCGCTTGCCGCTTCACTGGCCCCGAGGATGTTGCGCTCCTCACTGGCGAGTAATCGGGCACCCAGTTCCGCGGCTTCCGTGTTCCAGCCTTGTTGCCGGCCGAGTACGTGCAATGCATCGCTGGGCGTGAATGCCGCGATGGTGGCGAGCCCTGAATCGGCCAGGCGGCGCAACGCGGCAAGTCCCGGGGCGTTATTGAGGATGCGAGACACTCGCTTGGGTTCAGCGCTCAACTCATTCCACACCCTTCGCTCGATGGCGGAGAGTTGCGCCGGCGCTTCGCGGTCCGGGTTACGCAGTGCAAATTGCGTGGCGTAGTCGGGCAAATGCTGCAAGGTGGCCAATTTACGCAGCTCTATCAAGACCGCCGGCGCTTGCAGTGCAAGCAGACACAATGGCGAGGCCTTTCGGGGACCCACCGTCATATGCCCGTCACGATGCATGGAGACCTGGCTGTCGCCGCCCAGGCCCACCGTGCGCACGTCGACCGCTTCCACCATGGTGCGCCAGCCTCCGATCAGCGCGCCTTCGGCGTTAATTGCCGGCCGCCCGGCGCTTACGACGGCGCAGTCGGTGGTGGTGCCGCCCATGTCGGCGACCAGAAAATCGGCCAAACCGGTCAGGAACCCCGCACCCACCACGCTCGCGGCAGGGCCGGACAAGATGGTCTCGACCGGATACTCCAGGGCCACCTGCGCTTTCATCAACGAGCCATCGCCCTTGACGATCATCAGCGGTGCATCGATGGCCTCGAACCTGAGTACCTCCGTGAGCGCCGCGATAAGGTGACTGATCTGGGGCGTCAAACGAGCATTGAGGGCCGCGGTGAGTGCGCGCCGCGGGGCATCCAGCCGGGAGCTGAGCTCGTGGGCGCAAGTCACCGGTTTAGCCGAGAGCGCGCGGATCAGCTGACGCGCCCGTAATTCATGCGCGGGATTGCGTACTGAGAAGCAGGCGGCGACGGCGTAGCCTTCGACCGACACCGCGCATTGCCTCACGGCGGCGGCGAGCTGCGCCTCATCGAGCGGTTCGATTTCCTCGCCGCTCGCATCGTGCCCGCCGCGCACCAGAATGACCGGGCCGGCATCATCGCGCTGCAGCCCGGAGCGAGCCAGCATTCCCGCATCAAAACCGATCAACAGCGTAGCCACCGGGCTAAAGCGGTTTTCTACCACGGCGTTGGTCGCGAGCGTCGTCGACACCGATACCAGTTGCACGTTCCCCCGGGTGGCCGCGCCCGGCAACGCGTTGAGCACGGAACGGATCGCCTCGCCGATTCCGACGGCCAGGTCCCAGTGGGTCGTCAATGATTTGGCGCTCGCGATGACGCGCCGCCCCCCGGAGAGCAACACGGCGTCCGTGTAGGTTCCACCGGTATCAAGCCCGAGCCACAAGGCATCGCCACCGGGGCTGGGCGCTCTTTTTGTCTCCTTCAATGATCACCCATTGTGCGTCCTTCGATCGGACGTACTGTAAGCCCGATGCTTCCACAAATGGGAAAATGTCGTAGCATAGGCACATGAATAACACCGGCAAGTTCTATATTAATGGTGCTTGGGTGCAGCCGCTGAGCACGGCCACACAGGCGGTCATCAACCCGGCGACCGAAGCGGAGATCACCTCAATTGCCATGGGCAATGCGGAAGATGCCGCACGCGCCATCAGTGCCGCACGCGCGGCATTCCCAACCTTTTCACAAACTACCAAGGCGTACCGTCTCGGCCTGCTCAAGCGCATGCTGGAGTTGTACAACGAGCGCGCCGAGGATCTGGCGCAGGTGGTTTCCGATGAAATGGGCGCCCCCCTGCAATTCGCTCGAGAAGCGCAGGTCTGGGCAGGCCGCGCCCATCTGGAATCCACCATCGCCGCCCTCGAGGCATTCGAGTTTGAGCAACAGCGCGGCAAGACCCGCATCATTCGTGAAGCCATCGGTGTGGCAGGCCTTATCACGCCCTGGAACTGGCCTCTTAATCAGATCGTCACTAAGGTGGCGCCGGCACTGGCCGCGGGCTGCACCATGGTGCTCAAGCCCAGCGAGATTGCACCGCTCAACGGCATTATTTTTGCCGAGATCGTGCACGCCGCGGGCGTGCCGCCGGGGGTATTCAATCTGGTCAATGGTGATGGCCTGACGGTTGGACAAGCCCTGGCGACAAGTCCCGATGTCGACATGGTGTCTTTTACCGGTTCGACCCGCGCCGGTGTCATGGTCGCCAAAAGCGCGGCCGACACGGTCAAGCGCGTGACCCAGGAACTGGGTGGCAAGTCGGCCAACATTATTCTTACCGACGCCGACCTGCGCGCGGCCGTGACCCAGGGTGTAGCCGCCTGTTTCAGCAACAGCGGACAGTCCTGTGATGCGCCCACGCGCATGCTGGTGCCCAAGGCGCAGCTCGAGGAGGCCCTTAAGTACGCAAAACAGGCGGCCGAGAGCCACACGGTGGGAGATCCGCGCGCTGCGGACATACAGTTGGGCCCTGTGGTCAGCGAAACCCAGTACAACAAGATTCAGAAACTCATCCAGTCGGGTATCTCCGAAGGAGCCGCACTGGTGACCGGAGGTCTCGGGCGCGCCAACGGCCTGCAACGCGGATATTTTGCTCGGCCCACGGTGTTCGGACCCGTGCGCCCCGACATGACCATCGCGCGCGAGGAAATCTTTGGCCCCGTGCTTTCGATCATCCCGTATGAGTCCGAACACCAGGCCATTCAGATCGCCAACGACACGGTGTATGGCTTGGCCGCTTACGTGCAGTCCGGCGATGCCGAGCACGCGCGTCAGGTGGCGAGGCAGCTGCGTGCCGGGCAAATCAACGTGAATTACCCGGACTGGGATACCACCGCGCCCTTTGGCGGCTACAAGCAGTCGGGCAACGGGCGCGAATACGCGGACTGGGGCCTCGGCGACTTCCTCGAGCTCAAGGCCGTGGTGGGCTTCGGTTAGCGATCGCCCGTATCGACTTCGTAGCCTTCGGACTCGGGCTGATCGTCGGTCATTTCCGCGGGAAAGCCCGTTCCAAGCACCTTGACGCTAGAGGCGTCCTCCAGGCGCCGGATGATGTTGGGTGAGTGTTCGCGCGGTCCGTAGCGCTGTGCGCCATCCTTGAAGATCTCGAGCACCAGCGGCGATATTTCCAAGGGCACTCGCAATTCGCGCGCCCATTTGTCGAACAGGCCGACGTCCTTGATCACCAAGTCCATGGTGAACCCGATATCCCGGCTGCCATTCAGGATCACCTGCGATTCGGTCTCGTGCACAAAGGAATTCCCGGACGAAATCCGGATCGCCTCGTACGCGGTATTCATGTCCATGCCGGCGACCTTGCAGACCGACAGAGCCTCGGCTAGCGCGCACAGGTGCACGGTACACAGGTAATTGGTGACCACCTTCAAGGCGGAGGCCGATCCAATCGGGCCGGTATGCAAAATTTGCCGGCCGAGCACCTTCAACACCGGCAAGACCTTCTCGAACGCCTCGCGGCTACCGCCCGCGAAAATCGAAATATTGCCCGTCGCCGCGCGGTGGCAACCCCCGGACACCGGGCAGTCCATCGCTATTCCGCCCCGGGCCGTCACCAGGGCGCCGAGACGAACGATCTCGGTTTGATCTGTCGTGCTCATTTCGAGCCAGACCATCCCGGGCTTTAATCCCGCCAGCACGCCGTCGGCTCCCTCAAGTACGGCCGCGGAGGCGGCGGGTGAGGGCAGGCAGGTGATAAGCAGGTCCACCTGCTCGGCCATCGCCCGGGGTGAGCAAGCGCTGCGTGCGCCCCGCGCAACAAAGGCGGCGACCAGCTCCTCATTGAGGTCACGCACGATCAGCGGCGCGCGGTGGCGCAGCAGGCTGCCCGCCAATTTGCCCCCGACGTTGCCGAGGCCAATAAATCCGATCCGTGTGCCTTCCACGCGCTACCTCGCCCTTAATCAGTGAATGAATTGCTCTCGCCCGTGGTGGGCGGCCTTGGCGGGCAGTGTACAGCTGCGTCCCGCGCAAGGCATACGGCGGCGTGCTGGCCTCCGGCCCATCGAAAAAAGGCATATACCTGCGAAGTGAACGCCTAAATTGGGGGCGTTCTTGGTCATGGCTTCTTAGCTCGAACACGGGAGCTCGTTTCAGGCAATATCGGCGCCAACAGCCGAGTGGGGGCCATCCATGAGCCGGGCAGAAGAAAAACTATCCTCGGGGAACGTCGGGCACGCCCCATCGATGGCCAGGCGCTGGTACGTACTGATTTTGATGTGTGCCGTTTACACGCTCAGCATCACCGATCGATACATGGTGACGCAAGTTCTGGAGCCGATCCGGCAGGAGCTGCACCTGACCGCCGGCGGGGTCGGGGCCCTGACCGGGCTGTGGCTTGGATTGTTCTACATCACGATGGGTTTTCCGATCTCGTGGCTGATCGACCGCGGGAGCCGGCGCAATATCGTGACGGCCTCGATCGTCGGCTGGTCGGTCATGACGGTGTGCACCGGGCTGTCGCGGAATTACTGGCAGCTTTTGGTGTCGCGCATTGGCATCGGTGTAGGCGAGGCGGGTGGCACGCCCGGTGCAAATTCATTGATCTCCGATTACTTCCCGGTGGTGCGCCGCCCCATGGCCTTGACGGTATTCTCGCTGGGTGCGCCCATCGGTGCTTACTTCGCCTCCGATACGACCGGTGCCATCGCAGACTTGCACGGCTGGAGGGCACCTTTCCTGTGGCTCGGGGTGCCGGGGCTGGTGGTGGGCGCATTAATCTACTTTACGGTGCGTGAGCCACGGCGCGGCAATCTCGATGCGCACATCTCCGAGCACAAACCCTCATTCATGGACGCCCTGCGATACCTGTGGAAGCAGCGCTCCGCGGTGCACGTGATGGCGGCAAGCGCGCTCACCGCGCTGTGGGGCTGGGGCCTGATGTACTGGACGCCGATGTTCCTGAATCAGAGCTACGGACTCTCTTCGGGTCAGGCCGGGGAGATCACCGGTAAAATCCACTTGTTTGGCGGTGGCGCGGCGACCGTATTTACCGGCTGGCTGCTGACGCGGCCGTCGATGGCCGATCCGCGACGCATCGTAAAATTAATGGGCTGGTGGATTGGGTCGGCGAGCCTGGTATCGTTTGTGATCTACACGACCCATTCCCTTGCGTTGGTTCGCGTGCTGTTCTGGTTCTTTATCCCGTCGATCTATTTCTACATCGGCCCGGCCTTCGGCCTGGTGCTCAACCTGGCCGAGCCCCGCATGCGAGCGGTATTTTGCGCGGCCACACTGTTCGCAGCCAATTTTCTGAACCTGATCGTTGCCCCGGTCGCGGTCGGGTCGCTGAGCGACTGGCTCGGACCGGGTCACGTCGAGAATGCCGAATCACTGCGCACCGCGATGCTGTTCCTGGTGCCCACCGGGCTGTGGGCCACGTTCCATTATTTCTGGTCGGTGCGCGACATCGTCGCCGATCAAGAGCGGGCAACCGGCGTAGCGATTGGCGCCTCCGCAGCGGTACGCGCGTGAAGCTCAAGGCGATCAAGACATTCGTGGTCGGCAATCCGCCACCCCATTACGGCGGGCGTTACTTTGTTTTCGTCAAGTTAATCACCGACCAGAATGTCGAGGGGCTGGGGGAAGCCTACTGCGTACCATTTCACCCCCGTCTCGTTGCGAAGATGATCGAAGACGTGTTTGAACGCTACCTGGAAGGGGAAGATCCCCACAATGTTGAGAACATTTGGCGCCGGGTCTACTCCGCCGGCTACGCACAACATCCGGACTTGACGCTTATGGGGGTGCTGAGCGCACTTGAAATGGCCTGCTGGGACATTATCGGCAAGGAGGCGCATCAGCCGATCTACAACCTGCTCGGCGGGCGCGTACACGATCGCCTGCGCACTTATACCTATATATATGCGCGGCCCGGGGATGCCACGGACGTGTATCAGGATCCTGACCTCGCGGCGGCACGCGCAGTGGAGTATTTGCGCCAGGGGTTTACGGCGCTCAAATTCGATCCGGTAGGACCTTACTCCGCGTTCGACGGCCGGCAGCTTTCTCTTGCGGCTCTCGAGTTATCGGAGCGATTCGCGCGCCAATTGCGCGAGGCGGTCGGAAACAAGGCGGATCTGTTGTTCGGCACGCACGGACAGATGACCGCGGCCGGCGCCATTCGGCTGGCGCGCCGCCTTGAAGCCTACGATCCGCTGTGGTTCGAGGAGCCCGTGCCGCCAGACGCCCCGGAAGAGATGGCCAGGGTGGCGCGCGCGACACGCATTCCGATCGCTGCAGGCGAGCGCCTGGCGACCAAGTATGATTTTGCTCGCCTGTTGCAGGCCGGAGCGGCGTCGATCCTGCAGTTGAATCTCGGACGCGTGGGCGGCCTGCTGGAGGGAAAGAAAATTGCCGGCATGGCTGAAGTGCATCACGCACAACTGGCGCCGCACCTGTACTGCGGGCCGGTAGTGGGTGCGGCCAATATCCAACTGGCCACGTGCAGCCCGAATTTCCTGATTCTAGAGGGCATCGAGCGCTGGGACGGCTTTCACGCCCAGATCTTGCGCCAGCCGATCCGCTGGAGCGAGGGTTTCGTTATCCCACCCACCGAGCCCGGCCTGGGCGTCGAATTGAACGAAGAAGTGGCCTTAAAGCACCCGTATACCGATACAAAGCTCCACTTGGATATGGCCGGACACCCGATCATTTAGGTCGCGCATGTCAGTGGAGACGGTCGATTTCATCATCGTAGGAGCGGGCACCGCAGGCTGCGTGCTCGCCGACCGTCTCAGCGCAAGTGGCCGGTACCGCGTTGTCGTTGTGGAAGCAGGCGGATCGGACCAGCGTTTTTGGATTCGGGTTCCCATAGGGTACGGCCGAACGTTTAACAATCCCGCGGTCAATTGGATGTACGAGGCCGAGCCCGAGCCCGCCCTGGGCGGGGTGCGCAGCTTTTGGCCCCGCGGCAAAGTGCTGGGCGGGTCGGGCTCGATCAACGCCATGGTCTACGCGCGCGGACAGCCTGGGGACTTTGATGACTGGCGCGCCATGGGTAACCACGGCTGGGGATGGAGCGATGTGCTGCCGCATTATCGAGCGATCGAGCAGCGCAGCGGGGGCTCGCTTGCGATCACCGACGTGTCGGCAACGGCTCATCCCCTGTGTCGGGCCTACATCGAGGCGTGCGCGGCGCTCGACATGAGGTTTACCGCGGACTTTAACGGCCCGAATCCTGAGGGGGTCGGCATCTACCAGATTACAACGCGCCGCGGGCTGCGTGAATCGACCGCCACCGCTTTCCTGCGTCCGGCGCTGCGACGTCGCAACTTACAGTTGCTACTCAATGCACAAGTGCAGCGCGTCAATTTTTTGGGACGCCGCGCGGTGGGCGTGACCTACCGCCAGAACCGGCGCACTGTGACCTTGCATGCCGCCCGCTCCGTGATCCTGGCGGCCGGAAGCATCAATACCCCGCAACTGCTGCAATTGTCGGGCGTAGGATCGGGTGAATTGCTGCGGCAGCACGGCATTGCGCCTGTGTTGAACCTTCCGGCCGTCGGACGGAATCTGCAAGATCACCTTGGAATCAATTATGTGTACCGCTCGCGCATTCCGACACTCAACAATAGCCTCTACCCATGGTGGGGAAAAGTCGCCGCGGGCCTGCGCTACGCGCTGACGCGCACCGGACCGCTGTCCATGAGCGTCAATCAGGGCGGGGGATTCGTTCGCAGCAGCCCGGGGCTGCGAGCCCCGGACATGCAGCTGTACTTCAATCCGGCCAGCTATAGCGGCACGCGCGAACGCACCCGGCGGCTCATGAATCCAGACCCGTTTCCCGGCTTCATCACCTCATTCAATGCCTGCCGACCCAGCAGCCGCGGGTACGTCGCCATCCGCTCGCCTGACCCGCAGGCCGCTCCGGCCATTCATCCCAACTACCTCTCGACCGAGCAGGACTTGCGCGATGTGTGCATCGGGGCGCGCTTGCTGCGTCGGCTTGCGGCGGCACCGCCGCTGGCCGCTTTGATCGAGACCGAGATGCTGCCCGGATCCGGGAAGACCACAGACGAGGAATTGCTGCGCGATTTTCGCGCCCGCGCCGGCACGGTATTCCATCCGGTAGGCACCTGCATGATGGGCGCGGACCCCGCCAGTGCAGTCGTGGACGTCCGATTGCGGGTACACGGGCTGGAGGGCCTGCGCATAATGGACGCCTCGGTATTTCCGACGATCACCTCGGGCAACACCAACGCGCCCACGGCAATGGTCGCGGATAAGGGCGCCGCCATGTTGCTGGCGGACGATGATCACTAAGGCGCATGTAAAGAAAATGCATATACACCGACGGAAACGCTTTGGGTCCCTGCCACGCGTCGTGCAGCTAGCGTGCATAGGACTATTGGGTACGGCCGCAGCGGGCACCTGGGCGGAGGAGCCGCCTAGCCGGCCGGCGGTGGATTCGCCCGAACTGGCACCCTTGGGCCGCTACGCAGTCGGTGTGCGCACGCTCACGCTGATCGAGCACAGCGCCGTTGATGTCATCGCTCCCGGTAAGGACCGGCCGGTGACGGTGGATCTTTGGTATCCCGCCACCCCCGCGTCGGGCTCGCGGCCCGAGGTCTACAGTGCAAGTCTACAGACCGAGTCACCCGGGCCCCCGGTGCGCTTCAGCGTCCCGGGCCTGGCGGTGCGCGATGCACCGGCGGCCAGCGGACGCTTTCCTCTAGTGGTGGTTTCTCATGGTCGCAGCAACCCGACGATCGGCCTGAGTTGGTTGACTGAGAACCTCGCTTCGAAAGGCTATGTGGTCGCCGCCATCCGCCATGAGGACCTGCTGCGCAGCAACCCGGCCGAGATCCCGGAAATGCTGCTGCGACGGCCGCTCGACCTCGCTTTCGTCACGCGCACCGTGCAGGAGAGGTTGGCTCACGAAGGGCTGCTCGATCCGGCGCGGCTCGCACTGATCGGCTACTCGATGGGTGGCTATGGCGTTCTGACCGGCGCGGGGGCGGCGCTCGATCCGCAGGGCACGGCCTGCAAGCTGATACCGGGAAGTCTCCTGACGCCCTATGCCGCGGGCGGTGCGCAACAGAACCAGATCCGCATCCCGAATCTCAAGGCCGTGGTCGCCATTGCGCCGGCCGGCGAATCTCAGGCGGTATGGGGATCGGCCGGGCTGGCCGCCATCAACGCGCCGCTACTGCTGATCGCGGGCGATCACGATCGCACGGTCGACTACGCCACCGGTGCGCACGCCATCTTTGAGGCCACAACGGGAACGCGCCGCTACTTATTGACCTATAAGGAAGCAGGCCACGCGCTGGGCTTGGGTCCCGCGCCGCCACAAATGCGCCACGGCGTATGGGACATCAGCTGGTTCGAGGATCCTGTGTGGCGGAAGGAACGCATCATCGGCATTAACCTGCACATGATCACCGCGTTCCTTGATCGGTTCGTCAAGGGCGACGAGAGTCGTGCCGCCTACCTCGACGGCCTGGTGCCTGATTCGAGCGCGGGTCGTTGGCAGACGCCGCCGGGCACGGCGTACGACGCGATAAGCCCCGGGACCGGTGGCATAACTCTGTGGAAGGGCTTTCAACGTGACTATGCCGAGGGCCTGGAACTGCTCCAGCGTGCACCCAGCCCGCCCGCACAGCCTTAGGGGGTCTCATGAATCGAGTCTGCCTGCTCGATGGCGGCACGGGCCGTGAGTTGCTGCGGATGGGGGCGCCCTTTGGGCAGCCGGAGTGGTCGGCTCGCGCGCTGATGCAGGCTCCTCAATTCGTCAGCCGCGTGCACGAGGCATTTGCCAGGGCAGGGGCGGAGGTCATCACGACCAACAGCTACGCCGTGGTGCCTTTCCATCTGGGTGAGGCCCGGTTCGCCGCACAGGGGCATGCGCTCGCGGCCTTGTCGGGACAATTGGCGAGGGCGGTGGCCGATGCCGCCCCGAGCCCCGTGGCGGTCGCCGCCTGCTTGCCGCCTCTGTGCGGCTCCTACAGAGCCGATCGATTCGACGCCGCCGCGGCACGGCCTGTTCTCGCTACCCTGATCACTGCACTCCGCCCATCGGCAGACTATTGGCTCGCCGAGACCCTGAGTGCGCAGGTTGAAGCCGTGTTGGTTCGGGAGATGCTGGGTGCAGACCCCAAACCGTTATGGTTGTCGTTCACGCTGGCGGACGGGGAGGGCACGGGCACCGGTCCGCGCCTGCGCTCGGGCGAACCCGTGGCCGAGGCGGTGGCGACGGCCGCGGGCCTTAAGGCCGCGGCGGTCCTGTTTAACTGCAGTCGTCCGGAAGTGATGGGAGCGGCGGTGAGCGAAGCAGTGCGAGTGCGGGACGCTGCGCGGGGCGAGTCGGATACGATGCGCGTTGGCGTGTATGCCAACGCCTTCGTGCCCATGGAGACACTGATTGAGGCCAATGCGGGTCTCAGCGATCTGCGCTCAGACGTTTCTCCTCCGGTGTATCTGCAGTGGGCCCGTGACTGGGTCGCGCGAGGGGCGGAGATCGTGGGCGGCTGTTGTGGCGTCGGTCCCGAACATATCGAGGCGCTAAGGAGTCTCAATGCCGGATAATTTTCTGATTCTTATGGCGGACCAGCTGAGCGCCGCAGCGCTCAGCGCCTATGGCGGCACCGCGCTCACGCCGCATATCGATGCGCTGGCGCAGCGCGGGATCGTTTTTGACTCTTTTTATTGCAACAGCCCCCTGTGCGCCCCATCGCGATTCTCCTTTTTGGCCGGGCAGTTGCCCTCCAAAATCGGCGCCTATGACAACGCCGCTGAATTTTCCGCGCAGACCCCCACATTCGCCCACTATCTTCGCCGGGCCGGCTACCAGACGGCTCTGAGCGGCAAGATGCACTTTTGCGGTCCGGATCAGCTGCATGGTTTTGAGGACCGGCTGACCACCGATATTTACCCGGCCGACTTTGGCTGGACCCCGGACTGGGCGCGCTTTGAGGAGCGGCCGGGCTGGTATCACACCATGGACTCGGTCATGCAGGCTGGACCGTGCGTGCGCACCAATCAAATCGACTTTGACGACGATGTGGTCCATGCGGCCCGCCAGAAACTTTTTGATATTGCGCGCGCGAGGGACTCGCGACCGTTTTGCCTGGTGGTGTCGATGACCCACCCGCACGATCCGTATGCGATCCCACAGGCGTATTGGGATCGCTATAAGGACAGCGAGGTCGCCATGCCCACCGTCACCGCCGCGGCGGTGGCCGACGATCCGCATTCGCGCCGTGTGCGCCACGTGATCGGACTCGATCAGCAGACGCCGACCGAAAAGCAAATTCTTGCCGCTCGACGCGCCTACATGGGCGCGGTTTCTTACGTTGATGATCAGGTCGGCACGCTGTTGGGTGCGCTTAAGGAGACGCGACTGGACAAGGATACGATTGTTATCCTGCTGGCCGATCACGGCGACATGCTCGGTGAGCGAGGGCTGTGGTACAAGATGAACTTCTTTGAACCCGCCTGTCGGATTCCCTTGATCGTGCATGCTCCGGGCCGGTTCGTGGCGCGGCGCGTCCCACACCACGCCTCTCTCCTGGACGTGTTGCCGACGCTGATCGAACTGGGCAGCAATGGGCGGATACCCGATTACGCGGCGCCTCTTGATGGCCGGAGTCTGGTACCTCTCCTGGATGGCCGTAGCGTGAATTCTCAGGAACGGCCGCACGAAGTCATCGGAGAATATCTGGCTGAGGGTGCCATCGCCCCGATCGTGATGATCCGGCGTGGTCGTTATAAATTTGTGCATTCGCCGGTGGATCCGGACCAACTGTATGATCTCCCGGCCGACCCGCTCGAACTTAGGAACCTGGCAGGCTCCGTCGATCAGGCCGCAACGGTGGCGGCGTTTCGCGAGGAGATTGGCCAGCGCTGGTCCTTGTCCGCCGTGCACGAACAGGTGCTGGCCAGCCAGCGTCGCCGTCACCTGGTGGACGCGGCGCTACGCGTCGGCCGTCACGCGTCGTGGGACTTTCAGCCTCAGCGCGATGCCAGTCGCATGTACGTACGGAACGATCAGGAACTGAACGACATTGAGAGCTTGGCGCGCTTTCCACCCGCCGTGGGCGGCTAGTCCATCGACTGCGGGGGATAGACCTGCGCTACAAGGGCCCGGAATCAACAGGCGACAGCTGGCTTAGCGCGCGCAGCGGACCGATGTGTTTTTCGTAGTTTCGCCACCGTCCCACTGAGCCCTTGCTGATCTTTTGTCGCACCTGCCACTTGCTCGCCGTGATGACCACGCGATCGGTCTGATGAAAGTCCAGGCACCGCGGATCCCATGTAAGACCGACAAAGTCGATCATCCGTCTGGCCCAGATCTCCGGTTCATCCACCAGGTTTTCGTAAGGAACCTCGAGCAGTGTCGTCTCCGGCAAGAGGCGGCGCCAATGAGCCATGACACGCCGGTACTCACCGTAGAAATGCGACAGATCCGCCAGATCGTGGGCGTAGGAGCCGATGTTGAAGAAGTTCTGGAAATAAACGGACAGGCAAGTGTCGAACGGATGGCGTTGCATGTGAATGATGCGCGCCCGGGGAAAGGCGGCGTGCAGGAGTCCGGCGTACCAGAAGTTGGCCGGCATCTTGTCGACCACCCGGCTGGCCGTACTGTCCAGCGCCTCGAGACGCTCGAGATACTCCCGCGCCATACCCGGGAGCCGTCCCGCGGCGGCATTGCCTTCCAGTTCGGCATGCCTGAAGGCTTCGTAAGCGCCGTGCCAGTACACCAGTTCGCCCGCACCGTAGACGGAAGGGTGCGAAGCGAGAATCTGTTCGGCCAGCGAGGTGCCCGAGCGCGGCATGCCCACGATGTAAACCGGCCGTTCGGATCCGCTCGAAGAGCTGATGTTCTGACGCAAGAACGTCGCGTCGAAACTTTTAATTATCTGATCCACGCGCAGCGTTAATCCACCACGATCGTAGGGGGAGCCAAAGCGCTTGCTGGAGCGGTTAGCCTGGGTGTAATGATCAAAGGCGAGCTCGTACTCCCTGATGTCGTCATAGTATTTGCCCAGCGCGTAATTCAGACCGATCGCTTGCGCCAGCGGCAAACGCTTGTTCTTCAAAGCCAGCGCAGCCTTCAGCCATTCGCTGTCCTCGATGCTCATGCGCCGATGCGTAGCGATGCTGGCATACGCAGGAGCATAGTCCGGGTTGGTGTCTATCGCGCGTCGAAACTGCACCTCGGCTTCGCCAAATTGGCCGCGGTCGGCTGCAAGCTCGCCGAGCAGGGCCACCGCCTCAACGTATTGCGGATCAGCCGTCAGCGCCGCCTTGCAGCTGCCTTCGGCCTCGTGGGCTCTTCGTTGTTGCCGGAACGCAAGCGCCAGGCCCAGATGGGCGGGGGCGTAGTCGGCCTTGAGCTTCAGCGCTTCCGCGAAGCTGGCTACTGCCTCATCGACGCGGCGCAGTTCAAACAGTACCGCCCCCAGGTTGGCGTGGCATTCCGCGCGCAGAGGCTCCACCTCGATGGCTCGCCGCAAAAGGGAAGCCGCCTGGCGACGATCTCCCAGATCACGAAGCACGTTGCCCAGGCCATTGATGGCATCGACGAGCACCGGGTTGCGTGCCAACGCTTGACGGTAGCTGCTCGCGGCCTCCTCGCGCCTCCCCAGGGCGGTCTGCGCGAAGCCGATGTTGCAGAGTATCTGAGCATCGCCCGGTTGCATCTTGAGGGCCTGCTGGTAACTGCGTTCAGCGTCAAAATATTGCTGCAACTCCAGGTGGGCGTTGCCCAGGTTGTTCTGCGCCTCGGGCTCATGGGGACTCAGTGCCAAGGCCTTCTGGTACAAGGGGATCGCTTCGGCCGATTGCCCGAGCTTGCGCATCGCATTGGCTGCATCGATGAGCGTGTGCAGTTCGTCGGGTTGTAACCTCAACGCCCGCTGCAGACTGCTCAACGCAGCGGCCCATTGCGCACGATCGTAGAGCGCAGCGCCGAGATTGCGGTGCGCTTCGCCGTCCGCCGGCATCAGTTCCGCGGTGCGCTGCAGCGCCTGCAATGCGTCCTTGCCCTGCCTGACCAGAGCCACACTCAGCACTTTCCAAAGCATGCCCATCGTGGGGTGCTGCTTGAGTAGGGCGCGACTTTGGAACTCCGCCTCACTGAGGCGACCGGAATTAATGAGTGCGACCAGCGCTCCAATCTCGAGCGGACTGAGCGTGCTCGAATTAGGCATCGCGATACCGGTTCACGGCATCGCCCAAGGCGTCCTTGAGCTCGGCCAGCCAGGGCTCGAAATTCTTCCACTGATCCAGGCCCTCCCGATAGATGGGCATGCGCACCTGTTCCGAGCTCGCGGTCCGCACACTGCGCTGGGTTTTGTAGTACTCCACGCATTGGGGTTCGAAAGGCAGGCCGCAAAAATTCAGCATGCGTCTGACGCTGCCTTCGAGGTCCGTGACGACCTCCTCGTGCTGCATAAGCAGGATCCGACCGGGCAACACACCATTCCAATGCCGCATGAGTTCCAGGTACGTCCGGTAGTAATGGGCTATGTCCTGGATGCTGTAGGTGAACTCTTGTCCCTTGGCGAAGAGTTGCTTCAGGTTGCTAAAGCAGCAGGCCAAGGGTTCACGCCTCGCATCGATGATCTTGGCGCGAGGAAACATGAGATGAATAAGTCCTAAGTGCCTGAAATTATTAGGCATCTTGTCTATGAAGTACGCCTTCCCATGGCGGAAGACGCGGGCATCGTTCAGGTATTGTTCGCCCAGCTTTCTAAACTCCTCGCTCGTCATCTCCTTGAGCACCCGCGGATAGCGCGGATTAGCGAGGTCCGGTTCTCGGCCGCGAAGCTTGGCCACGATCTGCTGCACGTAAGCGAGTTCCTGGGTGCCTTCAACCTGCGAGTGGGAGGCGAGGATCTGTTCCAGCAACGTCGAGCCCGCGCGCGGCAGTCCGATGATGAATATCGGATCCGGATCCTGGGCGCCTGATGCGCGGTGTCGCGCAAAGAACTCGCTCGTGCACACTTCTTTCTGCAGGCGAGTGTTGTTCTCGATTATCGCGCTCCGATAACGGCTTTCGGCACGCTTGAGCGCATTGCCCATCTCGTAATAATGGAACGACTGTGCGTAATCGCCCTGATCCTCCAGAGCCTTTCCAAGCGCGAAACAAAGGTGGTAACGGTCAACCTTGCCCACGGCCGGGTCCGCTTGCAGCGCCTTGAGGCGCGCGAGTTCCTCGGCCGTAAAGCGGTACGTCTTCAGATTGGCGATGCTCCAGTAGGCATCGCCGAAATCAGGTCGGGCGGCGGCGGCGTTGCGGTAGGACTCGATCGCCTCTTCACGTCGCCCAATGGTCTTCAGCGCGTGTGCGATCGACAGGTGCACGTCGGCGTCTGCTCTGGTGCCTTGCAGCAGCCCGCGGTACAGGGTCACCGCCTTTTCGTGTTCCCCCAGGCCCACGGCGGCGGTGGCCTGCAATCCCTGATAATTGAGCCGATGCTCCGGATCCTCACGTATCAGACGACTGACCTCGGATGTCGCCTGGGCGTGCTTTTGCATCTCGATCAGCACTTCGGCGTATTCCGCGCGTGCCGCGCGATAATCGGGGGCGATCTCGAGCACGGCGCTAAGCAACAATTCCGCATCGTCGAACACCTTGCGGGCCATGCCGATGCGCGCCAGCAGTCGCATGGCTTCCACTTCATTGCCGTGCTCGAGCAAAAAGGCGCGCACCATCGGCTCTGCCAACTCCAGATCCCCGTCCAGGAACAGCGCCGTGGCCGCCACCACGGGAGGGGGTAGCTTTCGCAGAGTGGCCAGTTGACTCGCCGCGGCCTGAGCGCCACCGGTATGCCCTGACATCCGATGGAGGCCCTCGAGCATGCTCCAGCTGGCGGGCAGGGCGTGATTGAGGTTTACGGCCTGCTCGAAGGCCGCAGTGGCCTGGGGTGCCTGGCGGAGGGCGACATAGCAATGGCCACGTTCCTCGTACAGTCGGCTAAAGCGGGGATGATGGCGCTCGAGTACCGCAAGCGTCTGCAATGCGTCCGGCACCTGCCCCAGATTACGCTGCGCGACGGCCACCAGCAGCAGCGCATCGCGTTGCTCGGGCACCCGCGCCAGCAGCGCGTTGCCCATCGCCAGTACGTCAGCGAACTGCTTGTGCCTGAGCAGCTCCCGGAGCTGCGCAATTTCGGTGGCCACTGCGGCGCTCGTAGTTGTGGGTTCGGTCGACGACATGAATTTCCATAAAAAAAGGGCGGACTCGAAGTCCGCCCCTGATTTTACTGCAAGCGAACGAGCTTAGAACTTATAGCCGAGTTGCAGTGTCACCACGCGCGGGCGCAGCGGCACCTCGGACTTGATGAACTGGCCCGAGCTCGTGTGCATGCTGGCGTCATTGTTGGAGAGATTATTGCCCGTCAATTGCATCGTCCAGGCGTCCTTGGCGATACCGATGGTGGCGTCGTAGGTCGTATAACTCGCCATCGTGTATCGGAGCAGGGTGGTGGTCGGGGGGTTATACGCCGGATCATTCCCGTCCGGGTAGCTCGCCGGTTGGTTGCGCATCGAACCCTGGAAGTTCATGCCGGCCGAAGCGAAGGCTTTCAACTCGCCCGCATTCCAGTCATACCGCAGCCGAGCGTTATATTGTTGAGCAGGCGAAAACGCGGGGGACGTTCCCAGCACGCCGTAGGGATTGGTGTAGGGCAGGCCGTTCACCTGCGTGATGCACTGACCGACCACAGCGCCCGTGGCCGTGGCCCTGTTGGCGATCAGGCATGGCGCATCGGTCTGTTTCGAACGGTTCCACACACCGGACCCTTGCAGGGTCAGCTGATCGGTCAGACGGGCGTTCACCTGTACCTCCAGCCCCTTGACCCGATAGCTCGGACCATTGACGACGAAAGTCGTGTTGCCTAAGTGAACCGGGTCGAACAGCACCAGCTGGGCGTTTTTCCAATCCATCTGGTACAAGGACGTATTGATCTGCAACCGGTGATCCAGCCACTCGGTCTTAAAGCCCACCTCGTAGTTGGTCAGGTTGTCCGAATCGTAACCAGACGGTTTGTAGAATTGTTTATCGACTCCACCGGCGCCGGCCGGTGCCACGGACGCGAGCTTGACGGTCCCATCGAGCAGTGTCTTGGTTCGATTGAAACCGCCGGGACGGAATCCCTGTGACCAGGTGAAGTAGGCCAGCATATCGGGCGTGACATGCCAGGTCAGGTTGGCGCGGCTCTTAAATCCACTCTCGCTCTTGCGGAGGTTGATGCCAAATCCTTTAACAGGCTGAGTCCCGTTCGGCACGTTCAAAACGCTGGAGGTGGCGCTGTAATATTCCGAGCCCTGCTCGAACTCGTCGTAATGGTAGTGGCGTGTTCCGGCGGTCAAGGTCAACACTTTCGGAATCAGGTCAAAATCCACCGAGGCAAAAAACGCGACCTGGTTGAATCCACGCCTGATGTCTTCGCCGAAGGCCGTATGTGTCCCGAGTCGCAAGCCAGGATTACGAGCGTAGTAACCGGCTATAGGGCCCGTAGCCGCCACGCAATCGGGCCCGCCCGCCGCCGATATCGCCAGGTTGGCGGCGTCGCACTGCGGTATGGGCATGTAGTTGAAGTTCATGACGTCTTTGATCACGTTGGTCTCGTAGAACGCGCCTACGAGGCCCCGCAACCGATATTCATCCGAGGTGCTGAGCCGCATTTCGTGACTCTGGTGCGTCAAATCCACGGTGTCGCGCCAGGTGCCCACTGGTTTGTAGCAGGTCGTCGCCTTGGCCGACCGGAAGTAGGCGTATCCCGCACCTGATCCGCTGCAGGCGTAATACGAGCCGTGCCTGGACGTCAGGTAGTTGGAGTAGTCCTCCTGCTGATCCATGTTGCGGTCAAGGTAGCTGCCCGTGTACACGAAGTGCATGTCGGCCGGCAAATGGCCGTTGACCGTCCAGGCGACGCTGTTGTAGCTGTCCTTGTCAAAAGCGGGCGCAAATGCCACAAGTTGATAAGGCGCCAGCGCGCGGCCGTCCGGAGCGGTCGGCTCAGACCGGAAGTAGCCGTCGGCTGTGAAATGCTGGAAGTTGTCCTGAACCAGCAGGTCCCAGTTGTCGGTGAACTTATAAAGCACCGAAACGCGGCCACCCCCGTAAGTGACCGGGTTGAGGTTTGACCCTACGAGGCCCGCGTTGTCGGCTACCGGGCCGGCCGGGCGCGGCAGCGGAACGGTCGCCGCCGGGACCTGGATTGTTCCAAGCTCATTGTCGATATAACCGCCACGATTGTCGGTAAAGAATGTCAACCGCACGGCCATCTTGTCCGTGATCACGGGCAGGTTGATGGTGGCATTGGCGTTGCTGTTGGGATCGCCGCCCGAGGTGGTGCCGTAGCCGGCGTTGAAGTCACCCTCGGTCACGTTCAGTTTGGGCTTATTCGTGAGGTATCGGACCGCGCCCGCTTGCGAGCCTCCGCCATACAGGGTGCCTTGCGGGCCTTCGAGCACTTCGACCCGCTCGAGGTCAACCAGGTAGACGTCGTTATTACGGCCGGGGAAGGCCATCGACTGATCGTCCAGGTACAGCGCCACGTTGGGCATCGGGGCGATGGTGGCCTGCGATTGATTGGGGGCGCCGCCGTAGCTCAGACCGCGCATAAAGATATTGCCCATGCCCGGGCCGTTGCTGCTAAAGGTTACGTTGGGCGTGTACTTGAGCAGCTCGTTGACCGTCGTGACATTCAGCTGCTGGAGCTGCTGGCCGGATGTCGCCTGGATCGTGATAGGTACGTCCTGGAGATTCTCAGTACGGCGCTGCGCGGTAACAACAACTTCCTCCAGGCCTATGGACGTGCTGCCAGCGGCGGTGGCATCGGCGGCCATGGCGCGCGGGCCGAGTGTAGCGGCGGCGCCAGCGGTCCCCAAAATGGCAAAGATTGCGCGCTGAATCGATTGGTTTGAATTCAAGTGACATCCCCTGTTGATGAATAGCCCGGTCCCGTGCAAGCACACCGGTCACAACTCCGGTGCGATGCCCGGGCCGACTCTACGCGCCCTTGTGCGTTGAATCCAGCCCGGGTCGATCTTAATTCTCGATTTGTGCATACCTATTTTAGATCTCTGAGGCTCATAAACAACACCATAGCTTTGGATTGTTGCAACCGGATTTAAGGATTCGCGGTAACCGCGCAAGTTTCGACCGAAGTCTTGGGGGGGCTGATTTCCCGAATCCCGCCGGTGCCGTGCCCAGTTGCGTACGGCCTCATCGAAGCCTCACTATCGCGGGTGTGACGAGCCCCGATCCGCCCCAGCATTCACCGGAACCCCATAATCCCGACGTGCCGATAGTCTCGAGGAGGCGCGAGCGAGGGCGCGCCCCCCGCTCAACGGGTCCGTCGCTGGCGCCGATCGGGCGCCTGAGCAATCCGTGGCCTCCGCTAGAGATCCTGACGGCCGAGCAGGTCGAGCGAATTGTGGACGGGGCCTTCCGGATACTGGAAGAGGTCGGACTTGAGATTCGAAGCGCCAGCGCCCGCGACTATTACCGGCGCGCGGGCGCTCTGGTCGATGACGCCTCGCAAATAGTGCGTATGGGGCGCGATATCGTCGATGCGCAACTGGCCCATGCGCCAGAACGTTTTGTATTGCACTCCCGGGATCCGGCACGCCACCTGCACGTGGGCGGGAATATCGTAAATTTCGGCCCGGTCAGCGGCGCACCAAACATCAGCGACATGGAAGGAGGGCGCCGCTACGGTGACCTGGAGGGGTTCCGCAATATCCTGCGATTGACCCACACGCTCGGTGTCCTGCACTGGCAAGGGGGCATCGTGGTCGAACCGGTGGATATTCCAGTGCCCGTGCGACACCTGGAGATCTTCAAGGCCCATATTGAATACGCGGATATCGTGTGGGCGGCGCGGGGCGTGGGCGGCCTGCAGGCCGAGGACGCGATCGCCATGTCGGCGATCGAACACGGCTGCACGATCGAGCAACTGGCCACTCGGCCCACCTTGCTCACCGTCACCAACGTCAATTCACCCCGTCGGGTCGACGCCGAGATACTTGATTGCATCATGGTGCTGGCGCGCCACGGCCAGTGCGTGGTCATCACGCCATTTACGCTCATGGGCGCGATGGCCCCGATTACGCTAGCGGGCGCGCTGGTCCAGCAAACCGCCGAGGCGCTCGGTGTGATCACGCTGTGCCAGCTGGTCCGCCCCGGGGCACCGTGCGTTATGGGGGCGTTTACCTCCAACGTCGACATGCGCACCGGCTCGCCGGCCTTTGGCACCCCCGAATACGTGCACGCGGTAATTGCCAGCGCCCAGATCGGGCGCCGGCTCAGGCTGCCGGTGCGAAGCAGCGGGGTGAATGCCTCCCCCACCGTGGACGCGCAGTCCACCTATGAAACGGCCTTCTCGCTGCAGGCGGCGGTGCTGAGTCACAGCCACCTGATCAATCACGCCTGCGGCTGGCTCGAAGGCGGATTGACCGCTTCGTTGGAAAAGATCGTGGTGGACGCCGAGCTGTTGCGCAACTGGGCCGCGATCCTCAAGCCGGTGCAGTTCAGCGACGATGATCTAGCAATCGAAGCCATCAAGGACATTCCGGTTGGAGGCCACTTCTTTGGCTCGGCGCATACCCTGGCCCGCTACGAGTCGGCGTTTTTCCGGCCCTTGCTGTCCGATTGGTCGAATTTCGAGAACTGGACCGATGCCGGTTCGCGCAACGCCACACAAAGGGCCACCGGCCTGTGGAAAAAATTGCTGGCCCAGTACGTGGCCCCACCGCTCGATGCGGCGGTCAAAGAGGCCCTTGAGGCCTTCGTCGCGCGCCGCACGGCCGAAATCGCGCGCTCTGGCTGACGATCCGGCCATCCGCCATGGACCCGTTGCTCATCAATGCCCGCATGTACGCGGTGACGCCCGATGTCGAGCGCGGCTGGGAACGGTTGCTAGGGCATGTGGCCAAGGAGGCGGACGTGGAGCTGCGGTACCTGGCGTATCCGGCGCCTCAGCCACTCGAGCGGCTTTGGGCACGTCGCGATTTGGGCATGGTGTTCATGTGCGGGTATCCCATCGCGCAGCGACTTTCGCCGGTGGTGCCGATCGCAGCGCCCATCCCCAGCGCGGCCTGGGCGGAAGGTCGCGCTGTGTACCGCACGGATCTAATCGTGCGCCAGGACGCTCCCTACCAGCGCCTCGAAGACACTTTCGGGGGACGCGCGGGCTACACCGTTGCGCACTCGCACTCCGGCTTCAATGCGTTCCGCCATCACCTGCTCCGTTATCGCAGCTCCGCGCGCCCCGCCTTGTACGGCCAGATGGTGGGCAATCTCATAACGGCGCGCAATATTCTTGACGGCGTGCGCGAGGGGCGCATTGATATTGGACCATTGGACGCCTACTGGCACGCCCTGATTGCTCGCCATGCTCCGCAGCTCGTATCGGGCGTGCGTGTGCTGGAATCCACTGCCACCGCACCGATCCCCGCCTTGGTCGCGGTCTCTACCGTTCCGCAAGCGGCCATTGAACGGCTGCGTGCCGCGCTGTTGGCGGCATCCGACCGGCCCTGGTTCGCCCGCCTGGCCGATTTGTTGCAGCTGGAAGGATTTGCCCCCGTTACCGAGGACACATACTCCGTGCTAATGGACTGGGAGCGCGAGGCCAGAGCGGCGGGGTACGATCAGCCGGCCTGATTGCGTTGAATACGGCCTGTGGGGTGCTGCAGAGCATCGTGAGGGCGGAACAGAAATCGGCGCGCCACGTCAAAATAGGTCACATAAATCAGTCCGCCGTTTTCCGCGGCCAGCCGTTCACGGATCCGGCGATAGCGCGCCGGGTAGTGATACCAGGGAATGCTTGGTGCTTCGTGGTGGAGGGAGTGCAGATTATTGAACAGGAACAGCGGACCGAGCAGCCAGGAACTCTCGACCACCGCGATGCGCTCGCGCACGCCGGGGCGCGCCCGATGCTCAGCAAAAGAACGAATCAACACGATCGCGTTGGCGGGCAGGATCATCGTCAGCAGATAGATCCACAGCGGCATGCCACAAACAAGCTTGAGCCATAGCACAACCGGGACGCACCACAACAAGTGTTCGAGCCACACCGAACGCAGGTTCGACTTGTTATTGCGCAGCGAGCGCCACTCGTGCCAATAGAATCGGCCCACCGTCCAGGCCGAGCCGACAATCATCCGGCCGGCCAGGGTCTGCTGCACCCGCAGCAGCAGACGGGTAGGCGGGCTCAATTGCGCCAGCTCTTCAGGCGTCCAGTAGTAGGACTCAGGATCGTCGAACGGATCGGTGATTCGCTCGTCGCGATGGTGTTGCAGGTGACTCTGCCGATAGCGTATGTACGGCAGCCACAGTGACAGGGGCACGATCCCCATCAGCCGGTTCACCGCGGGCCATCGCGTCGGGTGACCGTGCACGATTTCATGCTGCAAAGATCCGTGCAGTGTTACGAGCAGCGCCCCCAGGGGCGCGACGACGGCCAACGGCCAGTGGCCATAAGCCAGAGTAATAGTGAGCCAGCCACCGTAGGTGACCAAGACCAAGAGCAGTGTCGGCAGTTCCACTGCACTGGTCCTAACGTAACCTTTCGCGGTCGTTGCGCTCACCTTTGAATTACAGGGCCAGAATCGGTGTCGTCATAGTCCTACAGTGTACTCGTAAACGGGCTGTTTTAGTGTGCTGCGCCTCATCATCCGTTAAATAACGTAGTTGTCTTAATCTGCCCGCGCGACCCTGCAATACCTCCGCTCGACCGTGGCCATGGCGTCGTAGAGCAGTACCGCCATCAGACCCGTCACCAGTCCGCCCTGCAGAATGAACGCGGTATTGTTGGACAAGAGCCCGGCAATGATGACTTCGCCCAAACCCTTGGCCGCGACGGTTGATCCGATCGTGGCGGTGCCCACGTTGATCACCAGGGACAGGCGCACTCCTTCCAGGATCATCGGCATGGCGAGCGGCAATTCCACCGAGCGCAGACGCTGCCACGCACTCATGCCCATGCCGCTGGCCGCCTCCAGAAGCGCTGGCGGGCAAGACTTTATCCCCACGATCGTGTTCTCAAAGATGGGCAGCAGCCCGTAGGCGAACAAGGCAATCAAGGTGGGTTTCTCGCCAAATCCCACCAGCGGCACAGCCACGGCCAGCACGGCCACCGGCGGAAAAGTCTGGCCGACATTAACCAACGTGCGCGACAGCGGCAGGAATTCCGCCCCGCGCTCGCGTGTCACTCCGATTCCCAGCGCCATCGCGACCACGGTGCTGGCCAGCGCAGCGGCAAGCACGGTACCGAGGTGGGCCAAGGTCAGCGTCAGCAAATTGCCCTGATCGTAAATCGCCGGGGCCCCGTACTGCGTCAGGGGCGCGAACACGGGTGCGAAGCGTTGTGGAGCAAGAAGGAAAGCCAGCAACAGGATCAGCGCGGCCACCCGCAGGATCGTGGCGCTCTTGGGCATCAATGCGAGCGTCCGTGCGCGAGTATTGCCTCGACGCTGAGACAGCCGCGCGCCTTGCCCTGCTCGTCGATAATGAGGGCCGACTCGCTGCCACGCCAGACCAGCTCGGACAAAGCCTCACGCAGCGACGCGCTCGCGGAGATGGGGGCACCGTCTGCGCTCCCGGGCACCGCGGCCTCTCCTGCGGTGGTCAGCGAGAGTAATTTCAGGGCGCGGTCGGCACTGCCGGTCATGCGGGCGACAAACGGATCGGCCGGCCGGGTCAGCAACATCGCGGGCCGGTCGTACTGAAGCACCCGACCCTGGCTCATGACCGCAATCCGGTTTCCGAGCCGGAAGGCCTCGTCCATGTCGTGGGTGACCAGCACGATCGTGGTGCCGTAGCGCCGGTGCAGATCCAGCAGATCCTCCTGGGCCTTGGCACGAATGATGGGATCGAGCGCACCGAAGGGTTCATCCATAAGCAGCACGTTCGGCTCGGCAGCCAGCGCCCGCGCGACTCCGACGCGTTGTTGCTGCCCCCCGGAGAGCTGGTGCGGGAATTTATGCGCGTAGGTATCGGGCTCGAGCTGGAAGACCTCAAGCAACTCACGGACCCTCGCCTGGATGCGCTTGGGCTCCCAGTGTAGCAGCTGCGGCACGGTCGCAATATTCTCCGCCACGGTACGATGCGGGAACAGCCCGTGTCCCTGAATGGCGTAGCCAATGCGCCGCCGCAGCAGATGAGCGGGTTCCGCCGCCGTATCGTGGCCATCGATCAGAACGCGTCCGCTGGTGGGTTCAACCAGCCGGTTGATCATGCGCAGCAGGGTCGATTTGCCCGAACCCGAGGTCCCGACAATCACCGTGATCGTGTGCGGTTCGATCGTCATGGACACCCCATCGACCACCCGCGCGGCGCCGTAGTGCTTGCTGAGGTTCTCAAGCTTGATCACGGTCGGGTGCGATCCATCGATTCAACCAACGCGTCGAGCAGCACCGCGGCCGAGAAGGCCAGCGCCACGATCGGAAGCGCTCCGAGCAGCACCAGATCGATGGCGGTTTGACCGATGCCCTGGAAGATAAAGGTACCCAAGCCTCCGGCGCCTATCAGCGCTGCGATGGCCACCAGTCCGATATTTTGCACCAGCACGATGCGTATTCCGGTCACGATCACTGGCACGGCGAGCGGCAATTCGATGGTCGCCAGAATCTGCCCACGCGTCATGCCCATGCCGCGCGCGGCCTCCACGGCGGCGGGTGAGACACGCTGCAGCCCCAGCACGGTGTTCGCCACTACCGGCAAGAGGGAGTAAAGAAACAGCGCGATCAACGCCGGTGCGGTACCGATGCCTCGAATCCCCAGTGCTGCCGCCAGCGGTACCGCGGCAGCCAACGCGGCGAGAGGCGCCATTAAAATACCGAACAGCGCAATGGCCGGGATGGTCTGGATCAGGTTTAAGCTCCCGAGGATCCCGCCACGCAGTCGCGGGATCCGATGGCATAGGACGCCTAAAGGCAGCGCCACGAGGAGGGCGGCCCCGAGCGAGCCGACCGCCAGCCATAAGTGCTGCCCAAGCTCGTGGGCGAAACGAACGGCATTGACCGCGTATTCGCGCATGATAGAAAGATGATCAAAAGTCCCATGCGCCAGACTCACCATCGCCACTGCAGCGAAGGCCAGCAGCAATAGCACGCGCATCAGCGGGCCTGGTCGCAGCCGCGTGATGGCGTCGGTGACCATCAGGGCCAAGCTGCACAGCAGGAGCCAAAATCCTGAGCCCGGGGCGATGCGCACCACCTTGCTTCCCGCAGGGGTGAGGGAGTTCCCGGCCGCTGCCACGGCTAAACACACGGCGATGAGCCCGAGCAGGGCGGTGCCGAGCCGGAGGTAGGGACTGACAAAAAAGGTTGCGGCCAGCACCGCAATCGACACCGCCCCGATCGCCATGAGCGCAGGTTGCAATGGCAGGGCCTCCAGCACCGCTCGCGGATCGCCGGGAACAATGCGGTTCGCCTTGAAGATCACGAAAGGCAGGAAGATCAGCGCAGCGACCGCGAAGCACCCCAGGAGGGCGCCTAGCCGGTCGAACTGGACTTTCGTGAGCGCGCTCACAGCACAAGACCCTTAGCTCTCAAATAATCGGCCGCCACCGATTCGGCCGACTCGCCGTCCACCTGGACCCGGGCGTTTAATCGCTGCAGGGTCGCGGTATCGAAACTCGCCATCAGTGGCTGCAGGAGTCGTGCGATCTGCGGCTGCCCCTTGAGTGTCGATTCGCGGATGGTCGGGACCGGCGCGTATACGGGCTGATCATGTCGGTCATCCTGCAAGATCCGAAGATTTGCCGCAACGATGCCGCCATCGGTGCCATAGACCATCGCCGTGTTGACGCCGTTGGTGCGCGCGGCCGCCGCGCCGATCGTGGCCGAGGTTTCTCCACCAGCCAGCACGATGAGCTGATCGGGACGCAATTTGAATCCGTACGTTTGCTGCAGGGAACGCAAAGTACCGGCGTTGGCGAATTCTGCCGAGCAGGCCAGCATGACTTTGGCCCCGGAACTCACCCAGCGCGCGAAATCGCTCATGGTGTAGAGGTGGTTGGGCGCGGCGATGTCCTCGCGCACGGCCAGGGCCCAGGAATTGCTGGCGCTGGCGGGAGTCAGCCAGACGATTCGATTGGCCGCGTAATCCAGCTTTGCGCCCAGCTCATATCCGCGCCGTAGGTCCTTCCACGCCGGATCGGAGGGCCGGTTAAAGAAAAAACCCGCATTCCCCGTGTACTCTATATAGATGTCGATCTCACCGGCGAGCAGCGCCTTGCGCACCACCGGCGTTGCGCCGAGCGTGGTCCGGTCAACAGTGGCAATGCCATTGGCATTGAGCAGCAACCGCATCATCTGACCGATCATGACCGACTCGCTCGATAACTTCGAGGAGACCACGACTGCGGCGTGGAGCGGCGCCGAGACCAGTAACGTCAATATCGCGCAGGCGCACAGCGACGTCAGTTTCTTCGGCACATTCCCTCCCTGAAGCCGCAACTTGTCGCTATTGGGCGGGCGCGTCAAGTCCCGCGCCACGGCCTGCTTGCGTTACTATGCACAGCACCGATGAAGGCGACGCCAGAAATCCACCCGCAGTCCGCTTCGGGCGCGCGGCATGGCGGCGGACACTATTCCGGATTGCGGTTGTTGATCGAGGGTCTAAGGGGGCAGCGCGGATGGTCGCGCGCTTGGACCAAGGCGGCCCCCCGGCCCCGCTACCGGGTAGTGATTGTGGGCGGGGGCGGACACGGCCTGGCCACCGCCTACTGTCTGGCGAGCGAATTTGGCATCGCTGATGTGGCGGTTTTGGAAAAGGGCCCGCTCGGCCTGGGCAATGTCGGGCGCAACACAACCCTCATCCGCTCAAATTATTTCCACCCGGACAACATTCGCTTCTACGACTACTCGCTGCGGTTGTGGGAGCGAATGGAGCGGACGCTAAATTTCAACACCATGGTCAGCCAGCGCGGTACCCTCAATTTGTTTCATACCGAGGCGCAGCGCGATTTATTCACCCGCCGCGCTAACGCGATGCGGGTGCTGGGCGTGGACGCCGAGGCCCTGAGCCGTGACTCGGTAAAAAGGTTGGTTCCACTCATCGATCTGGACAGCGGGCGTTTCCCGGTACTGGGCGGTTTCCTGCAACCTCGCGGCGGCACCGTCCGACACGACGCGGTCGCCTGGGGTTATGCGCGCGCGGCATCCCGCGCCGGCGTAGACATCGTTGAACATTGCGAAGTCACAGGCATACGCCGCGCGGGGCAGCGCGTGACGGGCGTGGACACCACCCGCGGTTTCGTGGCGGCCGACATCGTGTGCCTGGCTGTGGCCGGCCATTCTTCGCGCCTCGCGGCGATGGTGGAGCTGCGCTTGCCCATCGAGACTCACGTGCTGCAGGCGTTTGTCACCGAAAGCATCAAGCCCATCCTCGACGTGGTTGTGACTTACGGTGCTGGGCATTTTTATGTGAGTCAGTCGGACAAAGGCGGACTGGTATTTGGCGGCGGCATAGACGGCTACAACAGCTATGGCCAGCGAGGTTCGTTGTACACGGCCGAGGAAGTCGCCGCGGCGGGCGTTACCGTGATGCCCGCCCTCGCGCGGCTGCGGGTGTTGAGGCAGTGGGGCGGCGTGATGGACATGTCGATGGACGGTTCGCCCATCATCTCAAAGACGCCGCTCGAGGGGCTGCTTCTCAATGGCGGCTGGTGTTACGGTGGCTTCAAGGCGATTCCGGCCGGTGGCATGTGCACCGCGCATCTCATTGCGCATGGTTCCCCGCACCCGCTGGCGGCACACTTGGATTTGAATCGTTTTGCCGCGGGCCGCACCGTCGACGAGCGTGGTATTGGTCCTTACCCCTATGCACATTGACGGACATCCCTGAAAAGTGTTGCGTATTTGCTGTCCGTGGTGCGGGGCGCGGGACGAAATCGAATTTCGGTACCGAGGCGACGCTTCGCTCACCCGCCCATCCAGCGAGGCACCACTGGCCGCGTACACGGCCTACGTGTATGAACGTCGGAACGAGTGCAACTGGCACCTCGAGTGGTGGTTGCACGTGGGCGGGTGCCGCAAGCTCCTCAAAGTATCCCGTCATACGCTCACGCATGAGATTCGCGCGGTGACGGGCTGATGTGGGGGCCGGCGCGCATCGCACAAGGGCTGCTGACCGACTCCCAAAAGCCTGTCGCGTTTCGATTCGACGGGCACCGGATGCGGGGTTTGTCAGGGGACACCCTGGCCTCGGCGCTGCTCGCCAACGGCCAACGCGTGGTAGGGCGTAGCCTCAAATACCACCGTCCACGTGGGATCGTGACCTGCGGATCCGAGGAACCTTGTGCCCTCGTCGAAGTTTGCAGTCGCGGCAGCCGCGAGCCCAATCGTCCGGCCACCACGCTCGAGCTTTACGAGGGCCTTGAGGTCGAAAGCCAGAATCGCTGGCCGTCGCTCCGCTTTGACGCGTTCGCCCTCAACGACCTGTTCGCAAGATTTTTGCCTGCCGGCTTCTACTACAAAACCTTCATGACACCCGGCCCGGCCTGGGAACGCATCTACGAACCTCTGCTGCGACGGGCCGCGGGGCTGGGGCGCTTGGCTGCCAGCAAGGGCGCCCCACACACCCCTGCCGAGACCATCCACGATCATGTCGATGTGTTAGTGGTGGGCGCCGGCGCCGCCGGCCTTGCCGCGGCGCAGCGCCTGGGACGGCGTGGAATGCGCGTCCTGGTTGCCGATGAGGATGCAGTCCTCGGCGGAGGCTTACTGCTCGATGAGCGCTGGACACCATGGCGGGAAGCGGCATTCACAGCGCTCGAAGCAATGGCCAACGTACGTTGCTTCGCCCGCACGGCGATAATCGGTGCCTACGGTCACGGCGTATATGCGGCCCTTCAGAGTCTCAATCCGGCCGAATCGTCCCGATTCGGAGGAATGCGCGAGCGCTTACGGGTGGTACGCGCTAAGGCCACTATTTTGGCGACCGGCGCGATCGAACGCCTGATCGCTTTTCCGGGCAACGATGTGCCGGGGGTCATGCTCGCCGGAGCCGCACATAAGTTTCTGAGGCGCTATGGCGTCGCCGTGGGCCGGCGTCCGGTTTTTTTCCTTAACACCGATGAAGCCTACGAAAGCGTTTTTGCATTGGCCGCGGCCGGGATTCGCTGCGGCGGCGTCATCGACGCTCGCACGGCGAGCCCGGGAGCCGAGCGCGCACGCGCGCTGGGCATTGAAGTTACCGCAGGGGCAACGATCAATGGGGTGAGCGGGCGCGCCGGGGTGCGCGCAGTTCACGTGGCCTGCCGGGACGCTCGCGCCGGTCGCAAGATCGAGGCGGACTGCCTGCTGATTTCCGGCGGATACACACCGAATACGGCGCTGGCGAGCCAACTGAGCGCCCAATTGCAATGGCGTGAGGAAATTTCGGCTCACGTGGCGGCGCTTGCCCCCGCAAGCGGCCAGATGGCCGGAGCAGCGCGCGGCGTGTTCGGACTCGCTGCGGCGGCTCGTGATGGGGAGTGTGCGGCCCAGATGGTCGCGGCACAGCTCGGTTATGACTTGGGCTCCGTAGCGGAGCCTGCACTTCCGGCCGATCCGGAGCACACGCTAATCAACCCATTGTGGGAAGTGGCCGGGCGAGGCAAGGCCTTCGTCGATCTTCAGAACGATGTGACCTGCGAGGACATTCGGCTCGCTGCGCGCGAGGGTTACGAGCACGTCGAGCACATGAAGCGTTATACAACGCACGGCATGGCCACCGACCAAGGGCGCATCGGCGGTCTGCTCGGCAGCGCGATCCTGGCACAGGCACGAGGGCTGAGCGTGGCTGAAGTGGGGCAGCCTAAGCCGCGCCCGTTCGCGCAGCCGATCCCTTTTGCCGCGCTGGCCGGAGCGGAAGTGGGCGCGCACTTCAAACTCAAACGACGTCTGCCCTTGCAAGACTGGCACCAGGCCGCGGGCGCCAGTTTCGCCAACATTGGTCTGTGGCGCCGGCCTCTGGTGTACTCGCAGCAGCCTGGCTGGGAGGCGGTCCTTAGGGAGGCGCGCGCGGTGCGCACGTCGGTGGGCGTAACGGACGTGTCGACCTTGGGCAAGATCGACGTGCAGGGACCGGACGCTGCGAAGTTTCTCGATTTCGTCTATGCGAACACTTTTTCCACTTTGCGAGTCGGCGCTGCGCGTTATGGGATCATGCTGCGCGAAGACGGCATGCTGCTTGACGACGGAACGACCTCAAGGCTCGGGGCGGAACACTTCTTAATCACCACCACGACGGCGAACAGTTCGACCGTACTCGAGCATCTGGAATTCCACTTGCAGGCGGCATGCCCGCAGTTTGAGGTTGTATTGACCGACGTGGGCGACCAATGGGCACAGTTCGCGGTGGCCGGGCCCCGTTCGCGCGAGGTCCTTCAGGCCATAGTGACCGGACTTGATCTGAGCAATGCGGGATTTCCCTTCATGTCAGCCGCTGCGGCGCAGACCGCGGGCATCGCGGGCCGGGTGTACCGTATTTCGTTCTCAGGCGAACTCGCCTACGAGCTGTCTGTCCCCGCGCAGCACGCTCGTGCCGCGTGGACAGCGGTACTCGATGCCGGAACCCGTTACGGCATTGTCCCGTATGGTCTGGACGCCTTAAACACACTGCGCATCGAAAAAGGCCACGTCACCGGAGCCGAGCTCAATGGCAACACGACTGCAGAGGACCTGGGGATGGGGCGCCTGTTGAAGAAAAACGGTGACTTCGTGGGCCGCGTGCTGTCGCAACGCCCAGGGCTTAGTACGCCTGATCGCCTGCAGCTGGTCGGGGTGCGCCCGCTCGATCCCAACAAACAATTGCGAAACGGTGCGCAATTGCTTAGGCCCGGTAGCACCCACCCCAGCCTCGGTTACCTGACTTCGGTAAGCGCCGGTGCGGCCATTGACGGCTGGGTGGGGCTCGCGCTACTGGCGACCGGGCGTTCGCGGCTAGGCCAACGCCTGGTCGCCGCGTCCCCCGCGCACGACGAGCAGACTGAAGTGGCGATCGTCAGTGCACACATGTTTGACCCGGAGAATCATCGTGTCCGGGCTTGAGGCCAGTGTGGACACGGTTCTGGAGGCGGGCGTGCACCTGAACGACTATCGATCCGACGTGATCGAGATCGTCGCTCGCCCCGGCCGGATCCGCGAACTGGAAAACATCGCCGCGGCACGCGGCCTCACATTACCCGGGTTTGGCCGTGTGGTGGCCACCGGGCGATGGTTGACGATGAGCGTGCGGCCGGAGCGCTGGCTGGTTCTGCAGGCTTCCACACCGGCAGGAGCGCGCGCGGCCCAGTGGCAAACCGCCTGCGCGGGCATCGCCACCTCGGTGGACCTGTCCTCCGCGCTGGTGCTCTTGCACCTGTCAGGGCCGATGGCGCGCGAATTGTTGGCACGCTCGTGCCGCGTTGACCTGCATGAGAGCGGTTTACCCACCGGGAGGGCCGTGGCCACAATCATGGCGCAGTCCGCGGTGGTGATCGCTGCCATCCCCAGCGGCCTGCTGGTCTTGACGCCCGCAACTACGGCCCGTCATTTTCGCGAGTGGCTCCTCGCCAGTGCAGGGGTGTGTGGGCTGTTGCCGCAATCTGCGAACGACACGCTCGATCTGTTCGGTGGGAGTGCGTAATGAAGAATTCCGCCAGGGCGGTAGTCATCGGAGGTGGGGTCGTCGGAGCGAGCACGCTTTTTCATCTGGCCAAGATCGGTTGGAGCGACGTGCTGCTGCTTGAAAAGAGCGAGCTGACCTCGGGCTCGACCTGGCATGCCGCAGGTGGCATGCACACGTTCAACGGCGAGGCCAATATTTCGCGGCTGCAAAAATACACGATCGATCTGTATCGTGAGATCGAAGCCATGTCCGGGCAATCGTGCGGACTGCACGCCAATGGCGGACTGATGCTGGCGGCCACGCAAGGGGAGCTCGACAGCCTAAAGCTGATCTGTTCGCGCGCTCGGTATCTGGGCATGGAAACTTCGATGATCTCCCTGGAGGAAGCGCAACGACTCAATCCGTTGATCGACACCAGTTATTTCATTGGCGCACTCTGGCGCGCCGACGGCGGCCATTGCGATCCTTCGGGCACCACACAAGCCTACGTCAAGGCCGCGCGTACTCTGGGCGCCTCGGTGGAACGCCACACCCGTGTGCTTTCGTTGCACGCGCGTCGCGACGGCTCATGGGACGTCGTCACCGACAAAGGCACGGTGCGTGCTGAACATGTGGTCAATTGCGCCGGTCTTTGGGCCCGAGAAGTCGGACAGATGGTGGGGATTGAACTGCCCGTGTTGGCCATGGAGCACCATTATCTTCTGACCGAGGATATTCCGGAGCTTGAGGGCCGAGAACGCGAAATTGTAAACACGACCGATTATGCGGGCGAAATCTACATGCGCCAGGAGCGCGGCGGGGCGCTGATCGGTACCTATGAACCGCACGGCATTGTCTGGTCACCGCTCAAAACGCCGGATGATTTTTCGATGCAGCTGCTGCCCGATGATTTTGAACGCCTGGCGCCGCAGTTCGAGGTTGGCTTTCGGCACTTTCCCGCGCTCGGTCGCGCGGGAATCCGCAAAGCCATCAACGGGCCGTTCACGTTTGCGCCGGACGGCAATCCCTTGGTGGGTCCGGTGCGTGGACTCAGGAATTACTGGGTCGCCTGCGCTGTGATGGCCGGCTTTAGTCAGGGAGGCGGGATCGGCTTGGTGCTGTCGCGGTGGATGGCTGAAAACGATCCCGGGCAGGACATCCTTTCCATGGACGTCGCGCGATTCGGAGCCTTTGCGACCCCCAAGTACACCTCGCTGAAGGTGCCCGAGAATTATTCGCGGCGCTTTCGTCTGACGTATCCCAACGAGGAGTTGCCGGCCGCACGGCCGCTGCGCCGCTCACCGATCTACGATCGGCTGATCGCCGCCGGAGCGGCTATGGGGGCGAACTTTGGACTCGAGCATCCCTTGTGGTTCGCGCCACGCGGGGTTGCGCCGACCGAAACTCCCACGTACCGACGCTCGGAGGCCTTCGGCATTGTCAAAGCCGAATGTCGGGCGGTGCGCGCAGGTGTCGGTCTTTATGAAACCAGCAATTACGGCAAGTACGAGGTCACGGGACGAGGCGCACGAGCGTGGCTTGATCATATCTTTGCCTCACGCATTCCTTCTCCCGGACGGCTCGCGCTCGCGCCCATGCTCAATCCAGCCGGACGCATCATGGGTGACCTGTCCATTGCCTGTCTTGATACAAACCGATTCATGATCGTGGGTTCCGGGTTCGCCGAGGAATTTCACATGCGCTGGTGGCAGTCGAGCATGCCGCCGGACGATGTCTCGCTGCGCTCGGCCGCTTCCACCTGGGTGGGGGTCTCGATCGCCGGACCGCGCTCACGCGAACTGCTCCAGTCACTGGTGCGCGCTGACCTTTCGGCGGCGGCCTTCAAGCTGTTCCACGTCATGGAGACGGCGGTCGGACTCGCCCCCACTATCCTCACGCGGGCCGGGTTTACTGGTGAGCTCGGTTATGAACTATGGACCACGCCCGACTATTTCCTCACGCTGTACGAGGAGCTGTGCGAAGCGGGCGCGCACCTGGGCCTGGTGCATTTCGGCGGCCGTGCGCTGTCCTCGCTCCGGCTAGAGAAAGGCTACGGCTCGTTCAACAAGGACTTCCGTCCGGACTACACCGCCGCCGAAACCGGGCTCGATCGTTTCGTTGATTTCAGCAAGGCCGAGTTCGTTGGGCGCGCCGCGGCGGTGGCCGAACGGGCGACGGGACCCCGACGCCGATTCGTGGTCATGGAGGTCGAGGCGGGCGATGCCGACGTTGTGGGGTACGAGTCAATCATCAAGGACGGGGACGCGGTTGGTTACGTGACTTCGGGGGCCTACGGGCACTGCATCAACAAAAGCCTCGCCGCCGGCTACGTACCCAGCGAGCTCGCGCGCGACGGCGAGGAATTGATCATCGAAATCTTGGGCGAACCCTGCGCGGCGCAGCTCAGGCTCGCGCCTCTGTACGACCCGCAGGGCCTGCGGTTGCGCGGGTAATATCATTGCTGCAAGCGCCTGTGAGGGTGGGGGGGGGAGACGGAAAATATCTACAGTAACAACGCAGATTATACTTTTAACATATTGAATACTCATTATATATTAACTGGGTGTGCCCGCTTCACCACGCGGGTGCATCGTGCCAGTCTTTGCAATCACGCTCCTATACTGAAGCCAATGGCCGCACCTCCGGCCGCTGGTCCGCGGGCCGTACACAACCCATGATCGAAGCGCATTCGATTGACTATGTGCCCCACGCCGAACGCCACGGCAAGGTGCGGGACCTTTGGCCAGTCTGGTTCTCGGGTGACGCAAATCTCGCCACGCTGGCGGTGGGCGTTATTGGCGTGTCACTCGGGGGCACGATGTTGTGGACGGCCCTTGCAGTAGTCGGTGGCTGCGCCCTGGGTACTTTCTTTATGGCCTTTCATTCCACGCAGGGTCCCCAGCTCGGGTTGCCGCAGCTCATTCAATCGCGCCCGCAATTTGGCTACATGGGCGCGCTGCTCGTGTGGATAGTCGCGCTGATTGCCTATATCGGTTACAACGCGTTTAACGGCGTGCTCGCCGCGCAGGCCGTGCACCATTTGATGGGCCGACGGACGGTGAATGACGCCACGATTATTCTTTGCTTTAGTTTTTTTGCGCTGTGGGTCGCCGCGGTCGGCTATGACTGGATCCATCGGCTGCAGCGGGCGTTCGCCTATTTGATGCTGGCGTTGCTGGCGGTGTTCACCCTCGGCGCACTGCTGGTTATCCCAGTCCCGCCACTGCTGCTTACCCTTGGGCAATTCAAGGCGATTCCGTTCCTGGTGACATTCTTTGCCGCTGCCGCTTATCAATTGAGCTGGTCGATTTATGTGAGTGATTACTCGCGCTACCTGCCGCCAAATGTGGGCGTGGCCGCCTCGTTCATTTGGACCTATGTGGGCGCATTTATTGGAGGCGTGTGGATGATGCTGGTGGGGACCTTTGCCGCGGCCTTGGCCCCGCACGCCGACGTGGCCGGCGCCATGCAACAGGCGGCCGATGCCTTGGTACCAGGTTTTGGCTGGATTTTGCTGGCTGGTGCGCTGCTCGGATTGGTGTCAATTTCAGCTCTGAATTTTTACGGCGCTTCCTTGACCTTGCTGAGCGTCGCCGATTGCTTCAAGCCGCAGCGGGCTGGCGTGCGCGGACGCCTCGTGGCGCTGGCGATTGCCGCCGTGGTGTCGATCGGCCTGGCACTGGTCGCGTCCAAAGATTTTGTCAATCGCTTCGCCGACCTGCTCAACGTGTTGCTCTATCTTTTTACCCCGTGGACCGCGATTAACCTGGTGGATTTCTACTGGGTGCGTAAATGCCATTATTCAGTCCGCGAGATCTTCAATCCGCACGGCATATACGGGCGTTGGAGTTGGCGAGGCCTACTGGCCTACGGCTGCGGGTTCGCGGCGATGATCCCCTTCTTCAATACCGGCCTGTACGTTGGCCCGGTGGCTAAAGCCCTAGGAGGCGCGGATCTGGCGATGCTGGTGGGGTTGCCCGTTTCCGCAATCGTCTACCTGCTGTGCTGTCGTTCCCTGGATATCAACGCGGAATGGGCGGCCGCCAAGCGCGCCGATGTGGGCCTTGAACCCCCAGACCTCGCCCCGATCGCTAGGCGATCCTAGTGTCCTTGAGCCTCGCGGGGTCCAGTTCATACCCCAGGCCCGGTGCGTCGCTTAGATTGATCCAGCCCTGTGCGTCGATGCGCAATGGCTCGCGCAACATAAAATCGCGCCGCGGCAGGTCCCAGTCGGGCGGGTCAAAGGGGAATTCCAGAAACGGCGGATCCGCAAGTCCGGCCGCGAGGTGCGCGTTCGCGGTCACACCCATGCCGTTGGTCCAGGTATGCGGCGTGAAAACGATGCCGTGCTCCTGCGCCATCAGGGCAACGCGGCGCAGTCCCGTGATGCCGCCCACCAGTGCCACGTCCGGCTGCAACACGTCGACACACCGATCCGCGATCAGGTCGCGAAACTCGTGTAGTTGCCGAGTCATTTCACCGGCCGCGATACGCACGGACGTCGCTTGGCGCAGGTCTCGCATTCCGGCGCGATCGGCACGATGGAGGGGTTCTTCCATCCAATAGACGCCCAGTTTCTCCAGCTCCCTGGCGACGCCGAGCGCATCTTTGACGGTCCAGGGAGCCTCGGTATCCCAGGGCAGGCGCCAGCCCTGATTGCAATCCACCATCAGTTCGAGCTTCGCACCCACGCGCGCCCGGACGGCTTCGAGCGCCCGGATGTCCTCACGCCAATCGCCCCGGTGAAAGCGCAACTTCATCGCCGGGAAACCCATTGCCAGATACCGTTCGGCGAGCTCAGCCATGGCGCCTGCGTCGCGCAAGGTACCCGAGGACGCGTAGGCCCGAACACGGTTAGAGAGCCCCCCGAGCAACTTCCAGCACGGCTGGCCGGTGATCTTGCCAACCAGATCCCACAGTGCCAGATCCAGGGGCCAGCAGCGCCCGTAGTGGAAATCCAGGTGCGAGAGTACCCGATAGTGGCGCTCGATCTGCATTGGATCCCAGCCCAGAAATAATGACTCGTGGCCCGAGAAACCCAACATTAAGTCGCCCGACCCGTAGCCCATCAGGCCGGTATCGGTCGCGACGCGCACGACAGTGGCGTCAAAGTGCTCCCGCGGCTTGGTGTCCCAACTGGCATGAAAGGGCGGCGTGCACGCGATCCGGTGCTGCGAAATCTCGATCGAACGGATCCGGTGGAGCGGCGATGGGGCGGTGACCGGCAGCACTTGGGCGTTCACCGATAGGTGGTCCAGATGGTCTTTAAGTCCGTGTATTTATCGATCGCGTGCGGTGAGCGATCGCGGCCGAAGCCTGACTGCTTGAAACCCCCAAAGGGCGTTGCCATGCTGCTGCGAAAATAGGTATTGACCCAGACGGTGCCGGCACGCAATCCATGCGAGAGCCGATGCGCCTTGTCGATGTCGCGAGTCCAAACGGCCGCCGCCAGTCCAAAAATGGAATCATTGGCGATGCGCAACGCCTCGGTCTCATCCTTGACGGCCGTGACCGCCAGTACTGGTCCGAATATCTCCTCGCGCGCCACACGCATGTCCGGCCGCACCGCATCAAGTATCGTCGCCTCGACGTAGCATCCGCCGCTTTCCTTGAGGGCCTGGTGTCCACCCAGAGCAACCTCAGCGCCGTCCGCCACGCCCCCCTCGATATAAGCGAGTACGCGCTGCATGTGCCCCTGGTCGATCAGCGCCCCCATGCAGGTGGCAGCCTCCAGCGGATGACCCAGTGTTATCGTGGCCGCCACGCGTTTGATTTCGGCCAGCAATTCGTCCTTGACACTGGCCTCGCAGATCAGGCGCGAGCCGGCATTACAAGTTTCGCCCTGGTTGTAAAAAATACCCCAGGCGATGTCGGTGGCTGCTGCACCAAGGTCGGCATCCCGCAAAACGATTTGTGGACTCTTTCCTCCCAGTTCCAGCGCCACACGCTTGAGATTCGATTCCCCCGCGTAACGCAGCATCAGTTTGCCCACCTCCGTGGAACCGGTAAAAGTCACCATATCTACGTCCGGATGGAGCGCCAGAGCCTTGCCCGCCTCCTCGCCAAAGCCCGGGACCACATTCAGGACGCCCGCAGGGATTCCCGCCTCCAACGCCAGTTCGCCCAGCCGCAACGCCGTTAGTGGCGACTGCTCGGCGGGCTTGAGCACCACCGAATTGCCGCTCAGCAAGGCCGGGCCGATCTTCCACGCAGTGATGATGAGCGGGTAATTCCAAGGAACGATCGCCGCGACCACGCCAAGTGGCTCGCGGCGGACCATGGCTAAGTCGTTGCGCCCGGTGGGTGCAATCTCGTCATAGAGCTTGTCTGCAAATTCGCCGTAATAGGCGATGCAATCGGCGGCCGAAGGAACATCCGAGCTGAGCGAATCGCGTATCGGCTTGCCCACATCAAGCGATTCGAGCAGCGCCAGGTTGGCCAGGTCGTCCCGCATCAACTCGCTCAGACGCAGCAAAACGCGCTTGCGCTCATGCGGTTCTACATGCCGCCATACACCCTGCTCGAAGCTGGCGCGCGCCGCGGCGACGGCCGCATTGACATCGAGGAGGTCACAGCGGGCTATCGCACCAAGGGTGCGCCCGTCAATGGGGCTTACGGCATCAAAGGTCCGGCCGCTGTTGGCCGTTCGCCGCTGGCCGTTAATAATGGCGCGGCCATCCGGGCGTAGGCTCCCCGCCAGGTTCTCCCATTCGCTGCGGGTACGGGTTGCCAAGTTGGTAGCCACAAAGTGGAGCGTTCCACAACTGGCGGGCGCCGAAAAGCCGATAATTGGCATGTCGGTATCGAAAAATGTCATGCATTCATCGGGCTCAGCGGTCATTACCAAGCCAGCCGCGCCGCGCTACTATGCGCAGCCATGAATAAACCAGCCATCGGCCGGCGCTGGCTGCCACTGAACGCCCTGCGCGCGTTTGAGGGGGTGGCCAAGCACGGAAGCTTCACGGTTGCGGCCAACACGCTGCTAATCTCCCAGAGCGCTTTGTCGCGGCATGTTATTGCGCTTGAAACTCTGATCGGCGCGCAGCTGTTCGAACGCCGCCCGCATGCACTGGTCCTCACTCAGGCCGGGCAGCACCTGCTGCCCGCGGTAGTGCGTTCCTTTGACCGGCTTGAGTACGCACTCGATGACATTCGCAATGAAGGCACGCCGACGCAACGCACACTGCGGGTGCAAATGCCCCCGAGTTTTGCGGTGCAGCTGGCCGTGCCGATCCTCAGGGACTTCCGGCGCACCAGCACCGAAATCGAGATCGACCTGGTAAGCCCCTATGGCGTTGGGCCGCCGCAGAGCGATGTGGACGTGGCGGTGATTTACTCCAAGCCTACCGTCACGCACATGATTGCTGATTTGCTCTGGCCGGTGCGCTTGAATCTGCTATGCCACCCGAGCGTGGCCGCGAGGCACAGCGGCAAGGACCTGCCCAGTTTCCTCGCGAGCAATGAATTGATCCACGTGCGGCTGCCGGAACTTCCGCGCCACCACATCTGGGCGCAGTTTCTGCGCCAGGCCGGCATCAGTTCGGTGAACTTTGAGCGCGGCTTGGTATTTGACACGGCAACGCTGGCGGTCCAGTACGCGCTCAGCGGTGAGGGCGTGGCGCTGGTAGACGAACACCTGTTTGCCAATGAGATACGCGATGGTCAACTGGTCAGGCCGTACCCGGCCTCACTCGATGATGGCTACGGCTACTATCTGATTACCCATCCTGAGGCGCTCAGCGACGCCGCCGTGGCGTTGTTTCGCTCGTGGCTGATCGAGCGCTTTGGCCGCGCGGCTCCGAGCGCGGAATCGGGAATTCGGCTGGCAGTCTCGAATGAGTGATATGGAAGCGCGCGCGGCGCGCCGTGGCCGCCGGCGATCGGGTGCGCCCGAAGCGCCCGCTGCAGCGCCGGATCGTGCGCTGGGCTACCGGCATCTGCAAAACCCGTTCGAGCCGCTTCGGGTGTTCTCCGATGACCAGGTCAACGCGCTGCACCACGCCGCGCTCGAGATCCTCGAGACCCAGGGCATGAAGGTTTTGTCCGCCGATGGCCGCGCGCGGTATGCCGCCGGCGGCGCGCAGGTCGATGAGGATTCGATGCTGGTGCGGCTGGATCGTGGTCTGGTGACCGAGTCGCTCGGCAACGCCCCGCACGCGCTCACGCTGCATGCACTCGATGCTGGCCACGATGTCCCGATGAGCGGGAGGAATGTGGCGATGGCGCCGACCTCGGGGCCACCCAACATCATGGATATCGAGAACGGACGGCGTGCCGGGACACTGCAGGATTTCTGCAACCTGATGAAGTTATGCCAGAGCTTCGAGGTGATTCAGGTGCTGGGCGGGGCGGTCGAGCCCCAGGACGTGCCCGTGAACGTACGGCACCTGGAAGTCATGCGTGCGCAACTGCTGCTTACCGACAAGATCCCGTTCATTTTTTCTCGCGGCCGCCAGCAGATAGCAGACAATTTTGCCCTGCTGCAGATTGCTCTTGGCCTCAGCCCGGAAGAATTTGCCCAGCGACCATGCACCTATACCGTCATTAATACCAATTCGCCGCTGCAGCTGGATATCCCGATGTCCGAGGGCATCGTGGACTTCGCATTGGCGGGACAGCCCACGATCATTACGCCCTTTACGCTGGCCGGAGCCATGGCGCCTGTCACCATCGCTGGCGCCCTGACTCTGGCGCACGCGGAGGCGCTCGCCGGCCTCACGCTTGCGCAGATTACACGGCCTGGAGCCCCAGTGATCTACGGCAGCTTTACTTCCAACGTCGATATGAAGTCCGGTTCTCCGGCCTTTGGCACACCCGAGTATGTCAAGGCGGCCATCGGCGCAGGTCAGCTGGCGCGCCATATCGGGCTGCCGTGGCGGTCCTCGAATGCAACCGCGGCCAACGTGCCCGATGCACAGGCCGCGTACGAATCCCAGATGAGCCTGTGGGGCGCGCTGATGGGCGGATGCAACTTCATTCTGCACGCCGCGGGTTGGATGGAAAGTGGGCTGGCGACTTCTTATGAGAAATTTATACTTGATATCGAGATGCTGCAGATGTTTGCCGAGATTTTTCAACCCGTCGGTGCGACGGCCGAGGACAGGGCCCTGGAAGCGGTGGCCGAAGTCGGGCCCGGCGGCCACTTCTTCGGGTGCGCGCACACAATGCAGCGCTATCGCACGGCCTTTTACGCGCCGCTGGTCTCCGACTGGCGCAACTACGGCACTTGGCACGACGACGGCGCGCGCACCGCAACGCAACGCGCGAATACGCTCTGGCACGCCAAGTTGGACAACTTTGAGGCACCGGCGCGCGATCTGGCCAGGGTGGAAGCGCTCGACGCCTACGTGGAGCGACGTAAGGCGGAGGGGGGCGCACCGCCGGTGACATGATCGCTGCGTGCACAATCGACTATGAAAACTGAAGTCAGAGTGGCAGTGATCGGCGGCGGAGTGGTGGGGGCGAGCGTTCTTTATCACCTCACCAAAATGGGCTGGAAAGACGTGCAACTGCTCGAGCGTGCGGAGCTGACCTCCGGTTCCACCTGGCACGCCGCCGGGGGCATGCACACGGTCAACGGCGATCCGAACGTCGCCAAGCTGCAGCAATACACCATAAAGCTTTACGATGAGATCGAACGGATCTCCGGGCAGTCCTGCGGCATGCACGTGACCGGAGGATTTATGCTTGCTGGCTCACGCGAGCGTATGGACTGGCTCAAGATGACGCAGGCGCGGGGGCGCTACCTGGGCATGGAACTTGAGCTGCTGAGCGCCAGCGAGATTTCAAAACTCTACCCACTCATGGACCCGAAGCATTTTCTGGGCGGCCTCTTTGATCCGATCGAGGGACACATCGACCCTTCCGGGGTCACGCTCGCGTACGCCAAGTCGGCGCAGCTTGGCGGTGCGGAAATCGTGCGACAGACCCGCGTGATCGATATGCGCGCCCGGGCGGATGGGTCCTGGGACCTGATCACCAACCAGGGTACGGTGCACGCGGAGCACGTCGTTAACGCAGGAGGACTTTGGGCCCGTGAAGTGGGCCGCATGGTGGGCCTGGAGTTGCCGGTGCTCGCCATGGAGCACCAGTACCTGATTACTGAGGACTTGCCGGAGTTTGCCGGTCAGCCCGAGCAACTGCACTGCATCGACTTCGAGGGCGAACTGTACCTGCGGCAGGAGCGCGGCGGTGTATTGCTCGGCACCTATGAGCGGGCAGGGGTGCCCTGGTCGCCCAAAGTGACGCCTTGGGACTTCGGCCAGGATCTGCTGCCCAACGATCTGGAGCGCATAGCACCGAGCCTTGAGGTGGCATTCCAGCATTTCCCGCGGCTTGGCGAGGTCGGCATTCGCAAAGTGGTCAATGGACCATTCACCTTCGCACCCGACGGCAATCCACTGGTGGGCCCGATCGCGGGCTTACGCAATTACTGGGTGGCCTGTGGGGTCATGGCCGGATTCAGCCAGGGAGGAGGTGTCGGCTTATCACTCGCCAATTGGATGGTGGAGGGTGATCCGGGGGCGGACATATGGGCCATGGATGTGGCCCGGTACGGAGAATGGGCCACCCCGCACTACACCAATGCCAAAGTACGGGAGAATTATTCTCGACGATTCCGGATCCGCTTCCCGAACGAAGAGTTGGAAGCGGCCAGGCCGCTGCGCACCTCTGCGGTGTACGAGCGCCTGCAGGCCGAAAACGCGGTGTTCGGCGAGTATTGCGGCCTGGAACATGCCTTGTGGTTTGCCCCCAAGGGAAGCGAGGCGCGCGAGAATGTGACTTTCCGCCGCTCCAACGCGCACCAACACGTGGCCGCCGAGTGCCGTGCCGTGCGCGAAAGCGTCGGCATGATTGAGATCACCAACTACGGCAAGTTCGAAGTGACCGGCCAGGGTGCTGTGGACTGGTTATCGCGGGTAATGGCCAACAAGGTTCCGGCGGTGGGCCGGATTGCACTCTCGCCCATGTTGAATGAACGCGGGCGCCTCATCGGAGACTTCACGCTGTGCCGCGCAGCCGAACAGCGCTTCCTTCTGGTAGGCACGTACGCTGCGGAAAAGTATTACCTGCGTTGGTTCGAAGGCACCCAGACCGGCGCGGGCGTGCAGATTCGACCCTGCGCTATGGAATACGCCGGCCTATCAATTGCGGGGCCCAACAGCCGCAAATTATTGCAGCAGCTCGTCGATGAGGATCTGTCGAACGACGCCTATCCGTTCATGAGCTTTCGGCCCATGGACGTCGGGATGATTCCCGCATTGGTGGGGCGCGTCTCCTTTACCGGAGACCTGGGATACGAAATTTGGGTAACCGCGGATTATCAGCGGGCATTATACGATCGGCTCACGATCGCAGGACGCGAGTTCGCACTCCGGCCCTTTGGCGGCAGGGCACTGAATGCAATGCGTCTGGAGAAATCCTTCGGCACCTGGGCCCGCGAGTACCGGCCGATCTACGGTCCTTACGAGGCCGGGTTGGGCCGGTTTGTTGACCTGTCCAAAGGGGACTTTGTGGGACGCAGTGCCGCCGCGAGCGAACTCAAGCAAGGCGCCGCGCGCAAGCTCATTGCGTTGGCGGTGCAGGCTGAGGACGCCGATGCGATTGGCGATGAGCCGATTTATCATGAAGGCGAGGTGGTAGGGTGGGTGACATCGGGAGGGTACGGTCACAGTGTCGGTCATTCCATCGCGCTGGGTTACGTCCCCGCGGCGCGCGCGCAGGCTACCGGGGGCTTCGCTGTGGAAATTATCGGAGAGCGCCGGCCCGCCGTGCGACTTCCCCAGGCCCCGTTCGACCCCAACGGCACACGCATGCGCAGCTGAAGGCGTCTTGGCGACCCGGCTGAGGGCTGCATGAGCACGCCCTTTAGGGGAACAGCCGCGGCGCTTCTGGCCCTAATCGTGCTGCCCGTGGCCGCGGTGCGGGCGCAGCAATTGACCCCGAACGCGTACGCACCGTCCCCGGTCGGGGTAAACGTGGCCATCTTGTCCGATAACTACAGCACCGGAGCCGTGTCGGTCGATCCGAGCTTGCCGGTCGAGGACCTGCACTCCACCATTAATTCCCTCAGTGCCGGTTACGCCCGCACACTCGGATGGTTCGGCCGCTACACCAACATCAGCTTCGTGCTGCCCTACGTACATGGAGATCTGCACGGACAGTATCTGGGCGAATACCGCGCGGTGCAACCGACCGGTTTTGGCGATCCGCTCTTACGAGTGGCAGTAAATCTGTATGGTGCACCGGCGATGACGCCGCGCGAGTTTGCAACCTATCATCCGCAAACCATCGTCGGAGTAGGTCTTACAGTTGTGGCACCGTACGGGCGCTACGATGACACCAAAGTGATCAACATTGGTTCCAATCGCTGGTCGTTCAAGCCTGAGCTGGGGTTCAGTCGCACCCACGGCTCCTGGACTTGGGAAGCCGATGCCGGCGCGTGGTTTTTCACGGACAATAGCGACTTCGCGGGCGGCAGGACGCGCTCGCAGGACCCGATCGGGGCGCTTCAGCTGCATGCGACGTATACCTTCAAACCGCAATTATGGCTCGCGGTCGATGGGACTTATTACACGGGGGACGCACGACAATTGATGCCCGCCAGAATGTTGATCTCCAGAAGAACTCCAGAATTGGAGTAACGCTGGCTGTGCCGATGGGGCGCTGGCATTCCATCAAGGTTGCCTACAGCCGCGGCGCACGCACGACGATCGGCGGCGATTTCGATACTATCGGCGTCAGTTACCAATACGCATGGCTCAACCACTAGACAACGATCAATGGATCTACGCGCGCCGCCCGGACGGCCGCGTCGGTGCCGAGCACTACGAATACCGCCGCGCCGAGCTTGATCAAAGCCTGGCTGCCAACGAGGTATTGGTGGCCGCGCGCTACATCAGCGTTGATCCGTACATGCGCATCCAACAGGCCGTGCGCGACACCTACGACGTGCCGCACCCGTTGGGCATCGTGCAGCGTGCCGGCACCGTGGGTCAGGTGATCGGCACGGCCAGTGCGCGTTTCGCCAGCGGCGACTGGGTACTGGGCTATGGGGGGTGGCAGCGCTATCACAAGTCGCACGCCGACGAGCTTCAAAAGCTCGATCCCGGCGCGGCTCCCGTCACCACCGCGCTGGGCGTGCTGGGGATGCCCGGCCGGACCGCCTGGTTTGGCCTGATGGAGGCAGGTCGCCCCAAACCCGGAGAAACCTTGCTGGTCTCGGGCGCTGCCGGCGCGGTCGGATCGCTCGTCGCGCAATTTGGCAAGCGCGCCGGCTGCCGGGTTGTGGGTATCGCCGGTGGAGCGGAGAAATGCGCATTTCTCACGCGCCGGTTAAAACTCGACGCCGCGATTGACTACCGGGTCCACTCCGCCACGGCCACCATGAGCGCGGAGATCCAGCGATGCAGCGGCGGCGTGGACGTATATTTTGACAATGTCGGTGGCTGGATTACCGATGCGGCGATTCCGCTGATCAAGCGGCGAGCGCGCGTCGTTATATGCGGAGCGATCAGTCAGTATGACGGTGGACTGGACCGTCCCGAATCCGGACCCAGACTGCTACAACATATGTTGTTTCAACGCGCCACCATACAAGGCATCCTGGCCCGCGACTACACGTACCGGATGGAGGAAATGAAAGCCATCGTCACCCCTTGGGTGAAAAACGGCGAGATCGTATTCGAAGAGACCATCATTGACGGGTTCGAGCACCTTCCGGAGGCACTGAACAGCTTATTTATTGGGCAAAACCTGGGCAAGCTCCTGGTCAAGATCTGATGTGGCCCGCAGGCTAGCGTAACAGGGCCTTAAGTGCGCCAATGATCCGCTCCACCTCGCCCAATGTGTTGTAGTGGGCGAGCCCGATACGCAGTACCCCTTCGCGTTCGTCCAGCTTCAGTGCCCGAGCAACTTCCAAAGCGTAATTGTGCCCGGACCAGACGTTGATTCCCTGATCGGCAAGTGCGCGGGCCAACGCCGGGTTGGCGTGGCCTGGATGCGTAACGGAAACAGTGGGCACCCGCTCGGTTTGTCGCCCCGCGTCGGTGATGCCGTGAATTCTTAACTGCGGAATCCGCGAGAGTTCGTCGATGAGATGCTGCGCGAGTGGCATCTCATAGGCCGTGGCCGACTGATAGGCGCCAGTGATTTGCTCGCGCCGCGTACCGGTACGTCCGGTACGTGCACCCAGCCAGGCCAGGTAATCGACCGCCGCCGCCAGTCCGGCGAGCATTTCGGTCTGCGGAGTCCCGGTGTCATGGCGACCTGGAGGGGATTGCGACGCGCAGCGCACCGCATAGGGGTAGGTTTCGGCGAGCAATGCCTCGCGGCCCCACAAGACGCCCAGATGCGGGCCAAAAAACTTATAGGACGAGCAGGTGAGAAAATCACAACCCAACTGCGTCACTTCCGCCTTACCGTGCGGCACAAACTGCACCGCGTCGAGATATACCAGCGCGCCGGCCTGCTTGGCCATCCGCGTCAGGGTGGCGACCGGATTGATCGATCCCGTCAGATTGCTAGCATAGTTGAGCGCCAGCAGTCGCGTGCGTTCAGTCAATAGGGGCTTGAGATCCTCCGGTTCGATGCGCCAGCTGTCGCGGTTGAACGTCAACCAGCGAATCGTCAAGCCGCGCTCCTCGGCTACCTTCAGCCACGGCGAGACATTTCCTTCGTGATCCATTTGCGTGACTATGACTTCATCGCCGGCGCGCCAGCTGCGCCCCAATGAACGGGACATTTGGAACGTCAGCATCGTCATGGATTGCCCCACTACAATTTCCCGGGCTGATTCGGCTCCGAGCATGTCAGCCATGGCGGCGAGGGCACGCTCGTAGATCGCGTCGGCAGCCTGCGAATCGGGGAAGTAGCCACCCAGGTTGCTCGCTGCGCCGGTCATGGCCGCGGCGACCGCCTCAATCACGGGGCGCGGCACTTGAGTTCCGGCCGGGTTGTCCAGGTACGCACAGGGCTTGAGCAGCGCCGGGAACTGCCTACGAACCTCATCAATGGGAAACGCCGGCGCGAGCGCCCTGGGCTCAACACTATGAACGCCTGCCAGGGCCGCTCGTCCTACGGCGATCGGGCTTGATTCGCTATCCATCAAGGGCGAGAATCCTTCTGCTGAGTACGTCCCGCGCAGAATGTCGCATGGGCGTAGTGAAATGCAACCACTCCGGACCACAAGCCGGTTGGTTAACTGTAAACCGCCACCAAGGTGATCTTATGAGCGAAGCCACTGTCGAGAAGCTTATGGAGGACCTCAAGGCCGTTGCGGTCAGCGCTGAAGCCCTATTGGCGGCCACTGCCAGCGACGCGAGTGAGCGTGTGCGCGACGCGCGCAAGCGCGCCAGTGCGACGATCGACAAGGCGCGCGCCCGACTGGATAGCTTCGAGCAGGAAGTAAAGGAGCGAGCCACGGCAGCGGTCCGCGAAGTTGATGGCTACGTACACAGAAATCCCTGGCCCGCCATTGCCGCCGCCGCCGGGATCGGCACGCTGGTCGGTCTGTTGCTCGCCCGCCGATAAGAGCGTTGCATGACTGAATACGACACGGGCGATCGCGGGGGATCCGGGCTTGTGGGCTCGCTACGGCGTGCGTTGACCCATCTCGTTGAACTCGCTCACACGCGGTTGGAATTGCTCAGCGTCGAGATGGAGGCCCGGCTGCTCAATTCACGTCATGTGATGCTCTGGTCAGTGGTCGCGCTGTTCAGCGTCTCCCTTACGATGCTGATGTTCTCAGTCACGGTGCTCATAGTTTTTTGGGACACGCACCGCTTGTTGGCGGCGGGCGCCATTACCGCGTTCTTCGCGTTGATGGCGGTCGCGGCCGCGCTCGTGGTACGCCATCGAGTACGCGAGAGGCCGCGCCTTTTGGCCGCGACGATCAGTGAACTCAGAGCCGATGCGGCGTCGCTGAGCGAGTCGGGCTGATGGGCAGCGACGAAGCAAAGCTGGCCGCTCGCCGCGAAGGGTTGCTACGGCGTAGTGCCGAGCTGCGCTCCAGTATCGTCGAGGATGCCGGGGCAATTTCCAGGCAGCTGCGCGTTGTGGACACGGCCACTGCATTTTTGCGGTCCGGCGGCGGACGCGCAGTCTTGTTGGGTGGGCTTTCGCTGTTGTTGATTCCCGGACCGGCCCGCGCGCTCAAAGTTGCAAGCCGCACCGCCCTGATGTGGTCATTGGCGCGCCGTTGGCTGCCGCGTATATTGGCCTACAAGCGGGGACGGCATCGAGCTTAGGCGGTGAAGTTCAAGGACTATTACGCCAGCCTCGGACTCGCGCGGGGCGCGAGCGATGCTGATATTAAAAAAGCCTACCGAAAGCTGGCTCATAAATATCATCCTGACGTCTCCAAGGAAACGGGTGCTGAAACCAAATTTAAAGAGGTGGCCGAGGCTTACCAGACTCTGAAGGATCCAGAAAAGCGCGCCGCATATGACCAGCTGGGCGCGCACACCCCGGGGGAAGAGATCAGGCCGCCCCCGAGCTGGGGGCCGGAGCCAGCAGGTCCAGGAGCATCTTTTGAAGATCTTGACCTGGCGGATTTGCTCGCAAGTCTGGCCGGAGGTCGCGCCCGGGGGCGGGGCGCAGGCGGTCGCAGGTCATACCGCGGTGAGGACTACGAGTTACGAACCGCGATCACGGTCGAACAGGCTTACCACGGCACGCTCATGGAGCTGAACATCGGCCTACCGGAACACGACGGCGAAGGCCGAGTAACACGCGTACCAAAATCCCTTAAGGTACGGGTGCCGAAAGGCGCCACCGACGGCCAGCGAATGCGGCTTGCCGGGAGAGGCGGTCGAGGCGTCAACGGCGGGCCCGACGGCGATCTGTACCTGACCATCAGTTTGCTGCCCCACCGGTTGTACCGCCCTAACGGCCACGATCTGTATCTGGATTTGCCCTTGGCGCCCTGGGAAACCGCTCTGGGCACAAGTGTCGAGGTGCCAACCCCAGGCGGGTCTGTTCAAATGAGGATACCCGCCGGGACCGCAACAGGTCAGACGTTGCGACTCGCCGGACGCGGGCTCCCGCGTCCAAAGGAGGGTAATGGCGACCTGTACGTTATCGCGAAGATTGTGATGCCCAAGAACACGACCGAGCGCGAAGCCGAACTGCTCAAGGAACTCGCTGCTGCCTCAAGCTTCTCGCCCCGGTCAGGACTGAGCCCGGAGGCAGACCATGAAAATTGAGGTGACCGAGGTCGTCTGGGTGGACGAGCACCTCCCATACAGCCTCGAGGAGCTGGCTGAGCGCTCTCATCTTTCGCACGCAGAACTGGAGCTACTGATAGACAGCGGTGCCATCTCAGCCCTCGATGTTCGTGCTTTGCAGGCCGCGAAAATTGCCGCGCGTTTGCGCGTCGACTTTGAAATCGACGTGCAGGGCGTTGCGTTGGCGATGACGCTATTACGGCGCATAGAGCAACTCGAGGTCGAATTGTCAGCACTCCGCGCACGCGTCCCGGGCAATCCCTAAAACTCAATTCTTCCAGAGCGCCTTTGAGGGGCCGCCGCCGGGGAGCAATGCTGTTAGGACAAATTCGACCCGCAGCCGCCCGGCGATTACTTGGGACTCACTGAGAACTGCACATGCCGCGATGTAGCGTAGTCGCGCGATCTTGCCGAGGGTCAACCCATGGTTAAAATCCTGATGAGTTTGCTGCTGTGGGCAGCGGCCTTGCCAAGCGCGCTGAGTGCCCCGGCGGCGGAATCCTGGGTGTCGGAATACCCACGAGTGGGCGCGTTGGCGGAGCAGGATTGTGCACGGGCCGAATTGACTGACTGCCGGCGCGAGCTCCTGCGCCTCGCTGCGCTTTTGGATAGCCGCACGGACATCCTTTATCGCCTGGCCAAAGTTGAAGCCAGACTGGGTCACATCGAAGACAGTCTGAGTTATCTGAGCTCCTACGCACGCTCGCAACTGGATCTCGGGGATCCTGCGACCCAGCCCGAGTTTAAGGCGCTCCATGCTAATCCGCGCTTTCGACAACTGGAGCAGACCTACCGCGCGGCCTTAGCCCCTAAGGGCGCGCACCTGCAACTCGCGGTCGCGCCCGCGTCTGACCTTATCGCCGAGGATCTGGCCCTCGATGCAAGGGGTGGCGTGCGATTCGTCAGCAGCGTGCATCTTGGGAAGGTGCTCATGCTTGACAGCACAGGCCACTGGAGCGATTTCGCGGGGCCGAAGCAACTTTCTGCGTGGGGGATATATGCATTGTCGGTGGACACAGCGCATGACCGCTTGTGGCTCAGCACGGTTGCCGGGGAGGTGTCCCCACCATTTCGGATTGCCAACAAGGGCCGATCGGCGATCCTGCGTGTCAATATCAGCAGCCGCACGGAGGAACGGCGATATGAGCTCAGCGACCGGCACCCTCATGCCTTCGGCGATATGGCGCTGGGTCCGAAGGGCGAGCTGTACTTGTCCGACGGCGTAGGCGGGGGCGTCTACAGTATTGGGACAGGGGCGGATGCAACCATTACAACACTGGTTTCCCCCGGTGCGCTGCGCTCGCCTCAGACACCCGTTCCTCTTCCGGGAGGAACGCGGCTCCTGGTTGCCGACTACAGCCGCGGCATCGCAATACTCGATTTGCTGGGCCCAAACCGCGTGTCATGGCTGCAACATGGCCCGGAGCTGGCCGTGTACGGCGTCGATGGGCTGTATCTTACGGGTCGCACGTTAATCGCCATTCAAAATGGCACCGTGCCCGAACGCCTGCTGTTTTTGCAGCTGGATCCCTCGCTCACTCGCGTCGTGCAATGGCATGTCGCCCTGGCGCGCGCTCCGGGATTGGGCGATCCCACGCACGGTGTAGTGCGCAAGGACCGGTTCGAGTTCATCAGCAACAGCGGGTGGGATCGTGTCGATGAACAGGGACGATTCAACCCGAACGTACCAGGAACTCCCCCGCAGCTGTGGAGCGTTGAACTGCCGAAATAGCGGCGGCGCCGGCTATTTTTTGGCCGTACCCTTCTGAAATACCAGCACGAAGCGGTCGGTCTTACCTAACATGGGCCCCTTGTAGGAAATCTGTTCGCGGAGATCGTCTTTGCGGCGGAGCAGGTCGCTGCTGGCGATGACACGCATGCCACGCTTGGTGAAATCCTCCCGGGCAAAGGCCTCATCGACGCGGTGCAACGTGGAGGCGTCGGCGCTACCGTGCCCGGCCTTGGCAGAATGGTCCACCAGCAAAAGCACACCGCCGGGTTTGAGCGCCCGCACCAGCTGATCCAGAACGCCGCTGGTGTTGATCTTCGGCCACAAACCTTCAGATTCGCCCTTCGTGTCGACCCAATACAAATCGTGATACACCTTACTCAAGACAACCGCATCCAGCGTGCCGCTGCCGAGGTTCATCTGCTCAAGATCCACTATTCGATACTCAACATTGGGCAAGCGATGGGCTGCCAGGCGCGGCTGACGGTCGGCGTCTGACCAGTGGTCAAATGCCTTGTTGTTGAGCATCAGCACCTGACCACCCGGCCCCACCACATACGAAAGCAATTCGCTGTAGTAACCGTCGCCCGCCAACATATCGGCGACATGCATTCCTGTCTTGATGCCCGATAGACGCAAGATCTGTGCAGGATGGTCCAGCGCGTCGCGCTTAAGATCCGCGGCGCTTCTGCCGGGGTGAGCTACGGCCGCATCATAGTTGTCGGCCGCCTGACCTACGCCCAGCCCAGCAAACGAAGTGGCCATCAGGACAATCACGGTACGTATGAGTTTGGACATTATATTCATGGAGAATCTCCCGAGGAACGCGCGTCGACTCTATCATAGTGGACGTGAAACCAGAGCAGGAGTGCGCTGCCATGGCGGTGTGGACCAAGCGGCTGTCTGGCGACCTAAGCCGCCTTGCGATGTTGTTGCTGCTGTCTCCCACGTTGATGTGCGCGCCGGCGGCGGGCGGCAAAATACATAATGATGTGGTATTCAGCCATTATGGGAGCGCGGCGAGCAATCCCGAATTGGCTCGGCGCTTGCTGAGCCCGGCGACCCTGGCCCAGATCGAGCGCCAGCTCACCGCTTCGGGCAGAACGCTTGAGGGCCAAGCCATCAATCTCGCCGCGGAACGATACATCATCTACGTTCCGTCCCAGGCTCCGCCACAGGGCTACGCGCTGCTGGTCTTCGTGCCGCCCTGGCAGCAGGCAGGTATCCCACAAGGATGGGCGCCCGTGCTGGACAGGTATGGCGTCATTTTCGTGAGCGCGGCACGATCAGGGAATGATGAGAATACGATGGGCCGTCGCGAACCTCTGGCGCTGCTCGCCGCCCTAAATGTCATGGCAGATTATCGAGTCGATCCGCAACACGTATACATTGGCGGATTCTCGGGCGGTTCGCGCGTTGCTGAGCGGCTAGCGGTCGGCTACCCGGATCTGTTTCACGGCGCGATTCTGAATGCAGGCAGCAGTTCACTGGGTGACCCCAGTGCTGAGCCTCCGATCCCATTGCCGTCGCGGGATTTGTTCTACCAATTGCAAACCGGCACGCACCTCATTTACGTCACCGGTGCGCGTGACACATCAAGGGTGGACGAGGATATGTTGAGCGCGCGCTCGATGCGGGAGTGGTGCGTGTTCAACGTCGAAAGTATCGTCGAGCCACTCCTGGACCATACGGTGGCACGTCCCGATGCGCTGTCCCGGGCGCTGGGCAGCCTGGCTGGTGGCATACCTGAGGATGCCGACCGCCTGGCGCGGTGCCGATCCGCTGCCGATGCGGAAATAAACCGGCAGTTTGGCAAAGTAGATTCGCTCATTGCCAGTGGCAAGCGCGCCGCGGCCGACAAGCTGCTTGAAAGGATCGACCAGCATTACGGCGGTCTGGCGGCCCCGCAAAGCTTGGAATTGATGAATAAATAGCGCACGAGACGCAGCAGCGGTGGATGCGCGCGCCGGGCGATCGGATTGCTTGCATCCACGGGCACGCGTTATAGTTCTGCGGGCGCGGGATGTGTCCCCCGCCCCCAGCACTTTTAAGGTAAATCGCATGAGCACCTTTGACGCCGGCAAAACGCCCGCACGAAACAGCTACGATTCCGAAGTACCGCCGAACCTGTTGGAGTTCATGCTCAAGAGCTGGAATCCAAAAGGTCGCAAGTCGCCGAAAGCCTTGGCAAATGGGGCCACGTTCCGAAAGCGGCGCGAGCGACTGTCGCAACATTTTCCGAACGAATTCCTAGTGATCCCGACGGGTCATCGCAAGGTCAGGGCAAACGACTCCTTCTACGCGTTCCGGCCCGGCACGGATTTCTTTTACCTCACCGGCGTCCTGGAGCCGGACTGCGTATTGTTGATGATTCCAAGTCCTCAGGGTCACGATCAGGTGATGTTCGTCGAGCCCAATCCCGGGAAGTCGGACACGACCTTTTTCACTGATCGAAATAAGGGCGAACTCTGGGAAGGTCCGCGACTAGGCGTGCCGGAGACCGCCGCCCGATTCGCCATAACCTGCCAGCCGCTGACCGAACTGGAATCCGCACTGGAGAGGGCAACCCAGCCAGGTGCAAAGCTCAGGGTGCTGCGCGGCCACTCCGCGGCCACTGAATTCATGCTGCGCGCTGCACGCCCAGAGCAGGCAAGGCATGATCAAGAGCTCGCGGTTTTCTTGTCCGAGATGCGCCTGCTCAAGGACGCCGGCGAGGTGAAGGCATTGCAGAGCGCGGTGACGGCCACCAAGCTAGGTTTTGAGGACGTTATCGCGCGTCTCAAGACGGCGCGCAATGAGCGCGAGCTCGAAGGAGTGTTCTGGACACGCGCGCGCATGGAAGGGAACGACGTCGGATACACCTCGATCGTGGCTTCGGGGGCGCACGCCTGCACTTTGCACTGGAAGCAGAATGACGGTGCCATCCGAAAAGGCGACCTCCTGCTGCTGGACGCCGGGATCGAAGGTCATTCACTGTACACATCGGACATCACGCGCACCCTGCCCATCTCCGGTACCTTCAGCCGCGAGCAACGGGCCGTCTACGAGATTGTGCTTGAGGCTCAGCTCGCCGCATTGTCACTGGTCAAACCGGGCAACGACTTCATGGCGCCGAATCAGGCCGCTATGAACGTGCTGGCGCGGGGGTTGGAGCGCCTAAAAATTCTGAGCGTATCCGCGGACGAAGCGCTGCGTGATGAAAACCAGTTCTATCGAAGGTACTCGCTGCACAACGTGAGCCACATGCTCGGATTGGACGTACATGACTGCGCCCAAGCGCGCGCCCAGAATTACAAATACGGGAAACTGGAAGCCGGGATGGTGCTAACGGTCGAGCCGGGCTTGTACTTCCAAGTAGACGACCTGACGGTGCCCGCCAAATACCGCGGTATCGGCGTGCGTATTGAGGACGATGTGCTGGTGACAGCAAAAGGCCACCGCGTGCTCTCATCCAGCCTGCCCCGTGATCCGGACGACGTCGAAAAATGGATGAAACAAGTTTGGAAGCGTCGGTGACTGAACCCTGATGGCCGGCAGTCAGGACTTCAGTCCGGATCCACGCAATGCCCAAGCCCTGATTTATCTCAACGGTCGTTTGGTACCGCGCTCAGAGGCCAAGGTATCGTTGTTTGACGCAGGATTTCTGGTGGGTGATGGCATCTGGGAGGGTATCAGGCTTCACAAAGGTGCCTTGCTTTTTGCCGAGGAACATCTGGATCGGTTGTACTGGGGCGCTCAGCAAATCAGTCTCAATATTGGCCTGGATCGCGCCGCGCTCCTCAACGAGCTCAAACATACCGTCGCGACCAACCAAATGCATGACGGGGTCCATATCCGGCTTATGGTCACGCGCGGAGAGAAATCTGCTCCCAATCAGGACCCGCGCAATGCACTAGGCCAGCCTACCGTGGCCATCGTGGCAGAATACAAACTGCCAAACCCCAAATTAATGACGCAGGGTCTTAGTTTGGCGACCGCGAGTGTGCTGTGCACACCCGCCGAGATGTTCGACATGCGCCTTAATTCGCACAGTCGATTGAATCTCATCAAGGCCTTGTTGCAGGCCATTGAAGCCGGCGCGGATGAAGCGCTGATGCTCGATCCGCTGGGCTTTGTCTCAAGTTGTAATGCCACGAACTTCTTCTTTGTGCGTGACGGGGTGGTGATGACCTCCAAGGGAGCCTACTGCTTTAACGGTGTGACACGCGGGCATGTCATCAGTCTGTGTCATGAGGCGGGGGTACCGGTGAAGCTTCGCGACTTTCCTCTATCGGAGGTGCACGCGGCCGAGGAAGCGTTCGTGACCGGGACGTTCGGCGGCATCACGCCGGTGCGTGTAATTGATGGACACGTATTATCCGCGGCGCTCCCTGGCCCGATCACCCGGCGGGTGCACCAACTGTATGTCACCTTGCAGGATGCGCAAGCGGCCGCTAATTCATGAACGGTGCGGAACCGATCCGGGTGGCCATGTGGTCCGGGCCCCGTAATATTTCCACGGCCCTGATGCGATCGTTCGGCGCGCGATCCGATGTCGCCGTGGTCGATGAGCCATTCTATGCCGCGTACCTGGCGCGCACCGGCTTGGTCCACCCGATGCGCGAGGAGGTTCTCGCCTCTCAGCCACAGGACTGGCGCCAGGTGGTATCCACCTTGCTCGGTCCGGTGCCCGGCGGCAAGCCACTTTTTTATCAAAAGCTCATGACCCACCACATGCTCGACGACTTTGGCCGCGAGTGGATGAGCTCGGTGCGAAATGCTTTTCTGATCCGCGATCCCACAGCAGTTCTCGCTTCTTACGTCCTGAAACGCGACCAGATCGTACTGGCCGACATCGGCATCCTGCAGCAAAGAGAGCTCTTTGAGCGCGAGGCCGACCGCCTAGGAGCAGCGCCACCCGTAATAGAAGGGAAAGACGTGCTGGCAAATCCGGGCCGGACCCTGCGACGCCTTTGCGGGGCCCTGGGAATAATCTACACGGATGCGATGTTGAGTTGGCCGCTCGGACGACGGAACAGCGACGGTGTATGGGCACCAGCCTGGTACGAGTCTGTGGAGCGTAGCACCGGATTTGCGAAACCAGCGCCCCAGCCCACGATCGCTTTGCCCGACGCGCTCAGGCAATTGGCGGAACTGGCCCAACCGCACTACCAGGCGCTGGCAGCGCACCGACTCCACTGACCGGCGCGCGCCACCAGCTGCCCCGGGGTTACTTCTTTTTGCTCGGGTCGTCTGCCGCGTTAACGTAGGTGATGGCAAAAGGTCCCATCAGATCGACCTGCACGATGGCGCCAGCCTTGGTCCAGGCAAAATGATGCATTTTGGCGGGGGCCACCGCGTAACCGCCCGGTTTGAGCACCTTTGATGTCTTCTTGTCGAGCGTATCGCCCATACCCAGCCCAAATTGTCCCGAGATTACCGTGACGCGCTCGTCCGTCGGATGCCAGTGAGGAGCAATCACATAACCGGCCGGCAGCTTCAGGCGCAAGGTGACGGGTCCACTCTGAGAAGGATCGCCCGCCAGTACGGCAATCTGGGCGCCGGCCGCGAGAACTGGCGGCGCAGGGCCCCACTTGATCTCCTCCGGCTGCATCGGACCTGCCGAATCTGCCGCCATGAGCACAGCGGTCGCGCTCAAGGCCACCAGGCCGAGCGTCAAAACATGTAGACGTGGTGTCGCCATCATCACAACCTCCTGATACAAGTGCTTCCACCGATGATGATGTACTTCTTCCCACGCACTGTACAACTCCGGTGCATTCCTGCACCCGGGGGCGTTCAGATGCAGGGGCCGAAACGCCTTCCGGTAATTGCGCGGCGCGGAGGGCGGCACCTTGGTCATTACCGATTAAAAACTAAATAAGGACGCTGCCCCTAAGGGAATTTTTTTGCCTCGCCGGTGCGCGTGCGATGCCTACTTCCCTGCGCGTAGAGGGCCACGCCGGCGACAAGTATTACGACGCAGCCACCGACCCCTTTGAGTATGAACAGATTCGGATGCGGACTGTCAGGAGGCGGAATCAGGCAAACGATACCTGCAAAAACAGCCGCCGCCGTGCCCAGCCCAGCCACCAGCGAGCATACCAGTGGCCCCCCGGGGATCAGCGTCACGGCCTTTTCGCCACCCGTGGCACGTCGGCGCAGAACCGGGAGCGATATAAATATGTATACCCAGACAATGCTGACCAGGGCCACGGTCATGTCGATCAGCAACAGGTAGGCCTCATGTATGGCCGAACCCGATATCGCCGCCAACAGCACCACCGTAGTGGCCGCGGCCTGAGCGAGAAGGGCCACGTGCGGGGTACCGTACTTGGGGTGTATCGCTGCGAATCGCTTCGGCAAGTAGTTGCCTAGCCCGACGACAAACGGCAAGCGCGCACTACCGGTGATCCATCCGCCCAGCGCCCCAATACTTCCCACCGTGAGCAACGCTGCCGTCAGCACGCCAAAGAATGGCATGCCCGCGCGGGACCCTATCGCCTGTAGAGCCTCGGGAATCCCGGTGATGGCGTTGATCTGGGCCGGCGGCAGCGCCAGTAACAGTGTCAGGGTACCCACCACGTAAGCGACAGCGATGACTACGCCCGCCAGAAAAACCGCGCGAGGAATGACGCGTGCCGGATTGCGGATCTCCTCAGCCATGATGGGTCCCAGCTCGAGGCCATCGTAAGCCAGAATCAATATGGCAAGTGCCCCCAGGGTCGGCAGCGCGCTGAAGTCGGGGATCAAGCTCGCGGCGGTGATGGGAGTTGCCGATCCGTGCCCGCGCCAAGCAACAATGCCGCCGAGCAACAACAACACCGCCACGGCGACCGTGGCCATGCCTCCCAGATTCTGCAGCCATTTGGCCCGGGTAAGACCTAGCAAATTGAGTATTGTGGCCGCCCATAGCAGGGCAATCGTGGCAACGCCGTTGTACAGGGGACTGTCCGCAAGCCTCATCCAGGAGGGACCGCCCACGTGCAGAAAGACGCCCGTGGCATACAGCAGGAGCGAGGGAAAGAAGACGAGGTTCGACAGCCAAAAAACCCACCCTGCCACAAAGCCGTGCATGTCCCCCAGAGCCACTCGGGTCCATTGATAAAGGCCGCCTTCGTGCGGCATGCGTGAACTCAGTTCGAGAACCGCCAAGGCCGAGGGTATGAAAAACGTCAGCAAGGCCAGCCCCCACAAGGTCAAACTTGAGGGGCCAATCTGCGCCGCGGTAGATAACCATCGCAGGCCTATGATCGTGACGATATTGAGCAGCACGAGGTCAAACGTGCCCAGTGCCCGGCGCAGCGTGCCGCCGGACTCAGCCTTAATTTGCATACGATCCACACTCCGCCAAAATGCCACGGACACGGCGTGCATGTTGCGCGCCACTCGTATCACGGATCTATTATATTATAGCCGTTACATTATAAGGGTGGACATGTACGGGACCTGCATGGCGCCCGGCACTGCCTGCTAGCGGGGTGTGCATCGTGAAAGAAATTAAAACCCTCGGATTGCTGGGCACCGGCGTTATCGGTGGGGGCTGGGCGGCCCGGGCGATGCATTTCGGCATAGATGTGATCGCCGCCGACGTCAAGCCAGAAATGGAGAAATGGATTCGCGAGGCGGTGGCCAATGCGGAACCGGCACTGGCGCGCCTG
>JBBQTF010000008.1:0-100033 GCA_038234675.1 Steroidobacterales bacterium
TTCTAAAGCCATTTGAAACGCTTTCTTACCTTTGGCCACGCCCGCGGCCTCGAATGCGGCGGCGGTTCTCGCGCACCAAACGCCTTTCTGGAAAGCCGCGATTTCTAGTGTCACTGAATTCATGCTCGACTGACACGTTAAGCGGCACGTTGCATAATTGGGCTGCCATATGACACCAAAAACCAGAGTAGTGATGCGAGGCTAATACAGACAGCTAGCCATTGCAGCCAACGAGACTTGGACCAACCTGCGATGGGGGTCAAAATCAACATAGGGAGCGTCAGTAAATCGGCTCCGATCCAATCTTCAGATCCCCACCCCGTCACGTTATTGCGATCGACAAAGTTCTGGAGCATCCCAGCCGCCATACTCACGAAGAACGCCGAAAAGATCGCGGGGCGCTGCCTTTCGTAATACGCGCGCATATCAACTTCCCCGCTTGCAGGAACCTTCATGGAGATTAGCGAGCAAATGAAATACAGCGGAACCAGCCAGCCGAGCTGTAGCAGGACTTCAACAAGTGACCAATGTTTTAACGATTCCAGTGCCGACAGGGCGACCCAACTCAGCAAAAGATTGGCGGCAGCATCGAGCATCCAAAGCGCGTGCAGCCAGGAGAATCGCACCCGGTCGCGGGCGAGAATAAGTGCCGAGGCACTCGCTAAAATGTGCGTAAAAGCTATGGCGAATATAAAGGAAAAGAAAATCGAGAGTTGCTGGAACATCAGTTGTCAGTAGATACCTTTGTCTCGGTGTTGGGCACGATAATCTTCTGTAATGTCTTTCGCCGATAACGGAGTGTGCAGCCTCGCGCTTACGCCGCCTTTCGAGAAGTTGAGGCGCAGGCCGGGGAACAATCTAATGCGGCGTTGCAAACGGAAGCCCATAGGGGGAGTCTAGCAGGCGGTTTCCCCGCGCACGGCGTAGTATTTACGCCGCACTTGACTGACTAAGGACGCATATACATGGCAATAAATTGGACGTGCCCGCATTGTGAGCATCACTCGACCGTCGGCCAAGAGGATCATTCGTCGGAAACCCACAATCTGTAGATTGCAACGCTGATGGATTGCGAGTCCTTCATAGTATGTTCACGGCTTGCCGCAATCCTGATTGCAAAAAGCTTACGCTAGACATTATGCCGAAGCAGCCCGGCGTATCTGTCGCGACTGGCTAAGGAATACGGGCCTGCTCGGGGCATCGAGCTCGCGGCAGTTCACTGCAGCGATGTGCGAATTGCATTCCAGTGCTTCTTCAAAGTGTGTGACTTGAGCGTAGTATCCGCGGGGCGTCACCGGCCTGTAGAAAAAGGATTATGTCACCATGGCATTCAGAACTCAGTTATACACGCGCTTGGCGCTGACGTTACTGCTCACTGGGGGCGGCATCGGCGCGGCGGTCGCGCACCAGCCACCCGATGTCGTAAAAAGTGATGTCCATGAAAATACTGCGATGGGGACAAATGCGTTGCTCAACACAAAATCGAGTTCCGCCGGGAACACCGCCAGTGGTTTCGACGCGCTCCTATCGAACACGTCCGGCATTTACAATACCGCCAGCGGCGACATCGCGCTCCAGGCGAACACAACCGGCAGTTTCAATACCGCCAGCGGCTATGAAGCGCTCTGGCGCAATACGACCGGCAATGGCAACACCGCCAGTGGTTTCGACGCGCTCCAAAACAACACAACCGGCGGTGAAAACACCGCCAGCGGCCAATACGCGCTCTTTACTAACACGACCGGTAGTGGAAACACTGCAAGCGGCCTCTTCGCGCTTGACTCGAACACCACCGGCACCCAGAACACGGCCAACGGCGGGTTCGCTCTCGATTTCAACGGGACCGGCTCAAACAACACCGCCAGCGGGTACGAAGCGCTCGCTAGGAACCAGACAGGCAGCAACAACATAGGCGTCGGCTATCAGGCCGGATTTAACGCTGCCGGGAGCAACAACATCGAGATCGGTAATAGTGGCCGTAGCCCCGACAACAACGTGATCCGGATTGGCACGCAAGGCACACAGAACTTTACTGTCATTGCGGGAATAAGCGGAGTGAACGTCACAGGTGGCGCACCTGTGGTCGTCAATTCAAAGGGTCAACTCGGTGTTGTGTCTTCGTCCCGGCGCTACAAGCAAGACATTCGCTCGATGGGCACTGTGAGTGACCGATTGTTGGCGCTGCGCCCCGTAACATTCCGCTACAAGAAGGCGGACGAAAACGGCCAGAAGCCAGAACAATATGGGCTGATCGCCGAAGAGGTGGCGAAGGTGATGCCTGAATTGGTTGTGTTCAACGAGAAGGGTCAGCCTGAGACGGTGGCCTATCAGACTTTGACGCCGCTGCTGTTGAACGAGCTGCAGCGCGAGCACAAACAGATTCTTGAGCTTAAGGCGCGGGATACGAAAGTGGATGCGTTGCAGGCAGAAGTGGTTGAGCTTCGTCGCCTTACGACGCAGTTAGCCGCAAGTCGGTAACCACCTCCGTTGTCGTGGCTACGTACTTAATTGGGGTAGACGCACATTGCGCTGAGGCTGAATTAGGCGCAGCGTGCACGTGCATTGCTGCGATCACGAACACAAGACTAGTTGCGCCTGAGAGGTCAGGTACGTCAAAAAGAAATTGGGGATGTCCATGAGTGCATATTCTTTACTGCCGCGCTTAACCGATTGTGGGCGGCATGAGGGCGGCCAGGTGTTACGGGCGTCTTTCTGTCAGGTATTGTTTATCACAATCGTACTGGGCATGGCGTGCGGGGTAGCGTCTGCGCAGGAGATCTCCCATCCGACCCCCAAGTTCGCTTACGTGGCAAATTCGGGAGATAACACCGTCTCGGTCTACACCATCAACAGCTCCACCGGCGCCTTGACGGCGGTCGCCGGTTCGCCGTTCGCAGCCGGGGTTCGGCCTTTCGCGGTGACGGTGGACGCGTCGGGCCGGTTCGCTTACACAGCGAATGATCGCGGGCACAACGTCTCGGCCTACACTATTAACAACTCCACGGGGGCCTTGAGGGAGATTGCCGGTTCGCCCTTCGAGGCCGGGAAATCCCCCGGGTCGGTGACAGTGGACCCCTCGGGCCAGTTCGTTTATGTGTCGAATTTCGGAGCCGACACGGTCTCGGCCTACACCATTAACAGCGTCACAGGGGTCTTGAGGGTGGTCACGGGTTCTCCCTTCGCGGCCGGGATTCAGCCTTTCTCGGTGACGGTGGATCCCTTGGGACGGTTCGCTTATGTCGCGAATTCTTTTGGTAACTCGGTCTCCGCCTACGCCATCAACAGCTCGACGGGGGCCTTAGGCACGGTTGCTGGTTCGCCCTTCGCAGTCGGGAGCGCACCTCAATCGGTGACGGTGGATCCCCTGGGACGGTTCACTTACGTCGCGAATTCTGGAGATAACACAGTCTCGGCGTACACCATTAACCGCAACACCGGGGCCTTGCGCGCGGTTCCCGGTTCGCCCTTCGCGGCCGGAGCTTCCCCAAGCTGGGTGACGGTGGACCCCTCGGGGCGGTTTGCTTACGTAACGAATTTTTTCGGCTACGTTTCGGCTTACACCATTAACGGCTCCACGGGGGCGTTGCGCGCGGTCTCCGGTTCACCCTTCACGACCGGGAACAACCCGGATTCAGTGACCGTGGACCCCTCGGGCCGATTCGCTTACGTTGCGAATGCAGGAGACAACACCGTCTCCGCTTTCATTATCAACCGCTCCACGGGAGGCTTGCACGCGGTCCCCGGTTCGCCGTTTGCGGCCGGAAACAGCCCTTACACGGTGGCGATTGCTGTCCAGGCCAATATGCCTTCGGCGCTCACACTGCGGCCGCGGGCGCTCGCCTTTGGCAACCTTCCGATCAACACCTTGAGTGCGGCGCAGTCGATCACCGTGACGAACACTAGCTCCAAAGCCGTGCCCATTGCCGCCATAGCGCTGAGGGGTACGGCTCCGGGGCAGTTCGCCTTTACCGATCACTGCGGCAAATCGTTGGCAGCCTACGCAACCTGCACGCTCGAGGCCATTTTTAGGCCGACCACGGAGGGCGCAAAGACAGCCTTCCTGGACGTGAACGGCGGGGGCGGCGGCCGTTCGGTCAATCTCACCGGAACAGGAACTTAGTCGGCAACAGGCCTCCGAGGGCGCGGAGCGCGCTCGCATATGGGTGGATCCATCGTCACGCTAAGCTGGTTGCGCCGCGAGCAGTAGGTGGTACTTCGTTGTAGGTGGTTTGCGCCAAGCGGTAACCGATAGGTCGGTCAGAAGGCGGGTAGAGTCGTCAACCGGGTTTCGCGTTCGCGCCCACACATGGCACTCCTCCATCATTGGATGGTCCCAAGCGCTGCCCGGGCCAACTCCCTCGAGCAGTAGCCTCAATGAGTTCGGTACATCTGCGTCCCGAAATCATAGTTCACCTATGGGTGACCACCAGAAAGTGGCTATGTGGATGCGTTTACCGAGTCCGCTTCTCCGAAAGTGCAGGAGTTCTTCGCCGCACGGCGCACATCCGAACCCCATCGCGGACACGGTCGTATGGAATGCCAGACAATCAATAGGTTACGCACCTGTACGTGCGGGGCCGGTGGGATGGCCAGAAGCCTGCTTGGACGGGTCGATCGCCACCCCGGAGACTACTTCGGCGTCAACGTCCACAACCGCTCAAGTTGAGCCTGCAGTTTCTCGTGCAAGGAATGGTAGAGCCTCACCTGCTGCTGAGTGGGGGGCGTGTCCGCACCCTCCAGCGTCTCGGCTAAAGCTGCATACTGCTCGTTCAGCATTCCGGGAAAGGCGAGACCGGCTTCGGAGCCATTCATGTTGACCTGCATGAGAGCCTGCTCGATCTCATCCAGCTTTGCGTCCCGGCCTTGCGCAGCTGACGCGCCCTGGTGCGCTGCGCGCCCGGCGCGGATGCCATTCACGGCGCGGTGCAAAGCATCGATGTCATGGATGATCGCGAGTGAGAGCGCCGTCTTTTGTGTAATGCCTGCTTCGCTATGAGCAACGCGCGGATCGGCGACGACAATGAGATCCGCCGTGCGGGTTTTATCACCCAACGTCATTCGCACCTGATAGCGGCCGGGCGAAACGATGGGGCCGCGAGGCGCCTGGTCTTGATAGAACGCGCCTGGAATCTGCACTGGGTCATTCCAGCGCAAGTCCCAGGTCATGCGATTCATGCCGGCGTGCGCGGGTATCAGGTCGCTGGGCACAAGCCGGTCGGGCCACTCCGGCGGCTGGACCTCCTTGTTGGTCTTGGTGCTGGAGAGATGGCGAACCATTTCGCCCTTGGCGTCCAAGATGTCGACGGTCAGCTCCGAGGTGGCCGCAGCATCGAGCACGTAATCGATAATGGCTCCGGCGGGAGGATTTTGGCCCACCGGCCCGCGCTTATTCACTTCATCGGGATAGTAAAGCCGCACCGCATTCTCGGGCGTGTACAGCACGGGCGCCGGTGCTCCGGCCTGCGCCTGTCGCAGTGGGGTGAGGTCATCGAGGATCCAGAACGCGCGTCCGTGAGTCGCCGCCACCAAGTCATTTCCGTGTACGTCCAGGTCGTGGATGGGCGATATCGGCAGGCCCTTTTGCAACGCCGACCAATGCGCGCCGTCATCGAAGGATACGAAGACGCCAAGCTCCGTGCCAACATACAGCAGACCACGGCGCACCGGATCCTCGCGTACCACGTGCACCACGGCCCCCGCCGGCAGGCCCGCGGAGATGGGGGTCCAGGTCTTGCCGTTGTCGACCGTTTTCAATGCATAAGGTGCGATGTCATCGAGCCTGTGCCGGTCGACTGCAATGTAGGCGCTGGCCGCATTGAAGTGGGACGGTTCAGTCATGCTCACCGTGCTCCATGCCGGCATTTGCGCAGGCGTGACGTTCTGCCAATGCGCACCGTCGTCCTCGGTTATCTGTACCAGGCCATCATCGGTTCCCGCCCAGAGTTTCCCTTTTAGCAATGGCGACTCGGCAAGTGCGAAGATGGTGTCGTAGTACTCGACGCTGGTGATGTCCTTGGTAAGCGGTCCGCCCGAGGCGGTCTGCTTGGACTTATCGTTGCGCGTCAAATCGGGGCTGATGATCTTCCAGCTCATGCCCTGATCGGTAGATTTCCACACCACCTCCGATGCCGCGTACAGACCGTCGGGGTCGTGCGGCGAGAGCATCAGCGGTGAGGTCCAGTTGAAACGGTGGTCGAGTTCGCTGGCCGGGTGGCCGGAATTGTTGCTCGGGTCAGGGCTGATGGTCTGGGACTGCCTGGCATGCCGGTCAAAGCGCGCGTATTGGTTTTGGTCGTTACTGTAAATGATGTCCGGATCGCGCGCATCCGGCACCACAAATCCGGACTCGCCCCCGCCGGCCGGAAACCAGTCGCGCGGCCCGATTACTCCTTCAGCATCGGCACTGGCGATGGCCAGATTGCTATTGTCCTGCTGCGCCCCATAGATGTAGTAGGGAAACTGGTGGTCGGTGGCCACGTGGTAGAACTGGGCCGTGGGCTGGTTCTCCTGTGTGGACCAGGTCTTGCCGCCGTCGAGCGAGACGCTGGCGCCGCCATCGTTGGCGTTGATCAAGCTGTTGGCATTGTTTGGATCGATCCACAGCGCGTGGTGATCACCATGGGTCGCCGGCACCAGATCGAAAGTCTTGCCGCCATCAGTTGAGCGCAGCATGCCGGTATTGAGCGCATAGACCGTGTCGAGCGCCTTGGTATCGGCATAAATCTTTGAGAAGTACCAGGCGCGTTGGCGAATACGTCCGTCATCGCTGATGCGACGCCAGGTGGCGCCCGCATCATCCGAGCGGTACAGGCCTCCCTCCTTCGCCTCGATCATCGCGTAAATGCGGTTCGTGTCGACCGGCGAAACGGCCACGTCGATTCGCCCGAGGGTGCCGGCCGGAAGCCCGCGCTCTTTGAGCTGCGACCAGGTCAGACCGCCATCAGTGGAACGGTACAGTCCGCTGCCCGGCCCGCCGCTTTCAAATCTCCATGGCTGCCGGCGCACCTGCCACAGGGCCGCATAGACGATCTTTGTATTGTGGGGATCGACCGCCAAATCAATCGCCCCGGTAAACTCATCCTTGTACAACACCCGGCTCCAGGTCTTGCCACCGTCGGCCGTGCGGAAGACGCCGCGTTCGGTATTTGGACCGAAGGCGTGTCCGATGGCCGCCACCAGCACGACATTAGCATCGTGCGGATCCACGATCAGCGCGCCGATCTGGCGTGTGTCGGTAAGGCCAACGTGGGTCCAGGTCGCGCCCGCGTCGGTTGACTTGTAGATCCCGTCGCCCCAAGTGACGTTGCCGCGAAGATTTCCCTCGCCAGTCCCCACATATAAAATGCTGGGATTGCTGGGCGCGACGGCGATTGCGCCAATCGACGGGGAACCTTTGACCCCGTCGAATATCGGCTTCCAGGTGGCGCCCGCATCCACGCTCTTCCAAACCCCGCCCGCTGCTGCGCCGAAGTAAAAGGTATTCGCTGAGCCAGGGACTCCAACGGCGGCCACTGCGCGGCCGCCGCGGTAAGGACCAATGCCGCGCCATTGCATCGCGTTAAAGGCTTGATCGGACACTGTGCCTTCAGGGGGGCCGGCCGTCACGGTCGCGGCGTGAAACCATACGAGCAAGCAGCAAGCCAAGAGCGTGTGGCTAGGTCTAACGAGCATGAAGCCTCCAACTTTCATCACAGCAGTGGAGCATACGCGATCGCACATTCGAAGGAGAAAAAGTCCCGCACGTAGCACCCAGAGGCCACTGCCGGTTGAACCCGTATTTGACATCCAGGCGCTCGATGGAGCGGAGAAAAAGTTAAGCAATCGATATCACAGTGGGCGAGAACGCAAGCTACGCGACTCGACAAGACGGGGCACCTGAGCGCGCGTGATAACCACCTCGTCGATCAGTGGGCAACACGATCGTGACGCAAAGAACTGTCACGGCGTCCGACGCCTGGTCAAACGCGGAGTCAGACCCCTGTGTCGGTTTTGCTTCCCAAGGGCCTAGCGTAGGCTAGACGCAGAGCCCGCGCCGGCAACGGGGGTTGGCGAAAGTGGGGTCGCTAGAACCTAAGCGCGTCGCGCAGGATTTGGTCACTCTCATTGAGCATCGGTGTGCGCTTCGGAGTCGTCCAGCTACTGGTCGAGATCATCCCGCGTCACGGGCTCGCGTTTCCCTCCTACGCCTGTAGGCGCGCCGCCTTGCTCTCGATTGCGCAATATCGACATAGGCGACATGTCCAGCATGAAAAAATAGGTGCACCGGCGCCTCGATCCTTTCCGGGTGCTCAAAACATGAGCGCCATTGCGGGCTGCAGCAAAGAACGCACCAAAAATAACCGGCCCGTCTACCGTCGAAAGAGGCGAATGCTTCTTTCGGCGGGGACGGGCCGAGTTTTTCTCTCTCTTAACTAGTGTAACTAGCTACTGCGATATCTTCCTTACTTAGAAGAGTCGCTCTTGGCGCAGGCGCGCTTGGCATCGGCATCGGACAGCTGTGAATTGCTGGCCTTCTGCTTCGCCACGCAGTCCTTCATCTGCATCTTGCTATCGCTCATTCCGTTGGAATAGCTCGACGAACCCGTTGACGAAGGAGCCTGAGTTGACGATGAACTCGACGTATCGCCGGGTGAAGTCGGCGAAGTCGGGGGCGTTTGTGCACCGGCCATAGCACTTACGGCCAAGGTCACAATCGCGATGGGCAACATATAAGTCTTCATATATCGATCTCCTGGAGAACTGGAAACAGAGCCAATTATGTTGTCTGGCCTCGGTTTCGTACGTAGGCAGTTCTCTGAGCTGCGTGTCGGCGCCCTCCGTCATCGCCCGTGGGTTTTGGAGGAGCGGTGCGAAAGCGAGCCTTTCAGGCGATATGGAGGGCGTTAAGTGTCGCCGACTGGAGACAACCTGAGGGCCGATGGGTGATCGGACCCTCAGGTTGGATGCTTGGGAATCAGAAGTTGGGAGTGCCAGCGATCACTGGCAATGCGTCATCCCAAGTGTACGCATCGGATGGACTCGCCTTGGTAACGCGCACCCAGAACATATAGTCCACGTGCATCGTGGTGCGGGCGTAGCTAAATAGCTCGGGCATGGTCCAGTACTTGGTCTTGAAACCGCCTGTCATGTGGGGTTCCGAGTAGCAGACATTTTCCACCTGACCGAACAGAGGCATCTTGCCGCTGAATTGCGTGTAGAACGGGTACACCTTGCTTTCAAGCGACTTGTTATCCGGCCACACATCGGGCCCACCCATGACGACACCTTTATTAGCCACGGCACTGGCAATGCTCGCGATGTAGCCCTGGTTACCCACGAAGAAATTCATGAGCCAGAACACGCGCGACGTAGGCATGTTCACCGTCGCAGTCGTCAGCACGTTGATGTAGGAGTCCCGGTACTTCTCGGGCGTATAGCCGAAGGCATTGAGGGTTTGGCTATCGAGACCCAGCGATGTTTCCTGGGTCGCGATGCCTTCGAAATTCTTATTGCTGTCGAATTGCGCGCCGAGCGCCTTAGTAAGCGCGTTAAAGCGCGTCACTACGGTCGGATTCCAGCGCACCATCGTGTAGCCACCCGTCCGGTTACGCGGTGTGTAGGCATCCAGATAGGCCGGATCAGGCCGCTCAAGGACAAAGGTTTTGTCTTCGATGATCATGATCAGCCGCATGCCGTTGGCTGCCGCCCAGCCCAGGTCAGAGGCAACTTCCGAGAACTGGTAAGCCCCTTGGGTCGGTTCGAGTGAGCGCCAAGTGTATCGTTTAACGACACCCACGATGCCTGGCTTGACGGTTTGCTGCATGAGCGCCTGGCTGGCGGCGCCGCGGTCCATCACGGTCCAGTGGCCGACATGGAACTTGCGGTTCCCGGGGGGCGGCGGCGGTCCACCACCCGACCCGGTGCAGGCGTCGGTGCTGGCGAGCGCCACGGGTGCGGTCACCGCAACGGCATCTGCCAAGCTCACGCCGAGGTACATCTTCACGCCCGTACTGCCGGTGTCGCGCAGGCAGAGTTTCGCTCCGGTGCTGAGCGTGAAGTTGACTCCGTCGCTGCGGCCCGGCCAAGTCGCGAGGTTAGCCCCTAGGGAATTCGCCGTTAACAGTTTCGCGACGTCGTTACCCTCCAGATTCACGCCTTGCACGCCACTGATCGCCTTGTCTGATTCCAAAACACCGCTAAAGCTTTGCATTGCTGTACCGGATATCAGTTGGATCTGCCACTGCTGGTTGTTGATATGCGTGATCAACAGTCCGCTGGTCGGCGGAGTGCCCGCTGCCATGGCAAACGGAGCAACAACCGAAGCAACGATGAGAAACATATTCGTAGATAATTTCATAAGCCTTCCTTGACCCCGTGCGGTTGGCAGGATGACCGCACGTGTGCAACCGCGCTGCGACCATCGCTCGTGAATTTAAGTCAGCGGTGAACTCCGAATCGCGACCCCACCCAACATCAAGTGACCATCGATTCGTCACGTAATATACGGAGCAGCACACGCCAATATCAGTGTCGAATTTTTGCGACAGGAACGGGAAGATTTTGCATATCGCCTTGCGACGCCGCGCTTAAATGCCTTAAAAACAAGCGCCCGCGAGCGCACGTGTGAGCCGCGGCACAATTTTTTTCTGCGCGGCGACGGGTGTGACACGCTCCACAGTTCCGAACATCGAGTAACTCAGGTGTGAAGTGCCGCACACTCCGCAAACGCTGATGCGCCCGAGTCCGATTGACGCGCGCCTCGACACGGCGCAGCACCTGCTCCGCTTTGTGCCCTGCTTTTGCTGGCGCGCGGCGATCTGGTTTAGCCCGGAGAAGCGGCTCCGTGCTCGATCCGCTCGTCAAGTCGTGCCAGATCAGTGAGCAGCGAAAGCGCGTTGCAGAGACCGCTGAAAGACCCGCCAGTCGCCTAATACGGTCTGACTAAAACGAATCACGCGTAATATCCGAATCCGCCACAACCGAATCAAATATGAAACGATGTAAGCTCTCGTACGCGCCCTAGTCGGGCCGCAGCCATCGTGAACGAAAAAAAGGCCGATCCCTTGAACAGGCACGCAACCGCCCCCGCCACCTCGGCACTTGTCGCCCCCTGGTCGCCGCTGGTCTTGTCGTGCCTTGCTGCCACCTGGTTCCTGTGGGGCACGATGTACCTCGCCATTAAATGGGCGCTGGTCAGTTTCCCGCCGTTCTATCAAATGGGTAGCCAGTTCGTGGTCGCCGGCGCAGTCTTGGCGTGCGTGGCGCGGGTCCGCGGCCTGCCCTGGCCGAGTGCGCGCCAGTGGCTCGGGGGCGCAGTTATGGGCGCGCTTTTGATCAGTGGCGGTTACGGATTCATGGCCGTCGCCGAAACAAGCGTTGGCTCGGGTTTGGTGGTCGCTTTTACGGCCATCGTACCGACCATGGTGGTACTGGGCGAGTGGCCGTACGGTGTTCGGCCCGATCGCCGCCAAGCTGCGGGCGTTGCCCTCGGTCTGATCGGCATTTTTATGATGACGCAAGGTCAAGGATTTGGGGCGTCCATGGCAGGTTTGCTCGCGGTCATTACTTCGTGTGCGACGTGGACCGCAGGAAGTGTCTGGGCCGTCCATGGGCTGCCCGGAGGTACCAAGCTCAACACCGCCCCCGGGTCGATGGGACACGCGAGCCAGATGCTGACCGGGGGCGCCTTTTTGTTATTGGCCGCACGCGCGATCGGTGAGACACCCAGTTGGCCGCCCGCGCCACTGGCCCTGGCGTGCTGGCTGTATGTGGCCATCGCGGGATCGCTCATTGGCTATAACGCCTATCTGGTCTTGCTGGAGCGCACTACGCCGGCTTTGGCGACCAGCTACACGTACGTCAATCCAGTGGTTGCGCTGGTTCTGGGCGTGACTCTGGGGCAAGAAGCGGTCTCGCGTTTCGAATGGCTGGCTGTGATGATCGTACTTTGCGGCGTGGTGCTGTTGCTGTGGCCTCGCGCCAACACAGCGGGATAGCAAGATCCTTTCCAAGTGACAAATCTACGCCACCGAGTCCAGAAATCTGTACCAGAGCGCGGCGAGGCCAAGAAACCAGGCCCTACCCTGATCGAGACCAAACGGCGCGCCCGGGAATGGCAACTGCGCAAAAGGACTTGCCCCCATGGCCCCGGTGCCCAGGGTCTCACCGGCCGCGGTCCCCAGCAGGGTCGCGAGCGCTACGCCATGGCCCGCGTAGCCTAGGGCAAAGTGGTAGCCGTCAACTTGGCCCATATGAGGCATGGTGTCATAAGTGAAATCGAGGGTCCCGCCCCAGGCGTAATCCACCCGTACCGAACGCAGTTGCGGGTAAATCTTGAGCATGCCGGCGCGCAACTCGGAGACGCTTTCGCGGACAGTGGCCTCGGTCTCCGGTACGAACCGCGCTCGGCCTCCAAACAGCAATCGACGATCAGGTGTCAGCCGGAAGTAATGCAGGAAGTGCCACGAGTCATACATCATGCGAGCGCGTGGACTGATCTCCTGCGCGAGCGCCTCGGTCAAAGGCTCGGTGGCAATGATGTAAGAGCCAATGGGTAGCAGCTTCCGGCAGAGGGCGGGTGTGACAGTTCCGGTATAGCCGCTGGTCGCCACCAGTAAGTGGCCGGCGGCCAGTGCGCCCTGCTTGGTCTTCAGCTGCCAGCCTGACCCTTGGCGTGTGATCCGTTCGACGCACGCATCCTCGTGCAGTGTGGCTCCGGCCCTGCGCGCGGCCTGGGCCAGTCCTGTGACGTACTGCGCCGGATTGATGCCACCGCTAAGCTCGTCCACCACGCCGCCAAAGTAGGCATCTGAGCCAATCTCGGCCTGCAGCTCGGCTCGCGTCAACAAGCGCACGGAGCATGCGAACTGCCGTTCGAGCAACTCGGCGCCGCGCGCAAAATGTTTAAAATGTGCGGGCTTGCTGGCGAGCGAGAGGTGCCCGCAGCGCTTGAAATGGCACTCGATCTGCTCATCTCGGACGATCCGTTCCACGACGTTCACGGAATCGACGGACGCCTGATAGAGCCGGCGTGCCCGTTCCAGGCCGTAGCGGGCGATCAGCGTGTCTACGCCGAGCTTGAGGCCCGTCAACACCATGCCGCCGTTGCGCGAGCTGGCCCCCCAACCAATGGTATGGGTCTCGAGCACGGCCACGCTCAGGCCGCGCTTGGCGAGCGCGCGAGCGGCACACAGGCCAGTGATTCCCCCTCCTATGACAGCGACATCGACGCGTTCCGGGAACGGATCGGTCGTGACTGCGGCCCCAGTGTCCGTGTCGCGCCAGTACGAGCGTTCGATCAGCTCGGTAGCCATGCCTGGACTCTGTGCACCAGGGGAGAACGGTGCGCCAATTAATGCGGAGGCGGCAGAGCCGGAGTGCCTGGCCCCACCTGGTCGCCATTGCCGGGGCCCGGATACCGCCATGAGTGCGTGTAAGGGCATGGACGTACCGCCTCGTGGCCCGGATCACATTGCATCATCATTCCGTGCATTTTCTGGCCGCGCGCTGCCGCGAATATGGCTCCGAGCACAATCAGCCCGGCCAAAGTAAACGCCCAGAAACTAAGGTATCTACCGAAGGACTTCAGAGCGCCATCAGACCGGTGCGCCAGATACAAGACCGCATAACCGGCCACCGTCAACATTGTGGCCGGAAGCAGCGCCAGAAAGTACAGCATGCTCTCGCCCTCCGTGAGCCGACCTAACCGTTAGGGCCGCGCCTAACAAATCCCATAGTACAAATTTGGACGGGCATCCTGCATTAGAATTCCCGTGAGGAGAGAACCCATGGCCGGTCGCATCACACGGCGCGAGTTTATCGACGGCTTTGCCGTGAGCGTGGCGGCGAGTCTGCTGCCCCGAGGATTGCACGCTCAGGGCGCACCTGGCTTTTATCCGCCGGCGGCGACCGGGTCGCGTGGCAGCACTCCTGCCGACCTGCAAACCGCTCACCTGCTGCGCGATGGCAAACGCTATGCGACCGAGGGCCTGCCCGTCGAGGAGCACTACGATCTGGTCGTGATCGGAGCCGGCATCAGCGGCTTGGCCGCCGCGCACTATTTTCACGCCTCGCACCCTAATGCCCGCGTGTTGGTGTTCGACAATCACGATGAATTTGGTGGCCACGCGCGCCGCAATGAATTCAACGTCGACGGCCGAACGCTTATCGGGTATGGGGGGAGCGAAGCGATCCAGTCACCGCGGGCGCTCTGGAGTCCTGGGGCGCGTCAGCTGCTCACCGCAATCGGCGTGGATCTGAGTGAATTCGCTGCCGCCTTCAATCGCACCTTGTATCCCACGCTGGGAATGTCGCGCGGCATATTCTTTAATCGCGAAGTGTTCGGTGTCGATCGGTTGGTGCGCGGCGATCCGACGCGCCTGGCGGCCGACGAAATCCCGCAGCGACTGTTGAACGCGCGCTCGCCGGCGGAGTGCATTGCCGACTATTTATTGACAGCGGCGAGCCGCAGGCAACTGGTGGCCCTTTACACCGAACACCGCGACGTGCTTCCAGGTATGTCAGCACGCGCCAAAGCCGCGCTGCTGCAGCATGTCAGCTATCGCGATTTCGTCAAGCAGTACTGGGGTCTGGATGATTTGGCCGCCAATACGCTGCAGGGCCGCAGCAATGATTTCTTTGGCATCGGCATCGACGCATTGCCGGCGCTCCAAACCATGGGAGCCGGATTCCCGGGCTTCCAGGGCTTGGGCCTCAAGACCAGTGCAGAATCGCGGGCAGTCATGGAGGAGCCCTACATCTATCATTTCCCGGACGGCAACGCTTCGTTAGCCAGGCTCCTCGTCCGCCAGCTCATCCCGGGCGCTGCGCCCGGCACGACGATGAACGACATCGTGACTGCAAAATTTGATTATTCTCGGCTCGATCAGGATCGATCTGCGACACGACTGCGCCTGTCAAGTACCGTCGTGACGCTGAGGAACGGTCCAGATCGCGTGGATGTAGGATACGTGCGCGCGGGTAAGTTGCACCGGGTCCAGGCCGCGCATGCGGTTTTTGCAGGTTACGCCACGATGTTGCCGTACATCTGCACCGACTTTGATGCTCAGCAACGCGCGGCACTGGCGGCGGCGGTCCGATCTCCGCTCGTCTATGTCAACGTCGCGGTGCGCAACTGGCATCCCTGGATCAAACTGGGCGTGCACGAGATCAGCAATCCCATGGGTTTTTACTGTCAGCTTAAGCTCGACTATCCAGTCAGCATGGGCGGTTATCGCTGCCCGGTCACACCTGACGAACCCATAGTGCTGCACCTGGTGCGTGCGCCCACTGTGCCCGGGAGCGGTCTGGATGCCCGCGGCGCGTACCGGACGGCCCGCGCGCAACTCTACGCGATGAGCTTTGCCGAGTTCGAAGCTCACGCACGAGACGAGCTGACTCGCATGCTCGGCCCCGGGGGCTTTGAGGCGCGGCGCGATATTGCCGCAATCACGGTCAATCGCTGGGGTCATGGGTATGCGTACGGATTTAATTCACTCTACGACCAGGAGCAGACACCGCCGCTCAACGAAATCGCCCGGCGCCGCGTGGGCCGGCTGGCCATTGCCGGCTCTGATGCCGCATGGGACGCCTACGCGCATGCGGCCATCGACGAGGCACGCCGCGCCGTGAATGAGCTGAGCAAGGTTTAGCGCAAACGCGTACTGATCACCAAACCGGTACCCGATCGGGCGGGGCCAAATAAAGTTTCTGGCCGGGTTTGACATCGAACGCTCGGTACCAGGCATCGATATTGCGGACCGTTGCCGTGCGGTATTGATCGGGCGAGTGACCGTCAGTAATGATCTGCTGGCGCAGTGCGGGTTCGCGGTCCTTTTCGCGCCAGCTGGACGCAAAGCCAATAAAGAACTGCTGGTCCCCAGTGTAGCCGTGATCAAGCGGCGCCTCAGCGCCGTTCAGTGACAGGCGATAGGCATCATACGCGGCCGACAATCCGCCCACGTCGGCAATGTTCTCACTCAGGGTCAGGCGGCCATTTACGGCCAGGTCAGGGAACGGCTTATAAGTATCGTACTGTGCGGCTAGGCGCGACCCGGCATTACGGAAACGCGCAAGATCCGAGTCCGTCCACCAGTTGCGGAAGCGCCCGTCGGCATCGAACAGCGCGCCCTGATCGTCGAAGCTATGGCTGATCTCGTGGCCGATGGTCGCCCCGGTGTTGCCGAAATTGAGCGCCGCGGCGCGGTGCGGATCAAACAAGGGTGGCTGTAAAATACCCGCCGGAAAATTCAAGGCGTTCATCGCCGGTAAATTCACCGCATTGACCGTCTGGGGCGTCATGACCCATTCGGAGCGATCGACCGGTTTGCCGAGCTTGCCGAGATTTCGAGCCAGCTCAAATCGTTCGGCGCGATCGGCATTGCCATAGGCATCGCCCCGGACGACCCGCAGATTCGAGTAATCGACCCAGTGATCGGGGTAGCCGACGCCCACCTTGAGGGCGGCGAGCTTCGCGTGCGCCTGGGCTCGGGTCTCTGGCGACATCCAATCCAGGTGATCAATGCGTAATGAGAACGCTTTGAGCAGCGCGTCCACGAGCACGGTAATTTGTGCCTTGGCTTCCGGCGGAAAATAACGTTCGACGTAGAGTTTGCCGATGGCATCGCCCAGCGCCGCATCGGTGGCGTTGACCGCACGTTTCCAGCGCACACTCAATTGCGGTGTGCCTTGGAGTACGGTGCCATAAAAGTGGAATGACTCGGTTACCGCCGCCTGCGGAAGGACGCGGGCGAAATGCTCGAGCGCGTGGAAGCTCAGGTAAGTGCGCCAGTCCTCGAGGGACGCGGTGCCTACCAACGCGGCGATACCGGTCACCGCGCCCGGATGCCAGACCACGAATTCTGCTTGCTTGTCCAGACCGGAAGCGGCGAAGAATTGTTGCCAGTCCATGCCGGACGCACGCGTGTCAAAGTCCGCTCGCTGCCAGTGATTGTTGCCCTTGGCGACATCGGCAGTGTCCTCGCGCGTGCCGTGGACCGCGGCAATGCGCAGCTCAAGTGCGTAAACACGCGCCGCAGCCGCGTGCGCGTCAGGTGCACCGGCGAGCTTAAAGACAGTTTCGATGTGATCGAGAAACTGACGGCGAATCTCACGCATCGACTCGCTCGATGAAATGTAATAGTCGCGATCCGGCATCGACAGGCCGCCCTGCAGGAGGAACGGTAGGTAACGCGCCGGATTATCCAGATCTTGAGCCACCCACAGCCCCAGAATATTGTCGGTTTCCACGTTGGTCGCGTTGAGCACGTCGACATCCGCGCGCACCGTCGAGCCGAGCCAATGCGCCAGTTGCTTCCGATCCTTGATGGCTTTGATGTGTTGGAGCGCCGGGCGCACCGGTGCGTAACCGCGCTTTTCGATCGCCGCTTCGTCCATGAAGCTGGAGTAGTAGTCGGCGATCTTGCGACTCTCGGGGTCGACCCGGGCCCCCTGCGCGCTCAGTTCCTTGACCAGGTCGGCGGTGCGCTGCTGGTTGAGCTCCCGCAACTCACTGATGACGCCCCAGCGGCTGCGATCGGCGGGAATCTCAGCCTGATTCACCCAGGCACCGTTAACAAAAGTAAAAAAATCGTCTCCAGGTTTGACGCTGAGATCCATGTTCGCAATGTTGACCCCGGGCACCAAGACTTCGGCGCCCGAGGCGGCCCCCGTATATGCGAGCACGCTGGTCAACACCCCCGTCGCGCCCATAAGCACCGTCGCCAGCCGCACGCATCGAGACCGTTGTTTCCGCTCATTACGCATTGCCATGCTCCAGGGGTTCAGGTTTTGGGGCCAGCGAGCAGTTCAGTCAGTTCCGGAACGATCTTGAACAGATCCCCGATCAGGCCGACGTCGGCCACTTCGAAGATCGGTGCCTCCGCATCTTTGTTAATTGCCACGATCGTGCGGGCATCCTTAATGCCGGTCAGATGTTGGATCGCACCGGATATACCGACAGCAACGTACAAGGCAGGGGCGATAATTTTTCCGGTCTGACCCACCTGCATAGCGCTGGGCACGAAGCCGGCATCGACGGCGGCGCGCGAAGCCCCCACCGCCGCACCGATTCGATCGGCCAGGGCATAGATGATCTTGAAGTTGTCCGAGCTGCCCAGCGCACGCCCCCCCGACACCACGCGAGTGGCCGATTGAAGCTCCGGCCGGTCACTTTTCGGCGCGCTCAGGCTCACGAAGCGGGTGTGGGAAGGCAATGTCGCATCGGTGCTTAGCGCCTCGATCGGCGCCGAATTTCCGCCGGGCGCGGCGGCAAATGAAGCCGTGCGGATAGTGGCCACCAGTTTCACACCAGGCGGCGACTCGACGGTGATCACAGCGTTACCCGCATAGATGGGCCGCTTAAACGTGAGCGGGCCCTCGACGGACATGAGGTCACTGACCTGGCCAACGCCCAACAAGGCCGCGACACGCGGCAGCAGGTCCTTTCCAAAGGTATTGGACGGGCCCAGCACGTAGTCATAACCGTCGGCCAGTTTGACCACCTGTGGTGCCAGCACGGCGGCCGGTGCCTGGGTATTCTCGGCGCGCTCGACCACCAGCACCTTGCCGACACCGGCAAGCTCGGCGGCTTGCGCGGCAATGGCGGCGGCGGGCGATGCAAGCACCACAACATGGACTTCCGTCGCGCCCAGTTTGCCGGCGGCCGTGACACAACGGGCCGTTCCGGTGCCGAGGTGCTTGCCATCGTGGTCGGCGACAATCAGTACTTTACTCACGAGACCACCCCACGTTTGCGCATTTCCGCGACCAGTTCCGCCACGTCCTTGACCATGATTCCGCGCGAGCGCTGCGGTGGAGCCTCGGTCTTGAGAATCTTGAACTGAGGGGCGCTCGTGACCCCTAGCGCCGCCATGTCTGTGAGCGCCAGAGGTTTCTTCTTGGCTTTCATGATGTCTGGAAGTTTGATGTACCTCGGCTCGTTGAGGCGCAGGTCAGTGGTGACCACGGCCGGCAGATCGATCTCCAGGGTCTCCAGCCCGGTGTCGACTTCGCGCGTTACCAGAGCCACACCGTCCTTAATTTCAATCTTGGAGGCAAAGGTCGCCTGTGGCCGCTCCCACAACGCCGCCAGCATCTGCCCGGTCTGACCGGCGTCATCATCGATGGCCTGTTTACCGAGGATCGCGAGGCCGACCTGCTCCTGCTTGATGATCGCGAGCAGTGTGCGCGCCACATCGCGGGACTCGATGCGCCCGTCGCACTTGACCAGAATCGCCCGGTCCGCGCCCATCGCCAGGGCACTTCGCAATTGGGTCTGCACCTCATCCGGCCCCAGAGCCACGGCGATCACCTCGCTTGCTTGATTGCGTTCCTTGATGCGCAGCGCCTCTTCGAGCGCGATCTCATCAAACGGATTGATGCTCATCTTGACGCCATCGAGGGCTACCCCGCTGCCGTCGGGTTTGACGCGGACCCGGACGTTGTAATCCACCACCCGTTTAATGCCGACCAAAATCTTCATGACGTTTGCTCTCCTTCTGGGCCTGGCATAGCCAGCAGGCTCATCATTTCATCGACTCGCATTCCGTCAAGGCCGCGAGTATCAGCGAAGCAGGACACGATCCGTTGCGCCTGTGCGCGCTCATAATGGGCGCGCACGCTGTCCTCGAATTTCTTCACCAACAGCGGCATGCCTTCGGCACGCCGGCGCCGATGGCCAATCGGGTAGTCTACCTGCACCCGCGCTGTGCTGGTGCCGTCCCTGAAATGCACCTGCACGGCGTTGCCGATATAGCGCTTGGAACGCTCGTAATACTCAGCGGTGAAGGTGGCATTCTCCCTGACCACCATCCGCGAGCGCAAGGCATCCACCCGCGAATCACCCGCGATGCGGTCCTCGTAATCCGCGGCCGTGAGCCTCCCGAATATTAGGGGTATGGCGGTCATGTATTGCAGGCAGTGGTCGCGGTCGGCGGGATTCGCCAGTGGCCCGGTCTTGTCAATGATACGCACGGCTGGCTCCTGGGTCTCGATCACGATTCGATCGATCTCAGACAGGCGGTCACGGACCTGCGGATGCAGTTGCATAGCGCATTCGACCGCCGTTTGCGCATGAAATTCGGCCGGAAAACTGATCTTGAACAGCACGTTTTCCATGACATAGCTGTCGAAGGCCTGGGGAGCGCGCAGCGCTTGCCCCCCGAATAACACGTCCTGAAAACCCCACCGCGCAGCGGAAAGAGCCGAGGGGTAGCCCATCTCACCGGTCAGGGCAATCAATGCCAGGCGCACGGCCCGTGCCGTCGCGTCGCCGGCGGCCCAGCTCTTGCGTGACCCGGTATTGGGGGCATGACGGTAAGTGCGCAGCGCTCCGCCGTCGATCCAGGCGTTTGAAACCGCGTTGATCACCTGCTCGAGACTTGCGCCCAGCATCGCGCTCACCACGGCCGTGGAGGCCACGCGCACCAACAGCACATGATCCAGACCGACTCGGTTAAAGCTGTTCTCCAGCGCCAGGACACCCTGGATCTCGTGGGCCTTGATCATCGCCGTGAGTACATCGCGCACGCTCAGCGCGGGGGGCGGGTAAGCCTCCCGTGCGCGCGGCCGATAATCAGCGACGGCAAGGATTGCGCCCAGGTTGTCCGACGGATGTCCCCATTCGGCCGCCAGCCAGGTGTCGTTAAAATCGAGCCAGCGGACCATCGCGCCGATATTGAAGGCCGCCTGGATCGGGTCGAGCTCGAAGGCGAGCCCCGGGACGCGCACGCCGCCGGGCAAAATGGCGCCCGGGACCACCGGTCCGAGCAAGCGAGTGCAGGCCGGATACTTCAACGCCTGAAGACCGCAGGCGAGTGTATCCATCAGGCAATACCGAGCAGTCTCATAGGCTACATCGCTTTTGATCGTGGCATCGCGCGCGTAACGGGCGATCGCGACCAAAAGCGGATCCGGTTCCGGCCGCTGGGCTGACTTGGCGTCCTGATCACTCATGGGCGCCTATTTCCTTTGGTCTATGGGCAGGAACCTCTGGTCTTCCGGCCCGGTGTACTGCGCGCTTGGCCGGATAATCTTGCCATCCGCGCGCTGCTCGATGACGTGCGCTCCCCAACCGGTGGTGCGCGATATTACGAACAAAGGCGTAAACATGGCGGTCGGTATCCCCATCGCGTGGTAGGCGACGGCGCTGTACCAATCAAGATTGGGAAAGAGCTTCTTGATATCGGCCATGACCACTTCGAGGCGCTCGGCAACCTGGAACATACGCATGTCACCGCCCGCGGTAGCCAGACCACGCGCCACTTTCTTGATCACTTCGTTGCGCGGATCGGCAATCGTGTACACCGGATGACCGAATCCGATCACGACTTCTTTGTTGGCCACACGAGCTCGGATGTCTTGCTCGGCCTGATCGGGAGTTTGGTAGCGTTGCTGGATCTGCAGCGCCATCTCATTGGCGCCCCCATGCTTGGGGCCGCGCAGTGCCCCAATCGCGCCGGTAACTGCCGAATACATGTCCGCACCCGTACCCGCAATGACACGCGCCGCAAAGGTACTGGCGTTAAATTCATGCTCGGCATACAGGATTAGCGAGGTATGCATGGCCCGCACCCAGGCGGCCGGCGGCGGGCGCCGGTGCAGCAAGTGCAGAAAATGCGCCCCGACGGAAATATCGTCCGTCTGAACATCGATGCGCACACCCGAGCGCGAGTAGTGATACCAGTAGCACAGCGCCGAGCCCAGGCAGGCCACGAGCCGATCGGTGATGTCACGGGCGCCCTCGAGGTTCTGATCCTCGCCTTCTGGCAACAGGCAACCGAGCGCCGATACCGTGGTGCGCATGACGTCCATCGGATGGGTGGAGAACGGCAGCAACTCGAGCACGGCGCACAAGGGCTGGGGCAGTTCGCGCAGGCGGCGGAGCTTACTCTGGTAGCGGTCCAATTCCTCGCCGGTCGGCAGTTTGGCGTGGATCAGCAGATAAGCGATTTCCTCGAATACGCAGGCCTCTGCGATCTCCAGGATGTTATATCCCCGATAATGCAGATCATTGCCGGTGCGACCGACGGTGCACAGCGCGGTCGTGCCGGCAACAACACCGGACAGGGCAACCGATTTCTTCGGCTTGAAACTCGAGGATGCGGTCGGCATCGTCATGGGCCAGCGCCTGGGTGGGCCGGCATTGCGCTAAGACTGCTTGCCAGCCGCGAATAATTCATCGAGTTTCTCTTCGTAAGCGTGGTAGTCAAGGTAGCTGTACAGGTCGGCTCGGGTCTGCATCAAGGGCAAGGCGTCGCGCTGGCTGCCCGTGCTGCGAATGATCTGATAGGTCTTGAGTGCCGCCGCGTTCATCGCCCGATAGGCTGAGCAACAGTACAGCACGATGTCCACCCCGACCGCGCCTAGCTCGTCGCGCGTGTAGAGCGGCGTTTGCCCAAACTCGGTGATATTGGCCAGGATCGGGACCGCGAGGGCTGTCCTAAAGCGCCCGTACATCGCCAAATCGGTCACGGCTTCCGGAAATATCATGTCGGCCCCCGCCTCGACGCAGGCCCGCAGTCGTTCCAACGCCCGCTCGAGTCCTTCGCTTGCCAGAGCATCGGTGCGTGCCATGATGACAAACTGATCGTCGGTGCGCGCATCGACGGCCGCCTTGACCCGATCGACCATTTCCTGTTGCGAGACGATTTCCTTGCCTGGGCGATGGCCGCAGCGCTTAGACTGCACCTGGTCCTCGATGTGCAAACCGGCCGCACCCGCCTTGATGAAGGCGCGCACGGTCCGGGCAATGTTGAATGCTCCGCCCCAGCCGGTGTCGGCATCGACCAGCAGAGGCGCCTGGGCGGCGTCGGTGATGCGGCGTATATCGGTTAGCACATCTTCCGCATTGCTGATGCCCAGGTCCGGCACGCCAAGGGAGTTCATGGCTACCCCGCCGCCCGACAAGTAAAGCGCACGAAATCCGACCGCCTCGGCAAGGCGCGCGGTGTAGGCGTTGATGGCGCCCGCGAGCTGCAGCGGCTGCTCCTCGCGCAACACCTGCCGAAACTGCGCCCCGGCACTGCGTAATTTGCTCATATTGTCCTCATTATAGGCGCTTTGCAGATCCGCCCGGCCACTGCCATCATCGATGCAGCGAGCGCCTGCACGACTCGGACACGGCGGCTATAATGCCGCCTCTTTCGCCAGCGCGGGTGTCGCGGCATGAACCCATCCTCCATCCGGTGCCGGCATACCAGCAGGCCTCAAACAGTTGCTCCGTCCACGCATAGTGGATCGGGGGACCGCCGGGCGGGCGGCCGATGAACAGCTTGCGTGGCAAGACCCTTTTTATTAGTGGCGCCTCGCGGGGTATCGGCCTCGCCATCGCGCTACGCGCGGCCCGGGACGGAGCCAACATTGCTGTCGCTGCAAAGACCGACGCGCCCCACCCCACCCTGCCCGGCACGATCCATACTGCCGCCGCGCAGATCCAAGCGGCCGGGGGCCAAGCGCTTGCGCTGGTGTGCGATATCCGGAGCGAGGAGCAGGTTGACGCGGCAGTGGCGGCCACAGTCGCGCGATTTGGGGGCATCGACATAACCGTAAACAATGCCAGCGCCATCAATCTCAGCCCGATTCTTTCCACACCGATAAAACGATTCGACCTGATGCACTCAGTCAATGCTCGGGGCAGCTTCCTGGTCGCGCAAACGACTTTGCCGTACTTGTTACAGGCGGCCAACCCACACATTCTGTCCATCTCGCCGCCGCTGGCGATGCAGGAGCGATGGTTTGCACCGCACGTGGCCTACAGCATGGCCAAATTCGCCATGAGCATGGTCGTGCTCGGCGTGGCCGGAGAATTCCGAGGACGAGTTGGGGTCAATGCGTTGTGGCCTCGCACCGCCATCGATACCGCCGCCATGTCCATGCTCAAGGCCCATCTGCCGGTCGGTGCGTTGCGTTCGCCTCAGATCATGGCCGACGCCGCTTATCTGGTGTTGACCAGTGACGCGCGCACCACGACGGGGCACTTCTACGTTGACGATGAACTGCTGGCCGCGCATGGCATCACCGATTTGTCCGGGTACGCGCCCCCCGGCACAGCCGACATTGACATCACCCCGGATTTTTTTGTCCCCAGTTTGCGCCAACTCAGGGAGAGCAAATGAACGCGGCGGCGAAGGTTGTGCTCTACGAGCAACGTGGTGCAGTGGCACTCATCACGCTTAATCGACCCGAGGTGCTCAATTCCTTCAATCAAGCGCTACGCCTTGAGGCTGCCGCTGCGCTCCGGCGCGCAGGTGCTGACCCAGCCGTGTCCGCCGTGGTACTCACCGCCGCCGGCCGCGCTTTCAGTGCTGGTGCAGACCTTAAGGCCATGGACCCCCGCCAAATTAATGGCGAGGAGGTACGGCGCCAGCTTGACGAGGAATACGGCGCCGGTCTGAAAGCCATCATGGAGATGGATAAGCCGGTGATCGCGGCGGTCGAAGGCCTGGTGGCGGGCATCGGCTGTGCTTATGTGCTGGCCAGCGACCTGGCGGTCATGGCGGAAGACGCCTATTTTACCCTGCCATTCCTCAATATCGGACTGATCCCGGATGGCGGGATCAACTGGCTCCTGGAGCGCCAGCTGGGCGCGCGGCGAGCCTTCGAGTTGGCGGTGGACTGCGAGCGCATTCCGGCAGCTCGCTGTCGCGAACTTGGGTTGGTCAATCGCTTGACACAAAAAGGCGCGGCCACCGAGACTGCTCTGCAGTGGGCGGACCGGCTTGCAGCGCGCCCCCCGCTCGCGATTCGGCACACAAAGAAACTGCTGCGCCAAGCGGCCGGCGTCGACTATGCGCAGTCGGTGCGCGCAGAGGCAGTAGCGCAGATGCAATGTGCCAACAGTCAGGATTTTCGCGAGGGCGTTGCGGCGTTCCGGGAAAAGCGCGAACCGCAATTTTCCGGCCGCTAGCGCACCATTGATGGCAGCTTCGGGCCGATGAGCATTCAGACCACCGGTCAGGTCATCGCCGACTCCCTGCTGGCGCACGGCGTGGACACGGTGTTTGGCATTCCCGGCGCGCATACCTACGACCTCATCGATGCATTGGCGCAGCGCCAATCGCAGCTGCGCTTTATAACCACACGCCACGAGCAGGGCGCCGGTTACATGGCTTACGGCTACGCGAAGGCCACCGGCCGCGAGGGCGTCTGCACGGTCGTGCCCGGACCGGGCGTATTAAATGCCGGCGCAGCTCTGTGCACCGCGTATGGCGCAACGGCGCCGCTTTTATGTCTCACGGGCAATATCCAAGCGCACTTGATCGGCCAAGGGCGCGGACAACTTCATGAGCTGCCGGATCAGCTTGCACTGTTACGCGGTCTGACCAAATGGTCGCAGCGCATTAACCACCCGACCGAGGCGGGCCCCGTCATGGCCGAGGCCTTTCACCAGCTGCGGAGCGGACGCGTCCGGCCAGTCGCGATCGAGACGCCGTGGAATGTATTTGGCATGGAATCGGAGGTGACGCCGGTCGCCCCTCGAGCGCCGCTGCCCGCCCCGGCGCCCGACCCGGAGGGCATATCGGCCGCAGCGGCACTCATCGCCGCGGCCAAGCGACCGCTGATCATGGTCGGCGCCGGAGCACTGCACGCCGCCGGCCCCGTGCTCGAGCTCGCCACACTGCTGCAAGCCCCGGTCACCGCGCACCGCAGCGGCAAGGGCGTTGTGAGTGAGGACTCTCCCTTCGGTATATCCGCGGTCGCCGCCTGGGAGTATTGGACGAACTGCGATCTGCTGATCGGCATCGGCAGCCGCCTCGAGCTACAGTATTTGCGCTGGCGGTGGTTCCCGAAACAACTGAAGGTGGTGCGCATCGACATAGACGCCACCGAGATGGTGCGTTTGCGGCCCGATGTGGGCATCGTCACCGATGCCACCCTTGGCACGCGCGCTTTAATCAAGGAACTGGCGACCCGGGTTCGAAATCGTTCCTCACAGAGCGCGCAACTGACAGCACTGAAGGAGCGTGCGCGCCAGGCGATTCAATCCGTGGCTCCCCAGATGGCCTACCTCAATGTAATTCGCGAGGTGTTGCCGCGTGACGGGTTCTTCTGCGAAGAGATCTCGCAGGTCGGGTTCACGGCCCGCTTCGGGTTTCCGGTTTACCAGCCCCGTCAGTACGTGACTTGCGGCTACCAAGACAACTTGGGATACGGATTCAACACGGCGCTCGGGGTCAAGGTCGCGCATCCCGACAAGGCCGTGATTTCGGTTACCGGCGATGGTGGGTTCCTGTTCGGCGTACAGGAGCTGGCGACCGCGGTGCAGTACCGAATCAACCTCGTCACTGTGGTCTTCAACAATTCCGGCTATGGCAATGTGCGGCGCGACCAGCAGGATAAGTACCACGGCCGGCTGTTGGGGGTGGACCTGTCCAATCCCGACTTCGTTAAGCTCGCGGAAAGTTTCGGTGTGCTCGGTCTGCGTGCCACAAGTCCGGAAACCCTCAGGCCGCTGCTCGAGCGCGCGCTCGCGGCCGATTCCCCCGTCCTCATCGAGGTGCCGGGCCCGCCGGGCGGCGAGAGTTCGCCGTGGCATTTCCTGCACCCACCTCCGCCCCCCTAAACAGGCGGGGCGCTATAGGCGCACGCGGCGTACGAGCCGCCGGCGATCCATTATGCGGCTGGCGATCTCCTCGATGCTGCACTCTGTCGTGTCCAGGTAGGGAATGCCCACGCGCTCAAACAGCGCGAGTGCGGCGCGGAGCTCAAATTGCACCTGTGGCAGTGACGAATACCGGCTGTCCGGGCGCCGTTCGTGGCGAATCTGCTGCAAGCGTTCCGGGCCGATCGTCAGCCCAAATAACTTCTGTCGGTGCGGCGCCAGCACGGGGGGCAGCCCACCCGTGTCCAGGTCTTCCTCGGCTAATGGGTAATTGGCCGCGTACACGCCGTACTGGAGCGCCAGGTACACGCAGGTGGGGGTCTTACCCGATCGGGACACACCGACCAGCACCACATCGGCGCTCGCATAGTCGCGCGCGCCAGTGCCGTCATCATTGGCAAGGGCAAAATTCGTGGCGTTGATGCGGGCCGTATAGGCCGCCAGATCCGCCATGCCATGCGCCCGGCCGCTGGCGTGCGCTGAGGGCATGGCGAGCTCAGCCTCCAGCGGACCCAGGAAGGCCGCAAAAAAATCCAGCACCAGCGCATTCGCCTGCTTGACCACTGCCCGCACCGCATCGTCGACCAGGGTTGCGAACACGATGGGGCGCAGCGCGCTCTCGCGCGCCGCCACGTTGATACGCTGCACGACCTCGGCCGCTTGTGAGACCGTGGCAATGAAGGGCAAGGAGATCGACTGGTATTCGGCGCCGTCGAACTGCGTCAACAGACTGTGGCCCATGGTCTCGGCGGTGACGCCGGTCTGGTCGGAGACGAAAAAAACTGTGCGTTTACTCACGCTGCCGTCCTACGCTCGATAGGGTCGTACATCGCAGTGTCCCATGCTGTGAAATCGTGGACAATAAGCCCACACACCCTGAGTGGACGGCTTTTGTGACCGATTATATTCTATCCCTGGACGAGGTAGGCCTTGGCGATTTGCCCCGCGTCGGCGGCAAGAATGCCTCGATTGGCGAGATGCTGCGCGCCCTGACTGAGCTCGGAGTGCGCGTCCCTGGCGGCTTCGCGACCACGGCTGACGCCTATCGCGAATTTCTCAAGCAGGGCGGTCTCGATGAGCGCATCCGCTCGACGCTGAGCACACTCAACGTCGAGGACGTCAAAGCGTTGACCGCCTGTGGAAAACGCATTCGTGAATGGATAGTGGCGACGCCCTTCCCGCCGGACCTGCGCCAGGCGGTGCTGGAGAGCTGGCGGAAAATGGACGCTGGAGCCGGGATCTCGGTCGCGGTACGGTCTTCGGCCACCGCAGAGGACCTGCCGGAAGCCTCCTTTGCCGGTCAGCAAGAGACCTTTCTAAATGTGCGCGGCGAAGCGGCTTTGCTGCAGGCAATGCACGAAGTGTACGCGTCACTGTACACCGACCGAGCGATCTCCTATCGCGTCCACCAGCAGTTCAACCATGACGAGGTGGCCCTCTCGGTGGGCGTGCAACACATGGTGCGCAGCGACCTGGGGTCGAGCGGCGTGATGTTCACGCTCGATACGGACTCGGGCTTTCGCGACGTGGTGTTCGTGACCAGCGCCTATGGCTTAGGTGAAACGGTGGTGCAAGGCGCGGTCAATCCCGACGAGTTCTATGTCTACAAACCCGGCCTGCGCGCCGGCCGGCGGGCGATCCTGCGCCGCAATCTGGGTTCTAAGGCCATAAAGATGGTCTACGCTGAGCCCGGTGCCGACCCGAGCGTGCGCACGGTGCCTGTCCCGGAAGCCGAACGCGCGCGCTTCTCACTTCCCGACGTGGCGGTCGAGGAATTGGCGCGCCTGGCGTTGCTCATCGAAGAGCATTATCAGTGCCCGATGGACATCGAATGGGCCTATGACGGGAGCGACAAGAAGCTTTACATCCTGCAGGCTCGTCCCGAGACCGTACACAGTCGCGTGGGCCGGGTGGTGCAGCGCTTCACCTTGCGGGGCCGCTCCAAGGTCATCGCCGAAGGACGCAGCATCGGCGGGCGCATAGGGAGCGGTCGTGCGCGCGTGGTTCGCGACGCAAGCAGCATGGCGCTGGTCCAAGCCGGCGACGTTCTGGTGGCGGACATGACAGACCCGGACTGGGAACCGGTCATGAAGCGCGCCGCCGCCATCGTCACCAACCGCGGCGGGCGCACCTGTCATGCCGCCATCATCGCCCGTGAACTGGGCGTGCCGGCGGTGGTAGGTTGTGGGAACGCTACGCAGCTGATCCGCGATGGGCAGGAAATTACCGTGAGCTGTGCCGAAGGCGACACCGGATACATCTACGAAGGTCTGTTGGACTTCGAGCAACAGCAGATAGAGCACGACACTCTGCCGGCGGCGCCGGTGCGCATCATGATGAACGTCGCCAATCCCGACCGTGCCTTTGCCTTTGCGGCCTTGCCCCACCAGGGCGTAGGCCTGGCACGCCTGGAGTTCATCATCAATCGCATGATAGGCATTCACCCGCGCGCCCTGCTCGAGTTTGAACGGCTGGATCCGGCGCTCAGGGAGACCATCCGCCAGCGCATCGCAGGGTACGCTGACCCGGTAAGTTTCTTTGTCGACCGGCTGAGCGAGGGAATCGCCCAAATTGCCGCGGCCTTTGCTCCCGAGCCGGTGATTGTTCGTCTGTCGGACTTCAAATCAAACGAATACGCCAATCTCATTGGCGGCCAGCAATACGAGCCGCGCGAAGAAAATCCGATGCTCGGGTTTCGCGGCGCCGCTCGATACATAGACACGATTTTTCGTCCGTGCTTCGAGCTGGAGTGCAAAGCGTTGCGGCGGGTTCGGGAAGAGATGGGGCTGCGCAACGTTCAGATCATGGTGCCCTTCGTGCGAACGCTCGCCGAGGCCAAGCAGGTGACCGAACTGCTGGCGGCCAATGGCCTAAAGCGCGGCGCAGACGATCTGAAGCTCATCATGATGTGCGAGCTTCCGAGCAACGCGTTGTGTGCGGAGAGCTTTCTGGAGTATTTCGACGGCATGTCGATCGGCTCGAACGATTTAACGCAGCTGACGCTAGGTGTCGACCGCGACTCGGCCGTGGTAGCGGGAAGTTTTGACGAACGGGACGGTGCGGTACAGACCCTGATGGCCATGGCGATTGCCGCCTGTCGCAAGCAAGGCAAATACATCGGCATTTGTGGCCAGGGACCCTCCGACCACCCGGACCTTGCGCGCTGGCTGGTCAATCAGGGAATCGACAGCCTTTCACTCAATCCCGATACCGTGGTGGCGACCTGGCTGCAGCTGAGCGGTGTCTCAGCCTGAAGTGGCTCCCAGGGCCGCCTCGATGTCAGCGACCAGGCTTTCGGGCGTGTGCGCCGGGGCGTAGCGCTTTAAGACCGCACCATCGCGGCCGGCCAGAAACTTGGTAAAATTCCATTTGATCGCTTCGCTCCCGAGTAGCCCGGGACGAGCGCTCTTCAGAAATCTGTACAGCGGGTGTGTGGCCGCGCCGTTGACTTCGATTTTGGCGAACAATGGAAAGCCCACTTGATAGTTCAGTGAACAGAACTCGCGAATCTCGGCGGCATCACCGGGTTCCTGATGTCCAAATTGATCACACGGAAATCCGAGCACCGCCAAACCCTTTTCACGGTAACGCTCAAAGAGCGCCTGCAGGCCTGTGTACTGGGGTGTGTACCCACAATGACTGGCCACATTGACAATCAACAGCACTTGCCCGGCGTAGCTGCTGAGTTTCTGCTCCACTCCTTCGAGTGTGCGCACTTCAATGTCATAGATGCCCATGGCGCGCTCCAGCGGCTGACCTGCGTTATCAGAGTAGCAGAATGGGCTGATATGATCACGCGGCCCGCCCATGCGTTGGAGCCCTGATTTTGCACTTCCGCTACTGCATCGCTCAAGTTCGGAATCGCGGGTACGGCCTGGGCAACGAGTTGATTCCTTGGGCGCGGGCGCAGCTGGCGGCGCTGCTACTGGATGCCTATTGTTTCCCGCCCGCCTTTGGTTTGAACCGCCGCCGCTACTGGCGCCACTTCGGAACGCCGCGCTACGACTGGCTGAGAAATCGCACGCTGCCTCATCTGTTGCCGCGGGTCGCGTTCACCGAAACTGATTGGCGCAGGCACGGTGCCGGAGATGTGCTGGTGGCGTTGCGTACTTTTGCGGCCGAGCACCGCCTGCTCGAGCGGCGCGTGTACGTTTTCGTTACCACCGGGATGTGGGGCGGCTACCGGCATATCGAAGCGGCTCGAATGCAGATGCGCGCCATCCTGCAGACCAGCCGTTACGCGGCGCGCAACTTGGTGCGCCTCGCCGCGCGCCTCGATCCTGCGCGCATCACTGTGGGCCTGCATGTGCGATTCGGCGACTTTCGTGCGGCGGAAAATGTGCAGGACTATCGCGGGGTTTGGAACACAGCGCTGCCCATGCAGTGGTATGTCAACGTGGCGCGGAATTTGCAGCGCGAGTTCGGGGCCGAAGTACAATTTCTGGTGGTCAGCGACGGTAGTCGCGAGCAGTTGCAACCCTTGCTGGACGCCGTGCGCTGCGTGACGAGCTCGGACATTCCTGATTCGGACTGCTCGGATCTGCTGGCGTTGGCCGAGGCCGACCTGCTGGTGTGTTCAATATCATCCTATAGCCAGTGGGCGGCCTTCCTTTCGCAGGCCCCCTACCTTTGGTACGAACCGAGCCTGCAAGTACACCCGGACGGGCGCGGCTCCATCTGGGGCGGCAGTTTTCCGGACACGGGTGGCCCGCCGGCGGATGGCTGCCTGCCGCGCGGCATTCCCGTAGGCCTGCCCGGGGCGTTGCCGCCCGGCCTGGCCCCGTGGCTTCGCGCCCGCCGCAACTACTTACGAGCTGAGTGTGACCTGGTGCGCGGAGGACTTGCCCCACTGGGACCGAGTACGATAGCGCCATGATCGAGGTGAAGCGCGACGCTGACGCCCGGGAGCTGCTGCTACGCTGCGCCGCGGGTGACGCGCGCGCGCTCGAACGACTGTACGCGCTGGTGGCGCCGCTCCTGTTCGGTCTGCTGACTCGGATGCTCAGACGGCGCGCGTTGGCTGAGGAGGCGCTGCAGGATGTATTTATCAGCATCTGGCAACGCGCCGGGCAATATCGGAGCGACCGCGGGCGCGCGCTGCCGTGGTTGATTGGGATCGCCCGCTACCGGGCGATCGACCTGCTGCGCCATGAGCGTGGCGCGCCTGTCCTGGTGCCAGAGCCGCCCGAAGCCGAGCTTGTTGCTGATGCGATCGAGCCCGCGCCGGTTGCCGGAGACACGATCGAACACTGCCTCGGCCAGCTCTCCAATGAGCAGCAGCGGTGCCTGCAGTTTGCCTACGTCAGCGGACGTTCCCACCAGGAGATTGCACACCTGACCGGCAATCCCCTGGGCACGGTAAAAAGTTGGATCCGGCGGGCGCTGGTATCGCTACGAGAGTGTTTGGAGTCCTGAGCACCATGCATCCGCAACCGCGACACGCAGTTTTGATAGATCGCCTGGCGGCGGAATACGTGCTCGGCACGTTGCGCGGCAGAGCCCGGCGCCGCTTTGAGCGCTGGCGCGACACATCCGAGTTGGTGGCCGAACGCTGCACCCTATGGGAGCAGCAGTTGGCACCGATGGGCGAGCGTTTGCGGCCGATCTCCCCGCCTCCCGAAGTACTGGGGAAAATCCAGCGCCGCTTGGGCCTGGCACCGTCCTTGGGCCTGCGCTGGGCTTCCGCAGCGGCGGTCATGGCGCTGTTGATCGCCTTGTTTGCGTACTGGCCCGCCTCGCGAGCACCGCAGCCGGACCGGGTGGCGACAATAAACACCCCGGCCGGCGCGCTCCAGTGGCGAGTGGAGCTCTACACGCAGCGAGCGCGCCTGGTGGTGCGCAGCCCGACGCTGGCTGTCAAACCCACCGCGCGCGACTACGAACTGTGGGCACTGCCCGCGGGCGCAGCCCCCGTATCGCTCGGCGTGTTGCCGGTGCGCGGTGAGACTTCGCTCGCCTTGAGCGACACCCAACATCGGGCCCTGGCGCGAGCCACGCAAATTGCCGTCAGTGTCGAGCCCCTCGGAGGGTCGCCGACCGGTCAGCCGACCGGCCCGGTGGTGTTCGTGGCGCCCCTGCGCGCGGCAGGATGAGGGTAATAAGGCACGCGCTTTATCCAAAGGCGTAACGCCTGCCAGTGAATGGCCGCGACAACCCGGGCCGTCATCCACGGATATCGCCACAACGTGGCCGCCATGGCGGGTCCGCGCAGCGCTTGCCGGCGCAGCGAAAGTGTCGCGTCAAAGATCGCCTCGCCGGCGCGCACACAACGCATGTGGACCAGCAATCGCGCCGACGGCGCGGCAAGGCGCCAATCGTATTGGAGATTCATGGGCATGAACGGCGACACGTGCATGCGCTTGTCGCTTTGCCAATGCTGCACTCCGCGGGCAGCCTGGGCGGCGGCTCCGTCCAGAACGTAACAGTGACGCTCGCCCCAGGGCGTGTTGGTAACCTCGGCCACCACAGCGACAATTTCCCGGTCAGCACTGTCATAGCAGTAATAGAAGCTCACAGGATTAAAACAGTAGCCAAAATACCTCAGGTGCGTTAGCAACCTGATCGGCCCGAGCGGGCGGCGCCCGGATTCCTTCTCGACGAGATCGCGAACGCATTGTTCGAGCGGCACGGAAGCCTCTCCAAAATGATCGGCCCGATAAAAGGAGGCGAGCGCGCGCCGTTCCATGCCCCACAACCAACGGCCGCGAAATACCTGACCTAGTTCGGCCAGATCCAACCACACCATGAACAACGGGTACCGGAAAGCGTGCGGGCGCGGCGTGCGGCGCCGATGGCTAACCCAGCCGGTATAGAGCGCGCTGTGCAAGCGGCACCTCCCTGGTCCGGAAGCATTCCAAAGCCACCTCGCCGCTGACCACTCCGTCTTCATGAAATCCGTTGCGCCAGTAAGCGCCACAAAAATAGCTCTGGTTGACCCCATTGATCTCGGCCAGGCGCGCCTGCGCGCAAACGGCGGCGCGCGTAAAAAGCGGATGGTGGTATACGAGCCGGAGCTTGATCTTTTGCGGGTCAATCGCGGCACTTCGATTGAGCGTGACGCAAACCGTCTGCGAGCACTCGAGTGCCTGAAGGATGTTCATGTTATAGGTCACGCACACCCGCTCGGCCGGCTCCCGGGCAATGTGGTAGTTCCACGCGGCCCAGGCCCGGCGGCGTGCGGGCAATAGCCGTGTGTCGGTGTGCAATACAACTTCGTTTTCCTGGTACGGGATGGCCCCGAGTATCTCGCGTTCAGCCACGCTGGCATCGGCAAGCAGGGCGAGCGCCTGATCGCTGTGACAGGCAAAAAATACCCGATCGAATCTTAGCCGCTCGCCACTTTCCAGGTGCAGCTGCACCGACCCGCCAGTACGACGGACTGTGGCCACTGCAGCGCGCAGATAAACTCGGGAGCGAAACGGAGCCACCAGTCGCGCCACATACTGGGCCGATCCCCCGCAGACCGTGCGCCATTCGGGGCGATCATTGACGCTCAACATGCCGTGATTGCGAAAAAAGCCGATCAGAAACCGTGCCGGCATGGTTCCAATGTCCGCCGGTGCGGCCGACCAGATGGCCGAGGCCATCGGCACCAGGTAGTCTTCGACGAATTCCTGCGAGTACTCGTGCTCACGGACGTATTCCCCCAGCGTCGTGTCCTGGTACGGAGGAGTGGTAATAAACCGCGAGGCATGCCGGTTAAAACGCAGGATATCGCGGCACATGCGGTGAAAGCGCGGCCGCAACAGGTTGCGCCGCTGCGCGAACAGGGTATTGAGCGAGGCACTGCTGTATTCCAGGTCGCTCACCTCGTTGCGCACGCTAAAACTCATGGCGGTGGGCTTCGATTCGACTTTAAGGTCGGCCAGCAGCTGGCTGAAGCGCGGGTAGGTCAGGTTGTTGTAGACAATAAAGCCCGTGTCCACCGCGAGTTTTTTGCCGGCCACCTCGACCTGGTGGGTGTGCGAATGGCCGCCGAGGTGATCACCGGCCTCGAACACGCTGATCTCGTGCCCCTCGTGCAGTCCGCGCGCCACGACGTTGCCGGATATCCCGGAACCGATGATGGCGATTTTCATGGCGTGTGCGCCGACGAATCGGCACGACCCCGCCTGGCCGACTGCGGCCGTCGGGGCGCCTGCAGCATGAACGCACTGGTTCGGGCCACGTAATCCCGATAAGCCGGGCGACGCTCGGCAATGTCCTGCTCGAGCAGCGTCACACCCGACACGCGCAGCAACAGCACGGTCATTAGCAGCGGCGCGACGATCGCCCACCACGCACCCGCGGCCAGAGCTAGCAGGTAAAAGCCCCACCACAGGCAACACTCGCCAAAGTAATTCGGATGCCGGCTGTACCGCCATAGCCCCCGGTCCATGACAGCACCCCGATTGGCGGGCACGGCGCGAAAGTTCGCCAATTGGCGGTCGGCAATGACCTCGATGCAAAAGCCCGTGAGCCACAGCATGAGCCCGGGCAAATCACGCCAGCCGGGTATGCCCCGGCCCCACATCGCCCCGAGCAGCGGCAGCGAGATGATCCAGGCGAGCACGGCCTGGGGCCCGAAAACGATGTATAGGCTCTTGAAGGGAAAACCGGGTTCGTGGTTTTCGCGGATTTTCTGGTAGCGTCGATCCTCGCCCTGGCCCCAGTTGCGCACCGTGATGTGCAGGGCCAGACGCAACGCCCAGGCTAATAGGGGCACCATGACCAGTCCGACGCGCGCCGGCGCGGCGCCTCCGCAGCTCGCATACACAAGTGCCGCCAAGACAAACATCAGCGACCAGGTGCGATCGATCAGGCTTACGTCGCGCCGGGCGAGGCTTGCTAGCCAGCATAGGAACGCGGTCGCCGCGGTGGCCGCGAGACCTAAAAACCAAACCTTCAGCTCAGACATCGAGCCTCCTGGTCAGCCGAAGCACCAACGGCAGCAGCAGCGCCCAGCCTGCCGCCTGCGCGGCCAGCGCTGGCAGCGCGCCCGAAAAGGTCAACGCCCCCAGGCGCTCCGCCCCGTAATAGGCCAGTGGTGCGGCAACGGCGCCCAACAAGGAGGCCAGTAGGAGCTTGGCCTGCAACCAGCGCAGCGAGATGGGCAGCGTGGTCGAGAACAGCAGCCACAGCGCCAGGATCCACACCGGTGCCAGGGGCGAGAGGGAAGATCCGGCGGAGTAATGGATCAAGCCCACCACACTCAACCAGCTGTCCCAGCTGTACCCAACCACGCCGCTGAGAACGACCAGTTGGAGCAGCGCGCCGGGGCGCGGGGCGAGGATCAACCAACCGCCAACGATCAGCATGGCCACCGCAATGCCCCAAGCGGATTGGTCGCGGGCCGCACTGAGCACGCACGCGAACCAGCCGGCCTGGTAGATTGCAACGTTGATCAGTACCCGCCGGGGAGTACCGGTCCTTGCCGCAACGCTCATGCCGTCTGCCGCGCCCGCCGCGTGAACAGGTAATGGCTCACCCACCACTGTCGGCCAGCCTCGTAGCCCCACATTTCCGCGCACGCCATGAAAAACATGCGCCACCGCGACCACCAGCGCTGCGCTTCGATCTCACCGTACGCTCGCTGCAGAATCGGCCAAATGAGATCACGGCGCGCATCCATGTTGGCCAGCCAGGCGTTGGCGGTGCGCTCATAGTGGCGGCCGTCCCAGCGCCAGCGCCTCTCAAGTTGCAGGTGTTCCTGGAATCTCAAGGGCAATTCGTCGCTGGGCATCATGCCGCCGGAAAAGAAATGGCGGCTCATCCAATCCCCGGGTCCATTGTCCTCGTAGGCGTAGGACATTGATCGATGGCAGAACACGTGCATGAAGAAAAGTCCGTCCGGCTGCAGCCAATCCGCGACCCGCGCCAACAGCGCGCGCCAGTTGCGCATATGCTCAAACATTTCCACCGACACCACGCGATCGAATCGGGCATGCGGTGCAAATTCATTCATGTCGCAGGTCACCACCTGCAGGTTGTCCAGGCCGCGAGCCCGGGCCTGTGCTTCGATGTACGCTCGCTGCGAGCCAGAGTTGGACACGGCGGTCACCCGGCTGCCGGGGTAGCTGCTGGCCATCCACAGACTCAGGGACCCCCAGCCGCAGCCGAGCTCCAGTATCTGCTGACCGTTGGCAATCCGGGCACGCTCGCAGGTGGCTTGGAGCGCGGCGCTCTCGGCGGCTTCGAGCGTGGTTACGCCATCGGCGAAGTGACAACAACTGTACTTGCGGTGCGGCCCTAATACCGCGCCGAACAATTCCTCCGGGACCTCGTAGTGTTGCTCATTGGCGAGGACCGGTACGGGCGCTATCTCGGCGGCATCCATCGAGGCCACAAAACGCTCGTTCAAGGCCGCCGCGTTACTCGGATTGCCGGGCTCCAAATCGTCCAGGCGGGCGCGCACCAGCCCCCGGATACCGCGCCGGAGGGCAAAATCCGGAATTCGGCCCTGCTCCGCCCACTCCACCGCCCGCGCTAATACACTCACCCTGCGTTCTCCTTGAGGCCAGCCACTGAAAAATGTCCCCTTTGGCCTTAATACGGACGCCGGGGCCAAATGGATGCATAGGCTGATCAAATCGAGCCCACAGGCCCGATTCCGGGGCTGGAGAATGTGAACCGCCTACACCGCGCCGAGGGCCGATGGGCCTACGCTGGGGACCATGCCCCGGCAAGCGGATGACCCAAAGATCAATGCGGAGCGCGTGCGTGCGTTGCTGGCGCGCTGGCAGATGAGTCTGGAACTGCACACACGATATCTGGCTCTCGACGACGCACATTACTGGCACGTGCAGCCCTGGCCCCCGCACGAACGTCCCGCGGCCTGGATAGTGCGGTTGGCGCGCCAGAAGCTCGCGGAACTGGCGCGTGCGCTCGCCGAACGCAATGCGCGCGCGGATTTCGCGTTCGCGGCTGGGCTCGAACAGATGCTGTTTCTGGCCAACCTGGTCGGCTTGCAACCGGCCGGGCGGCACTTACCCCTCGCCGATCCCCAGAACGAACAGCCGGAGGTGCTTATACCGCCCGATCCGAGCCTCGACGACCCGCGCCGGTCACGTTCCTCACGTGCGCCTCCCCGCGCGCGCGGGATCCGCACCAGCCCTGCGCTGCCCACGCGCGCGGCCAGAATCTTAGCTCCCGGGCCCGCCTCAATCGCGCTGCCCCCCTTAAACGCGGTAGCGCGCCCGATCGTGGATGATGCCGTGCGCCTTCTGCAGTGGGGACGCAAATGGCACGAACTGGGCGAATTGATTGCCCGCCTGCCACAGCGGCCTGGCGTTGGGGAGACGCGGCGCATCCTGCGCACGCATCGGGCGCGGATCGAGGCGGCGGCTGACTCAGCGAGTGCGCACTAGGAGCACCACGCCGGCGACGCCGAGCATCAAGGTGGGAACCCAGGCCAGCAGCAGCGGATTGAGACTGAATGCGACTGTGCCACTCTCGATCGTGCGCTGCAGGAAGAAATACACCAGGCCGACGCCCAGGCCCATGGTACTCCTCGCCCCGCTGCCCGAGGAACGCATGACGCCAAAGCCAAACGGCAATGCAAACAAAACCGCGATAGGAATCGCCAGGGTTCGCGCCAAACCCGACCAGAGCGCCAATTGGTAGGTGCGGGTGTCCAGGTCGTTGGCGCGCAGATACCGAATTGCGCGGTACAGCGCCCCGAAGGCCATCTCGTTCGGCTGAACCACCGCCAGCTGCAAGAAGCCAACACTGGCCGGCGACGCCAGCTGGTGGCGACCCTCGTGCTGACCATCAACCGAATCGCCCGAGAAGCGTGACTCCGAATAATCCCCCAGCTCCCAGTTCTTGCCCTCGCTCTGGGTGGCGCGATGGGCGTGGGCGACGGCCGCGAGGCGATTGTCAGGGGTGAGTTCAAAGACCAGCATGCCGCCAAACTCACTGATGCTCGAGCGCCCGGCAATGTTGATGACCAGATTCCCGTCGCGCACCCAGGCCCCACCGCTTCCGGCCAGGCTGAGGTTATCGTAGCGGGCGAGCGCTTTACGCTCATCGGCCAATTGCTCAAACCGCGGCGCGATGTATTCGCCCACGGCCAGAGCGACCAGCAGCAAAATGGCTCCGCACCCAAGCATGGTGCCGGCCAGGCGCCACTTGGACATGCCCCCCGAGCGCATGGCGGTCAATTCGTGGCTGCGCGCCAGCGCACCGACCCCGAGCATGGCGCCGATGAGCACGCCGACCGGAAACACATCGAGCGCGAAGCGCGGCACGGTCAGCAAGCTGTGGACCAGCCCCTCAACCATGTCGTAATGACCAACTCCGATCGCGCCTTGCTCGCCGATAAAATTAAAGAGCGCCCCGAGCACCAGCAACACGGCCATGACCAGCGCAATAGCACCCAGCACCGTGCGCGCGACGTAGCGTCCAAGCTGACTCATGCGTATTTCCTCGCCAGCCAAAGGCACAGGGCAATGATGGGCAGATGCACCCACCATATACCGAGCGCGGCGGGCGTCACGCCATGTTCGAACCAGGTGCGCGCAGCGATCGCCAGATTCCCGTAGAGCGCAAATATCACTACCGCAGGCCAGACCCGCTCGTAGCGCCCCTGGCGCGGACGCAAACGACCGATGGCCATGGCGCAGCCGGCGGCGACCAATACCATGAACGGAAAACCCCACCGCCACTGCAACTCGGCCCGATCTCGCGTCGCGGTACTCCCGATCAGATCGAGGGTCGCTCGTTCATCGAGCCTCTGGCCCTGGGCCACGGGCTCTGGAACTGCAAGCGGCACCCGCAGTTCCGCGAACCTCAGAAATCGGTAACGACGCGCACCCGGAATGCCTTCGCTGCGTTCGCCATCGAGCAATACGATGCTCTGACTGATACCGTCCGGACCAATTTCCCGGCGAGCCCGCTGTGCGACCGTAGTGATGACCGTCGCGCCGCTCCCCTGCTTGATAAAGACCCGCTGCAGCACCCCGGCCGCGTCGGTCGCGTGCGCATAGACCACCGTGTGGCCGCCGTCGAAGCTGCTAAAGCGCCCTGGTGTGATCGGCATCACCAGCCCGGCCCGCAGCGCCGCGGCGGTCATTAGCACGCGCCGATGGGCCGCGTGCGGCGCGAACTGAAGGTTCAGCCATGCGCTCAAGGCAGCCACCGGCAGTGCCAGAATAATCACCGGTAGCCAGGCCTGGCCGCGCCCGTACCCGCAGGCCTGAGCGGCCGTCATCTCGTTCTCGTGGTAGAGGCGCCCCAGCGCCAGTACCACGCCCAGAAGCAGCCCCAGGGGCAACAGCAAGGAAAAATTCTCCGCCGCGCCCAGCGCGAACAAGCGCAGCACCAGCTCTCGCGGGTATTGATAATCGGCGGCCCGCTTGAGCACCGCGCCAAGCTGGTAAATAAACAGGATGGCGGCCAGCGCACCCGTGACGCCGAGGAAGTTAAGCGCCATTTCACGCAGAAAATACCGCTGCAAAATCGGCAAGGCACCCTCACGAATTGGTCGGTATCGGCTAAACTGCCGCCCTTTCGCTACCCTACCTTATACTGGAGCGCTTGGCAGCAGCGCGACGTTTGGGGATTTTTAAGGATCACTCATGCAATTCTCAGCCTATAGCGGCAAGGCCCTGGATCAGCGCACCGATTGTCTGGTGGTGGGTGTCTTCGAGCAGCGCGAGCTCGGCAGCGAAGCGCGCGCGGTTGATCGCGCAGTCGGTGGACGGATCAAGAATCTGCTGGGTCGAGGAGACTTCTCCGGTCGTGCCGGCGAGGTGTTGCTGCTGCCCGATTGGCCCGGCTTGCGCGGCAGCCGGCTGCTGCTGGTGGGTCTGGGAACCTCCGCAAGTTACCAGCGGCGCGGTTGGAAGCGTGCCTTGTCCGCCGCGATGGGCGCGCTGGCGCGCACTCGAATTCGCAGCGCCAACCTGGCAATCGAGCGTCCCGCGGAGGCAGGCTTTGATGATTACACCCTGGCCCGCTCAGCGGCCGACGCCAGCGCAAGCGCAACTTATCGGATCAACGATCTTAAAAGCGACAAACGCCTGCCTGCTCTGGCCCTGACACGCGTCAAGGTAGGCCCCTTCTCGCAGGCGCGGCTGGCCGATGCGCGCCGGGGTCTGGCCGACGGCGAGGCCCTCGCGGCCAGCGCAGCGTTGCTGCGCAATCTCGCCAACCTTCCGGGCAATATTTGTACCCCACGCTACCTGGCCGCCCAGGCGACACAGCTGACGCGCGCTCATCGTAGCTTGCGCGTGCGCGCATTAAACGAAGCGCAGATCCGCCGCCTGAAGATGGGTTGCCTGCTGGCCGTGGCGCGCGGCAGCGCTGAACCGCCGCGATTTATTATTCTTGAACACCGCGGCGGCCGGCGCGGCGCCGCACCAGTGGTGCTGGTCGGCAAGGGCATCACCTTCGACAGCGGCGGCATCTCGATCAAAGACGCCAACGCGATGGACGAGATGAAATTCGACATGTGTGGCGCCGCCACAGTGATTGCGGCCTTGGATCTTGCGGCCCGGCTCAAGCTACGCCTCAACCTGGTTGGTCTTGTCGCCACTTGCGAGAACATGCCCGGCGGGCGGGCCATCAAGCCAGGCGACATCGTCACGAGCGCCGCCGGGCAAACGGTGGAAATTCTCAATACTGACGCCGAGGGACGGCTGATTCTGTGCGATGCGCTGAACTATGCCCGCCGCTATCGCCCCGCGGCCGTTATCGACATTGCGACTCTCACGGGGGCGTGCGTGGTCGCGCTCGGCGCGCACCATACTGGGGTAATGGGCAATGACGACAAGCTGGCTCAGGAATTGGTGGCCGCAGGCCGGCGGGCCGACGATCGCGCCTGGCAGCTGCCGCTCACACCCGAGTACGGGGAGCAGCTCAAGACCAATTTTGCCGACGTCGCCAACGTGGCCGGTCGTGACGGGGGCGCGATTACCGCCGCCGCCTTCCTCGGTCGCTTTACTAAAGGGATGAACTGGGCGCACATGGACATCGCCGGCACCGCCTGGCTCTCGGGTGCTGCCAAGGGCGCCACCGGGCGTCCACTGGGCCTGCTGGCAGATTTCCTGATCCAGCGCGCCCGCGCGTAAGTCAGCTCAAGGCCAGTGCGTGGCGCGTGTAGATTTCTACGTGCTGGAAGGCAGCGATCCCCGCCTCCGCTGGCGCTTCGCATGCCAGGAGATCGAAAAAGCCTTCCTCGCCGAAGAGCGGGTGCTGGTCTGGCTTGATAATGACACGGAGCTCGCCGCGTTCGACGATTTGCTGTGGACCTTTGCCGACCGCAGCTTTATTCCTCACGAGGCCGTAAGCGCGGATTCTGACTGGGGGGAGAACCCGGTATTGCTCAGTGCCGGCCGGGAACCGGCCACCCCGCCACAGCTCATCGTGAACCTTGCCGCCTCGGCTCCGCCGAATCTGGAATCCGTGGTCCGCATCGTTGAGATTGTCGATGCCGAGCCAGCACGGCGCCAGAGCGGCCGGCAGCGCTTCAAACACTACCGCACGATGGGCCTCGAGCCCGTGACCCACAAACCGGCTGCCGCCGGCGCCTAAGACCATGGATAAAACCTACTCCCCGGCCGACATCGAGCAGCGGTGGTACGCGCAATGGGAGTCAAGCGGAGCCTTCGCGCCGCGCTCTGATCCGAGCGCGGCGGCGTTTTGCATCATGATTCCGCCGCCGAACGTGACCGGCACCTTGCACATGGGGCACGCCTTCCAGGACACGATCATGGACGCGCTCACGCGGTATCACCGCATGCGCGGCGAGGCCACGCTTTGGCAACCGGGCACCGACCATGCGGGCATCGCCACGCAAATGCTGGTGGAGCGGCAACTCAACTCCGAGGGCCGACGGCGGAGCGATTTAAGCCGTGAGGAATTCATCGAGCGGGTATGGCAGTGGAAACGGCAGTCGGGCGGCACCATCGCTCAGCAGCTGCGCCGTCTGGGCGCGTCGGTCGATTGGTCGCGAGACCGCTTCACGATGGATCCGGGACTTTCCGCCGCGGTCACGGAAGTGTTCGTGCGCTTGCACGAGGAAGAACTGATCTATCGTGGCCAGCGGCTGGTTAACTGGGATCCGGTGCTGCGCACCGCACTTTCCGATCTAGAAGTCCTCAGCGAAGAAGAGTCCGGATGGCTGTGGTACGTGCGTTATCCGTTGAGCGACGGAACTGGGTCGCTGGTGGTCGCCACCACCCGTCCCGAGACGATGATCGGGGATACCGCCGTGGCCGTTCACCCTGAGGATGAGCGCTATCGGTACGCGCTGGGCAAGACGGTAAAACTCCCGCTCACCGGCCGGGACATCCCAGTCATTGCCGATGACTACGTCGATCCGGCCTTCGGTACCGGCTGCGTGAAGATCACCCCAGCCCACGATTTCAATGACTACGCGCTCGGGCTACGCCACGCGCTGCCGCTCATCAACGTGCTGACACCGGGCGGTGAACTCAATGATGCCGCGCCTGCGAACTTGCGGGGCCTGGATCGGTTCGTGGCACGCGCCCGCATTGTCGAGCAGCTCACGGTCGCGGGGCTGATCGAGCGCATCGACGCGCACAAGTTAATGGTGCCACGGGGCGATCGAAGTGGCGCAGTTATCGAGCCTTACCTGACCGACCAGTGGTATGTGCGGGTGGCACCGCTGGCGGCCCCGGCCATTGGCGCGGTCGAGTCCGGCCGCATCCGCTTTGTGCCCGCCAATTGGGACAAGACCTATTTTCAATGGATGCACAATATCCAGGACTGGTGCATCAGTCGCCAGCTGTGGTGGGGCCATCGCATTCCGGCCTGGTACGACGAGGCCGGTAACATCTTCGTGGCGCGGGATGCGGCCGGGGCCGCGGGCAAGGCGCGCGCGCACCATGGGCGCGACGTAGCCCTGCGACAGGACGAGGACGTCCTGGACACCTGGTTCTCCTCGGCGCTGTGGCCATTTTCCACCCTGGGCTGGCCCGAGCCTAATCCCGCGCTGGCGCGCTTTTATCCCAGCACCGTGCTGGTGACCGGTTTCGACATCATTTTCTTTTGGGTGGCGCGCATGATCATGATGGGCCTGAAGTTCATGGGGGAGGTGCCGTTCCGCGAGGTCTACGTGCACGGCCTGATACGCGACGGCGAAGGCCAGAAGATGTCCAAGTCAAAGGGCAATGTCATCGACCCGCTCGACATCGTCGATGGGATCGCTCTGGAACCGCTGCTGGCCAAGCGATCCGCCGGTTTACTGCAGGCGCGCCTCGCCCCCGGCATCGAAGCGGCCACGCGCAAGCAATACCCGCAGGGCATTGCCGCCTACGGCACTGATGCGCTGCGTTTCACCTTCGCCTCCCTGGCCACACACAGCCGCGACATCCGCTTCGACATGCAACGCGTGGCCGGTTATCGAAATTTCTGCAACAAATTATGGAACGCGGCGCGCTTCGTGATGATGACGATCGAACAATCCGTGGCCCTCGCCCCGGAGGGACCCGTTGAGTACTCGGCCGCGGACCGCTGGATCGGTTCGCGCCTCGGCACCGTGATTAGGGCGGTAGACAGCGCCTTTGACGAATACCGTTTTGATTTCGCCGCGGCCGCGCTTTACGACTTCACCTGGCATGAGTATTGCGATTGGTACCTGGAACTGTCCAAGCCGGTGCTGCAGGAGGCCGATGTCGCCGTGGCATTGCAGCGCGGCGCGCGTCGCACGCTGCTCGCCGTACTCGAAGCACTGCTGCGCGCGCTGCACCCGCTGATGCCCTTTATCACCGAGGAGATCTGGCAGCGCGTCGCGCCGCTCGTGCCCGGCGCGCACACTTCGGCGAGCATCATGCTCGCCCCATGGCCGAAGTCCGAAGACTTCGCCGCCGATGCCGCAGCCGAACGCGAAATCGAGTGGTTGAAGCGTGTGGTGCTCGGCGTTCGCCAGATTCGCGGTGAAATGGACATCAGCCCGGCGCGCAAGCTACCTCTGCTGTTGCATAACGCGGGCCCGGAGGATGTCGCACTGGCGCAGCGCCACCAGGCGTTGCTGATGCGCCTCGCCGGAGTGAACCCGCCGCAGGTTGTGGAGCGGGGCAGCAAGCCGCCGCCGGCCGCGGTCGCGATCGTCGGGGAGCTCGCGTTGCTGGTGCCCATGGCGGGGCTCATCGATCCGGCGTCTGAACTCGCACGGCTCGCCAAGAAAATCGGCAAGATCAAAGAAGAGATTGGCCGAGCGCAGTCCAAGCTCGGCAACGAGAATTTCGTGCGCAGCGCCCCACCGGCGGTCGTGGACCAGGAACGCGAGCGGCTCGCCTCCTTCGAGCAGTCCCTGGCAGGACTTGACCGGCAGCTCGGGCAGGTGCGCGCGCTGCAAGCATGAGCCGCCTCGCTGATGCGTTGGTCGCCATCGAGCGGGTGGTGCTCGGCAAGCCCGGGCAGATACGCCTGTGCCTCGCTTGCCTGCTTGCGCGCGGGCACCTGTTGATCGAGGACGTACCTGGAGTGGGCAAGACCACGCTCGCTCACACCCTGGCCCAGGTGCTGGGACTGGACTGGAGGCGCCTGCAATTTACCAGCGACCTGCTGCCGGCGGATGTAGTGGGCGTATCGATTTTTGACCGCCCGTCGCAGCAATTCCAGTTTCGGCCCGGGCCGGTATTCACGCAACTGCTGCTCGCCGATGAGATCAATCGGGCCAGCCCCAAGGCGCAGAGCGCGCTACTTGAGGCCATGGAAGAACGGCAGGTCAGCATCGATGGCGTAACGCACCGTCTACCGGATCCCTTTTTTGTGGTCGCGACGCAAAATCCGCACGAGCAGCTGGGCACCTTCGGCTTGCCCGAATCCCAGCTTGATCGTTTCCTGATGCGTGTGTCCCTGGGATACCCCGACCGGCGCGCCGAGCGCACCCTGCTGCTCGCGGGCGAGCGTCACGAATTGCTGGAGTCCACCGCCGCGGTATTAACGCCCGCGGAACTGCTGGCAGCGCAGCGCGCGGTGCGCGCCGTGTACGTCGGGGCGGCGCTGCTCGATTACGTGCAGGCTCTGGTGGCTCATTCACGACTGGTATTCCCGCTCGGGCTCTCACCCCGCGCGGCGCAGGGACTGGTGCGTGCCGCGCAGGGCTGGGCCTTGCTGGCGGATGAACGCGCGGTATTACCCGAACATGTCCAGGCGGTCCTACCGGCAGTCGCCTCGCACCGGCTCGAGCAACGCGACGGCGGCGCCAGTTCCAGGGGCGCGCCTCTGGTCGAAACGCTCCTCACCGCCGTGGCTGTTCCGGTCTAGGCGCCGCGCGGGTGTTTGCCGCGCTGCGCCTTCGCACCGTCGAGCGCATCGCGCGCTGGGCGCGAAAACGCCAAGGAGAAGACGGCGTTCCGCTAGTCCTGCGTGCCCGCCGTCTCTACATACTGCCCACGCGTGCGGGCTACACCGCCGGCGCGCTGCTGTTCGTGATGCTGATCGCCGGGCTCAATTACACCAACAGCCTGGCGCTGCTGCTGACTTTTGTGCTCGCCGGATTTGTGCTGGTCGGCATGCACGAGTGCCAGCGCACGTTGCAGGGCCTGGAACTGGTGCGCGCGCAGGCGGCCGATTGTTACGCCGGCCGGGAAGGAACCCTTGACTTGTGCTTCGCCAACGGCGCGCGCGTTTCGCGCCGGGCCCTTACGGTGCGCGCGGGGTCCGGGGCAGCCGCTCCTTTTGATCTCGCTCCCGGCGCGCAATCGACCTTGCGGGTTTCACAACGCTGCGAGCAGCGCGGCCGCCATCGCCTCGGGCGGCTGGAATTGGCCACCACGGCCCCTTTTGGATTGTTCCGCTGCTGGACTTGGCTGCACCTGCCCGTGGAGGTCATTGTCTATCCGCGTCCGCTGGGTACGCGGCCCTTGCCGCCTCCCGCGGAAGGCCGCGTGACACGCGTTGCAGCGAGCAACACGTCCGGCGAAGAGGAGTGGACCAGCCTGCGCGCTTACCAGCCCAGCGACAGTCCACGCAGCATCGCCTGGAAGACCGTGGCGCGCGGCGGACCGTTCATGGTGGGCCAGTACGCGGGTATCGCCGGGAGCGACTATCGATTGAGTTTTTCCGGCCTGGAGCTGCTCGACCTGGAGGCGCGCCTGAGCCAGCTGTGCGCGTGGGCCGATGAATGCGCGCGGCTGGGCGCCGGCTGCGCGCTTGATCTGCCCGAGGCGCAGGTGCCTTTGGGCCGTGGCGCTCATCACCGGGCGCTTGTGCTGCGCGCGCTGGCGCTCTACGGGAAAGCCGCACCGTGAATGATCGCACTCCGGGGCGCGCCTCCACCTGGCTGGCCGTGGCCGCCCTGCTGGTGACGGCCGCGGTGAACTGGCATCACCTGGCCTGGTGGTGCCTGCCGCTGTTGGTAATTGCCAGCGCCTGGCATACCCGCGCCGTCATGCGCGCTGACGCGCTTCCGGGGCGTGGGGCGCGCATTGGGCTGACGCTGATCATCACCTGCGGGGTATTGCTCAGCTACCGTACGCTCAATGGCCTGTCCGCCGGGGCCACCTTGCTCGCGGCGATGTCCGCCGCCAAGCTATTCGAAGCGCGCACGCTGCGCGACTGGCAGGTGCTCAACGGCGCGACGCTGTTCCTGCTGCTGGCCGCCTGCCTGGACCGTCAGCAATTGTGGCGCTTGCCCATTTATGCCCTGTGCCTGTGGCTGAGCGCCGGTTCATTGCGCGCCCTGGGCGGGGGCGCGGCGCTCCCGGCGAACGTTTTGCTTCGGGAATCCTCACGCCAGCTCCTTTACGCCGCGCCCCTGGCGGCGATCCTGTTTTTGTTTTTCCCACGCCTGCCGGGAGCTTTTTGGGCGGTGCCGGGCGATGGAAACGCCGTTACAGGATTGGGCGAGGAGATGACCCCAGGAGACATTGCGCGACTGGTCGAATCCGACGAACCGGCGCTGCGGGTGCGTTTTTTTGGCGCGTTGCCACCGGCGCGTGAGCGCTACTGGCGCGGCCCGGTGTTGCACGATTTCGACGGCGCGACCTGGCGCCGCCACCGCGCCGCGGCGGCTCCGGCCACGGCACTTCAACTGCGCGGCCCCTCCTATCCCTACAGCGCCACCGTCGAGGCCAACTCGCACAGCACGCTGATCGCTCTGGAAATGTCCACCCCGCCGACGATGCCCGGGGTGATGTACACGGAAGACTTCCAGATGCTTTCGCGCCGACCGCTCAATCAGGCCCAGAGCTACGAACTCACGGCCTATCCGCAGGCACTGCGCCAGGAGGAACTCACCGCGGCCACACGCGAGGTCGATCTGGCCCTTCCGGCCCATCGCAACCCACGCACTTACGATCTGGCCACGCGATTGCGCGCCTCGGCGGCCGATGAGGGGGCATACGTCGCTGCGGTGCTCAGCTTCTTTGAGCGTGGAGGGTTCGAATACACGCTCACCCCGCAACGTCTCGGACGCAACTCGATCGACGAATTGCTATTTTCGACGCGCCAGGGTTTCTGCGGCCACTATGCTTCGGCTTTCGTGGCATTAATGCGCGCGGGCGGCGTACCGTCCCGGGTAGTCACCGGCTATCAAGGAGGGGAATGGAATCCCATCGGCCATTATCTGATCGTGCGCCAGTCCGACGCGCACGCCTGGGCGGAGGTTTGGCTCGCGGGTCGCGGCTGGGTGCGCGCCGATCCGACCGCCGTTGTTTCCCCACAGCGGTTGACCCGCGAGATGCTGGCCTTCGAGGACGACGCCGGCCGCGACGGCGATCGGCTGCTTGGGAGCGCCCGATGGCTCGCAACCGTGCTGCAATCGTGGGACGCACTCAATGCCTGGTGGCAGGAGGATGTGGTCGGGTTCAATTTTGCGCGCCAGCTCAAAGTGGCCGACTGGCTGGGTTTTGGCGATCGGGACTGGCAGACTCTGGCGATTGCGCTCGGCGCGGGAATGGCGGCTTGGCTGCTGTGGCTTGCTTGGTCGCTGCGCCGCCTCTCCAAGAAGTTGCGCCCCGACGCGCTCGCGCGCGCCTGGATACGTATTGAAACGTCCATGGCACGGGCGGGTCAGGCGCGCGCGCCGCATGAAGGCGTGCTCGCCTACTGCGAACGACTGGGCTTGACGCACCCGGGAATGGCAGCGGCCGTGACTCCTTTGGCGCGACAGTATGTGCGCTTGCGATTCGGACCGCCGACGGGGCCGGGCGAACTGCAGGATTTCCTGCTTAGGGCGCGCCGCTTTGGACAGGGCGAGTTTTAGGTGAGGGAAGTGCAGGCCTCGGCCCGCTGTGAGGCCTTTATGGCACGGCGCAGAATCAGGAATCGATCGGATCGCCCCAACTGCGCACGCGGCCGGTGTCCACGTGCACGAAGTCCGATACGCGATAGAAACCGACGCCCCCGCTGCCCTGCTTCCTCGCCAGCCGCGCCAGCTGCATGGTGGCCACCCCCGCCAAGCGCACATCGATGGCCTGACCTTCCATGTGCAGACTGTGTTCGGCCACACCGCTGGATTTTTCGTGCAAGGTGGCGTTGGTGCTCGGGGACCGGTAGCCGGAGATCACCTGGAAGGGCTCGGATCCTCCGACGGCCGCCTGAAGCAAAAAAAGCCGGTCCAGCAATTTGGGGTCGATGAAATGCACGGTACCGTCTCGGAAATCGCGCAACAGCACATTCACTTGCTGCAAAGCGGCGCTGGAGTAAGCACCGTGTTCATAGTAGACCACGCTCAGGTGCTCGCCGGTATGGGTGTGTACAAAGGACAAGGCGCGCCCTTCCTCGGCGGCGGCCAGCACGCTACGGGCGGCGGCCACTCCAACCCCGAGGGCGGCGAGTTTCTTTAAAAAGCCGCGCCGGCCGAGCGGCCCGCCGACCTGAAGGTTCGAAGTCCTAACCATCGCAATAAGGTGCCATAAACGACGCGGCAGCGCACATTCGGCCGTAAAGAAGTGCGGGCTGCCGCTAGGCCTTAGGTCATCTGATCAATAACGCGCGGAAGTCATTGACGTTGGTGCAGGTCGGGCCGGTTACTACCAAATCTCCCAGTGCCGCAAACACCGAATAGGCGTCGTTGCCATGCAACGCGGCACGTGGATCAAGGCCAAGCGCACGGGCGCGGGCAAGGGAATCGGGACCAAAGTGCGCGCCGGCGTTGTGTTCAGTGCCGTCGATTCCGTCCGTGTCGGCGGCCAGCGCATAGACGCCCGCTAGACCGTCGAGCGCCAGCATCGCTCCCAGCAGGAACTCGGTGTTGCGTCCTCCACGGCCGTGCCCCCGCACGGTCACCGTGGTCTCGCCACCGGACAGCACAACATACGGGCGCGGCAGCGAGGGTTCCCGGAGGAGGATTTCCTGGACCATTTTCGCTTGCACCGTTCCGAGTTGGCGCGCTTCACCCTGCAGGGCGTCCCCGAGCATCCGCACGCCCACGCCCAGGGCGCGAGCGTGGCGTGCCGCCGCGTCGAGCGCCATTCGCGGCGAGGCAATGATGCGATGCTCCACCCGTGCCAGATGCGGATCGCCCGGCTTGATGGTCTCCTCGCTCCCACTATCCAAGAAAGTGCGGACGCGCTCAGGCACGTCAATGGCGTGGCGCTCAAGAATCTGCAACGCGTCGGCGCAGCGGCTCGGATCGGCGCTGGTCGGTCCCGATGCGATGGTCGCCGGGTTATCGCCAGGCACGTCCGAAATCAGCAGCGTGAGGACACGCGCGGGCGCGCAGCAAGCGGCGAGCCGGCCACCCTGGAGGCGCGAGAGGTGCTTGCGCACGCGGTTCATCTCTTCAATATTCGCACCGCACCTCAGCAGCGCACGATTGACGCTCTGCAAGTCCTCGAGCCTGATCCCGACCGGGGGCGCAGCCAGCAACGCCGAACCGCCTCCCGAGAACAGGCACAACACCAGGTCATCGGAGTGTAATTCGCGCACCAACGCGGCAATTCGCGCGGCGCCATGGACACCCGCGGCATCGGGGACCGGATGGCCGGCCTCGATGACTTCAATCTGATTTGTCGGCAGCGCGTGGCCGTAGCGCGTGAGGACCAGGCCTTCCAGGTCACTGGGCCATTGAGCTTCGACCGCTCGGGCCATGGCGGCGGCCGCCTTTCCTGCGCCGATCACGATCGTGCGGCCGCGCGGCCGCGCGGGCAACGCGCCGGCAATCAGGCGCGCTGGATCCGCCGCCGCGACGGCGACATCGAACAGCTCGCGCAACAGGGCCGGTCCTGCGGACATGCAAATTCCAGGTTCGTCTATGATGAGATCCGGGCGATCTTAGCCGCGCGGGGTGCGCGGGGCGAGCCACTGCCGGCCCCTTACCGGGGCATCCGAGCCAACCGATGCGCGTGGTCTTTCTCGACAAGGAGTCATTACCGGTCCAGTTCCGGCCTCCGCGCTGTGCGTCGCACTACGTGGAGCACGCCCAAACGGCGCGCGAAGAGGTCGTACCGCGCCTTCTGGGCGCCACGATCGCCATCGTCAACAAGGTGAACCTGCGCGCCGCGCAGCTGGCACTGCTTCCGCAGTTGGGCTTGATCGCTCTGGCGGCCACCGGGTATGACTGTGTCGATGTCGGTTATTGCCGCGAACATCGCATTGCGGTCAGCAATGTTCGCAATTACGCGCTGCACACCGTGCCGGAACACGTATTCGCTTTGCTGCTCGCATTGCGACGCAACCTCCTCAGTTACGCGGCCTTAGGCTCCGGGGACGCCTGGCAACGCTCGGATCAATTTTGCATTTACGGCCCGTCAATCAACGATCTTCACGGCTCGGTGCTCGGAATCGTCGGCAGCGGCTCGATTGGCCGCGCCACGGCCGCATTGGGCAGCGCCTTGGGCATGCGGGTTATGTTTTCGGCCAGCCCTTCGCATCCGGCTGGCCACGACGGTCGCGTTGCGCTGCGCGAGTTGCTCGCCGAGTCCGACGTGCTTTCGTTGCACTGCCCATTGACCGCAGCCACCCGCGGCATGATCGGCAGGGCCGAATTGCGCGCGATGAAGCCCACCGCCCTTCTCATCAACACCGCGCGCGGCGGCCTGGTCGATGAGCCGGCGCTGGCCGAAGCGCTGCGCGAACGGTGGATCGGGGGTGCAGGATTTGACGTACTGAGCGTGGAGCCTCCGGTGCACGGCAACGTACTGCTCGAACTTCGGCAATCCAATTTCATTCTGACCCCGCACGTAGCCTGGGCGTCAGACCAGGCGATGCGGAGCCTGGCCGATCAGTTGACCCGCACCATCGATGCGTGGGCGGAGGGCGTGCCGATCAATCTGGTGACCTGACCGCCGGGAGGCCTAGGGCGGCGGCTCCGGCACGCGTACCCACCACAGCAGCACTGCGCCGGCGACGAACAATACCGCCACCGATCCGATGCCGCTGCGCGGACTCCCAGTGACCTTGGCGGTCACCCCGATCAGCACCGGACCGAGCACGGTCGCGAATTTGCCCAGCATGTTGTAGAAGCCAAAATACTCGGCCGATTTTCCCGGAGGCACGAACTGGCCAAACAATGAACGCGACAGGCTCTGGACCCCGCCCTGCACCAACCCGACGATCACCGCCATGCCAAAGAAGGCCGCGATGCTGTCCAGTCGGGTGGCCCACAACGTGACCCCGATGTACACAATCAGCCCGACCAGAATGGCCGGACGCGCGCCCACACGGTTGCCGATCGCACCGTACACCAGGGCGGCCGGAAAGGCGACGAATTGGGTCAGCAGCAACGCGGCCATGAGTCCGCTGGTCGGCAGGCCGAGCGCACCGCCGTAGTCAATGGCCATCTTGATGACCGTGTTGACCCCATCGATGTAGAGCCAGTACGCAATCAAGAACATCCACAGCGGGCGGTTACTCGCGATCAGGCGCATCGTGCTGCGCAGTTCCCGCCAGGCGTCAGATCGGGGGGCTGTGCCACCCGCCTTGGGTTCGCGCACCGCCAGCGCCAGCGGGATGGAAAACACCAGCCACCAGATCGCCACGCTCAAAAACGAAAAGCGCACCGCCGCGGCCGTGTTGGCCAGCCCGAACCAGTCCGGATGAAGGGTCATCGCGACGTTGATCGCGAACAGCAGACCACCACCCAAATAGCCCAGCGCGTAACCATAGGCAGAGACCCGGTCGTAATCGGCCGGCTCGGCGACCTGCAGCAGCAGAGCATCGTAAAAAACGATCGCACCGTTAAAACCCATTGTCGCCAACACAAACAAACCGGCCGCCCAGCCCCACTGGCCGCGGCCGACCCCGTACAGGGCCCCGGTGGCCAGCACTCCGAGCAGTGTCCACGCAAGCAAGAACCAGCGCCGGCGGGCGCCGCGGTCCGCCAGGATTCCCAGGATCGGAGCCAGCACGGCGACGATAAATCCGGCCAGACCGTTGGCGAGTCCGAGCCGAAATGTCGCGAGGGTAGGATCCGCGCCCAGGCTCCAGTACTGGCGAAAAAAGGCGGGAAAGAAGCCGGCCATGACGGTCGTGGCAAAGGTGGAATTGGCCCAATCGTAAAATGCCCACGCGAGCACCGGTCGGCGCAGGTACCAGCGAGTCACCTTAGCCCTCGCCCGCCAGGTGATCACGCGTCTCGCTGAAGCGCACGTCCGGCCAGCGTTCTTGGGTGAGTTGAAGATTGACTCGCGAAGGAGCCAGGTACACCAGAGCGCCGCTGTGATCGCGCGCCAGATGCTCAAAGCTCTTGCTTTGGAATTCCTCGAGCTTGGCGGCACTCGAGGCGCTTATCCAGCGCGCGGTATACACGTTGATATTCTCGAACACGCACTGCACAGAGTACTCATCGGCCAGTCGGAAGGCCACCACCTCAAATTGCAGCTGGCCCACAGCACCCAGGATCATGTCGGCGTTTCGCAATGGCCGGAACAACTGCGTGGCGCCCTCCTCGCACAGCTGCGCCAAACCCTTGGCGAGCGCCTTCATGCGCAGCGGATCCTTCAGAACTGCGCGGCGAAACAACTCGGGTGCGAAATCGGGAATTCCCGTGTAGACCAGCGCCTCGCCTTCGCTGAAGGAATCACCAATGTTAATGGTGCCGTGGTTGTGCAGGCCAATTATGTCCCCCGCGTACGCCTCGTCGGCCTGCACCCGGTCGGCCGCCATGAAGGTCAGCGCATCGGCGATCCGCACCTCCTTGCGCAGTCGCGTGTGGAAAATCCTCATGCCGCGTTGGTAGCGCCCCGAACACAACCGCATAAAGGCAATGCGGTCCCGATGGCCCGGATCCATGTTGGCCTGGATTTTGAATACGAAGCCGGTCAGCGCCGGCTCCAGCGGCTCGACGCTGCGACCACGGGTGGCGCGCGCCAGAGGGGGCGGCGCATGCTGAACAAAGGCGCGCAGCAATTCTTCAACGCCAAAATTGCTGATGGCCGAGCCGAAGAATACCGGAGTTTGCTTCCCGGCCAGGTACGCTCCCTGATCAAAGCTCGCCGTCGCACCGCGCACCAGCTCGACTTCCGACATGTACGCCTCGGCGCCCGCGCCCAGAAGCTCGCGCGCCTCAGTGGAGTCGAGTCCATTGATCGTGCGGTTGCCGCCAACGCGGCCACGTTCGCCGGCCTCATAGACGTAGATGCGGTCTTCCAGCAGATGATAGATGCCGATGAGCTCGCGCCCCATGCCGATGGGCCAGGTCACGGGTGTCGGGTGGATCTTGAGCACGGCCTCGATTTCATCGAGCAGCTCGATCGGCGCGCGCCCGTCACGGTCGAGTTTGTTGACGAAGGTCATGATCGGCGTGTCCCGCAGGCGGCAAACCTCCATCAGCCGCACGGTGCGCTGCTCGACGCCCTTGGCGCAATCAATGACCATCAATGCCGAATCGACGGCGGTGAGCGTCCGATAGGTGTCTTCCGAAAAGTCCTCGTGACCTGGGGTGTCGAGCAGGTTGACGATGCAATCTCGGTACGGGAACTGCATCACCGAGCTGGTGATGGAGATTCCGCGCTGCTGCTCGAGGCGCATCCAGTCGGAAGTGGCATGGCGCGCCGCCTTGCGGCCTTTGACGGTACCAGCCATCTGGATCGCGCCGCCGAACAGCAGCAGTTTCTCGGTGAGCGTGGTCTTGCCTGCGTCCGGATGCGAAATGATCGCAAACGTGCGTCGGCGCAGGATCTCCTGATCGGGCGAATTCATGGGTGCGAATGCTTAGGATGGGGGAATTATTCGGCGTCAGCGCTACGGCGCATGACCAGCGCATCCTCGCGACCGCCGGGCGACTGGTAGTAGCCCTGCCGCCGGCCGGACTGGCGAAATCCCATGGCCTCGTACAGGCGGATCGCCGCCGTGTTGACCGGACGCACTTCAAGAAATACCACCGCCGAGCCGGACTGCGCGGCCAGGCCGAGGAGTTTGGACAGCAGCGCGCGGCCAAATCCCCGGTTACGAAATTCATCGCGCACACACACATTTAGCAAGTGCGCTTCGCCTGCACCGCTGGCGATGATCCCGTAGCCGATTGGGACGTAGTCCAATTCGAGGATGGTGCAGTGATAGCCCACCCGCAGGCAATCGCTGAATATGCCCGCCGTCCACGGGTACGGATAGACGCTGCGCTCAATCTCCACCACCTCCGCCAGGTCCGCTTCGGTCATAGCCCGCAGGCGCATTTGCGGCACACCCGCCGCCTCAATGGTTGCCGCCATATCAGGAACCGCCCGACTGCGCGCGCAAGCGCGAAAGCTCATTGCGGACCATCCGAAGATCGGCCCACGACTTTCGTTTTTCAGTGGGGCTGCGCAGCAGATAGGCCGGGTGGTAAGTGACGATCAGTGGTGTGCTGAGCGGGCCGTAGCGGTGCACCCTGCCGCGCAATTTTCCAATGGGCGTATCTGTGGCGAGCAAATTTTGTGCGGCGATGCGGCCCACAGCCAGAAGCAAGCGCGGCTCGAGCAATTCGATCTGGCGTTGCAGATAGGGCTGGCAGCAGCGCACCTCTTCGGGCGCCGGATCGCGATTGCCCGGCGGCCGGCACTTGAGCAGATTGGCGATGTAGACTGTTTCACGCGGCGTGCCCGCGGCCCGCAGCATCGAGTTCAGCAGCTGCCCGGCGCGGCCGACGAAGGGTTCACCCTGTCGATCTTCCTCGGCGCCCGGGGCCTCACCGATCACCAGCAGTTCGGCGTGCTGATTACCCACGCCAAACACGGTCTGGGTGCGGGTGGTGTGCAGCCCGCACAACACGCAGCCACTGACCTGCGCGGCGAGCTGATTCCAGGCGGGTGTGTGATCGACAGCGGCGCTGAGCCTTGCCCGGCGCGCCACCCAGCGTTCCACGCCCAGGGCCTTAAGGTACTGTCCCTGACGGGCGGCATCGCGGCTCATCTTAACTGGCGGCGCGTTCGGCGCGCTGCCGACGGCGCAGGCGTCGCCAAACCCAGGCCAGCGGTGGCCAAAGCGCGTAACCGCCAAAACACAGCAACAAAGCGCGGGAAGGATCCCCAGCGATGAACACAAAAATCAGCACTACCACCACCAGCCAGACAAATCGCACTGGCTTCCTAAGATCGAAATTCTTGAAGCTCGGGTAGCTGAAGGGGCTGACCATGAGCGCACCGGCTAGGGCGGTAACCGTAAAGGCGATGATCAATCCGGCCAACCCGGGTTCGCGCCATTCCGTGGAGGCCCAAATAAACCCAGAGACTACGGCGGCCGCCGACGGACTGGGCAATCCTTCAAAATACCGCTTGTCACTGGTGCCGACGCGGGTATTGAAGCGCGCCAGCCGTAACGCCGCCATCACCGCGTAGAAGAACGCGGCGAGCCAGCCAATCCGCCCCCAGGTGCGCCCGTATTCGGCAATGCGGGCTACGCCCCACTGGTAGGACACCAGCGCCGGGGCCACGCCGAAGGCCACCATGTCGGCCAGGCTGTCGTACTCCTTGCCAAAGGCGCTCTCGGTGTGGGTGAGTCGGGCGACGCGCCCGTCCAGACCGTCAAACAGCATGGCCACGAACACGGCAATACCCGCGCGCTCGAAATTCCCGTCGATCGCGGCGATGATTGCGTAAAAACCGGAGAACAGTGAGCCGGTGGTTAACAGATTCGGCAGCAGATATATCGCCCGCCGCCGCGGCACCGCCACCGGGTCCGGAGCTTGAATTTCCATGTACTGGCCATGATAGGTGCCCGCCTGCGTTACGTCCAACCCGCGCCAGGGCGCGACCATCTGCTAGCATTGCCCGCCTTTGCCCTGTATGGCGCGATGCTCATGCGACTGTCTCAATATCCGATCAACACCACCAAGGAAACACCGGCCGAAGCCGAGGTGATGAGCCACCAGCTGATGCTGCGCGCCGGACTGGTCCGGCGGGTCGCCGCCGGCATTTACAGCTGGTTGCCGATGGGCCTTCGGGTGATGCGCAAGGTGGAGCATGTTGTTCGCGAGGAGATGAATCGAGCCGGAGCCTACGAATTGCTCATGCCCGCAGTGCAGCCCGCCGAACTGTGGCAGGAATCGGGCCGCTGGTCGGCGTACGGGCCGGAATTGCTGCGGCTGCGGGATCGGCACGAGCGCGAGTTCGTGTTCGGCCCCACCCACGAGGAAGTGATCACCGATATCGCCCGCAGGGAACTGCGAAGTTACCGTCAGCTGCCCGTTAATTTTTACCAAATCCAGACTAAGTTCCGCGATGAGGTGCGGCCGCGCTTTGGTGTCATGCGCGCCCGCGAGTTCATCATGAAGGATGCGTACTCCTTCCATGTCGACGAGGAATCGCTGGCGCAGGGCTACGCCGCGATGCGCGCCGCCTATACGCGCATTTTCACGCGCCTGGGACTCCGCTTTCGCTCGGTGCAGGCCGACAGCGGCGCGATCGGCGGCAGCGTCTCTGAGGAATTTCAGGTGCTCGCCGAATCGGGCGAAGACGCAATCGTGGTCAGCGACGCCGATGACTTCGCCGCCAACCTCGAACTCGCCCCGGCCGCCGCACCGGCGCAGGCGCGCGCCGCCCCCAGCCAGGCATGTGAGGCCGTGGCCACGCCCAACATGAAAACCATCGCCGCGGTCAGTGATTTCCTGAACACGCCGCGCGAGCGTTGCCTGAAAACGCTCCTCGTAGAGGACACCGCAGGCGGCGCGATCGCCTTCGTGTTGCGCGGTGATCACGAACTCAACGCCCTCAAAGCCCAACGGGTGCCGGGGGTGGCCACCCCGCTGCGCATGGCGAGCGCTGCGGCGGTGCTAAACGCCAGCGGGAGCGAGCCCGGGTACGTCGGACCCCGAGGGCTCAAGTGCCCAGTCTACGCCGATCATACGGCGCTCAACGCGGCCGACTTTGTGTGCGGAGCCAACGCCCGGGACCTGCACCTGCGCGGTGTGAATTGGGGGCGCGATCTGCCCGAACCGCCGGGGGCTGACCTGCGCAATGTGGTGGCCGGGGATGAGAGTCCCAGCGGCAAGGGCAAGCTGCAGATCATGCGCGGAATCGAGGTCGGTCACATTTTCAAGCTTGGCCGCAAGTACAGCGAGGCGATGAAGGCCAGCGTGCTGGATGAATCGGGTAAGTCCGTCACGATGTTGATGGGCTGTTACGGCATCGGTGTGACGCGCATCGTGGCAGCGGCAATCGAACAGAATCACGATGATCGTGGCATTATCTGGCCCGATCCTCTGGCGCCCTACCATGTGGTACTCATTCCGCTCAATTTGCAGAAGTCAGACCGGGTACGTGTCGCCGCCGACGCGCTGTACGCGGCCTTGGGCGCGGCCGCCATCGAAGTGCTCTACGACGATCGGGACGCGCGCCCGGGGGTCAAGTTCGCGGACGCGGAACTGCTCGGCATTCCGCACCGCCTGGTATTGGGCGAGCGGGGCTTGGACGCCGGCACGTGCGAGTACCGTCAGCGGCGCGCCACGGACAATCAGGATATCCCGCTTGACTCGGCCGTCTCATTTATCAAGGGCAAGCTTAAGATTTAGCGCCGCATCCGTGCTGCTGGTTGCCAGCGCGTGGGCGGCGGCGGCCGACGCCCCTATCGTCAGTGGCGCGCAACGCGACCCGGAGCTGCGCGCCGTGGTGCAGCAGGCCCTTAAGTCCACCGAATGCTTTGGCGACCAGTACGACTCGATCGTCTGGTACAAGCTGATGGAACCCAAACTACGCCCGTACATGGCCGATCACGGTGAGCGGGTGGCCTTGCTCAGGACCGTGTACTGCGAAACCCATCGGAGTGGCGCCGCCCCCCTCCCGCCAGGTCTGGTGCTGGCCGTACTGGACGTGGAGAGCCGCTTCGATCGTTGGGCCGTGTCCAGCGCAGGCGCGGTCGGTCTGATGCAGGTCATGCCCTTTTGGCCCGAGCAGCTGGGGATGCGCCGGCGCGAACTGGTGTCCATGGAGCCTAACATCCGCATGGGCTGCGCGATCCTGCGCCACTACCTGTCGAGCGAACACAACGATGTGCGCCGCGCATTGGGTCGCTACAACGGCAGCACTCGAACCCGCGAGTATCCGGATCGCGTGGTGACGCGCTGGACGCGGTACTGGAACGGCGCCGACGATCTGGGGCGCGGCTAAGCGCCCACCTACGCCGATCGCTGCTTGGCGCGCTGCGCCAAGACATCGCGAATAAACGGCACCGTCAAGCGGCGTTGTGCCGCCAGTGCTGCGGCATCCAGTTCGTCAAGCAACGCGAACAGGCTCGACATATCGCGTGGCAACCGGCGCTGCAGGTAATGCGCGGTTTCCTCGGGAAGATCGAAGCCGCGCACCTGTGCGCGCAGCCGCAACGCCGCGCACTGTTGCTCTTCATCAAGGGCCTGAAGTGCCAGTCGATGCCCGGCGGCGCATCGCGAGCCGAGGTCCGGCAATGCAAAGGGCAATTGGGCCGGTGCCTCTCGTGCCGCCATGAGCAGGCTGGCGCCGCGTTCCTCGCAATCCCGATAGACGCCAAACAGTTCCCGCTCCCACTCGATGCGGCCCACCATCGGAGCGATCTCGTCCAGGCACAACCAAAGAGCGCCCTGCCAATCACCGAGCGCTGCGGCGCCATAGCCTTCGAGTTGCGACAGCGGCACGTAAGCGGCTGCCGGCCCCACCCGCGCGCACAGCGCCTGCAGCAGATGCGTTTTGCCGCTGCCTTCCGGCCCGCACAGCCACACCAGCCCCGGCCGTGGTTGTTCCGCCAACGCCATGATCTGCGTCAGTGCCACAGCATTGGGTCCGGGCAGAAAGCTTTCGAATGAGGCGCGGTCACGCAAGCGCACGCTAAGCGGAAGCTGGCGCAAAAGCCTGGGCCTCAGGATTGTGCTGCAACGTGCAGCGCCCGCAGGGTGAATTCACGCAGGTAAGCCACGCCGCTGTAGAGCACCGTCACCACGATGAGCGCGCCAAGGGCCTGGAGCACCGACGCCGGAGGCTGCCCCCAGGCCGCGTGCGTCACCACCAGCAGTACGTACAGAAGCTGCAATACGGTATTGAACTTGCTGGACAGGATTGGCCGACCGCGCAGCGGACCCCACGCCACGCGGAACACCACCGCACCCAGCGCGATCAGCACATCGCGACTCACGGCGCTCACCGCCAGGTAACGCGGCACGTGTCCAAGCCAGGTCAGCACCAGAAAGACTGACACCAACAAGAGTTTGTCGGCGAGCGGATCGAGCCATTTTCCGAGACGGCTGGTCCAGCCATAGCGCTTGGCGAGCCATCCGTCCAGGCCATCGCTGGCCGCGGCGACTCCGAACAACAGCAGGGTGCGTTCGTACGCGCCGCCCAGCAGCGTGTCGACGATCGGCCAGATCAGGGCAATCCGGCACAGGCAGATGATGTTGGGCAGATGGCGCATGGGTTCGGCTACTATAGCGCGCCCAATTATAGAGCCCGCATGAACGACAAGCGCAGCTACACCTATCGCGACACCGGAGTCGACATTGACGTAGGTGACGCGCTGGTTGAGCGCATCAAGCCGCTGGTACGCCGCAGCCAGCGCCCCGAGGTGCTGGCCGGCATTGGCGGTTTTGGGGCCTTGGTGGAGATTCCTGCCGGCTACCGCCGACCCGTGCTGGTATCGGGCACGGACGGCGTGGGAACGAAACTGCGGCTGGCCATCGATACCGGCCGTCACTCGACCATCGGGATTGATCTGGTGGCTATGTGCGCCAATGACGTGATCGTGCAAGGTGCCGAACCGCTGTTCTTCCTCGATTATTACGCCACCGGCCGGCTGGATATCGAGGTTGCCACTAGCGTAATCGGCGGCATTGCCGAGGGCTGCGTGCAGGCGGGCGCGGCCCTGGTGGGCGGTGAAACCGCCGAGATGCCCGGCATGTATCAAGCGGCCGACTACGACCTGGCCGGCTTTTGCGTCGGCGTCGTCGAACGCGATGCGATCATCGACGGCTCGCAGGTAAGCCCCGGCGATGCAGTCATCGGGCTGTCCTCAAGCGGACCGCACTCCAACGGCTATTCACTGATCCGAAAACTTGTCGAAGTGACCGGTGCCAGTGCGGACACACAACTGGATGGCCGCGCGTTGTTCGACCGATTGCTCACCCCGACGCGTATCTACGTGCGCAGCCTGCTCGCAGTGCTGCGCGAACCGGCGACGCGCGGCGCCGTACACGGGCTGGCACACATCACGGGCGGCGGACTCACGGACAATATCCCGAGGGTCCTGCCAGAGGGCTGCGAAGTGCAACTTCGGCGGGCCGCCTGGGCGCGCGATCCGGTGTTTGACTGGCTGGCGCGCAGCGGCAATGTGAGCGATGCGGAAATGTACCGCACCTTCAATTGCGGGATCGGCATGGTGGCGGTCGTCGAGCCGGAGCGGGCTGATGCAGCGTTGGGCGCGTTGCGCGCTGCCGGCGAAAGCGCGCAAATCATAGGCGAAGTGAGGCGCGGCAGCGGCGGGGTCATCATCGGCCCATGAACGCCGCCTCGCCCCTGGCGCTCGCGGTCATCTTATCGGGCCGCGGCAGCAACATGGCGGCCATTGCTCATGCCTGCGCGAGCGGCCAAATCGCCGCTCGCATCGTGCGCGTGATCGCCGACCGGCGCGATGCCGGCGGCATCGCTCTGGCGCAGCGCCTCGGGCTTAAGGTGGGCGTCGTACCGCACGCGGAATTTTCCGATCGCGAAGCTTTTGAAGAGGCATTGAGCACCGCCATCGATGCCAGTGGCGCGCAACTGGTGGTATTGGCGGGCTTCCTTCGGATCCTGTCGCCGCAATTTGCGCAGCGCTACGCAGGCGCGATGCTCAACATTCACCCGGCGCTGCTGCCCAAATTCACCGGACTCGATACCCACGAACGCGCGCTGCGGGCCCAGGAGAGCGTGCACGGCGCCAGCGTTCATTTTGTGACCGGCGAGCTGGATGCTGGTCCGGTCGTGCTACAGGCGAGCGTCCCGGTGCGGAAGGACGACACCGCACAGAGCCTTTCAGCACGGGTTCAGCGTGAGGAGCACATTATCTATCCCAAGGTCATCGGTTGGATCGCCGCAAAGCGTCTGCGGCTGGTCGGCGATGTGGTGTATTTTGACGATCGGCCGCTCACCGAGCCCTTGATCGATGCCGCGAGGGACCTTACGCCGTGAAGTCATATGCTTTAATGCTGTTGTGTGCACTTCCCACCGCTGGCGTGGTGGCGGCGCCCGCCGTCCCGCTTCGTCCCTTCGAGGCCAGTTACGCCTTCATCTGGAACGGAATTACGGCCGGCGTATCGACATTTTCGCTACGCCAGGAGTCCGACCAGGAATGGACGTACGTGTCGCGAAACCAACCCCGCGGTCTGGCCCGCTTGTATTCCAAGGCTTCCTGGACCTTAAGCAGCCGCATGTCGGTTGGGCCCGACGGCGTACGGCCCATGCTTTACTCCGCCACTGATCCGGACAATGGCGAGTCGAAAGGTGAAGTGCACTTTGACTGGGTCGCTAATCGTGCCACAGGGAACGCAGAGGGAAAAAAAGTCGACATGCCACTGCGTCCAGGTGTCCAGGATGATTTGTCGATGCAGGTTTCACTTATGTATGCCCTGTCAAACGAACTGATACCCCAGGGTATCTCGGTATTCGACGTCAACGGAATCCGCGACTACAACTTCGAGCGCGTGGGCACCGAAACACTGCACACGCCAGTCGGTGATGTCGCGACCATCATCTATCGCAGCCACAAGACCAGCTCGCCTCGCAGCAATCGATATTGGTGCGCCCCCGCTTATGGCTACGTGCCCGTCCAGGTCGAGCAGCAAAACAAGGGCGAGGTGGCATGGACGATGAAATTGCGCGCCATCCACCGCGATTAGCGCAATACTTCAGGCCTTCGGCAGCGTCACACCTTTTTGGCCCATGTACTTGCCGCCACGGTCGCGATAGGACGTCCCGCAGATCTCGTCTGACTCGAGGAAGAGCATCTGTGCAACGCCCTCGTTCGCATAGATCTTGGCGGGCAGTGGCGTGGTGTTCGAAAACTCCAGCGTCACGTGGCCTTCCCACTCCGGCTCGAGCGGCGTGACATTCACGATGATGCCGCAGCGCGCGTACGTTGATTTTCCAAGGCAAACTGTGAGTACCGAGCGCGGTATGCGAAAGTGCTCCACCGTACGCGCCAACGCGAAGGAATTTGGTGGAATGATGCACACGTCGGAGGTGACATCGACAAAACTCTTAGCGTCAAATTGCTTGGGATCGACGATGGTCGAATTGATGTTGGTGAACACCTTAAATTCCGGCGCACAGCGCACGTCATAACCGTAGCTCGAGGTGCCGTAAGAAATGATTTTCTGCCCGCCGACCGAGCGCACTTGCTCGGCTGAAAACGGCTCGATCATGCCCATTTCGGCGACCATTCTCCGGATCCAAAGGTCTGACTTGATGCTCATGTGTCCTCTTGAACCCTGTAACTTAGGTTTCCTCGACAACGATCTGCGGGAACTGGCCGCGCCGATCGCGACCGCGCCGCGCCAATGCCCCGGCAGTGTGCCGGGCCATATCGATAAAGGCGGCGGCGCGCGGCGTGCCCGGAGCACTCACTACGCTCGGGGTTCCCCCGTCCGCCTCTTCTCGCACCCGGGCGTCCAGCGGCAACGCGCCAAGGAGCTGGACGCCATATTCGGAGGCCATGCGGGCCCCGCCGCCCTCGCCAAAAATGTGTTCGACGTGACCGCAATTCGTGCAAACGTGCAGGCTCATATTCTCCACAATCCCGAGCACTGGGACAGAAACCTTCTCGAACATCGCCAGACCCTTGCGGGCGTCGGCCAAGGCAATGTCTTGGGGCGTGGTTACGATCAGTGCACCGGAGACCGGCACCCGCTGCGAGAGCGTCAACTGGATGTCGCCGGTCCCCGGGGGCATATCCACCACCAGGTAGTCGAGTTCGCCCCAGCTCGTATCCCCCAGCAGCTGAGTGAGGGCCTGGGTTACCATCGGGCCGCGCCACACAACTGCCTGCGCGGGATCGACCAAAAAACCGATCGACATCACCTTGACCCCGTGGGCCTCCAACGGCAATAAATGCTTCCCATCCGGCGCCGAAGGACGCTGTCCTTGCAGACCGAGCATGATCGGCTGGCTCGGCCCGTAGATGTCGGCATCGAGTATGCCCACCCGCGCTCCGCCGGCCGCCCAGGCCAGGGCCAGATTCGCGGCCACGGTGGACTTGCCAACGCCGCCCTTACCGCTGGCCACCGCGACGATATTGCTCACGCCGGGCAGTGGTTTGAGCGGCCGCTGAACACTGTGGGCGGCGATCACACCGCGCAGCTCAACACGTACCGCAACGCGTGAATGACCGGCTTTCTCTAGGTGCCTCGCCAGATCGGTGCGGAACTGGTCCACATATCCGGCTACCGGCATGCCCAATTCGATTGTGCCGCCTACTTCACGTTCCGTGACGCGCACATGCTCGAGCGCCGCAGACTCGAGCAATGTCTGGCGCAAATACGGGTCGATGTACTGCTCCACAGACGCGCGAATACTTCGAACCTTATCACTCATTGTGCGGGGAGCCGGGGGCGATGTGGGGCGTCGATTCTAGCCTGTCGAGCGGCCGGCCGCAGACCGGACACAGGTCACAGGCTCGCCACCGGGCCGTGGCATAATGTTCAATCCATGAGCTTTTTTTCGAATTATCGCTCGGACCGGCTGATCACCCAGATCAAGTCGTCCAATAACTTGCTGGGCGCGGAAGCCCAGAAAGCTGTGGCGAAACTCAAGGACATGGGCCCCGCAATCATTGAGTCTGTATTGGCGGCGCTCCCCGATGCCGACAAACACGCGACCGTAGCGCTGGTGGACGTACTTTCGGGGCTCGCGACCGCCAAAACCTTCCCCGTTTACGTAAACGCACTCATCCAGGGCAGCCCGCGGGTGATCGCCGGGGTCTCCTGGGCACTGACCAGCAGCCATGCCTTCCCGCCGAACCTGTTGCTGCAGGCACTGGCTACGCCGGGCGTTTCCAAGTCCGCGGTGCTCGAGGTCATCAATGCACAGCGCAATCGCTTTAGCGTGCGCGAGCTGCTGACCGCCGCGTACGCTCAGGAGGCCAACGAAAAGAACGCCCTGTTCCGCATCATTGGCGAAGTGGCCAACGACGCCAGCGTGCCCGAGCTGCTGGGCCGCCTGCAGGGCAAGGACACGATGGCCCGACTGCTGATACTTAACATCCTTGGGCGCTTCAATCGGGGCGACGTGCGCACGGCGCTCCAGGGCCAGCTTGCCGACGGCAACAAGCTGGTGCGCTCGGCGGCACTGGGCGCCTTGGCCAAGATGGACGGACCGATCGAGGTTGAACGCATCGTTGCTTTGCTGCTCGATCCGGAGATCGAAGTGCAGAACCGCGCCGTCGAAGTACTGATCAAGGCACGCGATCCGGAGACCGTTCGCCACCTGGTTCCGGTGCTGGGTGATGAGAATGAGTATGCAAGGCGCGCCGCTGTGGAAGTGCTCAATGAAATAGGCGACGCCAAGTCGGTCAAGTTTCTGATCGCCGCCATCAAGGACGCCGACTGGTGGGTGCGCTCGCGCGCCGGTGATGCTCTGGGCAAGATCGGCGGCCCGAAAGTGATCGACGCGGTGTTGCAGCTGGCGCGCGATCAGGACGAAGATGTGCGCCGCACCGCCATTGAGATTCTGAATCAGACCAAAGACGAGCGCGCCATCGCGCAGCTTATAGAGGCCACACGCGACAAGGATTGGTGGGTAAGCGAGCGCGCCGTTGACGCGCTCGCCGAGATCGGAAGCAACAAGGCTCTGCCACGCATCATGGAGATGCTGAAGACCTCACCAGCGAAGGCTCTGCCGGTGGTCGTGCGCGCGATTGGCAAGTTGGGCAGTCCGGCGCAGGTCGGATTGATCGCCCCGCTCCTCAGTCGCCCGGAAAAGGAAATTCGCGTCGAGGCGATCGCGGCTCTCGCCAAGCTGGCGAACGAGGATCTGGCCGACCAGATTGGCTCGCAGCTCCAGAACCATGTGAACAACCCTGACCATACGGTGGCGATGGCGGCCCAGCGCGCGCTTACCGAGCTCGAGGTGCGCTTCGCATCCAGTTACCAGCTCTTGGCCGTTTCGGGCACGCGCGCGGCGCCGGGCACGGGCGTGGGCACCGCCGCGCCGCGCTCAGGCGGCGCACCGGCATCGCGCGCGCCTGGACAAGGCACCGCCCGCACACTGCTGATCCCGGAAAAGGACATTGCCCAGACTCTGCAGGCGGCCGCGCTGTCGACCTCGCAACGCCTGGACATCGCGACCCTCAAGGCGGGGGATATGGTCGAGGGGCGCTATAAGTTCATCGACAAGATTGGCAAGGGTGCCTTCGGCACCGTGCTGTTGATGGAAGATACCGTGGTCGATGAACGGCTGATTCTGAAGTTCTTGAATCCAAACGTGGCCGAAGACGAGGAAGTCATGAAGCGCTTCGTCCACGAACTGCGCTATTCTCGCAAGATCACCCACCAGAACGTGATCCGAATTTATGACTTTCTGTTTATCCAGGGTAACTACGCCATCTCGATGGAATATTTTCCGTCGCACACGCTGGGGGCGGAGATCGTCAATGAGAAGCCGGTGGTCCTCAAGCGCGCCATACAGTTCGGCATCGACATGTGCACGGGCATGCTCGTGGCGCATCAGGTCGGCATCGTGCACCGCGACCTCAAACCTGCCAACATCTTGATCAATGACTCGGGATTGCTCAAGATCGTCGACTTCGGCGTGGCAGCGGCGCACCGCGAAGGCGATACGGCTTTGACCAAAACCGGGTACGTGATCGGCAGTCCCAAGTACATGGCCCCCGAGCAGATCCTTGGAAAAAAAGTCGACGAGCGCGCCGATGTGTACGCCATTGGCGTTATGCTCTATGAGATGCTCACCGGGGTACCGCCCTACGCCCGCGGAGATCACATGGCAGTCATGTATCAGCACGTTCAGGGGCGTGCGCGGCCACCGCGCGAGATCAACCCTTCATTAACCCCGGAGCTGAGCGACCTTATCGTGCGCGCCATGGCGGTGGATAAAACCAAGCGCTTCCAGAATATGGATGAGCTGCGCACCGCGTTGCAGCGCTTCCTGTAAGACTCTCGCGAGACTGACGATGGCACGCATCGACGCCTTCCTAAAATTGGGCACGCAACAGGGCTGCTCGGATATTCATCTGGCCATTGGGGTACCCCCGATGCTGCGACTCCATGGCGACCTGATACCCATCAAGTTTCGCGACCTGCGCGATAGCGAACTGGAAAGCTACGTCGCGGAAATCCTGACGCAGAATCAAAGCGAGCAATTCGCACGCGGACGCGACCTGGATTTCTCCTATATCTCGGCCGAAGGCGGGCGCTTCCGCGTCAATATCTTTCGTAAGGACACCGGGGTCGGCGCTACCTTCAGGGCCATTCCCGCGGAGGTCCCCACGCTCGAGTCGCTCCGGCTGCCGCCGGTGATTCACAAGCTATGCGACTACCATCAGGGAATGATCTTGGTGACCGGATCGACCGGGACCGGAAAGTCAACCACGCTCGCGGCGATGATTGACCTGCTCAACCGCACCCGGCAGGTGAACATCATCAGTCTGGAGGACCCGATCGAGTTCGTACACCGTAGCAAGCAGTGTCAGGTCATCCAGCGCGAACTGGGTACGCACATCCCGAGCTTTGCCGAAGGGGTGCGCGCCGCGATGCGCGAGGATCCGGACGTCATCCTGGTGGGCGAACTGCGCGACTCGGACACGATCCGCATGGCGATGACGGCCGCGGAGACCGGACACCTGGTGCTGGGTACCCTGCACACCACCAGCGCGGTCAAGACCATCGACCGCATGATTGACGCACTACCGGCCGAAGAGCGTGAACAGACCAAGAGTTTTATGTCGCAAAGCCTTCTGGCCGTGATTACCCAGATACTGGTCAAATCTCACGATGGACGCGGACGGCGCGCCATCTGCGAAATCATGGTGATGACCAAGGCGATCGGCAAGCTGATTATGACCGATCAAACCCACCAGTTGCCCAGCCAGCTGCAGATGGGCAAGGACTTCGGCATGCAAATGTTCGATCAGGCGCTGCTAATGGCCGTACAGGCGCGCGAGGTCGATCCCGACGATGCCTTTAGCTATGCGACTGAAAAGCGATTGCTTCAAAAATTCGTCACCGACACCACGATCATTGCCAAGAACATCCTCTCGCAACCGCCCCCGGCAGGCTGAGTAGGTAACGTGGCGCAAATCGACGCATTGCTGGAAGAAGTCTTGAAGCGCAAGGGATCGGACCTGCACCTGATCGCCGGCGATCCGCCGCGCTGTCGCCGTTACGGCGATCTGACCGCGTTGCGGCCGGAGGTCGCGACCGCTGAGTTCGTCAAGGAGGCGCTCTACGAAATTATGCCGCGCAAGTCCGTGGAGCGTTTCGAGGCCCACGATGGCGCGGATTTCGCCTACGCCTTGCCCGGACACGGACGCTTCCGCGTCAACGTCCTGAGGCAGTTGATGGGCATGGGCGCGGTATTTCGCGCCATCCCCTCGAGCGCCCTGACGCTCGAGCAGCTCAAGATGCCGGCGTCGGTGCATCAGCTGTGCCGCGCGAGCAACGGGTTGATACTGGTCACCGGCAAGACCGGCTCCGGTAAGTCGACCTCGCTGGCGGCGATGATCGATGACATCAACAAGCGGATCAAAGGGCACATCCTCACCATTGAGGATCCGATCGAATTCGTTCATCCGCGGCACAGTTGCCTGATCAGTCAGCGGGAAATCGGCGCGCACACAGCTGGCTTCGCCGAGGCCTTGCACTCAGCGCTGCGCGAGGATCCGGACGTGATTCTGGTGGGCGAGCTGCGCGATCTGGAGACCATGAGCACGGCCATCACCGCCGCCGAAATGGGCATCTTGGTGATGGCGACTCTCCATACCAATGGCGCCGCCCCCACGGTGGATCGCATGGTCAACGCCTTTCCGGCCGACAAGCAATCGCACGTGCGCACCATGCTCTCGACTTCGCTGCGCGGAGTGATTTCCCAACAGCTGCTGCAACGCGCGGACGGCCAGGGACGCGTCGCGGCGCTTGAAATCCTCATCAATACGCCCGCGTCGGCGAATCTTATTCGACAGGGCAAACTCGATCAGATCGAGACCGTCATGCAGTCCGGCGGCGCTCTCGGCATGCGCACCATGGACATGGCGATCCAGCAGCTTCTCGATCAGGGCGTAATATCGGGGGCCGAGGCCTATAAGAAGGGCATCAGCAAAGCCAGATTCGAGGCCGCGAAGGACGCTTCTTAGCATGCGCCGGATCCTGGTCACCCATGCGTTACCGTACGCCAACGGTTCACTGCACCTGGGGCACACGATCGAGGCGGTCCAGACCGATATCTGGGTGCGCTTCCAGCGTCTGCGCGGGCACGACTGCCTGTTTGTCTGTGCCGAGGACTCCCACGGCACGCCGATCATGATTCGCGCCCAGCAGCAGGGCCAGAGCGCCGAGCAACTCATTGCCGACATGGCCGCCGAGCACCAGCGGGATTACCGCGACCTGCTGGTGGCGCATGACCATTTTCACTCGACCCACAGTGCCGAAAACCGGCGTTTTACCTCCGAGCTGTACGAGCGCCTGCGCGAGGCCGGCCACATTACGAGCCGCTCGGTGCGACAGGCCTACGACGAGCAGGCGCAGATGTTTCTGCCCGATCGCTATGTGCGCGGCACCTGCCCGGTCTGCAAAAGTGCCGATCAATACGGCGACAGCTGCGAGGTGTGCGGGGCGACCTACACGCCCGCTGAATTGATCGAGCCAATCTCCACGGTGACTGGCAGCAAGCCGGTATGGCGCGAGTCCGCGCATCTATTTTTCAAACTGGGCGACTTTGAATCCATGCTGCGCGGCTGGCTCGCTTCGGGTTCACAGCAGCCTGCGGTGCGCGCCAAGCTCGATGAATGGTTTGCCGCCGGCCTGCAGGACTGGGATATTTCCCGCGACGCGCCTTATTTTGGCTTCGAAGTGCCGGACGCGCCCGGCAAATACTTCTACGTGTGGTTCGACGCACCGATCGGCTACATCGCCAGCTTCGAAGCGTTGCGCGCCAGGCGCGGCCTCGACTTTGACAGCTACTGGAAGTCCGAATCCCAAACAGAATTGCATCACTTTATTGGCAAGGACATCAGCTACTTTCATAACCTGTTCTGGCCGGCGGTGCTGCATGGCTCGGGCCTGCGCCGGCCGACCGGGGTGCACGTGCACGGATTTCTGACCATCAACGGCCAGAAAATGTCCAAGTCACGCGGCACCTTCATTACGGCGCGTCATTATCTGGAGCAACTGCCACCCGAACCGCTTCGCTATTATTTTGCCGCAAAACTGACCAGCGGAATCGAAGACATCGATATGAGTCTCGATGACTTCCTGGCACGTACCAACTCGGATCTGGTCGGCAAGTTCGTCAATATCGCGAGCCGCTGCGCAGGATTTATCGAGCGCGCCGGCGGACGGCTGGCCGAGGCGCTACCGGATGGTGCACTCTACGGCGAGTTCGCGGCCGCGGGTGAGCGCATCGCCGAACTCTATGAACGGCGCGAGTACGCCACGGCGATCCGGGAAATCATGGCGCTTGCGGATCGCGCCAATCAATACGTCGACCGGCACAAGCCTTGGGCACTGGCTAAGGATCCAGCACAAGCGGCACAGGTGCGCGCCATCGCAACCCAGGGCATCAATCTGTTTCGGGCCTTGATGATTTACCTCTCACCCGTGCTGCCTCGCATGAGCGAGGCGGCCGGCCAGTTCCTGGGAAAGCCCATCCGTCACTGGAGCGACGCGGCTACACCGCTTCTTGGCGTTGCACTCAATCCCTACCAGCCGCTCGCGACACGCCTCGATCCGGCATTGGTCGCGCGACTGGTCCAGACCCCTGCCACGCCCACTCCTGTTGCAGTCAACATCATCGGCATCAACGATTTTACAAAAATTGAATTGCGTGTAGCCCGGGTGGTCAGCGCGTCCCTGGTCGCAGGATCCGACAAACTGCTGCAGCTAAATCTTGACCTGGGCGGCGAAGTGCGCCAAGTGTTCTCAGGCATCCGCTCCAGTTACAAACCCGAACAGCTGGTGGACAGGCTGGTGATCGTGGTGGCCAATCTGGAGCCGCGAAAAATGCGCTTTGGCGTCTCGGCGGGAATGGTGCTGTGTGCCAGCGGCACCGATGGCGGCATATTCCTGCTAAGCGTCGACAGCGGTGCGCAGCCGGGGATGAAAGTCAGCTAGGCCGGCGACCTAGCGGCGCGCCGACTGCGCACGCCAGTATCGGATCAGGACATAACCGGCGGCCATGCCTCCCAGGTGCGCAAAATGCGCGACGCCCTGGTTGCTCGCGAATACGCCGAGAAACAATTCGATCACGCCAAATAATGTGACAAGCAGCCAGGCGGGCATGGGAATGGGCGGAAATACCAGCATCAGGCGACGGTGCGGATAGGCCATGCCATAGCAAAGCAGCAAACCGAAGATGCCACCCGAGGCACCCAGTGTCGGATACGGGCTCGGATGAATGGTCGAGGTCACCAGCAGTTGAGCGCAGGCCGCGCCCACTACGCAGGTTAGGTAGTACCAGCGGAAGCGCGCAATGCCCAGGAGCCGCTCCACGTCGGGCCCGAACATATAGAGCCCGAACATATTGGCGAATAAGTGCCAGAACTCGATATGCAGGAACCCATAAGTGACCAGCTGCCAGGGCTCAAAGGGCAAGCCGCCATCGGCCAGATCGCTGTGCAGGGGCCAGAGCTCCAGGGGCGCGAAACGATCCGGCCCCAGAAACGCCTGGGCCGCATACATGCCCAGGTTCGCGATCAGCAGGGCCCGTACTGTCGGAGTCAGGTTGCTAAACATCGGTACTCGTGAAATCCATTACCATTGCGGCGTATTGTGCCATTGCGGATGGGTCCAGATGCGGCGAGTTGATGCCACTGACATCGATGCATTGCTGCCTCAAACCCAGTGCACACGCTGCGGATACGCCGGTTGTCTGCCGTACGCGCAGGCCATATCGTCCGGCAGGGCGCAAATCAACCAGTGTCCGCCCGGTGGTGCAGCACTGATCGCCGAACTTGCCGCGCTGCTGGAAATCCGGCCGACGGCGCTTGATCCAAAGTTCGGGGTGGAGGCTGCCCCGCGCCTGGCGTGGATCGACCCTGATCAGTGTATTGGGTGCGCGCGTTGTCTCCCGCCCTGCCCGGTCGACGCCATTCTGGGCGCACAGCGCTATATGCACACCGTAATTGCCTCGCACTGCACGGGCTGCGAACTGTGCGTACCGGCTTGCCCCGTGGATTGTATTCACATGGCGCCTTGGCCGCAGTCGACGCCGGTCCCCTCCTCGCTGCAAAACCGTGACCGTTACCAGGATCACCTCGCGCGCCGCGTTCGCGAGGGCGAGCAGCGCGAGAGTGAGCTGCGCCAGCTCAAAGAACAGGGCGAAACCGATGCGAGCGCGAGGTGATGACGCCACGAGCCCGCCGGGATTTCTACTCCGCCCTACGGGCCGCTAATCCGGAGCCCCGCACCGAACTGCTATACGAATCGCCCTATCAGCTGCTGGTCGCAGTCATACTGTCCGCTCAGGCCACGGACAAGAGCGTCAACGCGGCAACGCGAAATTTATTCCGCGTGGCACCCTCGCCCCAGGCGATGGTCGAGCTCGGTCTGAGGCGCCTCAAGCAACATATCCGGACCATTGGCCTGTTCAACACCAAGGCCAAAAACGTTATCGCAACCTCGCGCCAGCTTCTCGAACGCCATGCAGGAGAGGTGCCCCGCGATCGCGCCGCGCTCGAAGAATTACCGGGCGTCGGCCGCAAGACCGCCAATGTCGTACTCAACACCGCCTTTGGTGAACCCACCATTGCCGTTGATACGCATATTTTCCGCGTGGCCAATCGAACCGGGCTTGCGCCCGGTGCTACGCCGAGAGCGGTCGAAGACCGGTTGATGACGGTTACCCCGGCACCATTCCGCACCGACGCTCATCATTGGTTGATTCTGCTGGGACGCTACATCTGTAAGGCAAGGCGTCCGGAATGCCCGCGGTGCCCGGTGCGCCGCTGGTGCCGCTATCCCTTTAAGGTACTTTTATGACCTTGTTTTCCGGCCAGGATCGCGAGGCCATGCGCAACGCATGGCGCACCGCCTGGGGCCGCCATCTCGGGCGCTTGCCACTTGCGCCCCTGCAGGCTCAAATGACCGAGGTGATCGCCCTGCACCCGGAGTACCACGCTCAGCTGACTGAAAACCCCGGCCTATCGCCTCGCGTTCACGAGGACACCGAAATCGCCGGGCGCGTGTTCCTGCACCTCGGACTGCATCTGGCACTGCGCGAACAACTTACAACCGACCGGCCCAAGGGTATAGCGCTTGTCCACCGACGACTACGCGCCGCCCATCGCGAAAGCCACGAAGCCGAGCATCGCATGATCGAGGTGCTCGAACGTACCCTGTGGGAAGCCCAGCGCGCGGGGCGCCCGCCGGATGAAGCGCAATACCTCGAGGCGCTGCGCCGGCTCTGATGCGAACCGGTGCGTTTTGCCGATTAAATGCACCACTCAGACTGTGGGCGGTCAGGACCCGGTGCGCTTTTTTGGCAGGTACAGATCAGTGAGGGTGCCGGCGTAGGCCTCGGCCGCCATCGCCACGGTCTCGGAGAGCGTCGGATGCGGATGCACGGTCAGGCCAATATCGTGCGCGTCGGCGCCCATTTCAATCGCCAATGCCACTTCGGCAATGAGCTCGCCCGCATTCGGGCCGACCATCCCGCCACCGACGACGCGTTGGCTAACGGGGTCGAACAGCAACTTCGTGAGCCCTTCATCGCGGCCCAGCGCAAGCGAGCGGCCACTCGCCGCCCAGGGGAATGTCGCCTTTTCCACCGTCAGGCCCTGTTGCTTGGCACTCGACTCTGTCACGCCGGCCCAGGCGATTTCAGGGTCCGTGTAGGCCACCGACGGGATGACGCGCGCGTCAAAGTAACTTTTATGCCCCGCCGCGACCTCGGCGGCGACCTTACCCTCGTGCGAGGCCTTGTGCGCCAGCATCGGTTGCCCGACGACATCGCCGATGGCGAATATGTGCGGTACGTTCGTGCGTTGTTGCTTGTCCACGCCGATGTAGCCGCGCGCATCGACCGTTACCCCTGCCGCCTCGGCACCGAGCGCGCGACCGTTGGGCGCGCGCCCCACCGCCACCAGCACATGGTCAAAGGACTGCGTGCTCACGTTTTCACCCGTCGCGAAGCTGACCTGCAATCCGGCCGGCTGCGCCGACACCGCCGTGACCTTGGTGCCCAGCAGGATTTGTTCGTAGCGAGCCTTGAGACGCTTTTCAAGCGGTCGCACCAGGTCAAGGTCGCAACCTGGAATCAACTGATCCGTCAATTCGACCACGCTGATCTTTGCACCAAGCGCTTCGTAGACGGTCGCCATTTCCAGACCGATGATGCCGCCGCCGATGACCAGCAAGCGCCCGGGGCTTTCGGGAATCTCCAAGGCGCTCGTCGAATCAAGCACCCGCGAGTCGTTGGGAACGAACGGCAGTCTTATGGGCTCGGAGCCCGCGGCGATGATGCACTGTTCAAACCGGATCCTTTGGCGCTGCCCTTCATGCGTGAGTTCGATGACGTGCGGGCCGATGAATTCGCCGACGCCGCGCAGCACTTCAACCTTGCGCTGCTTGGACAGCGCGGTGAGCCCTCCGGTCAACTTGCCTACGACCTGGTTTTTCCATGAGCGGAGCTTGTTGAAATCGATCTGCGGCGGCCCGAATGCCACGCCGTGCGCGTTCATCGCGCGTGCATCGTCAATTACTTTAGCCGCGTGCAGCAGAGCCTTGGAAGGAATACACCCCACGTTCAGACATACCCCGCCCAGCGTCGACCAACGATCGACCAACGTGACCCTTAGTCCCAGGTCGGCCGCGCGAAAAGCAGCCGTATAGCCTCCCGGACCTGCACCCAGCACCAGCAGCTGCGCCTCGCGGTCGGCAGCCGGTTGTGGATTAGCGGCGGCGGCCGCCGCCGCCGTCGAATCGGGGGGTTTCGCGGCGGATCCGGTGGGTGCAGGCCCAGCTGCTGCGTTGCTCACGGCAACCTCGGCGCGCGCGAGCACGGCACCTTGAGAAACCTTGCTGCCGCGCGCGACCAGGACATCGGTGATCCGGCCTGCCACGGTGGCGGGCACGTCCATGGTCGCCTTGTCGGTCTCGAGCGTGACGATCGGCGACTCGAGCGCGATTACATCCCCAGGCTTAACCTGCACCTCGATTATTAGGACGTCCTTGAAATCGCCGATGTCCGGGCAGAGGATCTCCTGCACGCTCACGGCACGGCCTCGAGGAGGCCTGAGACGTTGCCGAGCTCGGCAACCAGCGCGGCGCCGAACCTGGCACCATCGGCGCCGTCAATCACACGATGATCATAGGAGAGAGCGAGCGGCAGCATGGTGCGTGGAACAAGTGCGTCGCCCCGGTAGACGGGTCTCCGCGACGCACGCGATACGCCGAGGATCGCCAATTCCGGTGCGTTTATGATCGGCGTGAAAGCGGTGCCTCCAATACCTCCTAGGCTGGAGATCGTAAAGCACCCGCCTTGCATCTCCGCTGCGCTGAGTTTCCCCGCCCGAGCCTTTTCCGACAGGCTGGCGAGCGCGCTCGCGAGCTCGTAGACGTCCTTCTTATCCGCGTCGCGGATGACGGGCACCAGAAGTCCGTTGGGCGTGTCGGCGGCAAAGCCAAGGTGCAGGTATTTCTTGAGGATCAGATTCTCGCCCGCGGCATCGAGCGAGGCATTAAATTGCGGGAGCTTCTGCAAAGTGCGCACCACCGCGCGCAGTACAAAGGCGAGCGGCGTGAGCTTCACGCCGAGTCCGGCGGCGCGCTCCTTGAGCTTGTCGCGCGCGGCTTCCAGTTCGGTGATGTCGGCCTCATCGAACTGCGTGACGTGCGGCAGATTGACCCAGCTCGCATGCAGCCGAGCACCGGATATGCGCCTGATTCGACTGAGCGGCTGAGTCTCCACTGCACCGAATTGCGTAAAGTCCGGCACTTGGACGCGCGGCAGGCCTGTCCCCGTCCCGCTGCCCGCCGGACCTGTGCCGGCCGTCAATAGACCCTTTACGAACGACTTGACGTCGCTTTCTACGATCCGGCCTTTGCGACCGGAACCGCGTACGCGCGAGAGGTCCACGCCCAGCTCGCGGGCAAAACGCCGAACACCGGGGCTCGCGTGAGCTTGAGCAAATCCGCTCTCGTTGATTGCACCCATGGAGGTCGGCGCTTTGCCGGGCCCCGCGGCCGGCGTCATGGCCGGAGCGCTGGCGGTCGCGGGCTTGTCCGGGGAGGATTTAGCGAGCGCGGGTGGGGTGGGGGCTGGCGTGGATTTCGCGGACTCCGGGACCGGCGCGGCCGCGCTCTCCGACTCCGCTTTTAAAACGGCAATGGCCGTGCCTTCGGATACCTGTGCGCCATTTTTGACCAGCAGGCGAGTGATGACGCCCGCTGCGCCAGCGGGCACGTCCATTGTGGCCTTGTCGGTTTCCAGCGTCAGCAGCGGTGTGTCCGGCCCGACTCGGTCCCCCGGCTTGACCAGAACCTCGATGATCAACACGTCCTTAAAGCCGCCCAGATCCGGCACCAGTATTTCACGCTCCGACAAGCGGTGACTCCTGCAGCCTCATCAGCTGTTCAGCGGGTTGGGCTTGGCCGGGTCTATGCCGAAGTTCGCGAGGGCATCGCTGACCGTGCGCCGATCGATCTGGTCTGCGTCCGCCAGCGCCTTGAGCGCAGCCACCGTGATGAAGTGGCGATCGACTTCGAAGTGCCTGCGCAGTGGCGCTCGCGCATCTGAGCGACCAAACCCATCGGTCCCCAAAGTCACGTACGGGCCAGGCACCCATTGGCGAATCTGGTCGGCGACACTGCGCATGTAGTCGGTGGCCGCAATTACCGGGCCCTGCTGTTCGGCCAGCAATTTGTCGACATACGGGATCCGCGGGGGTTCTGCCGGGTGCAGCAGATTCCAGCGTTCGCAGTTGAGCGCCTCGCGCCGTAGCTCGCTAAAGCTGGTGATCGAATAAACATCCGCGGGTATCTTGAATTGTGTTTCCAACAGCTCAGCGGCGGCGAGTACTTCACGGAGGATCGTGCCGCTACCCAGCAGCGTCGTGCGCACCTTACCCTTGCCGCCCTCGCGCAAGCGATATCCGCCTTGAACTATGCCAGCGGCGGCGCCGGCCGGAAGCGGGGGCTGCGCGTAGTTCTCATTCATCACCGAGATGTAATAGAACACCCCCTCGCCCTCGCCATACATGCGCCGCAGACCATCCTGGATGATCACTGCGAGTTCGTACGCGTAAGTAGGATCGTAGGCGCGGCAGTTGGGCACGGTGGTGGCCACCAGTTGGCTGTGGCCGTCCTGGTGTTGCAGTCCCTCTCCGGCGAGCGTCGTACGTCCTGCGGTTGCACCCAGCAAGAAGCCGCGTGCCCGCATGTCGCCGGCCGCCCAAATAAAGTCCCCCACGCGCTGAAAGCCGAACATCGAATAAAAGATGTAGAACGGCACCATGGGCACGCCCTGATTGGTGTACGAGGTCGCAGCAGCGATCCAGGAGCACAGCGAACCCGCCTCGTTAATGCCCTCCTCCAGCATCTGGCCCTGCTTGTCCTCGCGGTAGGACATTAGTTGGTCAGCATCCTGGGGCGTATAGAGCTGCCCCGTTGAGGAATAAATACCAATTTGGCGGAACAGTCCCTCCATGCCGAAAGTGCGCGCCTCGTCCGGCACAATAGGAACAATGTGCTTGCCCACACTCTTGTCTTTGAGTAGGACCCCGAGGATCCGCACGAAGGCCATGGTTGTAGAAATCTCGCGCTCCGCCGTGCCATCCAGAATCGACTGGAACGCCGCGAGTCCCGGTAGCTCGAGCTTGGCGAGCCCAGAGGAGCGTTGCGGCAGGAAGCCGCCCAGTTCGCGCCGGCGCTCAAGGAGATAGCGCATCTCATCGCTGTCCTGGGGGGGCTTGCAAAACGGCAGCTTGGCAATGTCCTCATCGCTCACCGGAACGTTGAAGCGATCGCGCAATTCGCGCAGCGATTCGTCGCCCAGCTTCTTTTGCTGGTGTGCGCCCATCCGACCTTCGGCCGCCTTTCCCAGGCCAAAGCCCTTGACCGTCTTGGCGAGGATTACGGTGGGCCGCCCACTCGATTGCATTGCGGCAGCGTAGGCTGCGTAAACCTTACGGGCATCATGCCCGCCGCGGTTGAGACGCCAGATATCCTCATCCGACATATTGGCGACCATTTCCTTGAGGCGCGGATTCTTCCCGAAAAAATGCTCGCGCGTATAGGCGCCACCATTGGCTTTGAAATTCTGATATTCGCCATCAACGCATTGTTCCATGACCTCGCGCAACAAACCCTCGTCGTCGCGCGCCAAGAGCGGGTCCCAGCGCGAACCCCAGATCACCTTTATGACATTCCAGCCGGCGCCGAGAAAGGCGGCCTCGAGCTCCTGGATAATCTTGCCGTTGCCGCGCACCGGTCCGTCGAGGCGCTGCAGATTGCAGTTGATGACGAACACCAGATTGTCGAGCTGCTCGCGCACCGGCATCGTCAATGCGCCCATCGATTCGGGCTCGTCCATCTCACCGTCACCGCAAAACGCCCACACCTTACGGTCTGAGGCCGGCACCATCCCGCGATGCTCGAGGTAGCGGATAAATCGTGCTTGATAAATGGCCATCATCGGACCAAGTCCCATCGATACGGTCGGAAACTGCCAGAAATCTGGCATCAGCCAGGGGTGCGGATAGGAGCTCAGGCCACCGCCGTCAACTTCCTGCCGGAACCGGCGCAATTGATCTTCGCTCAAGCGCCCTTCCAGGTATGCGCGCGCATAAATGCCGGGGGAAGAATGGCCCTGCATGAAAATCAAATCACCCGGATGAGCGCTGGAGGGGGCGCGCCAGAAGTGATTGAAGCCCACTTCGTAGAGGGTCGCCGAAGAGGCGTAGCTGGCAATGTGTCCGCCGTACTCCGTGGACTTGCGATTGGCCGCCACCACCATGGCCGCGGCGTTCCAGCGTATCCACGCCTCGACGCGCCGCTCCAGTTCGCGGTTTCCCGGATACAGCGGCTGCTTGCCCACGGCGATGGTGTTGACGTACGCGGTATTCGGGCTGTAGGGCAAATAAGCGCCCGACCGGCGCGCGTGCTCGACCATGCGGTCGATCAGAAAATGTGCGCGCTCCGGGCCCTCCGCTTTCAAGACCGAATCAATGGACTCCAGCCACTCGCGGGTTTCGATGGGATCCAGATCGCCGGAATCGGTGGCTTCGCTCATGGCTCGAGAAATTACCCTTGAGGCGCTGTGTTAGGATGCGCCGTTACGCGGTGAGACCGGAAAGTCTGCATTATACGCCGATCTGGCCGGCCTTCAGGCCGCCGCACTTACAAGCTTGGTGACCATGCGTGACCTGACGATTCGCCGTCCCGACGACTGGCACCTGCACTTGCGCGATGGCGAGGCGCTCGCTGCAGTTCTGCCCCACACGGTGCGGCGTTTCGCGCGCGCCGTGATCATGCCAAACCTGACGCCGCCGGTAACGACCACGGCCGCAGCACTCGCCTACCGGCAGCGCATCAGCTCGCAGCTTCCCACCGGTGCCCAGTTCACACCCCTCATGACGCTGTACCTCACCGACACGATGCTGCCGGAAGAAATTGATCGCGCCGCGGCCAGCGGCATCGTCGTGGGCTGCAAGCTCTACCCGGCCGGCGCGACCACCCACTCGGCGGCCGGCGTAACCGATGTGCGGCGGCTCGACGCGGTGCTGGAACGCATGAGCGAGCGGGGCTTGGTGCTTCAGGTGCATGGCGAGGTGACCGACCCGTCGGTCGATGTCTTCGACCGCGAGGCACGCTACATCGAACAGGTTCTGGCGCCGCTGGTGGCACGCTGGCCGCGACTGCGCGTGGTGTTTGAACACGTTACCTCGCGCGCCGCAGTGGACTTTGTGTGCGGGGCGCGCCAGGGCATCGGCGCTACGATTACTCCCCAACACTTGCTTCTTAATCGCAATGCCCTGTTCCAGGGTGGCCTGCGTCCGCACCACTATTGCCTTCCGGTGCTCAAGCGTGAATCCGATCGCCAAGCGCTACTGGGCATCGTGGCGCGCGGGGATCCACGATTTTTCCTGGGCACCGACAGCGCCCCACACTCACGCCGCGCCAAGGAAGCCGCTTGCGGCTGCGCCGGTATATTCAGCGCCCACGCTGCCATCGAGTTGTACGCCGAAGTATTCGAACAATTAGGGGCGCTATCTCGGCTTGAGGACTTTGCATCGAACTTTGGCGCCGATTTCTACCGGCTGCCGCGCAATCAGGACTCCATAACGCTGGAACGGCGCCCTTGGACCGCACCGACGCGCCTGCCGTTCGGCTCCGAGGAACTGGTGCCCTTTCGCGCGGGCGAGAGTGTCGCCTGGGCGCTGCGTCCGTGAACAATGAGCAAGGCGCCGGGCGCATGGCGCGGCGGTTCCGAGGCTTTCTGCCGGTCGTGGTGGATGTGGAAACCGGCGGCTTCAACTGTGCGCGCGATGCGCTGCTCCAGATCGCTGCGGTAATGATCGATTTGGATGATTCCGGACGACTGGTGCGCGGCCCCACCCACAGCTATCACGTCATTCCTTTCGCGGGTGGAAATCTGGAAGCGGCCTCGCTGGCGGTGAACCGGATTGATCCGTGGCATCCCCTGCGTCCGGCAATCGACGAGCGCGACGCATTACAGCGTATCTTCAAGGAAGTGCGCGCCGGCATGCAGGTCGCTGGCTGCAAGCGAGCGATCCTCGTGGGTCACAACGCATGGTTCGATCTCTCTTTTCTGAACGCCGCGGTCGCACGCACTGGCGTCAAGCGCTGCCCGTTTCATCCGTTTTCGAGCTTCGATACCGCCACGCTGGCCGGAGCGGCGTTCGGGCAGACGGTGCTGGCCAAGGCCGCGACCATCGCTGGCTTGGGCTGGGAAAGCGCCTCAGCACACTCGGCAAGCTACGACGCCGAGCGCACAGCCGAATTGTTCTGCACCATCTGCAATGAGTTGGCCGGCAGTTTTAGATGGGCCGAAGGCCGCGCACGCGATCTGGGCTGGTATGACGGCAGCAGCGCCGACACCGCAGCGGACCCGGAAACAGGTCCGGCGATCGAACCTGAACCCTAAGCCGCGGCGGAACCTATTACACCCGCCGATTCGAGGGTCTTGCGCAGTTCTCCACTGCGAAACATCTCCATCGTGATGTCGCAGCCCCCGAGCAACTCGCCCTTGAGGTAGAGCTGAGGATAGGTCGGCCAGTTCGAGTACTGCTTGAGGGCTTCGCGCAGCTCAGCGTCCTCAAAAATATTCACGCTGTGGAAGCCGACGCCCAGCTTGCGCAGCGCACCCGCCGTCTGCGCAGAAAATCCGCACTGGGGAAAATCCGGAGTGCCCTTCATGAAAAGCACTACCGGAGCGCGATCCAGCTCATTGCGAATCCGTTCTTTAATATCCATGCACTCACCTGCCGTTGTTGGTTCAGCGCCGCCAGAGCCCTCCCCCGGCCGCGCCGGAGGAATGGGCTTGCGCGACGCCCACATTGAATTATGGGGGCCTGTGGCCTATTCTTCAAACTCTAGACGCATTTAACATTCCAATCAAAACAGCGACTTAGAGGGCCCTGACCATGAATCCACTGAATTCCGTACGCGGCTCGATTATTACCGGGGTCATTCTCGCGCTGATAATCGCCCTGGCCATCCAACCCACGGCCTTCCACGAACTGGGCCTGGCACGCTGGTTGCACATACTTTCCGGAGTGATGTGGATTGGGCTGCTCTACTACTTCAACGTGGCGCAGACCCCCGCACTGGCGGCGGCGGCCGCTGACAAAGGTGGCCCCGGCGGAGCGGGCATTACGAAGTACGTTGCACCCCGGGCGCTGTTTTGGTTTCGCTGGGGCGCCGTGTCGACTTGGCTTACGGGCGCCTGGTACCTGGCGCGCGGCGCCAATTTCACCAACGCCTTCACGTTTGGCCACTTTGGTGAGGACTACTACGGTCTGGTGATCGGCATTGGCGCCTGGCTGGGCACGATCATGCTGTTCAATGTGTGGGTGCTGATCTGGCCGAACCAGAAGAAGATATTGGGCATAGTGACGGCCACTGATGAGGAAAAGGCGCGCTCGCGGCGCGTCGCCGCGATGGCCTCACGCATCAACTTTGTGCTTTCGATACCCATGCTGCTGTGCATGGCCTCCGCCTCACACGGGCTACCGTTTTAGGCATTGGCTCCCGCGTTACCTGCTGACCTCGCTGAGCAAGTCTCGCGCGCCTTGCGCGAGGACGTGGGCGCGGGCGATGTGACCGCGCAGCTCATCGGCGCCGATGCGCGCGCCCGAGCGCGCGTGCTGTGCCGCGAAGCGGCGCTCGTCTGTGGCACGGGCTGGTTCGAGGAGACCTTCAGGCAACTGGATGCACAAGTGGTGGTGCGCTGGCTGGTGCAAGAGGGTGATGCGGTGTCGGCGGATACTGTGCTGTGCGAACTTGCCGGCCCGGCACGCGCGATACTCACCGGGGAACGCACGGCACTGAATTTTTTGCAACTGCTCTCAGCGACAGCAACGACCACGGCACGTCATGCCCAGGCCGTTGCCGGCACGGATTGTCAAATCCTCGATACTCGTAAAACCATACCGGGGCTGCGCAGCGCGCAGAAATACGCCGTGCGCTGCGGCGGCGGGCACAACCACCGTATGGGCCTCTACGATCACGTACTCGTGAAAGAGAACCACATCGCCGCGGCCGGCTCGATCGCGGCGGCCGTGGCGAAGGCGCGTGCGCTGGCCCCAGGACTGATGGTCGAGGTGGAAACTGAGAACCTGCGCGAGGTGGAAAGTGCGCTACTTTCGCAGTGCGAGGTCATCATGCTCGATGAGTTCTCTTTAGAGGACATGCGCCGCGCCGTGGCGCTCAATCGAGCCAGCCCGCGGCCGGCCAAACTCGAGGTCTCGGGCGGCGTCGGTCTGGATCAGCTCGCCGCAATCGCTGCGACCGGCGTGGACTTTATCTCAATCGGTGCCCTGACCAAGCACGTCCGAGCCGTCGATATGTCGCTACGTCTGCTGTAGCTATTTCTTGCGCGCCGCCTTTCGCTTGGCCGCACGGGCGGGCTTGCGCTTGGCCTTGCGCGCCCGAGCCACTGCACGTTTGCGTGCGGGCTTCTTCGTTTTCCGCGCAGCACGCCGTGTCGCGAGCTTTTTTGTCGATTTCGGCTGGGACTTAGACTTAGATTTCGGCTTCGTCTTTGCCTTCACCTTCTTCGTTTTCTTTTTGGCCGCTTTTGTGGCGGCTTTTATCGCCGACTTTTTCGCGACGGCTGGGATGGGTTTGCTACTGCCATTGGGCTTGGTTTTCCCGGCGTCCGTCGCCGCGGCAGCCGCCATCGAGTGCACCGCGAAGAATGCGCCCTCCGCATCAAAGAACTGCACGATCCGTCCCCCGCCCGGGACACTTACCGGACCATGGGCCACCTTACCGCCCGTCGCCAGGATCTTGTGGGCGATTTCATCGGCACTGCCGCTGCTGGCATAAGGGCACCACGCAGGGGGCATCGCCCGATCCGCGGGAATAGTGTAAGCGCCGCCGAAGTCCTGCGCGCCAAGGCCGAAGGTCTGGTAAAAGAAGCCCCCGCCCATGTCCAGGGGCGGGCGCAGTTGCCACCCAAACAATTGCTGATAAAACGCCAGCGCGGCCTCGCGATCACGCACCGCCAGTTCGGCCCATGCGAATCCGGAGCTGGCCGGAGCACTGCCCGAGTCCACCACAGGAGCATACAGCCCGAATATCGCACCCTCCGGGTCCGTCAGCAACGCAACGCGGCCCACTCCGGGCACATCCTGCGCAGGTTGCTGCACGCGTGCCCCCAGGCCTACCGCCTGTCCGGCGACCGAATCGACGTCCCCCACTCCGATGTAGCCGCGCCAATGCGGCGGGGTACCCTTAGCCCTGGCGTCATCCGACAATCGCATGGCTCCTGCGACCGGCTTGCCGTCGGCCGAGCGGAACATCAGGTACGGCGAGCCTGGACTGAAAGGCTTTGCTTTCCAAGGCAGAATTCGTTCGTAAAAAGCCGTCGCCGGGCCCGTGTCGTTGCAGAGGAGTTCTTGCCAGATAAATTGTCCATGAAAGCTGGGCTGCGCCATGTGGGTCCCCTTAACTTGCAGGCGGGTGAGGAGCCTTGGTCGGTCCCCCGGATGACCGACAATATCGCAATCTAGGAGGATGCGACAACGCTGGGATTGACCTCGACCGTCACGTGCACGATCTCGGCGTGCGCCTGCAGCAGCGTGCGGAAACAGTCCGGGGTCACCGGAGCATGGGTGGCGACGCTCAAAATGCAGGCGTAACTGGCCTTGCCGACCCGCCAGACGTGCAGGTCAAGGACCTGTACCGGTATCGGTGCGGCGCGCAGGCTCTGGCGGATCTTCTCCACCACGGGCGCGCCCATTTCCGAATCGAGCAGGATACGACTGATCGAGCGCAGTAAGGTCCAGGCCCAGGCCGCCACCACGAACGAGGCGAATAAACCGACGGTGGCATCCCGCCAGACCAGGTGCAGGTACTTGCCCCCCCCGCGAGCGCCCCGATGGCCAGAAGCGAAGTGGCCGCATCGGCAGCCACGTGCACATAGGCGGCGCGCAGATTCAGATCGGCATGACGATGCCCATGACCGCCGCCGGACTCGTGGCTGTCGGCGTGCGCGTGGGCCTGGTCGCTAGAGGGCTCCGAACCGGCTTCGCGGCGCGCCGCGCCCGAGAGCAAACCGGCTGAGCCCAAATTAACCAGCAAGCCGAGCGCGTCCACCGCCAAGGCCTGATCGTAGGCGATGATTCCGGGCGCTCTCAGCCGTGACAGGCACTCGAGGGCCATATACAACACGACGCCGGCGAGCAGCAGCGCGCTGGTGTAGCCCCCCAGCACCTCGATCTTCCAAGTGCCCAATGCGAAGCGGTCATCGCGCCGCAAGCGCCGCGCCAATGCGTAGGCGGCAACCGAAAGACCCAGTGCAATGGCGTGCGAACTTATATGCCAGCCATCGGCCAGCAGCGCCATTGACCCGTACTACCAGCCCGCGACGATCTCGACCACCATGGCGATGGCCGTGAGAATCAGCACCCACAGCGTGCGACGCTCGGCCAGCGGGTTGGCCAAGTGAAATCCCTGGGCGTGCGCAACAATGCCACCGCAGCGCTCTTCGGCCACGCTAATCTCTCACGCGTTGCTGTTCGCATGGGCCGGCCAGTGCGCGCCGACCCCGTATACTGCGCGCCACTATAAACCAGCCCGATCGGCATCCCATGCTTCGAGCGGATCGCACCCAACCCTTTGCTTTTATCCGCGAGTTCGCTACGCGCTGGGACACGCTCGCATTGCTCATGGTGCTCGGGCTGATCACGTTCCTGGCTGCGGCCAGTCGCGGCCTGCTGGCGCCGCTTTCGCAGCTGGGCGCCACCCCGCTCTCGCTCGCGCCCGCCCACCTGCCCGAATACGCGGCGCGCACCACACTGCGGATGTTTGTGGCCTTGGTGCTGTCGCTGGTATTCACACTGACGTATGCCACTTGGGCGGCCAAGAGCCCGCGTGCCGGGCGCTTCCTGGTCCCGCTGCTCGACATATTGCAGTCGGTGCCTATTCTCGGGTTCATTTCGATCAGCGTGGTTTTTTTCATGGCGCTGGTGCCAGGCCGTGTGCTGGGCGCGGAATTCGCCGCCATTTTTGCCATCTTTACCAGCCAGGCCTGGAACATGGCCTTCAGCTTCTATCAATCTCTGCGCACGGTGCCCACCGAACTCGCCGAGGCCGCCGCCTCCTTCCACCTGACGCCTTGGATGCGGTTCTGGCAGCTGGAAGTACCCTTTGCGCTGCCATCGCTGACCTGGAACATGATGATGTCGATGTCCGGGGGTTGGTTTTTTGTCGTTGCCGCAGAATCCATCAGCGTGGGGCGCACCCACGTGGCGCTGCCGGGTATCGGTTCATACATCGCACTGGCCATCGAACAGCGCAACCTCCACGCCATCGGCTGGGCGATTACCACCATGGCCCTGGTCATACTTGTCTATGACCAACTGTTGTTCCGCCCAATGATCGCCTGGGTCGATCGGTTCCGCGTCGAACAGGAGCCCGGCGCCGAACCCCCTACATCCTGGGCATTGAACGTACTGCGACGCTCTCGGCTGATCAAAGCCGTGACGGTAATTTTCTACGCCCTGGTGCGCTGGACCAGCTGGGCCTCGCCCTTGCGGGTCGCACCAAGGGCGCGGGCTGGTGCACGCCGCACGCGCGAGCTCTGGGTTCGCGACGCCTTGTGGCTTGCGCTGTTACTGGCCGCCGGCGCGTTCGCGGCTCGCAAGCTCGGCCAGGTGTTGTGGTCAGGGACCTATCTGTCAGAACTGCGCGAGGTGGGGGTGCTGGGCTTATTCACGATGGCCCGGGTGGTCGTGCTGATCGCACTGGCCAGCCTGTTGTGGGTGCCGGTCGGGGTGTGGATTGGTCTGAGACCGCGCGCGGCGCAGTGGGTGCAGCCGATCGCGCAATTTCTGGCGGCGTTCCCGGCGAACCTGCTGTTCCCGCTGGTCGTCTATGCCATCGTGACCTGGCAGTTGAGTCCAAACCTGTGGCTGAGCCCCTTGATGATCCTCGGGACCCAGTGGTACATCCTTTTCAATGTGATCGCCGGAGCCGCAGCGATCCCCGCCGAGTTACGGCACGCCGCGCAGAATTTGCACGTGGGCGGGTGGCTGTGGTGGCGGCGCTTCGCTCTGCCTGCGATCATGCCTTATTTCGTGACCGGCGCGATTACCGCCTCCGGTGGCTCCTGGAACGCGGCCATCGTCGCTGAACTGGCCAGCTGGGGGAGCAGCGAGGTGCGCGCTCGGGGGTTGGGCGCCTACATCGCCACGGCGACCGCGGCGGGCGATTATCATCGCATCGTGCTCGGCATCTGCACGATGTGCCTGTTTGTCGTCACGATCAACCGGGCCTTCTGGCGACCCCTGTATTACTACGCTGAACGCCACTACCGCCTCAACTGAAACGAGGTCTGCCTCATGAACGCTGTCGTAGAGGTCGCGCCGTTGCTGCAAATGACGGGCATTGCCAAGTCGTTCCCCAAACCGGACGGCCAGGAATTGCTGGTGCTCGAGAACGTGAACCTGCGCCTGACGAGCGGGCAGATTGTTGGCCTCCTGGGTCGGTCAGGCTCCGGAAAATCCACGCTGTTGCGGTTGATTGCAGGGCTTTCGGAACCCAGTCGCGGGGCGTGCAACTATCTGGGCAAACCGGTCGAGGGTCCTGCGGCGGGCATCGCGATGGTATTCCAAAGCTTTGCGCTCTTTCCATGGCTCACGGTATACGAGAATGTGGCGCTGGGGCTGGAGGCGCAACGCCTGGCGCGGGCCGAAATCCGCTCTCGTACTCTGGCGGCCATCGACCTGATCGGACTGGACGGATTCGAGTCGGCCTATCCTCGGGAACTTTCCGGCGGCATGCGCCAACGCGTCGGCTTCGCCCGGGCGCTGGTTGTGCATCCGAATATCCTGCTGATGGATGAACCGTTCTCGGCACTCGATGTGCTCACGGCCGAGACCCTGCGCACCGATTTTCTCGATCTGTGGTCCGAGGGCCGCATGCCCATCAAGGGTGTGATTCTGGTGACGCACAATATTGAGGAAGCGGTCCTGATGTGCGATCGCATCCTGGTTTTCGGAAGCAATCCGGGGCGCGTCCTGTCCGAGATAGAAGTGACCCTGCCACAACCGCGTGACCGCCTCGATCCCTCGTTCCGCGAATTGGTCGAACGCATCTACGTGGAGATGACCGCGCGCACCCTGGCTCCTGCGGCCGGCACGCGCACCGAATTTTTTCCGGGTCACGGCATCGGCAGCATTCTGCCCCACGTGTCCTCCAACGAACTTTCGGGTCTGCTCGAGGCGGTGGCCGCCGCCCCCTACAACGGGATGGCGGACCTGCCGAAGATCGCCACCGACCTGCAGATGGAAATCGACGAGTTATTTCCGGTCGCCGAAACGCTGCAGATGCTGCGCTTCGCCGACCTGGAAGGCGGCGATCTTAAGCTCACGGACGCCGGCCGCGCCTTTTGCATTGCCGACCGGGACGAACGCAAACGCATCTTTGCCCGGCAGCTGCTCAGCTACGTGCCCCTCGCTGCGCACGTGCGACGGGTGCTGGACGAGCGCACTTCGCACGTGGCACGCAAGAGCCGTTTCATCGATGAACTTGAAGATTACATGACCGAAGAGGCCGCCGAGCAGACCCTGCGCGCCATCATCAGCTGGGGCCGCTACGCGGAGGTGTTTGCGTACGAGGACGAAAGCGCGCGTTTCACATTGGAGAACCCCGCCTAGCGCAGCTCTCAGCCGCCAAGCAACGCGCGCACGCACGCGGCCAGATCCTCATACACTCCGTCGGCAAGCCGCACGTCTTCAGGGGCCAGGCCCTGCCCGCTGCGCACCAGGAAGCAACGCCCCACGCCCGCCGCCCGGCCGGCCGCAATGTCGGTGCCCCGATCACCCACCACCACTGAGCTTGCAAGGTTGATATCGAGTCGCCTCGCCGCGCGCAGGAGCATCGCCGGTCGGGGTTTGCGGCAATCGCAATCTAGCCGATAGCGTGCCACGGGGGCATCGGGCAGGTGCGGACAGTATTCGAGCGCGTCCAGTCGCACCCCTGCGGCCTGCAAATGCCTTTCCAGGTGCGCGCTGAAGGCCTGGTACTGCTCCTCGCTGTACAGTCCGCGCGCGATGCCCGATTGGTTGGTGATCACGACCAGTCGGTAGCCGGCCGCCTGAAGCTCACCCAGCGCCGCGACGGCGCCCGGAAGCGGAGCAAAATCCTCGACCCTATAGGCGTAACCGCGCTCCTCGATGATTACGCCGTCCCGGTCAACGAAGGCTGCTCTCATGCGATCCAGCGACCACGGCCCGTGAGTCGGCTTACCCGCCGGCGCGAATGCGCTGCAAGAGCGCGGTCGTGGAGTAGCCCTCAACAAACGGGATTGTCACTGCCTCACCACCCCAGCTGCGCACCAATGCCGCTTCGGTCAACGTGTCGATGTCATAATCGCCCCCTTTCACGTAGACCTCCGGCCGGCAGTGCTGCATCAAATCGCACGGGGTGTCTTCATCGAATAGCATCACAAAGTCCACGCTCGCCAGTGCGGCCACAACGGCCACGCGATCCGCTTCGCGGTTGAGGGGCCGGTCCGTCCCCTTGCCAAGGCGTCGGGCGGAAGCATCGGTGTTCAATGCCACCAGCAGCGCGGCGCCCAGGCGGCGCGCGGCCTCCAGGTAGGTGACATGCCCCGTGTGCAGCACGTCAAAGACGCCGTTGGTGAACACCAGCGGCCGCCGCGACAGTCGGTCACCCACCCCCGTGGCGGGAAGAAATTTCTGCGCCAGCGCGCTCGTGGCGTTCAAGCAGGTGTCGCCGCCAACCACTCGACATAGCGCCTCACGCCGGTGGCCACGTCCGCAAACTCGATGTCGCAGCCGGCCGCGCGTAACGCACCTAAATCAGCTTGGGTGTGGCACTGATACTTGCCGACCAGGGCCTGCGGAAAATCCACATACTGGATCAGCTTTTTTTCAACCAGCTGCTCGAGTGCAAGTGCGCCCTCACCGCGCAGCGCACGGCAGGCGTTCACGGTGGCGCGTGCGACGTCATTGAAAGTCTGCGCCCGACCGGTCCCGAGGTTGAAGACTCCGCTGCGGTCCGGATGCTCGAGAAACCAGAGGTTGGCGGCCACCACATCGCCGATGTACACAAAGTCGCGTTGCTGCTCGCCGGCGCCGTACCCTCCGTACTCACCGAACAGGCGCACGCTCGCGGCGTCGCGGAACTGACCGTAGTTGTGGAAAGCCACCGAGGCCATGCGCCCCTTGTGCTGCTCACGCGGACCGTAGACATTGAAGTAGCGCAGTCCGGCCACCTGCAAAGCGGTCCCGCCCAGGCGGCCACGGACCGCGTTGTCAAACAACAACTTCGAGTAGCCGTACACATTGAGCGGCCGCTCGAATTCGGGCTGCTCGCGGAAAGTGCCGCTGCCCCCGTAGATGGCCGCGGATGAAGCGTACAGCAAGCGCGTGCCCTGCGCCTGGCAGGCGTCGAGCAGATTCCTCGAGCAGCGGTAGTTGGTTTCCAGCATGAAGCGTCCGTTTTGCTCCATGGTGTCCGAGCAAGCGCCCTGGTGCAGCACCACGTCCACACGGCCGAATTCCCGGCGCACGAACCGGCCGTAGAAATCGTCCTTGTCGAAATAATCACTCAAACGGGCGCCGGCCAGATTCCGGTACTTCGAGCCGTCGCTCAAATCATCAACCGCGATCACCTCATCGATGCCGATGGCGTTGAGCCCATGCACCAGATTGCTGCCGATCATGCCGGCCGCGCCGGTGACCACCGCCTTCACGCCGAGCACACCGTCATGGATAAAGCTCCTCGTAGCCCAAATTGGCGGCGCCGAATTTTCCGACCACGATGCCCCCGGCGCGATTGACCACCGGCAGTGCATCGCGCACGCTCACGCCGCAGGCCATCAACACCGACAGCACGGCAATCACCGTGTCCCCGGCGCCGGTTACGTCGAACACTTCACGCGCGAGCCCGGGCACCTGGAGGTGACCGCGCTCGTCAAACAGTGAAATACCCTCCCCGCTCCGAGTCAGCAGGATGGACCCGAACTTCTGGGCCTCCCGCAGCTGTTGCGCCCGCTCATGCAACTGTGCCTCGCTCGACCAAGAGCCGATGACCTGGGCGAGTTCCTCGCGGTTGGGCGTGATCACCGAAGCACCGGCGTAGCGCCCGTAATCACTGCCCTTGGGGTCCACCAGCACCGGCTTGCCCGCCTGGCGCGCGATCGCGATCATGCGCGGGATATGGGTCAATCCGCCCTTGCCGTAGTCGGAAAACAGCACCGCGTCGTGCTCGGGTAGCACCCGCTGGTAATCGGTGAGCATCGATGCCAGAACTTCGTGATCCGGCTGGTTCTCGAAATCCAGGCGGATCAGCTGCTGCGCGCGGCCGATGACGCGCAGCTTCACGATGGTGTTGAGCTGCGCGTCGCTCCCCAGGAGCGATTGCACGCCGTGCTCGGTCAGTAGCTTGCGCAACTTGCCCGCGGGCTCGTCGGTTCCCACCACGGTCATGAGCGAGGCCTGCGCACCGAGCGATTTGATATTCAGGGCGACGTTCGCAGCGCCCCCGAGGCGCTCTTCTTCGCGAGAGATGCGCACCACCGGCACGGGCGCCTCGGGCGAAATGCGATCGACGCTGCCAAACCAGTAGCGATCCAGCATCGCATCGCCCACCACTAGCACGCGCGCGCGCTGGAATTTCGACTTCATGTCGGTCATAAGAGGCGGCCGGATGTCAGGCGAGCTTCAGTGACTCTTCGACCATGCCGCACAATGTGTGCCCGATCATGATGTGGGCCTCCTGGATGCGTGCGGTGGTGGCGCTGGGAACGATGATGGCCACATCGCACAGTGCGGCAAGTTTGCCGCCGTCGCGGCCCAGAATTCCGATGACGCGCACGCTCAAGGTCCGGGCGGCTTCCACGGCTCGCAGCACATTCTTGGAATTTCCGGAAGTGGACAACGCCAGCAGGCAGTCTCCGGTCACGCCCAGCCCGAGCACCTGGCGGGAGAACACCTCGTCGAAGGAATAATCATTGGCGATGCAGGTCAGCGCCGAGGTGTCGGTCGATAGCGCCATGGCCGCCAGCGGCTTGCGATCATTGATGAACCGGCCGGTAAACTCGGCCGCCAGGTGCTGCGAGTCCGCAGCCGAGCCGCCATTGCCGCACAGCATAAGTTTACGCCCCGCCGAGAGCGCATCGACCATGAGGGCGGCCGCCTGCGCCACCGGTTCGGACAAGCATCCCAGCCGGGCGAACAATGCACGGTGCTCGTCCAGGTTCTGCTGAAATATCGTGCTCATTAATTTCCTGGCAACGGACGATAAGGTGTCGGCCCCGAAGCGGGCCTGGCGCGCCGCAAAATCCTGCCCGACTTCCCTATTTTAAGCAATCGGACGCGGGGCCCCGGGGGAAGCGCCCTGCCAGCGCGCTCCAGGCCTCCAACACCTGCGGGACCTCGATATCGAGCAGGCGGCTCGCCTCTGCACGGGTGCCGCCCACTACCCGGACGCGACCGAGCCGGGAACGGGGCCGCCACCAACGTTGATCTGCGTGTGCAAACATGACCGTCAGCGGGCAGTCCAGCGCCGCGGCGGCGTGCGCCGGGCCGGTGTCGACCGAGATCATGCTGTCGGCCCGCTCGAGCAACGCGAGCAGCCGCGGCACCGTCATATCGGTGGCCAGGTTGTGCACGCGCGGCGAATCCGCGGCCCGCCTGATCGCCTCGACCACGGCGTGCTCCACCGGTGCGCCGGTCAGAAGTACCCGTGCCCCGGGTAACGCAGCCAGCACCCCGCGCGCCAGCGCCGCCCAACGCTGCGGCGGCCAATACTTGGCATCAGCGATCCCGACCCGGCGCCCGCGCTTGAGCGTGCGCTTGTTGCCCGCCTGGATCAACACCAGAGGATCGTCCTGCCAGCCTCTGTCGAGCAACCACCCCTGACAGTCGTCTCGGGCCTTCACCCCGACATAGAGACGCGGGATGCGATCGAACAGGCTGGCGTCCACCACCGGGAGCGCAGGCTGCAGCGCGGGCGGGGTAAGCAGCGCGACGGCCAGCCACCACTCCGTCCAGTGCATCGGCTGGGGTGCGGGAAAATCGTGCGCTCGCACGATCCAGTCGCGCCCAATGCCGGCGTGCTCGACCAGCCATTGCGCCTTGGACTCCGGGTCGCATTGGTACACCGGGCCCACGCCGCGCGAGCGCATCCAGCGTACCGCCCGCCACTGGCTGGGCCTGAGCGGATAAGGTGTCTTGCGGCTGGTGACCAGTTGGATCGTGCCCACTCTGGGATCATCGGCCAGGAGCTCACGCGTCCACGTTCCTGAACTCAGCAGATCCACCCGAGTTCCGTAACGCCGGTACAGCACTTCGATCATGGCCGTGATGAGCACCACATCGCCAAAGGCCGCGAAGCGCACGATCAGCGGAGGCGCGAGCTTGGAATTGCTATGGCGCATCGCGCCCGCCTAGAAATCAACCAGCTCGACGTTCTGAACATCGAGCGGGGCGCCCAGGAACCGTCCGCCCACCTGGGCGAAACGCTCGATTCCATCGGTGGCCAGAAAATGCATCTTCACTTCGCCCGTTTCGCGTGGTTCCATCGGCCTCAGGAGCGAGCGCTGCGCCAGCTCCAGGTGCACGGTGGCCGCCGTGGTGTCGGCGGAATCCACGATCTGCACGCCGGGGCCGGCGGCAGCGGCAATCGCGGACTTGAGCGCGGGGAAATGCGTGCAACCGAGCACCAGCGTGTCCACCCCGGGGGCCGGATCGGCGTGGAGCGGTTCGAGGTAACGCGACGCGACCTGCGCGACGATCGGGCCGTCCACCCAACCCTCCTCGGCCAGAGCCACAAATAAGCCGCACGCCAGCGCCTGCACTTGGGACTGTGGCCGGATGCGCGCGATGGCCTGCTGGTAAGCGCCTGCGCGCACCGTGCTTTCGGTGGCCAGGACCGCCATGCGTCCATTCGCCGATGTCGCGCACGCCGCGCGCGCGCCTGGCTCGACTACGCCTATGACAGGAAGTCCCACGTAGCGGACGCGCATGGCCTCAAGTGCAGCAGCGGAGGCCGTGTTACAGGCCACGACCAGGCACTTGATATCGCGGGCCACCAGCACATCGGCCGCCTGCAGCGCGTAACGAATCACGGTCTGGGTGCTTTTGGTGCCGTAAGGCAAGCGCGCGGTGTCGCCCAGGTACACGAAGGACTCGTGCGGCAGCGTCGCGCGCAATGCACGCAGTACCGTGAGGCCGCCGACGCCCGAATCGAACACACCAATGGGTCGCCCGGGCGCGGGCTTGCCTGCGGGTGAGGCCACGTGCGCCGCCTTAGCTCTCCGGTCGCAACTGCGGGAACAGCAACACGTCGCGGATCGAGGCGGAGTCGGTGAGCAACATCACCAGGCGATCAACTCCGAGCCCCAGTCCGGCCGTTGGTGGCATGCCGTACTCGAGCGCGCGAATGTAATCGGCGTCGTAATGCATGGCCTCCTCATCGCCCGCGTCGTGGCGCACCACCTGTGCCCGGAAACGCGCGGCCTGATCCTCCGGGTCGTTGAGTTCTGAAAAACCGTTCGCCAGCTCGCGCCCGGCGATGAAGAACTCAAACCGGTCGGTCAGGAATGGATCCCGATCATTGGCGCGCGAGAGCGGGGAGACCTCGGCCGGATAGGCATGCACGAAGGTGGGCTCCATCAGGTGATGCTCACCGGTCTTTTCAAAAATCTCGATCTGGAGCTTTCCCGCCCCATCACCGGGCCTGAAAGGGATTCCCAGCCGCCCACAGGCGCCGCGCAGGTACGAAAGCTCGCGCAGCTGGGCCCGGTCCAAATCAGGGTTGTGCTCAATGATCAGATCCTCGACCGTGACCCGCCGGAAGGGTTTGTCCAGATCATAGTCGCGGCCCTGATAACGGACCACGCGCGTGCCGAGCAGCGAGTCGCAGAGCCCGTGCAGCAGACGCTCGATGAGTTCCATGAGTTCACGATAGTCGCTGTATGCCCAGTACAGCTCGAGCATGGTGAATTCCGGGTTGTGCTGCGTGGAGAGGCCTTCGTTACGAAAATTTCGGTTGATCTCATAGACCCGTTCCAGTCCCCCAACAATCAGGCGCTTCAAATACAGCTCAGGGGCGATGCGCAGGTACACCCTCTGATCCAGCGCGTTGTGATGCGAGATGAAGGGCCGCGCGGCCGCACCGCCAGGAATGGGCTGCATCATCGGGGTCTCGACCTCAAGGAAGCCAAGCGCGTCGAGCGCATCGCGCAAATAGCGAACGATGGCACTGCGCGTACGAAACAAAGCGCGGCTGGCCTCGCTCATCAGCAGATCGACATAGCGCATACGGTAGCGCGTTTCGGTGTCGCTCAGGCCGTGCCACTTGTCGGGGAGCGGCCGCAAGGATTTGGCGAGCAGTTTCAGACCAATTACGCGGACCGATAACTCGCCCGTCTTGGTGCGGAACAACGGCCCGCGGGCTCCGAGGATGTCGCCGACGTCGAGATCCTTGAAAGCATCGTAATCCGTGCCCAGCGTGCTCTGCTGCAGGAACAGCTGTATCGCGCCACTCCGGTCCGTGAGCTTGGCGAAGCTCGCCTTTCCCATCACGCGCTTGAGCATCATGCGCCCGCCGACGCGCACCTGTACCGGATTGGCCTCCAGCCAGGCGGCGTCGCGTTCGGCATACGCACTGAGCAGTTCGGCCGCCAGCGCGTCGCGGCGGAATTCGTTGGGATAGGCCGGGCCCAGCTTGCGGAGCGCGGCGAGCTTGGCGCGCCGCTCGGCGATCAGACGATTCTCATCCATGGGCTCAGTCGCTGGCGCGTTCGATGGCACTTGGGGCGTGGGGTCGTTCAAAATCCGGCCTTCAGGCTGGCTTCCATGAACTGATCAAGTGCCCCATCGAGCACCGAACCGGTGTTACCCACCTCGACCCCGGTGCGCAGGTCCTTGATGCGGGACTGGTCGAGCACATAAGAGCGGATCTGGTTGCCCCAACTGACGTCCGATTTGGAATCCTCCAGCACCTTGGCGGCGGCATTGCGCTTGTTGACTTCCAGCTCATAGAGCTTGGCCTTGAGCATCTTCATGGCCGTGGCGCGGTTCTTGTGCTGGCTGCGCTCGTTCTGGCACGCCACGATAATTCCGCTTGGCATGTGCGTGATACGTACCGCCGACTCGGTCTTGTTGACGTGCTGGCCGCCCGCCCCGCTCGAACGATAGGTGTCCGTGCGCAGGTCGGCCGGGATGATGTCGATCGCAATATCGTCGTCGACCTCGGGGGAGATAAAGACCGAGGCAAAGGAGGTGTGGCGGCGGTTGCCCGAGTCGAAGGGCGACTTGCGCACCAGGCGGTGCACGCCGGTCTCGGTACGCAGCCAGCCGTAGGCATACTCTCCCTGGACTTCCACGGTGGCGGATTTCAGCCCGGCGACTTCACCGGGGTTCGAATCGATGACTTCGGCCGAGAACCCGCGCGTGACGGCCCACTTCAGGTACATCCGCAACAGCATCTGCGCCCAGTCCTGGGCCTCGGTACCGCCGGCGCCCGCCTGTATGTCCAGGAACGCGCTGTGCGAGTCCATCTCTCCACGAAACATGCGCTTGAACTCAAGGGCCCGCACACTCGCCTCGAATTTCGGGCGCTCCTGCTCGATATCGGCCGCCGTGGACTCATCGTTCTCGGTTTCGGCGAGTTCCAATAGCTCGAGTGCGGCGTGCACCGAGCCCGAGACACGATCCATTTCGCCGAGCTCGGCGCCTAGACGGGCGCGTTCCCGACCCAGTTCCTGGGCACGCTCAGGCTGACTCCAAACGGCCTGGACTTCGAGCTCCAGGCTGACTTCCTCCAGGCGCTCGCGCTTGCGGTCGTACTCAAAGGAACCCCCTCAAGGACAGCGCGCGCTCCTCGAGATCTGCAAGTGCCCGTTTGAGTTGAGTGATTTCCATCGACTGATCCGCAATATTTTTGGGGGGCCTCATGGTAGCACGGGCAAGAGTGCCTTCAGGGGGCGAGCAAATGCTCTACCACCAGCTGCAAGCGCAGCTCGCCCTGATACTCGTTGGTGCCGAGCCGATAGATCAGGCGCACTTTGCCGGCCGGCAGTGGTGCGGGACGCTGTGGATCGATCGAGTTAAAGGCGATGGCCTCAAAACCGCCCCGTCCCTCGCGTGCCGAGACGTGAAACTTCAGGTGCCGCTCACCCAACACCCGTGGTGTGCCGCGAACCTCGAACACGCCATCGAAGAGCGGCTCGGCGAACGCCGCGCCCCATGGGCCCGCCGCGCGCAGCGTGTGCGCCAGTGGGAGGGCAATGTCCTCTGGCTCCAGTTCTCCATCGGTCTCGATCGCGTCGTTCAGCGCGCTTTGGGCCATCACACGCTCCACTTCGGCATCGAAGGCGCGAGCGAAGCGATCGAGCTGCGCGCGAGGCAGGCTCAGGCCAGCGGCCATGGCGTGGCCGCCGAATTTCTCCAGCATCCCCGGCTCGCGCGTGGCGATGGCCTCGAGCACGTCCCTAATGTGCACGCCGGGCACCGAACGGGCCGATCCGCGCAGGTTCCGTTCATCAGCGAGCGCGAAGGCCACAACCGGGCGACGCAACTGTTCCTTGACGCGACCGGCCACCAGGCCCACTACTCCCTGGTGCCAGGCCGCATCAAACAGGCACACGCCTGAGCGCTTCGCTCCGCTGGCCTCATCGCGCAGCGCGCGCACCGCAGCGAGCGCCTGCAACTGCATGTCGGCCTCGATCTCGCGCCGCTGCGCGTTGAGCGTGTCGAGCTCGACGGCCAGGCGGTGCGCTTCGATCGGATCATCGGTCAGAAGGCAACGAATGCCGATCGACATATCCGTCAGGCGGCCCGCGGCATTAAGACGCGGTGCGACGGCAAAGCCCAGGTCACCGGTCACGAGCTGGCTCTGCGCGCGTCGCGCCACGCTCAAGAGCGCGCTGATTCCTGGCACGCAACGTCCGGCGCGGATCCGGCTTACGCCCTGCGCGACCAGCACGCGATTGTTGCCATCGAACGGCACGACGTCGGCCACAGTGCCCAAGGCCACCAGGTCCAGGAACGAGGCCACGGATGGCGCCCCGTTGGGCAGCGCGCCTGCCAATTCCAGCGCGCGGCGCAGCGCCGCGCACACATAAAAGGCCACGCCCACTCCGGCCAGAGCGCTGCTCGCAAAGCCATTGCCCGGTACGTTGGGATTGACGATGACGTTGGCGGCAGGAAGCTGTGGTCCAGGCAGGTGATGATCGGTGATCAACACGTCGATTCCCCGCGCACGCGCGGCCGTCACCCCGGCGTGGCTCGAGATGCCGTTGTCGACCGTGACGATCAGTGTGGGCGCGCGTTCGGCGGCCACGGCAACGATCTCAGGAGTCAGACCGTATCCGTATTCGAAGCGATTGGGCACCAGGAAATCCACCGCCGCGAACCCAAATCCGCGCAACGCCCGCAACATCAGTGCGGTGCTGGTGGCGCCGTCGGCGTCAAAATCGCCCACCACGAGCACCCGGCGTAGGCGGTGCGCCATCAGCAGCTGCGCCGCCGCTTCGGCCCCGCCCAGACTTCCCACCGGGGCCAGGCGTTCCAAGGCCAGATTTAGTTCTTCGCGTGTGCGCAGTCCGCGCGCTGCGTACACACGCCGCAGCACAGGGTGCAGGTCGGCCCCCAGCGCTTCAGCGCATTCCGGGACCGCGCGTCGGATCACCGTCAACATTGCGGCATGCTCTCCCACCACGGACGATTGCGTCTTACTCCCCGCCACCGCCACCGTAACGCGCCACGCTTGAGCGTCACGGCGCAGGCACCGGCGAGCAACGTGGCGCTGTGCCACGCGCCGGCGCGCCAATGCTCGAGCGCCGGCGCGATCCAGCGGCGCTCCAACATTTCCAGCGTGTGCTCGCCCGGCTCGGTGCGCAGCTCGCACACCACCAGACGGTCGGTGTCGGGTGTGGATTTCATCCCTGCTGATGCCGGCCAGCATGGCGGGAGTGCTGCGAGCGTGCAACCGGTGAGCGTCGCGAGTCCGTCCACGAAAAGGTCGTCGGCCCATGCTACCGCGGCAACCGCGGGTTGTGTGACCGTACCGGGGCGAGCTTCGATTTTACGTTCACCCCCACCCCAGATCCAAAGCCCGGTCACGGTCAGCAGTGCGCGCTCCTGGCGTGCCTGATTGACAGGATGCTCGTGGAGCCACATCTCGATTTCGGCGCCGAGCCGGGCCAGGGCACTCGCTCCCGGGCCGGCCGGAAGTCCCCTGCGCGGGTCCGCCCCAAGCCAGAGCGCCGGATCATGGCTGCGCAGGGCGCCGGGACCGAAGGCGACGCCGCCGGCCAGCAGCATCTCTCGACGCCCGGTCGCGTGCAGCGACCAACCCGATCCTGTAAATACCCTTGCGAAGTCGCGCACCAATAGGTGCTGCGCTTCTTCGCTGACCTCGAGCAGGCCGGTGGGGTGGAGGCGCACCGTATCGAGCCCGGCCACCAGGTGCACCGGAGTCGCAAACCACACCGGTAGGTCCCGCGGCACACCCGGCACCGCCGCGGCGGCCACGGAGGCAGGCGGGGCCTCACGCGCTGCGGTCTCGCTCATGTGCCGCTGCAGGTACTGGCGCCAATCGTCTGAGCCGGCTTTGAAATCACCCCTGGTGAGCCATTGTTCCAGACGCGGCAGTCGCGGCAGCGAGGCGCGCGCCGCGTCGCTCAGGCGCGCGGGGTACAGATCGCGGAGGACGAGGATGAGCTGCGACACGGTGGTATCGTAACGGGCATGCGACTTTTACTGGAATCTGATCCGCAGATACTCACGGTGCGCGCGTACGCCCGCGGAGAAATCGACATCGCCGGACAAAAGATCCTCGCGCCTTGCATCATCAGCAGCGCGCGCCTGATCACGGACTGGCCCGTAAGCTCAGCCACGGCACTCGACCTGGCGGCGCTCGAGCCGCTCCTGGCGTTGCGCCCGAATGTGGTGCTCATCGGAACCGACGCGGCCGACGTGGCGGCCAGCGGCACGCTGCGGCGCGCGCTGGAAGTGCGTGGTATCGCCTTTGAAGTCATGAACCTGGGTGCGGCCTGCCGCACGTACAACGTTCTGGCCCAAGAAAGACGCGAAGTTGTCGCCGGGTTATTCCCGTAAGCGAGTGGAGGGGGCTTGGGGGCCGGTGCGCCCGAAGCGCACCGGAAGAAGACACAGGGCGGAAAGATCGCTCAACCAACCAACTATCCGAAGCTGACAGAATCGAATAATTGTCACTGCCTTGTTTTTGTTTTTCGGACTGTTTTTCTTCTTCTGTGGACTAATCAGCTCTTCCCCTGTTGCCCTGTGTCTTCTCCCCGTGCGCTT
>JBBQTF010000009.1:0-99243 GCA_038234675.1 Steroidobacterales bacterium
CGATGTGACCGGATTGATCGAGTTGCCGGCCAACACCGAGATGGTGATGCCGGGGGACAACATCAAGATGAACGTCGACCTGATCGCCCCCATCGCGATGGAGGAAGGCCTGCGCTTCGCTATCCGTGAGGGGGGACGTACGGTCGGTGCGGGCGTGGTGTCAAAGGTACTTAAGTAGATCGCAACAGCCGAGCGGCGCTGCCGCGTACCTGCCCCCGCTTTGGATACCCTGAAGCGGACGCCAGGAACGCCAGCGGTGACGGGTGGTGCCGGTAAGGACAGAACATATGGCTAGTCAGAACATTCGCATTCGGTTGAAGGCATTCGACCATCGCCTGATTGATAACTCGGCCCGGGAAATCGTCGACACCGCGCGTCGTACCGGAGCCACGGTACGCGGCCCGGTGCCGTTGCCGACCAAAATGGAGCGATTTACGCTTCTGGTCTCGCCCCATGCCGACAAGGACGCGCGCGATCAGTTCGAGCTTCGCACCCATAAGCGGCTGATGGACATCGTCAACCCCACGGACAAGACCGTCGATGCGCTGATGCGCCTTGAGCTGCCGGCGGGCGTGGATGTGCAAATTAAGCTGAATTAACCGGTTGATCCGGGGATTCTGACTGCTATACTAGGCGGCCTTTTGGCGCCTGGATAAAAACAGGTATACCGCACTAAGCGGGATCGGGCGAGGTTGGCTGGATGGCCCGTGATGGCCCAAAGCCAAGACCACTCGAGAGCATCAGCGAGGACCTCGCTGACCTCCAGTAGTCTCACCTCTATTTTTAGCGACGTGCACCAATCGCAGTGCGCGTCCCGTGATGAGGAATGACAGATGGCAATTGGGCTGGTCGGCCGCAAATGCGGAATGACTCGCGTGTTCACGGACGCCGGAGATTCGGTGCCGGTCACGGTGGTTGAGCTGCTTCCAAACCGTGTCACGCAGGTCAAGACCGCTGAGCGCGACGGGTATCGCGCCGTTCAAGTTACCTACGGCGAGCGGCGCCCGCAACTGCTTTCCAAGGCCGTTGCCGGCCACTACGCCAAGGCCAATGTCGCGCCCGGGCGAGCCTTGATCGAATTCCGGTTGCGAAACGCGGACGACGCCGACCTGCAGACCGGCGCGGAGCTGAAGGTCGATCGCTTTACCGCGGGCCAGCGGGTGGACGTCACCGGCGTAACCAAGGGCAAGGGTTTTGCCGGTGTCGTGAAACGCCACAATTTCGCCGGTGGCTATGCCTCACATGGTCATTCCGTGTCGCATCGCGTTCCCGGCTCGATCGGCCAGCGCCAGACGCCGGGCCGGGTGTTTCCTGGCAAGCGCATGGCTGGCCACATGGGTGTGGTGCGGCGCACGACGGAGAACCTGACTGTGATCAGCGTTGATGCGGCCCGCAATCTGCTGTTGATCAGTGGTGCGGTGCCTGGATCCGAGGGTGGCCAGGTCCTGGTGCGCCCTTCGGTCAAGGCGGCGCGCCTGGCGCGGCGCAAGAGCATCGCTCCGAGCAAGGTCGCCGCGGCCAAACCGGGCACCACCATCAAGCCCCCTGCGGCTAAACCGGCCGCGGCCAAGTCCAAGTAGCAAGCAGCAGTCATGAAGCTCAAACTCGCAAACGGCAACAGTGAATTGCAGGTATCCGACGCCGCCTTCGGCCACGCCTACAACCAGGCGCTGGTGTTTCAGGTGGTCAACGCCTACCGCGCAGCCGGGCGTGCCGGCACCAAGGCCCAGAAATCACGCGCGGAGGTGCGTGGCGGCGGTCGCAAACCCTGGGCGCAGAAAGGCTCGGGTTCAGCCCGCGCCGGTTCGATCCGCAGCCCGATCTGGGTAGGCGGCGGGCGCGCCTTCGCAGCCAAGCCGCGCGATTTCAGCCAGAAGGTCAACCGCAAGATGTATCGCGGTGCGCTGCGCTCGATGTTCTCCGAGTTGGTGCGCCAGGATCGCCTGCTGGTCACCGACGGTATCGTGCTCGAGGCCCCGAAAACCCGGCTGCTGGCCAGCCACCTGAAGTCCCTGGCGCTCGATAACGTTCTGATCATCGTCGAGGCGACGGATGAAAAGTTGTTCCTCGCCGCGCGCAACCTTGCGGGTGTGGAGGTGGTAGCGGTGGCCGCGGTCAATCCGGTGAGCCTGGCCGCGCACGACAAGGTGCTGGCGACCGTAGGTGCCGTAAAACTGCTCGAGGAGCGCCTGCAATGAACTACAAAGTGCACGCGCCCGCGACCAAGTTCGGGCAGGAACGGCTCATGAGCGTGCTGATGGCCCCGCACGTCACAGAAAAGACCACGCAAGCCCTGCAGCTGCGGAACCAATACACGTTCAAGGTCCGGCGCGATGCGTCGCGCTTTGAAGTTCGAGCCGCCGTCGAGCTGATGTTCGACGTGAAGGTCGCGGCCGTACAAGTGCTCAACGAGCCGGGCAAGGCGCGACGTTTCGGCAAGACTCCGGGTCGCACGCAGGATTGGAAGAAGGCCTACGTCAGGCTGCTCGAAGGCCACAGCATCGATTACGAAGCCGCGGCCGGTAAGGTTTAAAGGTAAGTCCATGGCGCTGATCAAGCTCAAACCTACTTCTCCGGGAACGCGCTTTGTAGTGCGGGTCGCGCGTGGCCACCTGCACAAGGGTGGCCCGTTCGAGGCCCTGACCGTGCACCAGAACAAGACCGGTGCGCGCAACCATTCCGGGCGCATTACCACGCGGCACATCGGTGGCGGTTCGCGGCAGAAATATCGCCTCATCGACTTCCGACGCGACAAGGATGGCATCAAGGGCGTGGTGGAGCGGCTCGAGTACGACCCGAATCGCACCGCGCACATTGCGCTGATTTGTTATGCCGACGGCGAGCGCCGCTACATTCTCGCACCCAAGGGGCTTAAGGACGGCGATGAAGTGCGCTCGGGGAGCGAAGCCCCGATCAAGCCTGGCAACGCCATGGCGCTACGCCACATCCCGGTCGGCTCGATCGTGCACAACATCGAACTCAAGCCTGGGCGCGGCGGCCAGCTCTCGCGCAGTGCCGGCAATTCGGCACAGTATGCCTCGCGCGAGGGAACCCACGCGATTGTGCGCCTCAAGTCCGGCGAGACGCGCAAGGTGCATATCGATTGCCGCGCCACGCTCGGCGAGGTCGGCAATGACGAACACAACCTGCGCACCTACGGTAAGGCCGGAGCCAAGCGCTGGCGCGGCATCCGCCCGACGGTTCGTGGCGTGGCCATGAATCCGGTCGATCATCCGCACGGGGGCGGTGAGGGCAAGCCTGGGCAGGGCAACCCGCACCCGGTTTCGCCGTGGGGATTGCAGACCAAGGGCAAGAAGACGCGTCGCAACAAGCGTACGCGCAACATGATCGTGAAGCGGAGGAATTAAGCGTGCCGCGTTCCCTGAAGAAAGGTCCGTTCGTCGATTTGCACCTGGCCAAGAAAGTGCAGGTCGCCTCTGCCAAGAACGATCGGCGGCCGATCAAGACTTGGTCGCGGCGTTCAATGGTTATCCCCGAGATGGTCGGCCTGACCATTGCAATCCACAACGGCAAGCAGCACCTGCCGGTGCTGATGACAGAGAACATGGTCGGTCACAAGCTCGGCGAATTTGCCCCGACGCGCGTGTTCAAGGCGCACGGCGGCGATCGCAAAGTGGCGACCGCGGAGTAACTCATGCAGGTTTCCGCAAAACTGCGCTACGCGCGCATCTCCCCGCAGAAGTGCCGCCTGGTGGCCGATCTGGTGCGTGGTCGGCCGGTGGGCAGCGCGTTGGGGCTGCTTAAATTCACGCCAAAAAAGGGCGCTGAACTGGTGCTCAAGGTGCTCGAGTCGGCGATCGCCAATGCCGAACACAATCTGGGCGCCGACATTGATCAGCTGAAGGTGGCGCGCATTGAAGTCGACGAGGCGCCGGTTCTCAAGCGTTTTGCTGCACGCGCCAAGGGGCGTGGCAATCGCATCGTCAAGCGCAACAGCCATATCACCGTCCAGGTCAGTGACGGCAGGAAGGACTAACCGATGGGCCAGAAGGTCAATCCGCTGGGTATACGCTTAGGGATCACCCGTGACTGGGTGTCCAAGTGGTATGCAGATAAGAAGCAGTTCCCATTGCTGGTGCACACCGATTTCCGGGTGCGCGAGTTTCTCAAGAAGAAGCTCGCCGAGGCCTCAGTAAGCCGCATCCTGATCGAGCGCGCCGCCAAGAAGGTAAGCATTACCATCCAGACCGCACGGCCTGGCATCGTGATCGGCAAGAAAGGCGAGGACATCGACAAGCTGCGGGCCGAGACCGCCAAACTACTGGGCATGCCGGTCGCCGACGTGCGACTGAACATCGCCGAGATTCGCAAGCCCGAGCTCGACGCGCAGTTGGTGGCCGAGGGCATCGCCCAGCAGATTGAAAAGCGCGTGATGTTTCGTCGAGCCATGAAGCGCGCGGTGATGAGCACGATGCGTAGTGGCGCACTCGGCATGAAAGTGCGCATGTCGGGCCGTCTTAATGGCGCCGAGATCGCGCGCACCGAGTGGGTGCGAGAAGGACGGGTGCCGCTGCACACTTTTCGCGCCGACATCGATTACGGCGTGGCCGAATCGCACACCACCTATGGCGTGATCGGCGTGAAGGTCTGGATCTTTAAAGGCGAAGTGTTTGATCAGGCGGAGCTGGATCGTAACGCCCAAGCTGGTGCCGATGCGGCGGCGGCGGCCGCGGCGGCTGCCGCGGCGGCCGCGGCTCCGGCGCCCGCCGTGCCTGCCGCCGTTCCGGTGGCCGCGCCGGCCGCGGTTTGAGCGAAGCTGTACGAGTTCGGTAGGAATTTAAGTCAATGCTGCAACCTAAACGCACCAAGTATCGCAAGCAGTTTAAAGGCAAGAACTACGGCCTGGCGACCCGCGGCAGCAGCGTGGCCTTCGGCGATTTTGGGCTGAAGGCGACCGAGCGGGCGCGCATGACTGCACGTGAGATTGAAGCGGCGCGTCGCGCCATGGCCCGACACGTCAAACGCGGCGGCCAGATCTGGATTCGGGTGTTTCCGGACGTGCCGATCAGCAAGAAGCCCCTCGAAGTGCGCATGGGCAGCGGCAAGGGCAACATTGAGTACTGGGTAGCCAAGGTCAAACCCGGCAAGGTGTTATTTGAGATGGAAGGAGTGACAGAGGAAACGGCGCGCGAAGCCTTCCGGCTTGCAGGCGCGAAACTCTCGGTGACTACGGCCTTCGTCAAGCGGCAGGTGCGCTGATGAAAGCGAGCGATATGCGTGGCAAGCCGGTCGCTGCTCAGCGCGCCGAGTTGCTCAAACTCCGTAAGGAGCAGTTTGCGCTGCGCTTGCAGCGCGCCACCGGGCAGGCGGTCAAACCTGACCAGTTCGGCAAGGTGCGCAAGAACATTGCGCGCCTAAAGACGGCGATGAGGGCTCAAGCCCAGGTGCAAGCGGCCGGTTCGGCCAAGGTCAGCGGAGAGAAGCCATGAGCCCAGCAGCAACTGAATCAGTCAATGAGAGCGAAACCGCCCGGCCCGTCGAGCCGCGGGGCGAGCGCGTGCTGACCGGACGAGTCGTCAGCGAAAAGATGGACAAGACCATTACGGTTCTGGTGGAGCGCATGGTGCGGCACGAGACTTATGGCAAGTACCTGCGACGCAGCACCAAGCTGCTGGCGCACGACGAGACCAACACGGCGCACGAGGGTGACACCGTGACGATTACGCCGTGCCGGCCGTTGTCACGTCGCAAATCATGGCGCCTGCTGGCCGTGATCGAACGCGCGGTTCAGTGATCGAAAAGCCGCCAGGTCACCAATGGAAGCGATGTCATGATTCAGATGCGCACAATGCTTAATGCCGCCGACAACAGCGGCGCTCGGACCGTAATGTGCATCAAGGTGCTGGGCGGAAGCCGCCGACGCTATGCGACGGTAGGCGACGTGATCAAGGTCAGCATCAAGGATGCGATCCCGCGTGGCAAGGTCAAGAAAGGCGAGGTGTACGACGCCGTAGTGGTGCGTACACGCTTTGGAGTGCGGCGACCGGATGGCTCGCTGATCAAGTTTGACGGTAATGCGGCAGTGTTGTTGACGCCGAAGCTCGAGCCGATCGGCACGCGCATCTTCGGGCCCGTGACACGCGAGCTGCGCACCGTGCAGTTCATGAAGATTATCTCGCTGGCACCTGAAGTGCTGTGAGCGGATAGGAAGAAGCGGCAAGAATTATGGAAAAAATCAGGAAAGGCGACCAAGTGATTGTGCTGTCGGGCCGCGACAAGGGCCGGCGCGGCGCCGTGCTGCGGGTGCTGGCCGAGGGCGCGGTGCTGGTGGAGAGTCTTAACCGGGTCAAGCGGCACACCAAGCCCAATCCGCAGGCCAATCAGCCGGGCGGAATTATCGAGAAGGAAATGCCGTTGGCTTTGTCCAAGGTGGCGTTGTGGAACCCGGGCGCCAAGAAGGGCGATCGCGTGGGCATTAAGACACTGGCGGACGGTAAGAAGGTGCGTTTCTTCAAGTCAAGCGGCGAAGTGATCGACGCCTGATCCCAGGATAGGCACAGGTTAAATATGGCAAGACTCCAACAAATTTATCGCGAGCGGATTGTGCCGCAGCTGATCAGTGATTTAGGGCTGAAGAATCCCATGCAGGTGCCGAAGATCACCAAGATCACGGTCAACATGGGTGTGGGCGAGGCCGTGGCCGATCGCAAGCTCATGGACGCCGCGGTCGCTGACCTCGCTAAGATCACCGGCCAGAAGCCGCTGATCTGCAAGTCCAAAAAGGCAATCGCTGCGTTCAAGCTGCGCGAGGGTTTGGCGATCGGCTGCAAGGTCACGTTGCGCGGCGCGCGCATGTATGAATTCCTCGACCGCCTGATCAGCGTGGCAATGCCGCGCATCCGCGACTTTCGCGGCGTATCCCCGCGCGCCTTTGATGGTCGCGGCAACTACACGCTTGGCGTGCGCGAGCAGATCATTTTCCCGGAGATCCAGTACGACGCAATCGACCAGGTGCGTGGCATGGACATCACAATCACCACCACCGCATCCGACAATGTCCAGGGTCGTGCGTTGCTGGCCGCCTTTAACTTTCCGTTCCGTAAGTGAGCGACGAAGCTCCACCCGAGGATTTGGCATGGCGAAGACCAACATGATCGAACGCGACAAGCGCCGGGTACTGGCGGCGAAAAAATACGCCACAGTGCGCGCGGGCTTGAAAGAAAAGATTCGCAGCCCCAAGTCAACTCCGGACGAGCGGCAGGCCGCCCAGGCGAAGTTGCAAACACTGCCGCGTGATGCGAGCCCTACCCGGCAGCGCAATCGGTGCGCGATAACCGGCCGTTCGCGTGGTGTGTACAGCAAGTTTGGGCTGGGGCGCAGCAAGGTTCGCGAGGTCGCCGCGCGCGGCGAGATACCCGGACTTGCCAAGGCAAGCTGGTAGGAGCCACAACGATGAGCATGACTGATCCGGTTGCCGACCTGCTGACCCGAATTCGTAACGGCCAGAGCGCGCGCAAGACCACCGTGACGATGGCTTCTTCGAAGTTAAAGACGGCCATTTTGCGAGTCCTGAAGTCCGAAGGGTTCATCGCCGACTTCTCGGTGGGGGACGAGGCCGGCAAGCCTTTGCTTACCGTCGATCTGAAGTACTTCGACGGCAGGCCGGTGATTGACCGCATCGAGCGGGTTAGCCGCCCTGGACTGCGGATTTACCGCGGCAAGGAAGAGCTGCCCCGCGTGCTGGGTGGTATGGGCACCGTGATCGTGTCCACGCCCAAGGGTGTAATGACCGACCGCGCAGCGCGCGCCATTGGGCAGGGCGGCGAAGTGATCTGCATCGTCGCCTGAGTGGCACCTTAGAAAAGCACACGGAATTTCGAATATGTCCAGAGTCGCAAAACAAGTCATCGACATACCTACCGGCGTGACCGTCACGGTGGGTGCCGATGCGGTGACCGTCAAGGGCGCTAAAGGCAGTTTGTCCCTGCCGGTCAGCCCCGGCGTCTCCGTCGCACAGGAAAATAAGCAGCTGCAAGTGAGCTATGCCGACGAGGGCGCAGCGCGCACGCGCGCCGGCGCCACGCGCGCTCACCTGGCGAACATGGTGGTCGGTGTAACGCGTGGTTACGATCGCAAACTCGAGCTCGTTGGCGTCGGTTTCCGCGCCTCAGTGACCGGCAAGGCGTTGAATTTGACGCTGGGCTTCTCGCACCCGGTGAGTTACGCGATTCCTGAGGGCATCGTCGTCGAGACGCCGACCCCGACGGAAATATTGATCAAGGGCGCCGACAGGCAGCGTGTCGGTCAGACTGCCGCTGAGATTCGCGGCATCCGTCCGCCGGAACCGTACAAGGGCAAAGGCGTGCGCTATTCCGACGAAGTGATCTCCCTCAAGGAAGGGAAAAAGAAGTAGCGCGAAGGAAACAGCAATGAACATAACCAAGAAAGAGCGCCGTGCGCGGCGCGCCGTGAAGACCCGCGCCAAGATTCGCGAGTTGGGCACGCCACGGCTGACTGTTCACCGCACGCCGCGTCATATCTATGCGCAGCTGTTTGCGGCGGATGGCTCGCAGGTGCTGGCGACCGCCTCCACCGTGCAAAAGGCAGTGGCCAAGGATCTGAAATACACCGGCAACGTCGAGGCGGCACGCGCGGTCGGTCGCGCGATTGCCGAGCGCGCCAAGGCCGCCGGGGTTGCCAAGGCCGCGTTCGATCGGTCCGGTTTTCAGTATCACGGCCGCGTTAAGGCGCTGGCCGATGCCGCCCGCGAATCTGGGCTTGAATTCTAGCACTGCGCGGGAACGTACAAATTATGGCAAGAATGGAAAAGACCCAAAGCGCCGATGACCTGCTGGAAAAGCTGGTCGCGGTCAATCGCACCGCTAAGGTGGTCAAGGGCGGGCGGCAGTTCGGCTTCACCGCGTTGACCGTAGTTGGTGATGGTGCCGGGCGCGTGGGATTTGGATTTGGAAAGGCGCGTGAAGTGCCGGTGGCAATCTCCAAGGCGATGGCGCAGGCGCGCAAGAGCCTGGTGAACGTCAGCCTGGCCAACGACACCCTGCACTACGCGGTCAAGGGCGAGCATGGCGCGACGCGCATATTCATGCAGCCCGCCTCCAGCGGTACCGGCGTTATTGCCGGGGGCGGCATGCGTGCGGTTCTAGAATGCGCGGGCGTACGCAACGTGCTCGCCAAGAGCTACGGATCGCGTAATCCGATCAACGTCGTGCGGGCCACGGTAAAGGCACTGGCTAGCGTGCGTTCGCCGGACGAGATCGCCGCCAAGCGGGGCAAGACCCTCGAAGACATACTTGGGTGAAATTATGGCGACGGGCACAAAAGTGAAAGTGACATTGATGAAGAGCCTGTACGGGCAGCTCAAGCACATCAGCGGCTCGGTGCGCGGCCTCGGGCTGCGCCGCCGCCACCAGAGCGTTATGGTGGCGGACACTGCAGAGAATCGCGGCATGATCAACGCGGCCTGCCACATGCTTAAAGTGGAGCGGAACTGACATGCGACTCAATACCATCAAGCCAGTCGAGGGTTCGCGGCGTCCGCGCCGGCGAGTGGGCCGCGGCGCGTCGGCGGGTCAGGGCAAGACCTGCGGGCGCGGCGTCAAGGGACAGCGCGCACGCAAGGGCGGCTATCACAAGGTCGGGTTCGAGGGCGGGCAGATGCCATTGCAGCGCCGCATGCCCAAGGTTGGCTTTCGTTCCGCGCTCAAGGCACAGCGCGGGGAAGTGCGTTTGCACGAGCTGGCCTTGGTCGAAGGCGCAGTAATTGACCTTGCGGCACTCAAGGCGGCGCAGATCGTGTCGGTATTTGCCATGAGCGCCAAGGTTGTGGTGTCGGGCGAGTTGAAAAAGGCTGTGCACCTAAAGGGCATTGGCACCACCAAGGGTGCTCGTGCGGCGATCGAAGCGGCCGGCGGCAAAGTCGAGGACTGATGGCCAACGCGGCAATTACCAATCCAGCGGCTACCTTGGCCGAAGCAGGCAGGACGGGCGAGATTCGCACGCGCCTGCTGTTTCTGCTGGGCGCACTGGTCGTGTACCGCATTGGCACCTTCATTCAGGTGCCGGGCATCGACCAGGCGCAGGTGCTGCGCTACTTCACCGACCAGTCGAACAGCATTCTGGGGGTCGTCAACAGTTTTAGCGGCGGCGCACTTCAGCGCATGTCGATCTTCGCAATGGGCGTGATGCCCTACATTTCCGCCTCGATCATCATCCAGATGCTCGGCATGGTGGTGCCAACGCTCATGGAGTATCGCAAGGAAGGCGAGGCTGGGCGACGCAAGACCACACAATTGACCCGTTATTGCACGGTAGGCCTGGCCGTGTTCCAGTCCTTTGGTGCGGCCATAGCCCTGCAAAATGGTGGCATGGTGCTGAACGGCGGCGTGCAATGGCTGCTGGTGGCGACGGTAACCATGACCACGGGCACCATGTTTCTGATGTGGCTCGGCGAGCAGATTACCGAGCGCGGTGTCGGCAACGGGATCTCAATGATTATTCTTTCCGGCATCGTGGCCGGCCTCCCGGGCGCACTCAGTCGCACATTCGAGTCGGTTAGCAATGGCGAAATGCAGCCGATGTTCGCGATTGCGCTGGTGGCGATTGTGCTCGGTGTTACCGCCTTCTGCGTATTTGTCGAGCGCGCGCAGCGCCGTATCGCGGTGCATTACGCCAAGCGCCAGGTGGGCCGGCGCCTGTACGCCGGGCAGAGCAGCCACCTGCCGTTCAAGCTAAACATGTCGGGCGTGATTCCGCCGATTTTCGCCTCGAGCCTGTTGTTGTTCCCCGCGACCATGGCGAGTTTCTTTGCCACCGGATCTGACACCAAGGTAAGCCTGGTGCTGCAGCGTATTCAGGCTTCGCTCAATTACGGGCAGCCATTGCACCTGGTGTTGTATGCGGGCCTGATTCTGGGCTTTACGTTTTTCTACACGGCATTGGTGTTCAACGCGCGCGAGACCGCCGACAACCTCAAGAAGTCCGGCGCCTTTATTCCCGGCATTCGTCCGGGACAGCAGACTGGTGAATACATCGATAAGGTGCTGACGCGCCTGACGCTGTGGGGCGCTGCCTACATCATGGCAGTGTGCTTGCTGCCCGAAGTGCTGGTGTCCTCGCAGGGCGTACCGTTTCAGTTCGGGGGCACCTCGCTCCTGATCGTGGTCGTGGTGGTGATGGATTTCATGGCGCAGCTGCAGGCACACATGATGTCGCATCACTATCCGGGCTTGATGAAGAAGGCTAATTTGCTCGGTTCCGGTCGCAACGCCGCGGCTGCAGGTGAGAAATGAAAGTACGTCCATCAGTTAAGAAGATCTGCAAGAACTGCAAGATCGTGCGCCGTCGTGGCGTCATTTACGTGATTTGTTCTGACGCCCGGCACAAGCAGCGGCAAGGATAGGGGTAGCAGTATGGCACGCATAGCCGGTATCAACATTCCGATGAACAAGCACGTCGGCATTGGCCTGACGCACATATTCGGCATCGGCCGCACGCGCGCGCTTGAGAGTTGCGCCGCCGCGGGCGTCGATCCCACCACCAAGGTCAAGGACTTGACGGAAACCGAAGTGACCGCGCTGCGCGCCCAATTGTCGCGCTACCCCCTCGAGGGCGACCTGCGGCGCGAGGTGTCGATGAATATCAAGCGCTTGATGGATCTTGGCACCTGGCGCGGCATGCGCCACCGCAAGGGTCTGCCGGTTCGCGGTCAGCGTACACGCACCAACGCGCGCACCCGCAAGGGCCCGCGCAAGCAAGCCGTGAAGCTGAACGCCCCACCGGGCAAGGTTTGAACGGAAAGTTTTGCACCAGAATTTGTTAGCAGGCACGAACTAATATGGCTGATCAGAAAACATCGCAATCCGGCGGCGCAGGCGCGGGCGCAGAAAAGGGCGGCGCCAAGAAGCCCAAGAAAGCGCGCAAAAATGTGCTTGATGCGATCGCGCATGTTCACGCTTCTTTCAACAACACCATCATTACGATCACCGACCGCCAGGGCAACACGCTCTCGTGGGCGACTTCGGGTGGATGTGGTTTCCGCGGATCCCGCAAGAGCACGCCGTTTGCGGCGCAGGTGGCCGCTGAAAAAGCCGGTGTCGCGGCCCAGGAGCATGGCGTCAGGAACGTGGAGGTACGGGTCGGTGGGCCTGGCCCAGGACGCGAATCCGCCGTGCGGGCTTTGAACGGCTGCGGGCTGAAGATCACCAGTATTGAGGACGTCACGCCGATTCCGCATAACGGCTGCCGCCCGCCCAAGAAGCGCCGCGTCTGACGCGCACTTAGCAAGGAAGGAACTTATGGCGCGATATCTCGGTCCTACATGCAAGCTCGCTCGCCGCGAGGGCACGGATCTGTTTCTCAAGAGCGGCGCCAAGCCACTCGAGTCCAAATGCAAGTTCCAGGTGCCTCCCGGTGGCATCAAGAGCGAGCGCCGTCAGCGGCTGTCAGACTACGGCCTGCAGCTGCGCGAGAAACAGAAATTGCGGCGTATGTACGGGGTGCTGGAGCGCCAGTTCCGCGGTTACTACCAGCAGGCGGCGCGCCGCACTGGCGCCACAGGGGAACAACTCCTCAGGCTGCTGGAGTCGCGTCTGGACAACGTCGTTTACCGTATGGGTTTTGCGGCCACGCGCGCCGAAGCGCGCCAGCTCGTTAGCCACAAAGCGATCGAAGTCAATTCCGGCATTGTGTCGATCGCGTCGTATCAGTGCCGGGCCGGCGACGTGGTGCAGGTGCGCGAGCGTGCCCGCAAGCAGTTACGTATTCAGGGTGCATTGGCCTCGGCGACCCAAGCCGGACTTCCCGAGTGGGTCGAGGTGAACGACAAGGAAATGCGCGGCGTATTCAAGGCGGTCCCGGCTCGCGAGGACGTTCTTCCGGACGTCAATGAGAACCTGGTCGTCGAGTTGTATTCGAAGTAAGGGTAGGCAGCTATGCAATCTTCAGTGAGCGAGTTTCTCAAGCCCCGTGTGGTCAAGGTGCAGCCGATCGCTCCGCGACAGGCGCGGGTGGTCATCGAACCGTTCGAGCGCGGCTTTGGCCATACGCTTGGCAACGCGCTGCGGCGCGTGCTGCTTTCCTCCATGCCCGGTGCGGCGATCACCGAAGTGGAGATCGACGGTGTGCTGCACGAGTACACGAGTATCGAAGGCGTTCAGGAAGACGTCGTCGACGTTTTGCTGAATCTCAAGCTGGTGGCGCTGCGCATGCACGCGCGCAGCACCGCGGAGCTGCGTCTGCACAAGAAGGGTCCCGGCCCCGTGACAGCCGGCGACATCCAGACCGACCATGACGTCGAAGTCGTGAACCCGGAATTGGTCATCGCCAACCTCACAAAGGCCGGCGAACTGAACATGCAGATGAAAATAGAGCGTGGCCGCGGGTACCGCCCGGCCGTGCAGCGGGTGGCCTTCGAGGAGCAGACCCGGCCGATCGGCCGCCTGTTGCTTGACGCCTCATTCTCACCGGTGCGCCGCGTAACCTATTCGGTCGAAGCGGCACGCGTCGAACAGCGTACCGATCTTGACAAGTTGATCATCGACATCGAGACCAACGGGACCATCGAGCCGGAGGAGGCCATTCGGCGGGCGGGCGGCATCCTCAAAGATCAGTTGTCGGTATTCGTTGACCTGCAGGGCGAAGACGAAGCGGTCGCGAAGATCACCGAAATGCAGTTTGATCCGATCCTGCTGCGTCCGGTAGACGAACTTGAATTGACGGTGCGCAGTGCAAATTGCCTCAAGGCCGAGAACATTCACTATATCGGCGATCTGGTGCAGCGCACGGAAGTCGAGTTGCTGCGCACACCCAATCTGGGCAAGAAGTCGCTTACCGAGATCAAGGAAGTACTGCAAAGCCACGGCTTGATGCTCGGCATGCGCCTGGACGGCTGGCCGCCGGCCGGTTTGCGCCGCGACGAAGAGAGCGGTTTGATCTGAGCCATTGATCTAAGAGAATTTCATGCGTCATAAACTTTCCGGCCGGCAACTCTCGCGCAATAGCCCGCATCGCCATGCGCTATTGCGCAATATGGCCGGGTCGCTGCTGCGGCACGAGACTATCCACACGACGTTGCCGAAAGCCAAGGAGCTGCGCCGCGTGGTCGAGCCGCTGATCACGCTTGGCAAGAACGACTCGGAGGCCAACCGGCGCCTGGCGTTTTCACGCCTGCGTGACGGGGAAATCGTCAGCAAGCTGTTTGCGGACCTGGGACCGCGCTTCCGCACCCGGCCCGGTGGCTACACACGCATATTGCGGATGGTGCCGCGACCGGGTGACAACGCCCCGATGGCCTTGATGCAGCTGGTCGATCGACCGGCGCCCGAACCGGTGGCGAGCGCCGATGGCGCGGATACCAAACAGAAGCGTGGCGCCAAGCCAGCGCCGGCGAAGCCGGCCAAGCCAGCGAGGAGCGCGACCGCCAAGGCCAAGCCGGCCAAGGCTGCGAAGTCAGATAAGTCCGACGGCCCCGAGAACACAGCGCGCGGGGCCACCAAATCCGGCAGCTCAAAGTCCGGAGGAAAGATCAAAAAGAAGTAAAGTCGGTCTGGGCGGCACTAAGGAGGCAACATGGGCATTGGGAGTGACTTCAAAGAATTTGCCATGAAGGGCAATGTGGTGGACATGGCGGTCGGTGTGATCATCGGCGTCGCCTTTGGCAAGATCATCTCCTCGCTTGTGGAGAATATAATCATGCCGCCCCTGGGCATGGCGCTGTCCGGAGTCAATTTCGCCGACCTCGCCATCGCCATCGGCACCGGCCCGGACGGTAAGGCCATCCTGATGAAGTACGGCGCTTTCCTGCAGTCCGTTTTCGACTTCCTAATCATCGCTTTTGTACTCTTTTTGGCGGTTCGAGGGCTCAACAGGCTCAAAAAGCCGGCGGCTCCGGCGGGCCCGCCACGGCAGGAAGTATTGTTGGAGGAAATCCGCAATTTGCTGGCAAAACACTGAAATTAGGACTGTCGGCGTAGGATCGGGCCTTTATTTTTTGACGACGGATTGAATTGCGCCGCAGCTGCTATAGAATCGGTTACTGCGATGGAAAGTCGCAAATTAAACTAGTTTGATTGTTGCTTATAACTTCTGATTATCTGGGGATTCATCGATGAATATTAAGCTCGCTCTTGGCGCTGCTGTCGCAGCGCTCGCGCTGGTCGCTTGCAGCAACCAGGAAGCACCCGCCCCGGCTGCCGCTCCGGCCGCCGACACGGCTGCTCCTGCTGCTCCTGCCGCCGATGCAGCCAATCCGCCCACTATGCCTGCTGACGCGGCTGCTCCGGCTGCTCCGCCGGCCAACCCGCCGAACTGATCCAACCGGATCCGGCATGAAAGCCCGCGCGGACCGCAACCCGGTCTGCGCGGGTTTTCGTGTTTCTGCGGCATGACTATCAGCGTTCGCGACTTGCGACGCTCGCGCGGCGATCGGCAGTGGCTCGAGGTCGCCTACCGCGACTACCTAAATGATTTGTCCCCGCTGGGCACCGGCATGTTCCCAACACTGCCCGAGTTTGGTCACCGCCAGGATGACCAGCTCGGCAGCTGGTACGCCGATTCCAGTGCGCACTTGCTGACGGTTGTGAAGGACCAGGAGCCGGTGGGATTCGCCGTGGTGCGCACCGGTCACGCAATCGCCGGTCGAGGCGCAATTGATTTTTCCATGGCCGAATTCTTTGTTTCAGGTGCCTGGCGCCGTCGGCGGATTGGCCAGGAGGCGGTGCGGTTGATTTTCGATCGTTTCTCTGGCCGGTGGCACATCATGGAGTACCTGCGCAATCCACAGGCGGTGGCGTTCTGGCGTCGGGTGGTGGGCGAATACACCGCGGGGCAATACCAGGAGCGGGTCGAGAACGGGGAGATCCACCAATATTTCCAGTCCGGAGCGCCGCGCGCGCCCTGAAGTATTGGAAAGGCCTAAGCGCGCCGCGCCGCGGGCGCTGTTCGGCGCAGGAGCGGCGCCAGATACTGGCCGGTTACGGAGTCCTGGTGCGCGCCGATCTGCTCGGGTGTGCCTTCAGCCAGCACGCGCCCCCCGTTCTCGCCACCCCCGGGCCCCAGATCGATGATCCAGTCAGCCGTTTTGATCACATCAAGATTGTGTTCAATCACGACCATGGTGTTGCCGGCATCCACGAGCTGCTGTAGCACCCCTAAGAGCTGCGCGACGTCGTGAAAGTGCAGGCCGGTGGTCGGTTCATCGAGTATGTACAGCGTGCGTCCTGCCGTGCGCTTGGCGAGCTCGCGGGCGAGCTTGACGCGCTGCGCCTCACCGCCCGAGAGTGTGGTTGCGCTCTGCCCCAAACGCACGTACTGCAGCCCGACATCGAGCAGCGTGCGCAGGCGATTGGCAGCTGCCGGCACGTTGGCAAACAGCGCCGCGGCAGCTTCGACCGTGAGTTCGAGCACCTCGTAGATGTTGTGCCCGCGGTAGCGCACTTCCAGCGTCTCGCGGTTGTAGCGCCGGCCGCGGCACACGTCGCAGGGCACGTACACGTCGGGCAGAAAGTGCATCTCGACCCGCAGCACGCCATCCCCCTGGCAGGCCTCGCAACGGCCGCCACGCACGTTGAAACTAAAGCGGCCCGCATCGTAACCACGCGCCCGTGCTTCCGGCACCTGGGCGTAGAGTTCGCGTATGACCGAGAACAGGCCCGTATAGGTCGCCGGGTTTGAACGCGGGGTGCGGCCGATCGGATTTTGGTCGATATCCACGACTCGCTCGAAGCGTTCCAAGCCGCTGATCTCGCGGCACGGGGCCGCGCCCGTCATGCTGCCTTCGCTGAGCCGCGCCGCGGCATAGCGGAACAGCGTGTCATTAATCAAGGTCGACTTTCCCGAGCCCGACACCCCCGTGACGCAGGTGAACAGGCCAATCGGAATCGTCACGTCAAGATTCCGCAGGTTATTTCCGGTCGCGTCGACAATACCTATGCGGGCCGCACCGCGCTTACGCCGCTCCCGGGGTATCGGGATGACATCCAGCCCGGCCAGATAGCGGCCCGTGAGCGACTTCGGGTTGGCGGCGATCTGTTCGGGGCGCCCTTGGGCGACCACCTCGCCTCCGTGTACGCCGGCCCCCGGACCCAGATCCACCACGTAATCTGCGGCTCTGATCGCCTCCTCGTCGTGCTCGACGACGATGACCGTGTTGCCTAGATCGCGTAGGCGCTTGAGCGTGCCCAGGAGCCGTGCGTTGTCGCGCTGATGCAGGCCGATCGAGGGCTCATCGAGGATGTACATCACGCCCGTGAGACCGGAGCCGACCTGGCTGGCCAGACGTATGCGCTGCGTCTCACCGCCCGAGAGTGTGTCGGCCGCGCGATTGAGCCCAAGATAATCGAGCCCCACATCGGCAAGGAATCGCAACCGCGCGCTCACTTCGCGCACGATTCGGTCCGCGACCGTTGCACGCCACCCCTCCAGCTGCAGCGCCCCGAAGTGTGCCAGCGCTTGGCCTACCGTGAGTTGCGTGATCTCAGCGATGTTGCGGCCCTGGACCAGCACGGCGCGCGCGAGTTCATTGAGGCGCGTGCCCTTGCACGTGGGGCAGGCCCGCGTGCCGCGGTAACGGCCAAGTTCCTCGCGTACCGCGCCCGAATCACTCTCGCGCCAGCGGCGCTCGAGATTGGGCATGATGCCCTCGAATGCATGGCGGCGCTTCTGCGCACTGCCGCGGGCGTCGTTATAGCGAAACTCGATTTCCACGCCCTCGCTCCCGTACAGCAGGCGGTTACGCACCGCCTCGGGCAATTCCGACCAGGTGGTGTCGATGTCAAATTCGTAGTGTCTGGCCAGGCCCTGCAGCAACTGGAAGTAGTGCTTGTTGTGTCGGTCCCAGCCGCGTACTGCGCCCGCCGCCAGCGAGAGTTGCGGATGTGAGATGACGCGTTGCGGATCGAAAAAATTCTGCAGGCCGAGCCCATCGCAACTGGGGCAGGCGCCAGCCGGATTGTTAAATGAAAACATTCGCGGCTCGAGGTTCGGCACCGCGAAGCCACATTCTGGGCAGGCGTGTCGGCTGGAGAACGACAACGGCGCCGGGCCCGCCCCATCGCCAAAGACCACGCGCGCCGTGCCATTGCTCAGTTTCAGGGCGGTCTCAAAAGATTCCGCCAGCCGCTGCGCCAGCTCGGGCCTGACCCGGAACCGATCCACGACGGCCTCGATCGTGTGCTTACGCCGGGACTGCAGCGCGGGTACCTGGTCCAGCTCGTACACCTTTTCGTCGATGCGCACGCGCGCAAAACCCTGTCCGGCCAGCTCCCCGATCAGCTGCGCGTGTTCTCCCTTCCGGTCATTGACCAGAGGCGCGAGCAGCAATGCCGATTGGTCGGGGGCCGCCTGCAGTACCTGGTCGACCATCTGACCTACGCTCTGCGCTGCCAGATCGATACCGTGGATCGGGCAGCGTGGCAGACCCGCACGCGCATAGAGCAGGCGCAGGTAATCGTAGATTTCGGTGACCGTGCCTACCGTGGAGCGTGGATTGTGGGATCCGGCTTTCTGCTCGATGGCGATCGCTGGCGAGAGCCCCTCGATGCTGTCCACGTCCGGCTTGTCCATCATGGACAGAAACTGGCGTGCGTAGGCCGAAAGGGACTCCACGTAGCGGCGCTGGCCTTCGGCGTAGAGCGTGTCAAAGGCCAAAGACGACTTGCCCGACCCAGAAAGCCCGGTGAGCACAATCAATCGCTCCCGGGGCAGTTCCAGGTCGATATTCTTCAGGTTGTGCGTGCGGGCGCCACGCACCCGGATGGTCTTCATAGCACTAGGGTTTCGAGTTGCGGTAAGAAGGCATAGAACGGCGGCTATTCTACACCGCTCTGCCCGGTCCCTTTCGCGGGAGGGCGGAGCCACCCCCCGCGCGGATCCCGGCCCACAGGTGGCCGTGGTGCGGCTACAGCGAGTCCCGGCGCAGCCTGCGGCGGCCCCCGTGCCCGTGACTACGGGAATGCGCCTGAAACGTGCCCCCGCCGGGGCGCTGGTGGCGACTACAATAGCGCTTTGGGCATCTAGCGTTTCAAGAGGGGTCGGCCATGGCGCGCGGAGTCAACAAAGTCATACTCATTGGCAATCTGGGTGCGGACCCGGAGACGCGCTCCATGCCCTCGGGCATGACGGTCGCCAACATTCGCATTGCCACCAGCGAGAGCTGGAAAGACAAACAGTCCGGCGAACAAAAAGAACGGACCGAATGGCACCACGTGGCGCTGTTTGGGCGTTTGGGCGAGATCGCCGGCGAATACCTGCGCAAGGGTGCGCAGGTTTACATCGAAGGCTCGTTACGTACCCGCAAGTGGCAGGACAAGGAAGGCCGCGACCGGTATACCACCGAGATCATCGCCAACGATATGCAAATGATCGGGGGCCGCGGCGGTGGGGGTGGCGGCGGCGGAAGCGGCGGGGGCAGCGGCAGTTACGAAGCACGCGATCGAGCGCCCGCGGCCGAGCCGGCACCGGCGGGAGCCAGCGCTGAAGGATTCGATGACGACATTCCCTTTTGATGCATGAGCGGGCTCTACTACATCAAGACTTTCGGCTGTCAGATGAACGAGTACGACTCGGCGCGCATGGCGGACGTGCTGCGCGCGAGCGCGGGCCTGAGCCCGACCGAAGATCCAGCCCGCGCTGATTTGCTGCTGATGAACACCTGTTCCGTGCGCGAGAAGGCGGAAGAGAAGGTTTACTCGCTGCTCGGAGAATGGCGTGCGCATAAGCAGCGGCGCCCGCACGTCATCATCGGCGTCGGCGGATGCGTAGCTAGTCAGGAAGGCGAGTCCATCAGCTCGCGCGCGCCGTTTGTCGATCTGATATTCGGGCCACAGACCATTCATCGGCTGGCCGAGATGCTAAGCGAACGGCGGCGCAGCGGGCGGGTGGTAGTCGACGTCAGTTTTCCGGAGATCGAGAAGTTCGATCGGCTTCCGGCGCCGCGCGCCGAGGGTGCGCGCGCCTATCTTTCAATCATGGAAGGCTGCAGTAAGTATTGCAGTTTCTGTGTGGTGCCCTACACACGCGGCGATGAGATGAGCCGACCGTTCGCACAAGTGCTCGATGAAGCGCAGTCCCTGGCGGCACAGGGGGTAGGAGAAATTACGCTCCTGGGACAGAACGTGAACGCTTACGCCGGCGCTCTGGACGGGGGCGGGACCGGCGATCTGGCCTCGCTGATCCATCATGTGGCGCGTCTCCCGGGCATTGAGCGCATTCGCTTCACGACCTCGCACCCGCTCGAATTTACCGACAGCCTGATTGAGGCCTACGCCAACGTGCCCAAACTCGCCAACCACCTGCACCTGCCGGTGCAAAGCGGTTCCGATCGCATACTGGCGTTGATGAAGCGCGGCTATACCGCCCTGGAGTACAAAGACCGATTGCGACGGCTCCGCGCCGTGCGGCCCGATATCGCAGTGTCCACCGACATCATCGTCGGCTTTCCAGGCGAGAGTGAGCGCGATTTTGAGGCGACCTTGCGGCTGGTGGAGCAGGCGCGCCTGGATCAATCTTTTTGCTTTATCTACAGCGCACGTCCGGGTACGCCGGCGGCGGCACTTTCCGATGAGCTCACGCTCGAGATCAAACAGCAGCGCCTGGCCCGACTCCAGGGGCAACTGGACGCGCAAAGCCTGCAGATCAGTCGCGCTCTCGTGGGCGGCGTGCAAAGAGTCCTGGTCGAGCGCCACGCCAAGAAGGACAGCACCGAGCTGGCCGGGCGCACCGAGTGTAACCGTTGGGTCAATTTCAGCGGCCCGACCAGCCTTTTGCAGCGTTTCGTCGACGTGCGGATCACCGAGGCCCGGCCCCATTCGCTCCGTGGGCGCCTGCACGCGGCCACGGCGCCAAATGAGACAACGCCGCCAGGCGAATTCGCCGCAGCGAGGGTGTGAACCTGCCTCCATCCACCGTGCCCATTGCCCGCGAATTTGAGCTGGAGCCTGCCGACAACGCCCGGCTGGCGATTCTGTGTGGTCCGCTCGACGCCAATCTGCGGCAAATCGAGGAACGCCTCGAAGTACAGATCCGTCGCCGCGGCCACGGCTTTCGTGTGCAGGGGTCGCGGGCCGACGCGGCGGAGCGGGCGCTGCGCGCATTGCACGGCCAGGCGCAGACCGGCGAGATCAGCGCCGAGCAGGTTCATCTGTGCATCGTGGAGCAGGGGCTGCCGCGCGGCGCGTCGAGCCCAGAGGGCGGCTCCTCCGCCCCCGACATGTTGGTCGTGCGCACGCCGCACCGGCTGATTCGTGCACGCGGTGCCCATCAGCAGGCGTACCTGGCGAGCATGCGCGCCCGCGATCTTAGCTTTGGCATCGGGCCGGCGGGAACCGGCAAGACCTATCTGGCGGTGGCTTGCGCCGTGGAGGCACTGACCTCTGAGCGTGTGCGCCGCCTGGTGCTGGTGCGCCCGGCGGTGGAAGCCGGGGAGCGTCTGGGTTTCCTGCCGGGGGATCTGGCGCAAAAGGTCGATCCTTACTTGCGGCCGATCTATGACGCACTATACGAGATGCTAGGCTTTGATCAGGTGGCCCGATTGATCGAGCGATCGGTTATTGAGGTCGCGCCGCTCGCCTTCATGCGCGGTCGCTCGCTCAACGATTCGTTCATCATTCTCGACGAGGCTCAGAACACCACAGTCGAGCAGATGAAGATGTTCCTGACGCGCATCGGGTTCGGCTCGCGCGCCGTGGTCACGGGCGATGTCACGCAGACCGATCTGCCGGCCGGCCGGACCTCGGGTCTGCGCCATGCCCTACAGGTGCTGCGCGATGTTCACGGGGTCGCTTTTAATCATTTTGACGCCGCCGACGTGGTGCGCCATCCGCTGGTGCAGCGCATCGTGCAGGCCTATGAGGCGTACGCTCCATCGGCCCCTGAAGTATCCGATGCGCCGCGCCGCTAACCTGGAGCGCGTGACTGGGGCGGCGGTCAGCGAGGCCACCCAGCTCACCGTACATGTGCGTCGCGCCACGCGCCGAGGCTGGGTACCGGGAATCCGGGCCCTGCGACGCTGGGCGAGTCTCGCGCTGGGCCGTCAGGGACGTGGTCGCGAGTTGTCGGTACTGGTCGTCGGCTCGGCCCGCAGCCGTAGCCTGAACCGGCGCTATCGACAAAGAAATTACCCCACCAACGTGCTGTCCTTTGCGCCGGCGGCGCCGGGCCCGTTGCTGGGCGATCTGGTGATCTGTCCGGAGGTGTTGCAACGCGAGGCGCGCGTTCAGGGCAAGGCGGTGCGCGCCCACTGGATGCACCTGGTCATCCACGGCGCACTGCACTTGATCGGCTACGACCACACCCGTCCCCTCGACGCGCGGCGCATGGAGCGGAGGGAGGTTCGACTCTTGCGTGCCCTTGGCCTGCCCAATCCCTACCGGAGCGCCTAGGGCATGGCGAAGGCCAAAGGCAAGACCAAGAGCGCCTCGGGCGGCTGGCGCGGGCGCCTGACGCGCACCTTGGCGGGCGGCCTGCGCGAGCGGGCTCAGCTGCTGGAATTGCTCCGCGAGGCGGCCAAGCGGGGGCTGCTCGATGGGGACGCCATGGCGATGGTGGAGGGCGCGTTGACCATGGCTGAGCTGCAGGCTCGTGATCTGATGGTGGCGCGCGCTGAGATGGTGTGCATTCGGCGAGAAGATCCTCTAGCCCGCATCCTGCCCGCAGTCGTGGAGTCCGGCCACTCACGCTTCCCGGTGGTGGACGGCGATCGCGACGATGTGGTCGGTATCCTGCTCGCCAAGGACTTGTTGCGAGCGGCGAGTGCCGCGAGCTTGGCGAAGTTCGACATGCGCGAGTTCCTTCGGCCGGCGGTGTTCGTGCCTGAGGCCAAGCGACTCGACGTGCTGCTCAAGGAATTCCGCGGCAACCGCAATCACATGGCCATTGTTGTGGACGAGTACGGGGGCGTCGCCGGGCTAATCACCATTGAAGATGTCATCGAGCAGATCGTCGGGGAGATCGACGATGAGTTTGACATCGAGGATGACCTGAACATCCGTGCCGAAGGCGAGCAGCACTTCGCGGTGCGCGGTTCCACACGCATCGCGGAATTTAACGAGCACTTTGGCAGCAGCTTTGACGACGCGGAATTCGACACGATTGCCGGCTTAGTAATGCGCCAGCTCGGCCGAGTGCCGCGGCGTGGGGAGACGGTGAGCATAGGAGCGTTCGAGTTTCGTGTGCTGCGCACCGATCGGCGACGCATCGACAGTCTACGCGTCACGGCGCTGCGTCCCGCGCAGTCAACGTCGTGAAGGTTTGGACGCGCGCGGTGCGCGCGCCACCGTGGTGGCCGCTGGCGCTGGCACTGGTTGCCGGCGTGCTGTTGCCGCTCGCCTTTTCACCCTTTGGGTACTGGCCGCTGGCGATATTGTGTCCTGCGCTCTTGATGCGCTTGTGGTCCGGGCCCGGCGCGCGGCGTGCGGCGCTGCTCGGATTCGCCTTCGGCACGGGCACCTTTGGCTCCGGCACCTGGTGGCTGTACGTGTCGATCCACGACTTTGGCGGTGCGCCGATATGGCTTACCGTCGCTTTGATCGTGGTACTGGTCGTGCTCATGGCCAGCTACTACGCAATGCTCGGCTGGCTCACGGTGAGGATTTTGCCGGCACGGGGCCCCTGGCGGTGGTACGTGGGATTGCCGGCGCTGTGGCTGTTGTGTGAGTGGTGGCGGGGCTGGTTCCTATCCGGCTTTCCCTGGTTTTCTCTGGGCTATTCGCAAACCGACACCTGGCTGTCCGCCTATGCGCCGGTGCTCGGTGTGTACGGCTTGTCCGCGCTTTTGCTTGTCCAGGCCGGAGCGCTTGCGGCGCTCACGGAGTATAGAAGTCGAGCGGCTGGCACCGCACTGGCGCTGCTCGCCTTGATCTGGGCGGGGGGTTGGGCTCTGGGGCGCGTGAGCTGGACCCAGCCCACCGGCGCCGCGGTTCCGGTCGCGATCCTGCAGGGCGCGATTCCGCCGGACGATAAATGGCAGCTGGAACATCGTGAGCCGACTAAGGTGCTTTATCGCCAGCTCAATGATCAGGCCCTGGGGGCGCGCCTGATCGTGTGGCCCGAGGCTGCGATCCCCGAGTTGGCGAACGAAATCGTTCGCTACCTGGCGGAGATCCAGGCCCGATCAAGCAGTCACGGTAGCGATGTCATCATGGGCGTGGTGCGCCTGGGCGACAACGGCGTCGACTATTACAATTCGATCATGGCGCTCACCAGTGGCGTGGTGTTTTATGACAAGCGCCACCTGGTCATGTTTGCCGAGACTTTTCCGGTGCCCGCGTTTGTGCGCAGCTGGCTGCGGTTACTCACTCTGCCGTATTCCGACTTTGCGTCCGGCTCGGACCACCAAGCGCCCCTGGCGGGGGGTGGAATGCGCCTGGCCCCCTCGATTTGCTACGAGGATGCTTTTGGCAGCGCGCAGTTGGATTTGGTCAAGCGCTCGGACCTGCTGGTCAATGTCACCAACGATGCCTGGTTCGGGCACTCTCCTGCGCGCTATCAGCACCTGCAGATCAGCCGCATGCGGGCCCTCGAGGCCGACCGCTATCTGCTGCGAGCGGCCAATGATGGCGTCTCGGCCATCATTGGTCCGCGTGGCGATTTGCTGGCTGTGGCTCCCGAGTACCGGAGCGCCGTTTTGCGCGGAACCGTCGTTGCCCGCAGCGGTCTATCCCCATACACCCGGGTCGGCAACTGGGCGGTGGTGTGCCTGGCGCTGGCCGCGCTCGCTACGGCTTGGTTTCGCCGGAGCCGCACCCATTTCGGGTAATAACTTACAATTGGAGCTGGAGCAATTTAGATATGGCAAATGAGCTTGTCGCCCCCCGTACGGTGGGCTTGTTATTGGTCGCCGCATTCCTGTCAGCCTGCTCGCCGCAGGCTTCAACTGCGGCGCCGGCCGCCGCGCCCGCCGCGCCCGCCGCGCCTGCCGCGGCATCGGCAGCGAGCACCGTACCGGCCGCGCCTCTGGTGCGCGGTTTGCCCGATTTTTCGACCCTCGTTGAACAAGTCGGTCCGGCGGTGGTCAACGTGACCGTCGTGGAAAAGCGCCAGCGCAATCCGCAGGCCGGCGGCGGCAATCCATTTTCGGATAATGATCCCTTCAGCGACTTCTTCCGCCAGTTCCAGAACCAGCAGCCGCGCGACCTGCCGCCGGAGGAGGGGGTAGGTTCAGGATTTATCGTCAGCGCCGACGGTTACATCCTGACCAATACCCACGTGGTCGAAAATGCCACGCGCGTCACGGTGCGGCTCACCGACCGGCGTGAGTTCCAGGCCAAGGTCATTGGGAGCGACGACAAGTCGGACGTGGCGCTGCTCAAGATCGAGGCCAAGAATCTGCCGACCGTACGGATCGGTGATCCGAGCAAATTGCGCCCGGGCGAATGGGTGGTGGCCATCGGCTCGCCGTTTAATTTCCAGAACAGCGTGACCGCGGGCATCATCAGCGCGATTGGCCGCGAGGTGCGCGGAGGCTCGGCCTACAACTACGTGAATTTCATTCAGACCGACGTGGCAGTCAATCCGGGCAACTCGGGCGGACCACTATTTAACATGAACGGCGAAGTGGTCGGCATCAACTCCCAGATCTACAGCAATACCGGCAGCTACGCCGGTCTGTCGTTCGCGATCCCGATCGACATCGCCAACAACGTGCGCGGGCAGCTCATAGCTACCGGCCACGTGACCCGAGGGCGCATCGGCGTGAGCATTCAACAGGTGACCGCCGCACTGGCCCAGAGCTTCGGACTGGACCGTCCACGTGGGGCGGCCGTCAGTTCGGTCGATGCCGGTGGGCCTGCAGACAAGGCCGGATTGAAGCCGGAAGACATCATTCTCAGCGTCAACAGCCACAAGATCGAGCAGTCTTCGGAACTGCCGGCGCTGATCGCAGGGATTCGCCCGGGGACCGTGGCCGATCTGGAAGTCTGGCGCGGCCAGGGCGTCAAGCACATCAACGTTACGGTCGAGGAACTCAAGGACAAGGGCAGCGTGACCCGTGGCAGTGCTGGGGGCAAGGACAGTGACAAGCTGGAGGCTCTGGGCTTGAGCGTCCGTGAACTGAGCGCGGCCGAAAAGACCCAGTTGCACACCACCGGCAGCGTCGTGATCACCGACACGGACGGTCCGTCGGCGGAAGCGGGCTTGCGCAGTGGCGAGGTGATTTTGGGCGCGAACCGGACGCGGGTAAACTCCGTCAGCGAGTTGCGCAATGCCGTACGCGCGGCCGGACGCTCGATCACTTTGCTGGTGCAGAGCTACGATCCGTCACAGGGTGTGAGCCAGCAGCGTATCGTTACCGTGCAGCTCGACTAATCTCGCGGCGGCCGGTCCCCGACTGAGGGGCCGGCCGCTTCGTGTATCCTAGGGCCGAGCCCACGGTTATTCGGCCTTGTCCGTTGTCCCGCCCATGCAAGAACGATACGAACCGGCCGCCGTCGAGCGCGCCGCTCAGGACTATTGGAACACGCACGCCAGCTTTGTGGCCCGTGAGGATTCTGGGCGTCAGAAGTTCTACTGCCTGTCGATGTTTCCCTATCCGTCCGGCCGCCTGCACATGGGCCACGTGCGCAACTACGCAATTGGCGATGCGCTGGCGCGATACATGCGCATGCAGGGCCTGAACGTTCTGCAGCCGATGGGTTGGGATGCCTTCGGCCTGCCGGCCGAGAACGCGGCGATCGCCAACGGTGTGCCGCCAGCACGCTGGACACGCGAGAACATCGCCTACATGAAGAACCAGCTGCAGGCCCTGGGGTTCGGCCTGGATTGGAGCCGCGAACTGGCGACCTGCGATCCAGATTATTACTGCTGGAACCAGTGGCTGTTCGTGCGCATGCGCGAACGCGGCATTGCCTATAAAAAAACCGGTGTCGTCAACTGGGATCCGGTGGACAAGACCGTACTCGCCAACGAGCAGGTTATCGACGGACACGGCTGGCGGACCGGTGCGCTGATCGAAAAGCGCGAGATTCCGATGTACTACCTGCGCATCACGGCGTATGCGGCAGAGTTACTCGATGCTCTGCAGGGGCTCACCGAGTGGCCCGAGCGCGTGCGCACCATGCAGGCGAACTGGATCGGCCGCAGCGAAGGGTGCGACGTGACCTTTCCATACGCCCAGGACACCCTCGCTGTACTCGGTGGCGCTGCGCACGACGCAAACCGGGGCATGAAAGTCTTCACCACGCGCGTTGACACGCTTTTTGGCGTGACCTTCATGGCAATATCGGCCGAGCACCCGCTTGCTACGGCGGCCTCTGCCGGCAATCCTGCCCTGGCCGCTTTCGTAGAGGAGTGCCGTCGCGGCAGCACCATGGAAGCGGACGTCGCCACGGTGGAAAAACGCGGGCAAAACACCGGTCTTCACGTACGCCATCCGCTCACCGGGGAGCCGGTCGAAATCTGGGTCGCCAATTATGTGTTGATGAGTTACGGCGAAGGCGCGGTCATGGGAGTGCCCGCGCACGACGATCGTGACTTCGAATTTGCTCGGCGGCACCAGATCCCGATGCGCGTCGTGGTGCAGCCCGCGGGCGTCGAGGTGGGCCTTGGCGATGAATGGGCTCCGGCGCTGTCCGCCACTGGCGTGAGCGTTAATTCCGGAGAATTCTCGGGCCTGGCCTCGGCCGCTGCGACCGCTGCCATTGCCGCCGCCCTCGAACAGCGCGGACTGGGCGCCAAGCGCGTGCAGTGGCGGCTGCGCGACTGGGGCATATCGCGCCAGCGCTACTGGGGTTGCCCGATACCGCTGATCCATTGCGAGCGCTGCGGCGAGGTGCCGGTGCCGGACGCGGATCTGCCGGTCCGACTGCCCGAAGACCTGCTGCCTGACGGCTCGGGCAACCCGCTCGCCAAGTGCGAGGCCTTCGTGCGCTGTACCTGCCCAAGTTGCGGACAAGGCGCGCGCCGTGAGACCGATACCATGGACACTTTCGTGGACTCGTCCTGGTATTTTCTGCGTTTTGCGAGTTCCGACCAGGCGGGCGCGCCGGTTGATGCCCGCGCACAGTATTGGTTGCCGGTGGATCAGTACATTGGCGGCATCGAACACGCAATCTTGCACCTGCTGTATTCGCGCTTCTGGACTCGCGTCATGCGCGACATGGGGCTGGTCGAACTCGCCGAACCCTTCAGCAAGCTCTTGACGCAGGGCATGGTGCTGAACCAAATCTATTTCCGGCAGCCGAGCGGCGGGCGGCGGGTGTATTTCAACCCGGCGGAAGTCTTGGTCCAGCACGATGCCGCGGGCAAGCGCATCGGCGCGAGCCTGCAAAGCGACGGACAATCTGTGGAATATGCCGGCCTGGGCACGATGTCCAAGTCCAAGAACAATGGCGTCGACCCCCAGACCCTGGTGGAAAAATATGGCGCGGACACGGCCCGGCTGTTCATGCTGTTCGCGGCGCCGCCTGAGCAGACGCTCGAGTGGTCCGACGAAGGCGCCCAGGGCCAGTACCGGTTCCTGCGCCGCCTGTGGAAGGCGGTGTACGACCACAGTGTCGCTGGCCCGCTGTCTCAGCGTGCGCACTGGGGCCCGTTGCAAGGTGCGGCTGCGCGGATGCGGCTGCTGACGCACCAGACCCTGAAGCGCGTCGGCGATGACATCGCGCGCCGACGTGTGTTCAACACCGCGATCGCCGCGGTCATGGAGTTACTTAACGCAGTCGCCCGCTATGAAGAACCCGGCGAGCTCGGCCGCGCCGTGCGTCACGAGGCGCTCGAAACCGCGGTCATGTGCCTCTCGCCGATGGTGCCGCACGTCTGCCACGTGCTGTGGTTCTGCCTAGGCCATGAACGCGCGCTCATCGATGAGGCCTGGCCGCAGCCCGACCCGCTGGCGCTGATCCAGGAAACCGTCGAGCTGGTGGTGCAGGTGAACGGCAAGCTCCGCGCCCGCGTCCGCGTCGCCGCCGGCGCGGATGAGGCCAGCGCGCGTTCCGCCGCGCTCGAGGACTCCACGGTTCGACGATTCGTTGGAGAAACTGCCCCGCGCCGGGTGATCTACGTGCCGGGCAAGCTCGTTAATATCGTGGTCTGATGAGAGTCGCCGTTTTATCGCGTTGCTGCAGATTCGCGGTGCTGGCGCCGGCGCTGTTGTGGCTCGTCGGTTGCGGTTTTCACATGCAGGGGCGCATCGAGCTGCCACGCTCGCTCGCCAATACCCGCATCGAGGCCGGCGACCGACAATCCGACTTTTACGCCTCGCTCCGCGCCGCGCTGAATACGGCGGGCTCGCGCTTCGACGGGCCGGGGGCTGATGCGGCAATCGTGCACATCCTTGCCGATGAAAGCTCGGAGAGAATCTTGACGGTATCGGCGCGCAACACGCCCACGGCATTTTTGCTCACTTACCGCGTCAAGGTAGCGGTGGAGTACCAGGGGCGCGAACTTCTGCCGGCCGAGGAACACACGCTCACGCGCGAATACAGCTTCGATGAGACTCAGCTCCTCGCCAAGCAGCGCGAGAGCGATTACCTGAGGCAGGCGCTTGCCGAGGACCTGGCGGCACTCATCATGCACCGACTGGCGGCACTTTAGTGCCATGCTGCGTCTGGGCCAGGCCGACCGGAGTGCAGTGTCGGGACTGCTGGCGAAGTTCGGGCTTGATCTGCGTCTGAGCGAGCCGGGAGCGAAAATTCCGGGCTCCTACTGGGGAGAGAGCGAAGCGGGTCTGCAAGGCGGTACGCTCTTGGCACGCCTCGATACCCCGCTGCATTCCATTTTCCATGAAGCGGCACACTACATCTGTATGAGTCCGGAGCGGCGCGTGGGGCTCGATCGGGACGCCGGGGGAAATGACGCGGAGGAAAACGCGGTGTGTTATCTGCAGGTGCTGCTGGCTGAGCAGCTGCGCGGCTGCGATCGCGCGGATGCGTGGCGCGACATGGATGAGTGGGGCTATACCTTCAGGCTCGGCAACGCGCGCGCCTGGTTTGAGCAAGACGCCCACGAGGCGCGCGCCTGGCTGCAGAGCGCGGGAATTATCGATGCGGTAGAAAAACTTACCGGGCGCCTGCGCGCCGTTTAGCGCGCTTGGGTCCTGCGAAACGGTCGGTGGCGGCCACCAGCGCGCGCGCGTTGCTTGGCTCGAACGCCGAGTGGCCGGCGTCGACGGAAATCTGCAGGTCGGCTTCCGGCCAGGCGCGATGCAGCGCCCAGGCGCTTCGCACCGGGCACACCACGTCGTAGCGGCCCTGCACGATGACCGCGGGTATGTGGCGGATCTTGCGTACTCCGCGCAGCAACTGGTCCTCACTTTGCAAAAAGCCGCGATTCACGAAGTAATGGCATTCGATCCGGGCGAAGGCGGCGGCGATGTCCGGGTCTGAAAACTGCGCGAGGTCGTGATCCTTCGCCTGCAGATAGCTCGTCGCGCCTTCCCATATCGCCCAGGCGTATGCCGCGCGCGCCCGTACCTTTGCATTGCCGGAAGTGAGGCGGCGATAGTACGCGCGCATCATGTTGCCTCGTTCCCGCGGCGGAATCAGCGCTACGTATTTTTCCCACAGGTCGGGAAATAGCGACGCGGCGCCCAACTCATCCTGATAGAACCAGTCCAGTTCCGAGCGGCGCAGCAAAAAGATCCCGCGTAGAACAAGTTCCGTGACTCGCTTGGGATGGGTTTGCGCGTAGGCTAGCGCCAAGGTCGATCCCCAGGAACCGCCGAACACCTGCCAGCGCCGGATTTGCAGATACTCACGCAAGCGCTCGATATCGGCCACCAGATCCCAGGTCGTGTTTGCGACCAGCGAGGCGTGCGGGCGGCTCTTACCGCAGCCGCGCTGGTCGAAGAGCACGATCCGGTAGCGGCGCGGATTGAAAAATCGTCGCATCGCCGGGCTGGTGCCCCCGCCCGGACCGCCGTGCAGGAACACCACCGGCTTGCCACGAGGATTGCCACTTTCCTCGAAGTACAGTTCGTGCAATGCGGAGACCCGCAGCCGACCGCGCCGATAAGGCTTGATGGCGGGGTAGAGCGCGTTTGCAGTTTTCATGTTTGCACCATGGGCCCCAGCGGACGTCCGCCGAGCAGATGCACGTGCAGGTGGTATACCTCCTGGCCGCCGTGCGCGTTGCAGTTGATGATCAGGCGGTAGCCATCCGCAGCGATCCCTTCGCGTTGCGCCAGATCGCGCGCCACCGTGTACATGTGGCCAACTAATGCTTCGTCCGAATCTACGATGTCGTTGGCCGTGGGAATGGGCTTGTTGGGCACGATGAGAATATGGACCGGAGCTCGCGGGTGGATATCCCGAAAGGCGGTGACGCGTTCGTCACGATAGACAATATCCGCAGGCACATCGCCGGAAATAATGCGCTCAAACAAAGTGGGCATGGGCGCAGACTAGACGTTTCCCGGGGGTGGCGGCAAGTCGCGCGTCGAGCGCGGATTCAGTTACTCTGCGCACACAGGAGCGCCCGTGAAAATCACCATCGATAACCTATCCCGGCAGCTCGCTGATCGGCTGCTGCCGGTGTATCTGATTTCCAGTGATGAGCCGCTGCTGGCGGGCGAGGCCCTGGATGCCATTCACCGCCGGGCCTCAGCATTGGAGTTCGCGGAACGCGAGCAGATATTCATCGAACGCAGTTCCACTGTGTGGGAGCAGGCCCTGGAGGCGGTGCGCAGCCGCTCCTTGTTTTCCAGCCGGCGCATCCTTGAGATACGTATGCCCAGTGGCAAGCCCGGCCATGGTGCGCCAAGCCTGCTCAAGCTGATCGCCGCGGCGGGAGAAGAAACGCTGCTGCTGATCGTGACCGGGCGGCTGGATCGGGAAACGCAAGGTGCCGCCTGGGTGCGTGCGGTGCAGGAGCGGGGTGCCTGGTTGGCGCTTTGGCCACCGGCGAGCGGCCAGTTTCCGGACTGGTTGGAACGACGCCTGCGCGCCGCCGGGCTGGAAGTATCGGCCGACGCTGTAGCGTTGCTGGCCGAGGCGACCGAGGGCAATCTTCTGGCCGCCCAGCAGGAGATTGAAAAGTTACGCATGCGTTTCGGACCCGGAGTGCGCCTGGGTCGCGACGAACTGCACGACGTTTTTGGGGAAAGTGCCCGATTCCAGGTGCTGCAACTTACCGAGGCCACCAATGCCGGGGAAGCAGCGCGGGCGCTGCGGATCCTGGCGGGCCTGCGCGCCGAAGGGGACGAACCTGTGCGCGTGCTTTGGTGGTTGGTGCGCGCGCTGCGCGCCCAAAGCGAGGGCTCGCGTCGCCTGCCGACCGCGCGGCTGGTTTTTCGAGCCGCACGCGTTGATCGCGTGGCCAAGGGCCAGGCGCACGGCAATGCCTGGGACGAGCTGGCGTTGCTGGTGGTGGAGATGTGCGGCAGGCGTACACTGCCCCTGCCGCGATTTGCCGGGGTGTGGGAGCGCGCACGCGCATGAGTGAACCGATCGGCCTGTTCGGGGGTACCTTTGACCCGATCCACTATGGGCATCTGCGCACCGCCTTTGAACTGTGGCAGGCGCTACGGCTCTCGCAGGTCCGGTTCCTGCCTACCGGTGATCCGCCGCATCGGGAACCCACCCAGGCGGCCCCGGAGCTGCGCCTGCAGATGGTTCGAGCCGCCGTGGCCGGCCAGAACGCTTTCGTCGTCGATGACCGCGAGATGCGCCGGAGCGGTGTTTCCTATTCGGTTGACACGCTGCTGGACCTGCGTCAGGAATTTACCGATCGGTCCTTGTGTCTGTTGCTGGGGATGGATGCGTTCCTGGGGATGCCCAATTGGCATCGCTGGCGCGAGATATTTGACTTGGCCCATGTAGTCGTGGCGCATCGGCCCGGGTGGAAGGCCCCCATGACCGGGCCACTGGGCGAGGTCATGGTCGATCGGGGCACGGGCAGCGTGCGCGATTTACACCAGAGCAAGGCCGGACGGATTTACGTGCTGGCCGTCACCCAGCTGGAAATCGCATCGACCGACCTGCGCCAGCTTATTTACGCCAATCGGGACCTGCGCTATCTGGTGCCCGATGCAGTCCGCGAGATCATCGTCACGACCGGGTGCTATGCTCAACAATAGAGGTAATCCGACACGCATGACCACATCCCGCCGCAGCCCGCGCCCGCGCCCGCGCCGGCTCCATCCCGACACCGACTCCACTCCGGGCCGCCGTACGCCCAGGCCCAAGCCAAGTGCAAAGCCCAAATCCAAGTCCACCGCCCGCTCCGCACCGGCCGCGCGCACTGCAAAAGCTCCCCGCAGCGCTGAACTGGTGGCTCTGGAAAAACTGGTCCTCAGGGCACTTGAGGACCTTAAGGCGGTCAACATCAAGGTGCTGGACGTACGCGCACTGACCGACGTCGCTGACACGATGATTGTGGCCTCGGGCACCTCGGATCGGCACGTACGGGCCATTGCCGAAAGCGTGATCGCGCAGTCCAAAGCCGAGGGGCGACGTCCGATGGGTACCGAAGGGGAGGCGGACGGGGAATGGGTGCTGGTCGATCTGCAGGATGTGCTGGTGCATGTGATGTTGCCAAGGGTGCGTGAGTTCTATGCGCTCGAGCAGCTCTGGGAAGCGCCGCAGGCACAACGGCGCCGCAGCGCGGCCGCGCCGTCCCGTCGCTAAGGCGAACTTCAGGTCCGACCGCATGCGTGTGCGCGTGATTGCGGTGGGCACGCGCATGAGTGCCTGGGTGGAGGCCGCTTGCCAGGATTATTCGCGCCGGCTGCGCGGAGCCGATGCCATCGAACTGGTGGAAATTCCGGTGGCGCGCCGGCACGGCGACGGCGACGCCAAAAGAGCCGTCAGACTGGAAGCCGAGCGAATTTTGGGCCTTCTGGAGCCGCGCGAATACGTGGTGGCTCTGGAGGAACGTGGCCGCACGTTTTCAACACTGCAACTGAGCGCCTGGCTGGCGCAGCGGCGCGCCCACGGGGATCCCTTGAGCTTCATAATCGGCGGGCCGGATGGACTCGATGCGACGGTCGGTGCCCGAGCACAGCTGCGCTGGTCGCTCTCGACGCTCACCTTCCCGCACGCGCTGGTGCGCGTGTTGCTCGCCGAACAGCTCTATCGCGCCTCGACGGTGCTATCTGGGCACCCGTACCATCGAGCCTGACCATGAACGCCCTTACGGATTCCATCGTACGCCCGCAGGACCTGCCGCCCGTGCTGGTACTGGCGTCCGCGTCGCCACGGCGGCGCGAATTGTTGTGGCAGATCGGGGTCGCCCATCGGATTGCGATTGCCGGGGTCGATGAAACGCCGCGCGCCGGTGAAGCGGCGGCCGAGTGCGTCGCGCGCCTGGCATTGGCCAAGGCAAAGAAAATGTGGACGGGCACTCTTCCGGTGCTGGGCGCCGACACGGCCGTGGTGCTCGAGAGCGAACTGCTGGGCAAACCCACAGATCGCGAAAGCGCCCTATCGATGCTCGAACGCCTATCAGGTCGCAGTCATCGCGTGCTCACGGCGGTCGCGCTCGTGGGCAGGGGCGGGAGCGATGTGCGCCTCAGCGATAGCGAGGTCCGGTTTCGCGCCCTCGAAGCGGCGGAATGCGCACGTTATTGGGACAGCGGCGAGCCGCGCGACAAGGCCGGCGGGTATGCGATCCAGGGGTTCGGCGGAGTTTTCGTAAGTGAGCTGCGTGGTAGTTACTCCGGGGTAATGGGCCTGCCTTTGTTTGAAACCGCCGCTTTGCTGGATGCTGCCGGCGTGCCGCGCTGGCAGCACGCCGCACGGCCGGCGGACCGTGCAATGGTCGGGGCGGGGCGTTAGTGCGCGAGATTTTTGTCAACGTGACACCGCGTGAAACACGCGCCGTACTGGTCGACAATGGCAGCGCGCAGGAGTTGTATATCGAACGCGCCGGGCGTCGCGGACTGGTCGGTAATCTATACAAAGGCCGGGTGTCGCGCGTGCTGCCGGGCATGCAGGCCGCGTTCGTCGACATCGGGCTGACGCGCACCGCATTTTTGCACGCCGGCGACATTGCACGCGCCGCGATTGCGGATTCGGACAATATTGCGCCGCCCGTGCCCGACATCGCCAGCCTGGTACTGCCCGGTCAGGATCTGCTGGTGCAGGTGTTGAAAGATCCGCTCGGCACCAAAGGGGCGCGCCTGTCCACCGTGGTTTCGCTCCCCTCTCGATTTCTGGTGTACATGCCCTTCGGCCGCGGGGTGGGAGTATCGGCACGAATCGAAGATCTTCAGACCCGGGAGCAACTGCGCGCCACGGTGCGCGAACGGGCCGAGAGCATGGCGTTACCGACCGGTGCCGCGCACGGCAACGGCGGCGGCTACATCGTGCGTACCGCCGCGCACCGCGCGCCGCCCGAGGCGCTGCACGCCGACATGCTGTATCTGGCCCGCCTGTGGGAGCACGTGCGCCAGGAGCACCTGCGCGTGTCCACAAGTACGCTTGTGCACGCCGATTTGCCGCTTGGAGCGCGCATGCTGCGCGACGAGCTTAGCCCGGACGTGCGTCGGGTCGCGGTCGATGATGCCGAAGAGTATGCGCGCTTGCGCCAGTTTGCCGCCGCCTTCATGCCCGAGGCGGTCGAGCGCATCGAGCACTACAGTGGCGCGCGGCCTCTGTTTGAACTGCACGGAGTGGAAGCCGAGATCTCGCGCGCCCTGGATCGTCAGGTGCAACTGCAGTCGGGGGGCTACATCGTCATAGACCAGACCGAGTCTATGACCACAATCGACGTCAACACCGGCGGCTTTGTAGGTACGCGCAATCCCGAGGACACGGTGTTTCGCACCAATCTGGAGGCCGCCGTGACGATCGCCCGCCAGCTGCGCTTGCGCAATCTGGGCGGCATCATCGTCATCGACTTTATCGACATGCAAGCCGCGGAGCACCGCGAGCAGCTGCTGGCCGCCTTTCAGAGCGCGTTGAGCGCCGATCGTGCGCAGACTCAGGTCGCCACGGGCGCCCCGCTGGGACTTTTGGCCATGACCCGCAAGCGCACCCGCGAGAGCCTCGAGCACCTGCTGTGTGAGCCCTGCCAGAGCTGCCAGGGTCGCGGCTTTGTGCGCAGCGTCGAGACCATCTGCCACGACATCTACCGCGAGGCCCTCAGGCAAAGCGCGCAGTTCCAGGTGCGGGAGCTGGTGGTACTTGCCCACCCCGAAGTCATCGAGCGCATGCTCGATGAGGAAGCCCTGGTGCTCGCCGACCTGGAGCAACGAGTGGGTAAGCCAATTCGCCTGCAGACCGAGGCGCTCTACGGCGTCGAACAATACGACATCGTGCTAGCCTAAGCGGATGACTGGCGAGCCCCACGTACCGAGCCACAAAGCGAGCACCGTTGCCGCCTTGCAGATGACCTCGGGCAACGATCCCGACGCCAACCTGGAAACGGCCGGAAGGCTGCTCAAGGCGGCGGCCGCACGTGGCGCGCAAGTTGCCGTGCTGCCAGAGAATTTTTCACTAATGCCCCTGCGAGATGCAGACCGGCGTGCGCACGCGGAAGCCGACGGCACCGGTCCGGTGCAGGATTTTCTGGCACGTACCGCCGCGCGGCTTGGCATCTGGATTATCGCCGGGTCGCTGCCGTTGACTCAGGCCAGCGGCGAGCGAAATGCCCAGGCCTGCTTGGTCTACAACGCCAAGGGCATCCGCGCCGGGCGCTACGATAAGATCCATTTATTCGACGTCGAACTTCCGGAGCGTTCGGAGAGTTATCGCGAGTCCGCGCACATGGCGCCCGGAGATCAGGTGGTGGCCCTCGACACGCCGGCGGGTCGCCTCGGCCTTTCGATTTGCTATGATCTGCGCTTCCCGGAACTTTACCGGCGGCTGCAGAGCGCGGGCGCCCAGTGGCTGATAGTGCCGGCGGCGTTCACCGCGACCACCGGCGCGGCGCATTGGGAGCCATTGTTGCGGGCCCGGGCCATTGAGAACCTGTGTTATGTGGTCGCGAGCGCGCAATGGGGCACCCATCCGAACGGCCGGCAGACTTGGGGCCACAGTCTGATCGTGGACTACTGGGGACGGATCCTCACGCAGCTGGCCGAGGGCGAAGGAGTGATCACGGCGCCCATCGACCTGGCAGCGCAGGCCGCAGCGCGAGTTAAGTTTCCAGCGCTGGCGCACCGCGTGGCGCGGCTCCACGGGTAGGGTATAAAGGCACTCATGAGCACTCAAGCAACCGCAAGCGCGCCCGAGGCGATGCAACTGGCGCAGCGCAGCCTTCTGGAGCCCGGCGGCCTGGACGCTGCGCGACTCGGTCGGACGCTCGATCTGGTGCTCGGTGCCAAGGTGGACGCGGCCGATTTGTATTTCCAGGTCTCGCACGAGGAGTCCTGGTCCCTGGAAGATGGCATCGTCAAGGAGGGCAGCGCGAGCATCGAGCAGGGTGTAGGCGTGCGCGCCATGGCCGGCGAGCGCACCGGCTTTGCGTACTCGGACGAGATTCAGCCGCGAGCTCTGGAGGAAGCGGCACGAGCGGCGCGGGCGATTGCCGGCCGCGGTGGAAACGGTTCGATGCAGGCCTGGCATCGCGTCAATGGCCGCAGTCTCTATGAGCCGGTCGATCCGACGATCGCGCTGTCCGACGAGCAAAAAGTTGCGTGGCTCGAGCGCGTGGACCGCGAAGCGCGCAAACTGGATCCGCGCATCGTGCGTGTCATGGCCAGCGTGCACGCCGTGCACGAACTGATACTGATTGCCACCAGCGACGGTGCGCTGGCCGCCGACGTGCGGCCGCTGGTGCGCATGAACGTATCGGTGTTGGTCGAACAAAACGGTAGGCGTGAGCAAGGTTACTGCGGTGCCGGTGGACGTTACACGCTCGCTGAACTGGTCGCCAACGATCGGCCCATTGAACTGGCGCGAGAGGCGGTACGCCAGGCGTTGGTCAATCTCGAGGCGGTCAATGCCCCGGCCGGCACGATGAGTGTGGTGCTCGGTCCGGGCTGGCCGGGCATTTTGTTGCACGAAGCGATCGGTCACGGGCTGGAAGGCGATTTCAACCGCAAGGGGACCTCGGCTTTTAGCGGCCGCATCGGCGAGCGCGTGGCCAGCCCGGGCTGTACCGTCGTCGATGACGGGACGCTCCCAAGCCGGCGTGGTTCGCTCAATATTGACGATGAGGGTACGCCGACCCAGTGCACGACACTGATCGAAGACGGGATACTGCGTGGTTATATTCAGGACCGGCTCAATGCGCGTCTGATGGGTGCGCAGCCTACCGGTAATGGACGCCGCGAATCTTTCGCGCACCTGACCTTGCCGCGCATGACCAACACCTACATGCTCGCCGGACCCTACGCGCCGGAGGAAATCATCCGCTCAGTGGACCGGGGTATCTACGCCGTCAATTTTGGTGGCGGCCAGGTGGACATCACTTCCGGGAAATTTGTGTTTTCGGTGAGCGAGGCCTACCTCATTGAAAACGGCAAGGTTGGCGCGCCGATCAAAGGGGCCACACTGATCGGCAATGGCCCTGATGTGCTCACCCGTGTCTCAATGGTGGGCAATGATTTGCAGCTCGATGCCGGCGTGGGTACCTGTGGCAAGGAGGGTCAGAGCGTGCCGGTCGGCGTGGGCCAGCCTACCTTGCGGGTGGACGCCTTGACCGTCGGCGGGACCGCTTAAAAAGCCCGCCGCCGGCCGGTATGGCCGACCTCCCCACCCCCTTAGTTCGACCTGCGCGCGCGCTCGCGCTAGCATGCGCCGATGCGCCGCCTCAACAAACGCATCTACGAGAGTGTGCCGGCGGTGTACGGCGCCCTGGGCGCCGTGTTGCTGTGGGTGAGCTACCGCTACCGAGACGATGGGTGGAGTACGCCGTGCGCGGTGGCCGGGCTGCTGGGGCTGGTTGCGGGGCTGATGGTGTGGATGCATCGCCGCGACTTTCGCGCCACCAGTGCCGACTACATGCAGCGTGGCAGACCCGTGGGCGACTCGGCCGACGAACCGCCTGAGGCGATGACGCGCGACTAATTCTGTGTGATCTCCCCGTCCACCTCGCGCCCGCGCGCGGGCGGCATCGGGGCAAATTCCCCTTGATAGTCGGGCTTCTCGCCCTCGCGTTCATCCAGATAGCTGACCTGGAATGACCCCACGACCACCACGTCTCCATCGCTCAGGTTGTGACGGCGCACCCGTTGATTCTTGACGTACAACCCATTGGTACTGTTGAGATCTTGGATCACGCTCAGATATTCGTTGCTGATGATCTGGCAATGATGCCGGCTCACGGTCCGAGCATCGATCTGAAGGTCGGCGTCGGCGGCGCGGCCGATCATCATTCGGCCGGTACGGAGCGGGTGTTCCACAAGCAATTGCCCGCCGATCATGACGCGTAGACGCGCGACCCGTGGCCCGGCGGTGTCCTTGGCCAAAGTCGGAGGGTTTGGGTTTGGGCTGGGCATGGTGCGGGGAGTTTGACTCGTACCCGCACTGGCACTCGCGCTTGTATCTGTACTTGGCGGGGCTGCGGCGTGCGCTTGCGCTGCGGTTTGCGAGGCGGGCGAGGTCTCTTGCCTGGCCAGAGGCTGGCTCAGCGCCGGTAACTGCAATTGCAAAGCGGCCACTTCGGTGTCTTCCGCTAGCACGTAGTCACGGCCGGCGTTCGCCGCGATACGCAACGCCGCTGCGCAGATCGAGTTGATCAGGCCCGGCGCGCCAGCGGTGTAGCGGTCGATGACCTCAAAACATCCGGCTTGGAAAATCTCGCGGCCGTGCGAGCCCGCGATCGCCAGCCGATGCATGATGTAACCGCGGGTCTGATCGGGGCTGAGCGAGGCCAAGTGGAATCGCAGACGCGCACGTTGCGCGAGCTGCGTAAACTCGGGCGCATCCAGCTGCTGGCTCAGCGCCGGTTGCCCGACCAAGATGACGCGCAGCCGGCTTTCCTGGCCAGGCTCGGTGACCACCAGGGCGCGGAGCTGTTCCAGCAAAGGCGGCGCCAGACGCTGTGCTTCATCGATCAGCAGCAACACTTTGCGACCCGCGGTGCGCTGTTCGGCCAGGAAGGAATTGAGCGTACTAAGCAGTGCCGCTTTGTTGCCGCGAAACGGTATATACCCAAACTGTTCCAGCAGCGCCTGCAGGAACTCGTTGGTCGAAATCGGCGCCTGGGTGAGGTGCGCGACAAGTACGCTCTTGTCGAGCTCGAGTCGGAAGGTGTTGACGAGCAAGGTCTTGCCCGATCCTCGCTCCCCGGTAATGACTACGAAATCGTCGGCGGTGGACACGGCCGACTCCAGATACGCCTTGGCGCGCGCGTGCGCCTTGCTCAAATACAGATAGCGCGCGTCCGGATTTGCCTCAAACGGCGCTTCCTTTAGTTTGAAGGTACTCAGGTACATTCCGTCTCTCGCTATGCTCGGGGCGGCCCTACCGCCGTTACGCTCGCGCAGTGTAGCGCTTATTGGAGTACACGCCGCCGAGCGCCTGGGCCAAGGCGCGCAACAACCGTCGGGTGCGCACATCGCGCTCATCGGCGGTAGGCGCGACCAGCGTACAGTGGCCAAGTTTGCGCCCGGGCCGCGCACTTTTGCCATAGTCGTGCAAGTGGACGCCGGGCAGCGTCAGCACCGCCGAGCGCGCCGGCATACGCCCAATCAGATTCACCATAGCCGCATGCCCCAGGGCGGTGGTCTGCCCCAGGGGCAGGCCCGTAATAGCGCGCAAGTGATTCTCGAACTGGCTTGTGAGGGCTCCTTCAATGGTCCAGTGACCGGAGTTATGTACGCGTGGAGCCAGCTCATTGGCAATCAGACGACCTTCGCGAACGAAAAATTCGATCGCCAACACACCCACATAATTAAATTCTCGTAACACGGCGCGCATGTACGCGCGCGCCTGCCGCTCGAGTGCCGGCGCATTCCAGGGCGCCACGCTGAGGCGCAGCATGCCCTCCGCGTGCCAATTGCGTGTCAGCGGGTAGTAGGCTTCCGTGCCATCGAGCGCCCGGACCCCAAGCGCCGAGACCTCCGCTTCGAAGTCCACCCGCTCCTCGTAGAGCAAAGGAGTGTCTCCAAGTGCGTCCCAGGCGGCGTTGATGCCAGCACCATCGCGGATCACCGCTTGTCCCTTGCCGTCATAGCCCATGCGCCGGGTCTTAAGCACGCCGGGCATACCGATTCGTTGGCACGCGCGCACCAGCTCAGCATGGCTATCAACTGCCATGTGGCGCGTGGTCCGCACGCCGAGCCGCTCAAACAGGCGTTTCTCCGCGAGCCGGTCCTGACCCGTCTGGAGCGCGCGCAAGGGTGGGGCAATGCGGGTCCGCAGGCCACGCTTTGCCGAGCGCAGCGTCGCGGCGGAAATATTCTCCCAATCGAAGCTGATCACTTCGCAGCGCTTGGCCAGCTTGCGTAGCAACGCACGATCGGTGAAATCACCGACCAGGGTCGGAGCCAGTGCCGCGGCTGGCACGTCCGCGTGGCGATCTAAGAAAAGGAAGTCCAGGCCCAGCGGATAGCCGGCGAGCGCCAGCATGCGGCCCAGCTGGCCTGCGCCCACGATGCCGACGGTCATGCCGCCGGAGTCCGAGGATCGGGATGCGCGAGTATGGCTTCGGTTTGATGGCGCCGCTGCTGTGCCAGAGCTTGGGCGACGTCCGGATGGCGTGAGGCCAATATCGAGGCGGCGAACAATGCCGCGTTGGTCGCGCCGGCCGCGCCGATCGCAAAGGTTGCGACCGGGATGCCGGCGGGCATTTGTACGATCGACAACAGCGAATCGAGGCCGTTCAGCGCTCGCGACTGCACAGGCACCCCCAGCACCGGCAATGAGGTCTTGGCCGCTGTCATGCCGGGCAGGTGCGCTGCGCCGCCGGCGCCGGCGATTAGGACCTCAAGTCCGCGCTCGGCGGCGCGGCTCGCATACTCGAACAGCAGGTCGGGTGTGCGGTGAGCCGACACGACCCGCACCTCGTGGGCAATGCCGAGTTTGTCGAGCATCTCAGTGGCGGGCCGCAAACACTCCCAGTCGGAAGCCGAGCCCATAATGACGCCGACCAGTGGCTTCATCGGCGTATTTTACCACGCGTCCCGCCCGGCCCGGCGGCCAGTTCGAGCGCCCGTTCGATGGGTTCCAGGTCACACTCGCGCATCAGGCGGCCAATGTACTGGTACTGGCGGGCGAGGGCTGAATGCCCGCGCAGCCGACGTGCCTCGTGCAATGCCTCGAGCAGTTCGGCCGGCAGATCTAGGGGCCGCAGCTGCTCGTCCCGCAAGCCGCTGAGCCTTACCCCAAGCTTTTGCGCATGCTCGGCGGCGCGTTTGCGCGCCGTGCGGGAAGGACGCTCGAGAAGCCCGCCCTCCTCATCCACTTCCTCGGCGTCACTCATTGGTAGGATCCAGCGGGGCGCGGACTCGCGCACTGCTACAATTCTGCCATGTCCGAGGAAGTCGACGCGACGCGTATTCCAGAACTGCAGCAGGTGGTCAGCAGCGCCCTTGCGCACGCTCACGCGGCAGGCGCCTCGGCGGCCGATGCCGACGCCAGTGTGCAAAAGGGCCTGACGGTGACGGTGCGTCTGGGAGAGGCCGATACCATCGAATACCATCGCGACCGCGGTATGGCCGTGACCGTTTACTTTGGCCATCGCAAAGGCTCAGCCAGCACGGCGGATTTGCGCGCCGACGCCGTGAAGCTGACCGTGGCGAAGGCCTGCGCAATTGCGCGCTACACTGCCAGTGACGAGTGTTCGGGTCTGGCCGATGCGCAGGCCATGGCGCGCGAAATTCCGGATCTGGACCTCGATCATCCGTGGGCGCTTGAACCCGAACAGGCCGTGGAAATTGCGCGCGAATGCGAAGCGGCGGGCCGGGCCGTTGATCCGCGATTGACCAATTCGGAAGGTGCCTCCCTGAGCACGCACCGAGGTGTGCGCGTCTTTGGCACCAGCCACGGCTTTCTGGCCGGCTACCCCAGCACCAGTCATTCGCTTAGTTGTGCGCTGATCGCCCAACAGGGCAGCGACATGCAGCGAGACCATTGGTACTCGATTGCTCGTGATGCCACCGAGTTACAGGCCGGGCCGGCGATTGGTCGGCGCGCGGGTGAGCGCGCGGTGGCACGGCTGGGGGCCCGGCGGTTGGGTACCTGCCGCGCCTCCGTGTTGTTCTCACCTGAGACCGCGCGCGGGTTCTATTCGCATCTGGTCGGGGCGATCAGTGGCACCAGCCAGTACCGGCGCGCTTCTTTCCTGCTCGATGCGGCCGGCCAGCAGGTGCTGCCTTCGTTCCTGCAAATGCAGGAACGCCCGCATCTGCGCCGGGGGCTTGCCAGCTGCGGCTTTGACGCGGAGGGCGTCGCGACCCGGGATCGCGAACTGGTGCGCGATGGGGTACTCGAGGGCTACGTGCTGGGCAGTTACTCAGCGCGAAAATTGGGACTCCAGACCACCGGCAACGCCGGTGGAGTCCATAACCTGCTGGTGAGCGCGCCACAGGCCAGTTACGACTTCGCGGGTTTACTCGCCCACCTGGGCACGGGGTTGTACGTGACCGAGCTGATGGGCCAGGGCGTCAACGGTGTCACCGGCGACTACTCGCGCGGTGCCAGTGGATTCTGGGTCGAGGCCGGGGCCATTGCCTATCCGGTCCACGAGATCACGATTGCCGGAAATCTGCGCGATATGTATCGCGGCATCGTCGCGGTCGGCACCGATGTAGACAGCCAGGGGGCGATTCGTTGCGGCTCTGTGGTGATCGAAGGCATGACGATCGCCGGGGAGTAATTGCCCGCTAGCTGGTGGCCGTCACCCACGCTTCCAGCGTCCGGGTGCTGAGCCGTTCGCGCCATACGCCTTCAAGTTCGTTGCAAAGCGTAAGGACCGGCGCCGGTGCCAGTGAACGTTCATCCCCATGGACGCTGTTGGCGGCTCGTGCCACCCCCAGGATCTCCTGCAACGGAATGCGGCCGGCATCGCGTGCTGGCAGTAACCTCTCTTCCTCTGTGGTCACGATAAGTCCTGCCGATTCGAGCGCGCGCACCATGCGCGCCACCGCGACACCCGGGATAGCCAATTCGGAGGAAAGCGTGTCGACACCCCAGCGCTTGCTGGCCTGAAGATGACTGCGGGCAATCAGGTACATGATGCTCAGCGCGAGCTGTTCGTTCTCTGCGCTGGACAGTCGCGGCTCGCGCAGGCCAACGCGCAAGTAGCTGGGATTTTGCACGTAGAAGCACAGCTGGGCGCCCAGGAGCAGTATCAACCAGCTTAGGTAGATCCAAACCAGAGCGGCTATAAAGATGGCGAAGCCCGCATATACGGTCGTCAGGTGCGTGGATACCTGGACAAACCCGGTAAATACCCGACCGACCGTCGTCCAGAATATCCCGGCCGTAAGGCCGCCGATCAGGGCGGGGATCATTTGTACGCGCGTGTTGGGAATGAACGCGTAGATCAAGGAGAACACACCGCTCACGATGATCACGGGAATCAAGGCCAACAGGCCGCGGCCCAGCGCGCCCAGCAAAGGCAGGTGCGCGAAGGTTTGCACCGAGCTATTGGCCGATGTGAGCTTGGCCATGCCCACCAGCGCTCCGATCAGGACCGGTGCGATCACCAGCAGCGCGAAGTACTCGGCGATCCGGCGCATAAAGCTGCGCGGTTGTTCCACATGCCAGACGAAGTTCAGGCTGTCTTCCACCCGTTTGAGCGTGCCCATCAAAGTCCAGACCAAAAAGGTCAGGCCCACCGAGCCGACCAAGCCCCCGCGCACCCGGTCGGCAAAATTCATGACCTTCTGGGTGACCTCGCCCGCGGCACTGCCCATCGGCTGGAAAAATTCGTAGACCAGCGGTTCCAGTTCGCGCTGCGCGCCGAAGCCACGCAGCAGTGCAAAACTAAAGGCGATCAACGGCACCAGCGCCAGCACCGTGGCGAATACCAGTCCATTGGCGTGAATGTTGAGGCGGCCGCCGAGCAAGTCGCGCAGCAGCGCGTATGGGTATTGCGCCACTTGCCGTAGACGCTCGCGCCAGCTGCCGGCGAGGGGTGGGGCGAACAACCAGCGTTCGTAGTGGGCGCGGATGCGGTCCCAGATCAACATGCAGGCCCGGTCAGTCGTGCGAGCGCCTCGGCGTACTTCTCGGCGGTGCGCGTGACGACTTCGTCCGGTAGATTCGGTCCCGGCGCGCGCTTGTCCCAGTCGAGGGACTCCAGGTAATCGCGCACGTATTGCTTGTCGAAGGAGGGCGGGCTGGCCCCGGGATTCCAGGTAGTTGCCGGCCAGAAACGGCTCGAGTCAGGGGTCAGCACTTCATCGATCAACAGCAATGTGCCACCCTCATCGACGCCGAATTCAAACTTAGTATCGGCGATGATGATGCCGCGGGCGCGCGCGTGGACAGAAGCGTGCCGATACAAAGCGATGGCGGTTTCGCGCACGGCCCGAGCATGCTCCGCGCCGATGAGGCGAGTGACCTCACCGAAGTCGATGTTCTCATCGTGTGAGCCGGCGGCCGCCTTGGTTGCCGGTGTAAAGATCGGCCGGGGCAGCTCATCGGCGAGTCTGAGGCCGGGAGGGAGGGCGTGCCCGCAGATCCCACCGGACTTCTGATAATCCTTCCAGCCCGAGCCGGAAAGATACCCGCGGACTACCGCCTCGATCGGCAAAGCCTCCAGGCGCCGGACGATCGAGGCGCGTCCTTCCAACATCGCAAGTTCCGCCGGGTCGCTGATCAGTTCCGTGAGGCGGCGCGTGGTGCGGTGATTCCGGACTATTGCGGAAGTATGGTCAAACCAGAATTCCGAAATCTGGTGCAGCACGCGACCCTTGCCCGGAATCGGATTAGGCATCACCACGTCAAAGGCACTGAGCCGGTCGGTAGTGACAATCAATAAGTGCTTGTCATCCACGGCGTACACGTCGCGCACCTTGCCACGGTGCAGCAGCGGCACGGTTTTCAGCGCGGTCTCATACACGGCGGCGGGTGCGTTGGCCAAGCTCGGTTACCATACGGGGGAAAGCGCGGGGCGCGCATCTTGCCGCCCGCTCGGCGGGGTGGTCAAGCGAAGCGAATCATGGGCTGGAACGGCAAGATCTTAGGTGCAGCCATAGGCATGGCAGTCGGCGGACCGGTCGGGGCCGCACTCGGCCTGATGGTGGGCCACCAATTTGACATCGGCGACACCTACGGCGCCATCGAGCCGGGGCCGGACAGTGCCGCGCGCGTGCACGCGTTGTATTTCCCGGCGGTATTCCGCGTCATGGGTCACGTGGCCAAGGCCGACGGCCGGGTCTCAGAGCAGGAAATCACCGCGGCGCGCGGCGTGATGGCGGCACTGAGGCTAAATCCCGAACAGGTGCGCCTGGCCATCTTCTATTTTGGCGAGGGCAAGCAGCCTGATTTCGCGCTCGATGCAGAACTCGCCGAGCTACGCCCGCTGCTGCGCGCCTACCCCCAACTCGCTCAGTTCTTCATCGAGATCCAGTTGCAGGCATCGCTCGCTGGCAATGGACTTGGGGCACGGCCGCGCGCGCGCCTGCTGCGCACCGCTAATTTCCTCGGCCTGACAAGCGACGATTTTGGCCGGCTCGAGGCCTTGATGCGCTGGCGTATGGGTGGCGGGGCCGGGGCGGGGGCCGGCGCCGAGCGCGGGCCGAATGAGGCGGACAGGCTCCACCAGGCCTATGCGTTGCTGGAAACGGCGCCCGGCGCATCGAATGAGCAAGTGGTCAAGGCGTACCGCCGGCAGATGAGCCGCAATCATCCGGACAAGCTCCAGGCGAATGGGTTGCCTGAGTCTATGCTGGAGCGCGCCAAGGAGCGCACCCAGCAGATCCAGGCGGCCTACGAACTGGTGCGCGCAGCGCGCGGCATGCGCTGATCGCGGCCCTCACGTAAACTAAAGACCATGGCAACTCCGTGGATTGCGCCCTCGATATTGTCCGCAGATTTTGCGCGCCTCGGCGCGGAAGTGGACGCGGTGGTCAGTGCCGGCGCCGACCTGGTGCATTTCGACGTGATGGACAACCACTACGTGCCCAACCTTACGATCGGGCCACAGGTCTGTGCTGCGTTGCGCAAACATGGCGTCACGGTCCCGATTGACGTGCACCTGATGGTGCGCCCGGTGGATCGAATCGTGCCGGATTTCGCGCGCGCCGGAGCCACTTACATCAGCTTTCACCCCGAGGCGACCGAGCACGTCGATCGCACCATTGCCCTGATTCGTGAACAGGGATGTCATCCCGGGCTGGCGCTTAATCCCGCGACGCCGCTCGACTGGCTTGATTACACGCTCGAAAAAATAGACCTGGTGCTGTTGATGTCCGTCAACCCCGGCTTTGGCGGTCAACAGTTTATTCCCAGTGTGTTGCCCAAAATTGCCGAGGTGCGCCGGCGCGTGCTGTCGACCGGACGGGAAATTCGCATTGAAGTCGACGGAGGCATCAAGGCGGAAGTCATTGCGGCCGTAGCGCGCGCTGGCGCGGATACGTTCGTGGCCGGCTCGGCCATATTCGGCAGTGCCGATTACCAAGCGACCATTCGGGCGTTACGCGCAGGCATCAGCGCCGGCAGCGTCGCGGCTGCGCCAAAGGATCTAAAGCTCGCCCCCTAGCTAAGCCTTGCCGCTAAGGACACTACTCGTCGTCGTCCTCGTCGCCCTCATCATCAACACGCGCGCTGGCCGCCATCGGCCTTGCCGAGGGAGCACCCGCACTGCGCGCCGGAATGACAACCGGCCGAGTCTTCATCTTTGGGCGGGCGTTAAATACCACGATGGTCTTGCCGGTAGCGCGCAGCAAGCCCTGCTCCTCGAGAACTTTAAGTACGCGGCCGGCCATTTCGCGAGAACAGCCGATCAAACGCGAAAGCTCCTGGCGCGACACCTTGATCTGCATGCCTTCCGGATGCGTCATCGCGTCCGGTTCGCCGCACAGATCCATGATGGCGTGTGCGACACGGCCCGTGACGTCCACGAACGCGAGGTCGCCAAGCTTGCGGTTGGTGCGATCAAGACGGGTCGCGAGCTGGGTGGCCAGTTCGAAGATGAGTCCGGGGCTTTCGGTGGCGACCTGCCGGAAACGTGGATAGGTCATTTCGGCGAGTTCGCAGGCGCTGCGCGTACGCACCCAGGCGCTGCGCGTGGGCTGCTCGTAGAACAGGCCCATTTCTCCGAAGAACTGGCCCTTGTTTAGGTAGGCCAGTACCATCTCGTTGCCTTCCTCGTCCTCGATCATGACTTCGACCGAGCCGCTGATTACGTAATAGAGCACGTCGGGCAGGTCCCCGGCGTGAATCAGCACGGTCTTGGACGGAACGGTGCGCACCCGGCAATAGCTCAAGAAGCGATTGATTGCCGGAATGTCGCTCAATGCTCTGACATTCTCTTCCATAGGGCGTGTGCTTTGGTCGCGTGAAAGATTATTCATCTCCGCTTTTTATTACATAAGTCCATCTGGCCGCAAGGTTTTTGTGAAAACTCACACCCAATAGGCGAGCCGGGTCATAACCTTGGAGGCCAGGGCCATGCCCGAGCGCGCCCAATTCGGCAGCTCAGCCGCGCCCCGGGCGTCGGCGGTCTGCGCGTGCCGCAGTTCATCGCTTTGCATCGTTTCCAGGATTCGCCGGCTCCGTTGGTCCTCGCTGGGCAGCCGGCCGATATGCTCGGCCAGATGACTTTCGACCTGGCGCTCGGTCTCGGTGAGAAAGCCGAGGCTCAAGGCATCGCTCAACGCTGCCGCCGCCGCACCGATGGCAAACGATCCGGCATACCAAAATGGATTCAGCACGCTGGTACGGGCCTTAAGCTCTTTAAGTCGCTGCTCACACCAAGCCAGATGATCGCCTTCCTCCGCGGCGGCCTGCAGCAGGTATTCCCGCGTCGCCGCCGAGCGGGCCATCAGGGCCTGTCCGTGGTACAGCGCCTGGGCAGAGACCTCGCCCGCGTGATTGACCCTCATCAAACCGGCCACATGACGGCGCTCGGTCTCGGTCAGAACCGGGGCTTCGGGCAGCGGGGCGGGGCTGCGAACCGCGCTTGCCGGAACAAATAAGGCCCGCAGGGCGTTATCGGCCGCCTGCAGCAGGGCATCGACCGTCAGGTTAGGGGGTAAGGGGCTCACCATGCCCTCATTATAGAGTGCTCCCCCGGGAGGAGCCGAGCCGGGGGGTCGTTGGCGGGCCCGGAAGCCCCTAAGGGGTGGCCCACGGGCCCGCTTTGCAAAGCGGAGGAGCCTTCAGTACACTTCCGCGCCATTTTTCCGGAAGCCTCAAGGGGCGCCGCGGGCAACCCGCCGCCCGGCACATTCCGGTTCAGGTTGGAGTCTGATCAGCATCATGAAGACGATATTTGCCAATTCTGCCACCGTGCGTGGCGACTGGTACGTGGTTGACGCGACCGGCAAGACCCTCGGGCGGCTGGCTTCGCAGATCGCGCACCGCCTCAAAGGCAAACACAAGGCGGACTACAGCCCGCACGTGAACATGGGCGACCACATCGTGGTGCTGCACGCCGAGAAAATTGCCGTCACGGGCAACAAGCTCGACGACAAGATGTACCACCATCACACCGGCTACATGGGAAACCTGAAGACAATCGCGCTGGGTAAGCTTCTCAAGGAGCACCCGGAACGCGCCTTGCAGTTTGCGATCAAGGGCATGCTCCCCAAGAATACCCTGGGTCGCAACATGTACCGCAAACTCCATGTGTTTGCCGGTGCTGAGCACCCCCACACCGCCCAGCAACCCAAACAACTCGCGCTGTAAACAGCTTCAGGATTAAAGCCCATGGCAGCTTCCCCAGACTACGGTACCGGCCGGCGCAAGACTTCGACGGCCCGCGTATACATGCAGGCCGGCACCGGTCGCATCACGGTCAACGAGCGTCCGCTCGATGAGTTCTTCGGGCGCGAGACCGGCCGCATGATCGTGCGCCAACCCCTCGAGTTGGTGCAGCTGACCGACAAGCTCGATATCAGAGTGACGGTCGCCGGCGGCGGAATTACCGGCCAGGCCGGCGCCATACGTCACGGTATTGCGCGCGCATTGATGAAGTACGACGCGAAGCTGCGCCAGCCCCTGCGCCAGGCCGGCTTCGTCACGCGCGATGCGCGTGAAGTGGAACGCAAGAAGGTCGGACGCCGCAAGGCACGCCGCGGCCCGCAGTACTCCAAGCGCTAGTCGCGCGGTGGACCGGGTCAAACCATCGCCGGTACGACTCGACGCTACCGCGCTCTACTAAGGTGTGGATGTACGGGTGGGGGATCGTCTAGTGGTAGGACCGCGGACTCTGACTCCGCTAACCTAGGTTCGAATCCTAGTCCCCCAGCCACCCTATTAAGTGGAGGGCGCGCCTCTGATGTTCCGGCAGCTGTTTGATCCGGTGTCTTCAACCTACAGCTATCTGCTGGCTGATGCCGATTCGCGACAAGCATTGTTGATCGATCCGGTCTATGAGCAGGCCAGACGGGACATCGCATTAATTGGGGAACTGGGTCTTACGTTGCGCTGCACCGTCGAAACGCACGTGCATGCCGATCACGTCACGGCGGCCTGGCGCCTCAAGCAAGATCTGGGCAGCCAGATTGTGGTTGGGGCGCGCTCCGGTGCGGAAGGCGCCGACCGCTACGTCGCGCAGGGCGAGACGATCGGTATAGGCAGTCAGTCGATCGCCGTCCGCGATACCCCGGGTCACACGGCCGGTTGCATCACGCTGGTGACGCGCGAGCAGAACATGGCGTTTACGGGTGATTGTTTGTTGGTGCGCGGCTGTGGCCGAACCGATTTTCAGGGCGGTGACGCGCGGGCCTTGTACCGCTCGATCCACGAGCAGATTTTCACACTGCCCGAGGCGTGCCTGGTGTACCCGGGCCACGATTATCGCGGCAATACCGTGACCTCTGTCGCCGAAGAGCGCGCCTTCAATCCACGCCTGGGCGGGCAACTGAGCGAGTCCGACTTCGTGGGTTACATGGAAAACCTGGGCCTTGCGCACCCGAAACAAATTGACGTCGCAGTGCCCGCGAATCGCAAGTGTGGCTATTCGGCCGCGGCCGAGCTGGCCGATGCCAAGCAGTCCTGGGGCCCGTTGGCTTTCACCTACGCCGGGTTCTGGGAAGTACCTGCGCACTGGGTGCAGGAGCACCTTCCGAATTTGCAGTTGATCGACGTGCGAGAACCGGCGGAGTTTGACGGTCCGCTGGGGCACATTGGTGGGGCACGGCTGGTGCCGCTGGGAACACTGGCTGGCGCGCTCGCGCCCTTTGATCGCGAGCGGCCCGTCATCGCCGTGTGCCGCGCGGGGGGTCGCTCCGCCCAGGCGACCCTGGTATTGCAGCGCGCTGGATTCACCAAGGTCGCGAACCTCGCCGGTGGCATGTTGCAGTGGCATGCCCAGGGTTTGACCGTCGAGGGCGCGGCAAACAAGTAGCGGCCGCGCCGCGCCGCTAGATGGAGCGCGTGCCGGTATCCGTACCGATGATCAGCATGTCGGCGGGCCGCTCGGCAAACAAGCCCACCGTAACCACCCCAGCCAGCTGACTGATGCGCGCTTCCAGCTCCCGTGGTTCGACGATGTGCAGGTCATGCACGTCGATGATCTGATTGCCGTTGTCCGTGACTATGCCGCTGCGCCAGACGGGCCGGCCTCCCAATGATGCGAGCCGCCGCGCCACGAGCTCGCGGGCCATCGGAATCACTTCCACCGGCAATGGGAACCTTCCCAGCACGTCGACCAGCTTGCTGTCATCGACGATACAAACGAAGCGGCGTGCGGCGGCCGCAATGATCTTCTCGCGTGTCAGTGCGGCGCCTCCGCCCTTGATCAGCTCGCGCCTGGAGTTGGCCTCATCGGCCCCGTCGATATAGATGCCCAGGTCGGGGACATCGTTCAGGTCGAAAACCGGGATGCCGAGGGTTCGGAGGCGTTCGGTACTGGCAGTGGAACTGGACACCGCACCGCGCAGGCGAGTCTTCCAGGGTGCCAACAGGTCGATCAGGGCATTGACGGTGGATCCGGTTCCGAGTCCCAGAACCATGTCATCGCGCAGCAAGTTGAGCGCTGCGATTGCGACCTGTTGTTTCTTCTCCTGAGCTGAAAGTGCCATGTTTTACGCCCTCCAGACATGACTGTGCCCGCTTGCGCGGGCACAGTCTCAGCTTTGAATCAGGCTTGCGAGGTTTGATCCTCACTCGCCTTGAAGTAAAGGCCTTTACTTCTTCTTCGCAGCTTTCTTCTTGGCCTTCTTCTTTGCCTTAGCCATGAATGATCTCCATATATCAGGTTAGTCCGGGGCCGAGTATATACACGAGACATAAAAAAACAAGCGTGTGTGTCACACGACGGTCGATGTGAACTCACTCACACTCACTCCAGAGACAAGATGAACCGCCAGTGAGTGTCATCAACTGGCATCACCGACAGTCGACTGCCACGTTGCAGCAGGGTCATGCCGCGCAATTTTCCGTCGGCATGCGCGCGCAGTTCCTCGAGTGTGATCACTCGCTTGAAGCGGCGCTGTAACTGCACATCAATCGTGAACCAGCGCGGAGCGGCCCGATCACTGCCAGGGTCGTAGTGTTCATCGCGCCGATCAAATGCGCTGGCGTCCGGATAAGCGCCACGCACCACCCGCAACGTGCCCACCAGTCCCGGCACGGCGCAGCTCGAGTGGTACAGGAAGGCAAAGTCGCCGCTGCGCACGTGATCGCGCAGGAAGTTTCGCGCTTGGTAATTGCGCACGCCGTCCCAGCTGGCACGGCGCTTGGGGAGCTTGGCCAGTTGATCAATCCCAAAGGTCTCGGGTTCGCTCTTGAGCAGCCAATGAGCCATGTTCAAGGTTTCCGTGTGAAAAGTTGAATGCCCCGTTCGGTGATGACCGCATCGAGCGGCACGTCGTGCGCCGCGGCCGGGAGCGTCTGGCAGCGCTGGCACTCGAAGGCAATGCCTATCAGCACCGGGGTGCCGCGTGTTCCGATCCGCCGGGCCAGCAGGCGATCGTAGAATCCCGCGCCGTTGCCCAGGCGATTGCCGGCCTCATCAAACCCAACCAGTGGTATCAACGCCACGGCCAGGGCCTGCGGCGGAATCGGGGCGCCACCCACCGGTTCGGCTATGCGGTAGCGGTTCAGGCGCATCGCAGCGCCTCGATCCGGGAGCAGTGCCATGCGTCGGGAAACGAAGTCGGTGATGCGCGGCAGGTACACGCGGCAGCCGCGGTGCCGGGCCAAAGTGCGTACTGAGACGGTACTGACTTCGGTGCCCCGAGAGACGTACAGGCCAATGGCGGTGCCGGGTCTTAGCCATGGACTGCGGGCCAGCGCGGCACAGATGAGTCCTTCGTGGGCGGTACGCGCGGCGCGCGGCATCGCATCACGGCTCCGCCACAGCGTACGGCGCAGGGCGTAGCGGGAGGTCGCGGAGTCGCTGGCAATTGGGCTCACGCAAGTGCGCCTGCAGGAAAGAAGAAGCGTCACCCGCAATGCCGGTGCGAACTCTTGCTCTCGACCAGAGCAACAAGTGGGACTTCCTGCGACAGGTAAGGCTTTCTGCTCAAGGCAGACTTGCACAATGCTGCCAGCAAGGTCAGGTCCCGGGGTGTTTCAACTTAGGGTCGAGAGGTAACCGAGCCCGCTTGTCGAGCACCACAGGCGACGCCAGCCCGACTCTACACTAAAGATCGAGCTGCTGCCCCTTCTGCAGCGCAGTCTCCACGCGCTCGCGCAGCATCCTGATGCGGGTGCCCAGTTCGGCTTGCGAACCGTGACCCTGTTCACGTTGGCGAAGCATCTCATTGGTGATGTTGAGCGCAGCCATGACCGCAATGCGATCGGCGCCAACCACCTTGCCGGTATCGCGAATCTCTTTCATACGCGCATTTAGAAAGGCGGCGCTATCGATCAGATCGTTCCGTTCCTCCTTCGGGCAGGCCACGAAATAATCCTTGTCGAGGATGCGCACGCTCACGCGGGTGCCGTCAGCTTCGCTCATGCCGTACGTTCCATAGCCTTGAGGCGGCCAATCATGGCCTCGACCCGCGCTCGCACCTGTTCGCTGCGGTTCATGACGGTGGTTTTCTCGGCCGCCAGGCTGTCCTGACGTGCTCGCAACGCACGGTTTTCATCCGTGAGGCGGTGCACGGTGGACACCAGTTCCTCAAGGCGCTTTTCGAGGCGCTTGAATTCCACATCCAGACTGCTGTTTTTGCTGCTTTCGGCCATACAAAACTATAGTGCGGCGCGCCGAGTGCGGTCAACCGGAAATACGGTGGCTGGACACGATACACGGGTGTTGCGCGCCGCATAGGTGCGCTCTACCATGCCAGCGTTCGATTCAAAGTACAGGATCCAGTGGCCCGCCCTAACAATTACGCGCAAATTCAGCGGCTGATGTCCGAGTGTCGCGCCGTGACCGAGCCTGCCGAGGCGCACGGGTCGCTGGCGGGCGCGTTGTGCGCTACGGACGGATACGGCGTCGATGACTGGCTGGCCGAGATCCTGCCCGAGGGTGCGGTGCCCGAGGAAACGGCCATTTCGAGCTTGCGCGGCGTGTACGAGGCCACCCGCGCCGCACTCACCGATACCCAGATGCAGTTTGATCTGCTCATGCCCGACGATGATGAGTCCATTGAGCGGCGCACCGAGGCGCTCACATTATGGTGCAACGGCTTTGTCTACGGGCTGGGCTCGGGCGCGGCTACCGACCCTGAAGGCTTACCCGGGGATGCGGGCGAGATTGTCCGCGACTTGGCGCAGATCATGCGCGCCGGCATTGACCAGCGCGTAGGCATCGAGGCCAATGAGACGGCCCTCGCTGAACTGGTGGAATTTGTGCGAGTCGGCGTTCAGGTCGTTTTCGAAGAGCTCGGCGCACTGCGTCAGCCTCCGCCCGGACGGCCGTCCCGCGCGCAACTTCACTAGAGTTCGCGCATGCCCGGCCCGATGACCGAAGAGTTCGCGCGCCGCCGCCGCCAGCTGATGCGCCTCATGGGCCGCGATGGGATTGCGGTGTTGTCTGCGGCCCCTGAACGCACGCGCAACAGCGATGTTTATTACAACTACCGCCAGGACAGCGATTTTCACTACCTCACCGGCTTCGCCGAGCCCGATTCGGTCGCAGTGCTGATACCCGGACGACCGCAGGGCGAGTTCTTGATGTTCGTGCGCGATCGCAACGACGAGCGCGAAATCTGGGACGGCAGGCGCGCCGGACCGGCCGGCGCCAGGCTGCGCTATGGCGCCAATGACGCCTTCCCGATCGGCGATCTGGACGACATTTTGCCCGGACTGCTGGAGAGCTGCGCACGGGTCTACCACACAATGGGTAAGTACCATGACTTCGACCAGCGCGTGGTGGGCTGGGTGAATGCATTGCGCGCCGAGGCGCGTTCGGGCGCCCGCCCGCCGCTCGAATTCGTAGCGCTCGACCATGTACTGCACGACATGCGGCTGTTCAAAAGTCGCAAGGAACTCACGATCATGCGCCGGGCCGGTGCAATCGGTGCGGGTGCGCACATTCGCGCCATGCGCTTTTGCCGCCCGGGTCGCACCGAATATGAGGTGTGCGCCGAGTTGGTCCACGAATTCGGCCGCCACGGGGCTGAGGCCTCCTACCAGCCGATTGTAGGAGGCGGGGCGAATTCCTGCGTGCTGCATTACCGCGAAAACAATCAGCCTCTCAAAGATGGTGACCTTTTGTTGGTCGACGCGGGTTGCGAGCATGAGTACTACGCTTCAGACATTACGCGCACCTTTCCGGTCAATGGGCGCTTCACTCCCGCCCAGCGCGCGGTCTACCGGGTCGTGCTTGCCGCCCAGCGGGCCGCCGTCGCCAAAGTGCTACCGGGAAATCACTGGAATGAACCTCACGATGCCGCCGTGCGCGCCATCACCCAGGGGCTGGTGCGCATCGGCCTGCTTAAGGGCCCGGTGGCCAGCCTCATCAAGGACGAGGCGTACAGGAAATTTTTCATGCACCGCACCGGACACTGGCTCGGCATCGATGTGCACGACGTGGGTGACTACAAGGTCGGTGAACAGTGGCGCGTGTTCGAGCCGGGCATGGTGCTGACGGTGGAGCCAGGCGTCTATATCCCGGCCGGGACCAAAGGTGTGCCGAAGCGTTTCTGGAATATCGGCATCCGTATCGAAGACGACGTTGCGGTGACCGCGCGTGGGCATGAAGTGCTGAGCGCCGGGGCGCCGACGGATCCGGACGCGATCGAGAAACTGATGGCCGCGGCATGAGTGACCGAGGGGCCACTGTCGTCGATGTGGCGATCGTGGGCGGGGGCCTGGTGGGAGCAAGTCTGGCCCTGGCACTGAGCGGCACCGGCAAAAGAATTGCCCTGATCGAGGCCGTGCCGACCGACTCCGCCTCACAGCCAAGCTTTGACGATCGAACCAGCGCCCTCGGCAATGGGACCAAGCGAATCTTCGAGACGCTCGGGGTGTGGCCGCATCTCGCTGCCGGCGCGGGCGCTGTGAGTGAAATCCGGGTTATGGAGGCTGGTCGGCTCGGCGCGGCGCGCCTGTCCGCGGCCGAACAGGGACTGGAGGCCTTAGGCTTCGTAGTCTCCAACCGCCTTTTAGGCAGGGCACTTTGGCAGCGGCTCGCCAAGCAACCGCAGTTGCACATACGCTGTCCGGCACGCGTGCGCGGGGTCCATCTGGAGGCGGATGGGGTGCGCTTGGCCTTGGACGTTCAGGCACAGGGAACAAAGTTGGCGTTGGCTCCGGAACTCGTCTCTGCCCGCTTGGTTGTTGCTGCCGACGGCGCTCAATCCTTGGTGCGTGCGGCCGCCGGTATTGGCGCGATGGTGGAGGATTACCATCAAGTCGCCGTGGTGGTGCATCTGAGCACGGACCGGCCTGCCGCAGGCATCGCTTACGAACGCTTTACGGCTACCGGCCCCCTGGCCGTGTTGCCGCTGGCGGACGGGCGCTACACGGTGGTATGGACACTGGGCCCCGAGCACGCGACTCAGGTGCTGGCACTTAATGATGAGGCCTTCATCGAAGAGCTTCAGCACAGCTTCGGCTGGCGCATCGGTCGTGTGCTGCAGGTAGGAGCGCGTGGGTCGTATCCCTTGCGACTTAGCCGAGCTGAGTCACTGGCGGGCCAGCGGGCCGTGCTGGTGGGTAACGCCGCGCAAGCGTTGCATCCGGTGGCCGGGCAGGGCTTCAATCTAGGTTTACGTGATGCGGCATTGCTCGCCGAGATTATCGCTCCCGCCGCCGATCCGGGTGCGCCCGCGGTGCTCGAGAGCTTCGAGCGCCGCCGGGGTGCGGACCGCCGCAGCATGATCGGGTTCACGGATGGCTTGGTCAAACTTTTCGCCAGCGACAAGTCGGTGGCATCGGCGGCTCGCAATATCGGACTGTTGTTGTTTGATGTGTCCCCGGGAGCGAAGCGTGCGCTCTCGCGCCTGAGCTGGGGCTTTGGAGGCGACACGCCGCGCCTGATGCGTGGTTTGCCGGTGGCCTGATGCACGCCAGCACGCCATGAACACCGAATTCGATGTGGCCATCATAGGAGGCGGTCCCAATGGCGCGATTGCCGCGGCACTGCTCGCGCGCCACAGTGGCATCGCCGCATCGCGCATCGCACTGATCGCGCCCGAATTGGCCCCCGACGCCACTTTCGCGCAGGGTCGTGGGGCCGCCGTGGACAACCTTCTGCCCCCAGCGCGGCGTGTCGCGGCCATATCGCGCGCCAGTGAAATGGTGCTCCACAACGCGCAAGCCTGGTCACGGCTGCCCCAGGAGCGCCTTTGTGCATACCAGTGCATGCGGGTCTGGCACGAGTCCGTGCCGAGCGACGGATCGGAAGTACTGGTCTTCTCAGCGGCCGAAGTGGCCGAAGCGAATTTGGGCTACATCGTGGAAAATCGCGCCCTGTCGGGCGCGGGCTTGGCCAGTTTTACGGCCCAGGGCGGGCAGGTCCTGGGCGTGCGGGTGGTGGGTTTGCAGATGCACGTAGATGCCGTGCGCCTCCAGACCAGCGCGGCGCCTCTGAGCGCCCGGCTGGTGATCGGGGCCGACGGCGCGCATTCGCAGGTGCGCGAGTTTTTGAAGATTGCGCTGCGAACACACGATTATCGCCAGAGCGCCGTGGTGGCGGATATCGCCACCGCGCGGCCCCACCAGCACACCGCTTGGCAGCGGTTTCTGGGCTCCGGGCCGCTTGCCCTGCTGCCACTCTTTGATGGTTGCAGTTCCATAGTCTGGTCCGCGGATCAGGCATTGGCCGAAGAACTGATGTCGTTGCCGGCAGCGGAGTTTGCACGACGGCTCGACGCCGCCAGTGACGGCGTGCTGGGCACCACCCGGCTGCTCAGCGAGCGATTAGTGGTGCCGCTGCGGCGTGCGACAGCGGCCAGCATGATCGGTACGCGCGTCGCGCTGGTGGGCGATGCCGCGCACGTGGTCCATCCGCTGGCCGGCCAAGGTGTGAACCTGGGGTTTCTTGACGCCGCGGCGCTTTGCGAGATTCTAGCCGCCGGGACCGCGGAACGTGAAGATCCAGGCGCGGCACGGCTCCTCACTCGCTACGAACAGCGGCGCTTGACGCACGACACGTTGATGAGTTGGTCGATGAGCGCGTTTAACGGGCTGTTCGCGCGCGGACCCGGCGCGGGCGGCTGGCTTGCGGCGCGCCTCCTGGGCCTGGCAGGAGCGACGGGCATCGCGCGTCGCTCCTTCGCGCGCCAGGCGCTTGGGCTCAGTGGCGAGCTTCCGGCACTTGCGCGCGGGCTCACGGGTTCGCCGCCGGTGCGAACGGCCACATGCTGAAACTATTGCTGTGGCTGCTGTTGCTGGTGCTCTGCTGGCCGCTGGCGCTACTGGCACTGCTGTTGTGGCCCGTGGTCTGGGTAATCTCGCTGCCTTTCCGTATTCTAGGCGTCGCCTTCGAGGGCGTCTTTGAAGTTCTGCGGGCGCTTGTGATGTTGCCGGCGCGATTGCTGGGCGGCACGCGGCGCTGAGGTGTGATCAATTCATGGGAAGCTGGCTGATGGGGCGATCCGGAATGAATGACCTGTGGGTCGGCGCCTGGGCAATTGCGGCGCGGGGATTTAACGCTCGCTGGTGGCAACAACCCGGGCTTTCCCGCATGCGCCCCGCACTGCAACGGCGCATCAACCCAACTTACGGCCGACCCGACCGCATCACTTAAGGACTACCGATGGAATCCAACAAGATGCCCAGGGGCATCCCGTTCATCATCGCCAACGAGTTCGCGGAGCGCTTTTGCTATTACGGCATCAACGCGATTCTCGCTATCTACATGACTACCACCTTGCATTTTGGGCAGGCGCGCGCCACCAGTTGGCAGAGCATATTCAAAGCCGGAGCTTATTTCTTTCCGTTGTTCGGCGCCGTGGTGTCGGATGTGTTTTGGGGAAAGTACCGCACCATCATCACTTTTTCGATCGTCTACGTGCTCGGCTGTGCCATCCTCGCGCTGGGACCGGCGACGCCACTCAACCTCGCGCTCGGACTTGGTTTTATGGCCTTTGGCACCGGTGGCGTTAAACCCTGCGTGTCGACGAATGTGGGCGATCAGTTCACGAGCCGCAACCAGCACCTGATCGAGCGGGCCTTCAGCTATTTTTATCTTTCGATAAATCTGGGTTCTTCGTTTTCGATCTACAAATGTCCCGAGTGGCTGAACACCTACGGGCCCAAGGTGGCCTTCGGGGTACCTGCGGGGATGATGGCACTGGCGACTCTGGTTTTTTACCTCGGCCGCAGTCGTTTCGCCGTGGTTCCTCCGGCAGGAAAGCAATGGCTTAAGGACATACTCTCACCCTCCGGTCTGAAGCTGATCGGCAACCTGCTGATCGTCTACCTTTTTGTGGCGATGTTCTGGGCGCTTTGGGACCAAAGCAATGGGCAGACCTGGACGCTGCAGGCGACTTCGGATCTGATGGACAAGCACATGGGATTCGGGCTGGTGTTGCTGCCGGCGCAGATTCAGGTCGTCAACGGCCTGCTGATCCTGATCATGGTGCCTATCTTCACCTTCGGGGTCTATCCGCTTTGCAGCCGCTTTGTGAAGGTCACGCCGCTGCGCAAGATTTCCGTGGGCCTGTTTCTGGTGGCCGCGTCGTTCCTGATCGTCAGCTGGATCGAGAAACGTATACAGACGGGTCACCGAGTCTCGGCCTGGTGGCAAATTCTGGCCTACGTCGTGCTCTCGGCATCCGAGGTGCTGGTGTCGATCACGGCACTCGAGTTTTCCTACAAGCAGGCGCCACTGCGAATGAAGAGCTTCATCATGGCGCTGTTCTTGTTGTCCACCAGCGTGGGCAATTTGATGACCGCCGCGGTCAACAACTTCATGGTGCACCAGCTTCCGGGAGCCGCGGCCGTGAGCGGCGCGCAGACCTGGATCACGTTGCCGGCCGGCACCACGATGGTCACCGGACAGAAGATCGATTTCAACGACCATACCGGACTGACCGTGCACGCCAGTGACGGCAAAGAGGCGCCGCTGGCCGGAACATTCCTGGTGGCCGAAGTTCGCGGCAACGTGGTGCGCCTGATGGACAACGAACATCGGCAAGCGGTGGCAACCACAGGTCGATGGAACCCGACGGAAGCCGGGGTGTCGACCTATAAGTTGGTAGGGCCGCAGTACTTCAATTTCTTTGCCTACTGGATGGCGGCGTTCGCCGTGGTATTTATCGGCGTAGCTAAGCTTTATCGCGAGCACGACCACGTGCGCTCGGATTAGCGGCGCCGCCTCCTCAACCGGACAATGCCAGGCTGACCACGCCCGCGACGATGCACAGCGCACCGGCCAGGCGTTGTGCGGCGGCCCGCTCTCCTAGGAGCCGGGCGCCGAACCAGGTGCCCACCAGTGTTGCCAATTCGCGCGCGGGCGCGACGTGGCTGATGGGTGCGCGGCGCATCGCGAACAGCACCAGCAGGTATCCCAGAGGCCCCAGTACGGCCACGGTCAATATCGGCCGCCGATAGGCGGACCACTCGCGAACCAGGTTTTGTCGGTCGTGCAGGGCCTGGCGCGAAAGAGCGATGACGCGAAAACTGTTGCCCGAGAAGTCGATCAGAAACGGCGAAATTCCCAACACCTTCACGGCCCAGCCGTCATTGAGGGTGTACGCGGCTATGCAGGCGCCAGTGAGCGCACCCCAGACCAGGCCCGGTGTCGCGCTGCGTCGCAAGGCGTGATGCAGGTCGGCAATCAGCACGATCCCAGCAATGATCAGTAGCAGACCGGCCAGTGCCAGCGGACCGGCCCGTTCCCCGAACAGTACCGTGGCGCCGACAAAAGGCAGCAGTGGCCCGCTGCCGCGCGCTATCGGATAGACCAACGACAGGTCGGCGGCCCGGTAGCCGGCCTGGAGGGATTGCGCGTACAGCAGGTGCAGTAAGGCAGTTCCGGCCAGTGCGAGAAAATGTGGGACGCCAAAGGGTGCGTGCTGCTGCGACAATGCATACAGAACCGCCGGCGCCCACAGCAAGAGCGAAAGCGCCGAATAGAGCCACACAAAATGCCGAGAGTTCGCGGCGCGCTTGGCCTCCAAATTCCAGATCGCGTGGCAAAGGGCCGCGAGCAGTACGGCGCACAGGGAACTTAAGGGCACGCGCTCTCCGGCGGCGGTTGTATACCGGCTACCATGGTGCATGTCCGTGAGCGCGCAGTTCAATGCCTTTGTGCTCGATCTGCTCGGTGACATGGCACCGGCACCGCGCGGCGCACGTTCGGTGGCGCCGGCTATTATGCGGACGGGCTGTTCTTCGCGATCGCCGATGAGGACATTCTCTACTTCAGGGTCGATGACAACAGCCGCTCATATTTTGAAGCTGAAGGCATGGAACCGTTTGCCGCGGGGTCGTGGCACAAAATCGATGAACTACTTCACGCTTCCCGCGCGGCTGTGCGACGACACGGAGGAGCTCACGGCGTGGCTGACGCGTGCGCTTGAGGCGGGTCGCCGGCGTCGGAACGGGCCGCAAGCGCCTCCGCTGAGGTCGCGCACAGCCTCGCGCGGTGCCGGGCGCCTGGTACTTGCGCGAAGCGTGCGCTAAGTCGCATGCTAGGGGCGATTGTCCGGTCTACCTGCATTTGCGGTGCGGTTTACGGGGGACACAAATAATGAACAAAGAAGCTCAACCGGCGCCCCCAGGCGGGCGCCCGCGCGGCAAAAGACTGGCGCTGGTCGGTCTTGGCCTGCTCTTCATGGCCGTTTTAGGTGCGCTGTCAGTGATGGGGATCGTCGCTCTGTTCAATCAGGGGCATCCGCTGCGCGCGGCGTTCCTGGCCATGGCGCCCTTGCTGTTGCTGCTGCTGGGCGCGCGCATAATCGCCCTGAACTGGCAGCCGGCTGACTTAAGCGGACCGCCAACGGATGGAAATGATCAGACCGGCAACTGGGGGGTCGGGGGCCCCTCGATGCGCGAACCCGGATCAACCGGAGCGTGGCCTACGCGTAATGTCGATCGGCGTTACGAGCGACGGGACGACTGAGCCATTCTCTAGCGCGCTTTGGCCGCTGCACACACTGACGGGTTGCCGCATCGGGTCATTTCGAGACAACAGCGCGGGGCACAAGCAATGTTGGCCGTGACGCTCGAGGATTTGGAAGGCGCCGCTGAACTGCTGCGGGCGATCGTGCCGCCCACTCCGCAATATGCCTGGCCAAAGCTCAAGCAGCGCACCGGTTGCGAAGTGTGGGTCAAACACGAAAACCATACCCCCACCGGGGCCTTCAAGGTACGAGGGGGGCTCGTTTACCTCGACCGGCTGCTGCGCGCGCAACCTCAGGTGCGGGGGGTGGTGAGCGCAACCCGTGGAAATCACGGCCAGTCAATCGCCTTCTCCGCCGAGCGCTGCGGCGTCCAGGCGACCATCTTTGTACCGCGGGGCAATTCGCCCGATCAGAATTCGGCGATGCGCGGCTTTGGGGCTACCGTGCAGGAATTCGGCGCGGATTTCGACGAAGCCAAGCATGAAGCGCACCGCGTGGCGGCTCAGCGCGCACTGCATCTCGTGCCGTCGTTTCATCCCGACCTGGTGGTTGGCGTCGCAACCTATGCGTTGGAATTTTTCCGCGCAGTCGCCGACATGGATACGGTGTTTGTGGGCGTTGGGATGGGCTCTGGCATCTGCGGCCTGATCGCGGCGCGCGATCTTTTAGGCCTGCGGACCCGAATAGTGGGCGTGTCCGCCGCGCGCGCGCCCGCCAGCGCACGTTCCTACGCCGCCGGCCGGCCGGTCACGACTCCAACGTCATATACATTTGCGGACGGTATTGCCACGCGCGAACCGCAACAAGATGCGGTAGAGATGTTCTGCAAGGGCGCGGCACGGTTCGTGGAGGTCAGTGAAGAGGAGATCGCCGAGGCGATGCGGATCTACTTTGATGACACTCACCAAGTCAGCGAAGGGGCCGGGGCGGCGCCACTGGCGGCCTTGATGCGCGAGCGCGCGAACCTGGCTGGCCGGCGCGTGGGGATCGTCCTGAGTGGAGGCAATATCGAACGCGCAAGATTTCTGCAGGTGCTCAACGGCGCCACGCCCCCGACCGGCCCCGCTGGCGCCGTAAATCTTAAGTAAAAGGCGCGCGAACTTGTTCACATACTGTGATTTGCACCCGCCTCAGCGCGTTCCATAATCACATCGCAGGTACCGATTTCGTGAACCGGCGCACAGTATGGGGTCGTATCGGTATGGACTTGCGCCGGGCACTGACCGACATTGGACGCCGGAGCTGGGCACGTTTCTATTAAGGAGTCAGCCTGTGGGTAGGCTCGGTGGCGCGCGGGGATGGGCGGTTGCCCTGATCGGGGTCGCGGCCTGCTGTTGCCTAGCACCGGCCGGTGCGGCCGACTTGGGGTTCGTTCCCTCCTACTCGGGCTCGCAGGTGATGCTCTACGCGAGCTGGTCATTCGCGGGCCGCGGCACGGGCACCAAGGGTTTTGGATTTCGCTATGAGCGATCCTCGCCGTCCTCGAGTGATCCTGGGGCGCGCTTTTGCGCACCACTCGCCCACCATTCACTCGTTGACCTGCAATTTTCTCGCGGCTTGGGGCCACGCATGCAATTTGGTCCTCGAGTCACTTGGGATATCAGCCATGGGCGCTTGGCGCCGACGAAGCTGGTCAACTCCTCACTGGTGACAATGTCGCTCACCACGGCTGCTGCGTTGGCGGCGAGGGTGCCTTGACCTTCACGTAGCAAAGCGAAGCCCGGTTGAGAGTATCCTGTCGGTCCATCGAACAGGCAGGGAAATTCGACCGTGACTAAGCGCATCGACTCGGCCGCAGTAGCAGCGGTCATTGGCTCCCTATATCCGCCTCCTTTCGATCAGCCGTGCCGCGACCGCGAACGGCGCAGACTAGGCGATGCTGCCGGGCTGCAACAATTCGGCGTGAACCTGATGCGCCTGCCCCCGGGCGCCTGGTCGAGCCAGCGGCATTGGCACAGTCACGAGGACGAGTTCGTGTATGTGCTGTCCGGCGAGGTGACGTTGGTGAGTGAGACGGGCACCGAGGTGCTGCGGACCGGGGACTCGGCTGGATTCCGGGCGGGCGAGCCGGAGGCTCATAGCTTGCAAAATCGCTCGGGGGCGGATGCGCTGGTACTGGAGGTTGGGACGCGCGCGCCTGCGCAGGATGTCACGAGCTATCCGGGCATCGACCTGGTGGCGCCAGCCGGCGGCGTACCGGCGAATTTCACTCATCGCGACGGCGCGCCCTACGCGAACGTCACTCGATCGCGGGCCTGACGGCCCGGAATTTTTTCTCGTCGCGGCCGCACAGAAAAAACAAATGAACGAACAGCGCTCACAGTTGATCAGTAACGCCATCGTGCTGGCGTGTGTGGCGGCTCTGCTGTGGGGTGTACTGGCGGTTCTGCGACCATTCCTGTCAGCGCTTGTTTGGGCCGCGATTATCGTCGTGGCCACCTGGCCCATCATGTTAAGGGTAGAGCGCCTATTCGGCGGGCATCGCGGCCTGGCAGTAACCGCGATGAGTTCAGGATTGTTTATTGCTGTGGTTGGGCCCGTGGCGCTACTGCTGGGCACACTGATCACGCGGCTGCCGGAGCTGCGGGATCTGGGGGCGCGTCTGTTCGCGGGGCCCTGGCCGGAGCCACCCGCGTGGCTCGAGCGTATGCCCTACGGTGCGCAAATGAGCCTGCAGTGGCAACAGGCGGCCGCTCGCACGCCTGAGTATTGGGGCGGGGTGGTCACGCCCTACATCGGCAAGACGGCGTTGTGGCTCAGTCAGCACGTGGGCACGATTGGCAGCGTCACGGTTAATTTCTTGCTGACACTGATATTGGTGGTGGTGTTCTATCTGCACGGTGAAGCGCTCGCGAGGTGGACGCTGCGCCTTGCAAAGCGAGTCGGCGGAGCACGCGGTCTGGAGAGCGCGGTGCTGGCCGCGCAGACTATGCGGGCGATTGCCGCGGGTGTGGTAGTGACCGCACTGGTCGAGGCAATACTGAGCGGCCTGGGGCTTTGGGCGGTGGGAATTCCGGCCGCCGCCGTGCTGACTTCGATCATATTTATACTGTGCGTCATGCAGATCGGCCCGATGCCGATCCTGATTCCTGGCGTGGTCTGGCTGCTATTCCAGCACCACCTGGGTTGGGGGATTGCCCTCGGAGTCTGGGCCGTGCTGCTGAGCGTGGGCGATGGGATCTTGCGGCCGTGGCTGATCCAGCGCGGCGCGAAGCTGCCCTTCATGCTGGTGGTGGGAGGCGTTATCGGCGGCCTCCTGGCTTTTGGAGTAACCGGCATATTTGTCGGACCGATGCTGCTGGCCGTCGCGCAACGGCTTATGGAGCGATGGATGTCAGAAACATGAGCGAAGCCGAATCTACAGAGGCAGGCGGATCGGCAATAGAACTGCGGCGCTCGACGCTGGGGTTGCTGCGCGTAAACCTGTCAGTGCTGGGAGCCGGCTTCGCCTGGTTTGCTTATATCGATGCGCCGATCTCCGACGGTGCGATGCGCCTGATCGCCGCCGCCGTATTGGCCGGCGTACTGTGCGTAATAGCCACCCTGGCTTGCGGGCAATTGCAAAGCGATCGCGTTCGCCGGCGCTGGTGGCGCGTGGGCTTGTGGTCGTTCGCGCTGATGACGGCACTGATGTTGACCGCCGCGACCGCGACGCTGAATCTGAAAGGCAGCGGGTCCGACGAATCGGATACCCAGACTGCCGTGATCAATCCCGCCTAGCGGCAATCGAGGCGAGTAACGCATCGACGTCGGCGAGGTCCATGTCGTAAGCGGTGACCAGCCGTACGACGGGAGAGCCCATATGGGCGGGCGCCGGCCATTCGTAGAACTCAAAACCCTGTGCGCGTAGCGTATCTATCAGGGGCTGAGGCAAGGCTGCAAATACTTCGTTGGCCTCGACCTGCTGCAGCAGGGGGATTCCGCGTTGTTGTAGGCCCAGTGCCAGGCGCGTCGCCAGCGCGTTCGCGTGGCGGCCGTGACGTAACCAAAGCTCATTTTCGAGGCACGCGGTCAATTGGGCGCTGAGAAAGCGCAACTTCGACCACAGATGGCCAGAGCGCTTGCGCCGCATCTCGAACTCGCGCGCCAGTTCGGGATTGAAGAACATGACCGCTTCTGCGGCGAGGGCCCCGTTCTTGGTCGCACCGAATGACAGCACGTCGACGCCGCACTTCCAGCTGGCCTCGGCCGGCGAGCACGCCAGGTGGGCAACGGCATTGGCGAAGCGGGCGCCGTCCATATGCATTCGCAGTCCATGCCCGTGCGCCGCTGCCGAGAGTTCGGCGAGTTCTTCGCGCCGGTACACCGTTCCCCATTCGGTGGCTTGAGACACGCTGACCGCGGCGGGCAGCACGTGATGCACACCCATCTCGCGGGCTTGAGCAACCGGCCCCGCCAGCTGTTCGGCGGATATTTTCCCGTCCGGTGATGTCAGTGCCAAAAGCTTGGCGCCGCCACTGAAGAATTCGGGGGCCCCGCATTCGTCGGTGTTGATGTGGGCGATAGCGTGGCAGTAGATACCTCCAAATGGGGGCACCAATGCGGCCAGCGCCAACGAGTTGGCCGCCGTGCCAGTGGCGACCGGGTAAATCGCCAACCGACATTCGAACACCTCCTGAGCCAGGCTGGTGAGGCGTCGGGTTTCAACGTCATCGCCGTATGAATGCACCGTGCCATGGTTGATACGGGCAATCGCGTCCATCACCTCGGCTGCGGCGGGTGCGACGTTGTCGCTCGCGAATGAGCGTCTGCGCTGAGTCATGCCTATCCCTTGAGCGTTGCCCCGGCCATGGCGTTAATCTACCCGAAGCTGCGCACGCCGCGCATGGGTTATGCTGACGGAGTGCCGATCCAATACCTGTTCCGGACACCGGTTTACTCGGCGCCCCTCAAATCCACCTCGACTGCGGCGCTGAACAGACGCTTGTTGAGCGAATGCCTGCAGTTACGCCATGAGGATCGATCCGGCCGCGCTTGGTCGGCGCGTAATTACCCGGGCGGCTACACCTCGTACAACTCCCGGAGCCGGTTGCACCGATTTTCGCCCACGTTTGCCAAACTCGAAAATACTGTCGACCTGCATGTGCGACGCTTTGCAGAATCTTTGGACCTTGATCTGCGCGGCAAGCGTTTGGAAATGACTGATTGCTGGGCGAGCATCATGCGCCACCGCGTGGTGCACGGGCTGCATCTGCACCCGCTCTCGACGATCAGCGGTACCTACTACGTGCAGGTGCCGCGGGGTAGCGCGGGGCTTAAGTTCGAAGATCCGCGCCTGGAGCGATTCATGGCCGCGCCGCCGCGCCGTGCGCGTGCTCGGGCGAATAATCAAGTCTGGGTCACGCTGCCAGCCCGCGCCGGCCATCTGGTCCTGTTTGAGAGCTGGTTGCGCCACGAGGTCCCTCCCAACCGGACGCGCGGCGAACGGGTCAGCGTCAGTTTTAACTACGGCTGGTTTTGATTCATGAGTGTCACGGTAATACTTCTCGCGCTTATCGTCGTGTCCAGCCTCGCCGGACTCACCTTCGCGCCCTCATGGCTGGATCGGAGTTTGTTTCGACCCTACTGGCTGGTGCCCAAACGCCAGTATGCGACTGTGGTCAGCAGCGGCTTCATGCACGCCAATATCGCGCACCTGTTGTTCAATGCGTTCACTCTTTGGTCGTTCGGCCGCGCCCTTGAGGGGGCAATTGGCGCGGAGCGGTTTCTCGTCTTGTACGCGCTCGGGCTTTTAGTGAGCGATGCCGGCACCTGGCTCAAGCACCGCTCCGATCCAGCCTATGCCTCCCTCGGCGCGTCCGGTGCGATTCTCGCGGTGCTATTCGCCTCGGTGGTGTATTTTCCGACCCAATCACTTTATATCCTGCCGCTGCCGGTGCCGATCCCCGCGCCTTGGTTTGCGGTGGGTTATCTGGTCTATACGTGGTATGCGGCTCGTTATCTGCATGGCCGCGTCAATCACGATGCGCATTTTGGCGGCGCGATCACCGGATTGGTCTTCGTGGCGCTCACCGACCCGAGTGCCTGGCATCGAGCACTATCGTTGGTTTTCCACTAGCATAGTTCCGATGCGCGATCTCACCGAAGGCTCGATCAACCGCCATCTGATCGCCATGGCGGCTCCGATCGCCGCCGGCATGATTTTCCAGACCATGTATTTTCTCGTTGACCTGTACTTTGTCGGCCGGTTGGGCGGCGCGGCCATCGCCGGGGTGGGCTCGGCGGGAAACCTGACTTTTCTGGTGATGGCGTTGACGCAGGTGCTCGGTGTCGGCACGGTCGCGCTGATTGCTCAGGCTGTGGGCCGCAAGGATCAGGCGCGAGCCAACCTTGTGTTCAACCAGTCCTCGATTCTTGCGATGGCTTCCCTGCTGGCATGCCTGATCCTGGGTTTCCTGTTTGCGGGACACTTTGCCGGGGTCCTCGGATCGGACCAGGCGACACGGGAGGCCGGTGCGACGTACCTGCGCTGGTATCTGCCGGGCCTGGCGCTGCAGTTCGCGTTAGTCGCGATGGCCTCGGCCTTGCGGGGCACGGGCATCGTTAAACCGGCCATGACGGCTCAGATGCTCACCGTCGTGATCAACGTCATCCTCGCTCCGGTGCTGATCGGCGGCTGGGGTACGGGCCATCCCATGGGCGTGGCCGGTGCCGGCCTGGCAAGCTCGATCGCGATTGGCGTGGGCGTGTTGCTGATGTGGGTGTATTTCCTGCGACTGGAACACTACGTGGGTTTTGATCGCAGTAACTGGAGACCTCGCGTCGATGTGTGGCGGCAAATACTCGCCATAGGATTGCCTGCCGGTGGCGAGTTCGTAATCATGTTTATCATTTTTTCATTCATCTATTTCGTGTTACGGCCGTTCGGCGCTTCGGCGCAAGCCGGATTTGGCGTCGGAACGCGCGTCATGCAGGCCATTTTCCTGCCCGCGATGGCGGTGGCTTTTGCGGTCGCACCGATTGTCGGCCAGAACTTCGGGGCGGGAAAAAACCAGCGGGTGCGCCAGAGCTTCCGAACGGCGGCACTGATGAGCGTGGTGCTGATGCTGATCGTCATGGCCCTATGCCTGGGGCGGCCGGCATGGTTGATCGGTGCCTTTATCAGCGAAGCGGAGGCGATCCGCGTGGGCTCCGGATACCTGCGGTTTGTCTCCTGGAACTGTGTCTCCAGCGGATTTGTGTTTGTGTGCTCGGGCCTGTTGCAGGGGCTCGGCAATACCTGGCCGGCCCTGTGGAGTTCGGCCTCGCGCCTGGTCACGTTCATGATCCCGGTTTGGTGGCTGACGACGCGACCGAATTTCTCGATCACTCAAATCTGGATGGTGTCGGTGGCGTCGGTTACCCTGCAGGCGCTGTTGAGCGGTACGTTGGCGCTGCGCCAAATGAGGCTGCGCTTAGCGGCGTAAGGATAATCAGCCCCTATAGCCGGAGGCCCGTTCGGCTCACCGGGGCAGATGCAGGCAGCGGCGCGAACGGATTACTTGGCGGCGATCAGGTCGATCTTCGAGGCGCAGATAAAGTCATTGTCTGACAGCCCGCCAATTGAATGCGTGGTGTAGCGCACCCGGCAATAGTCGTAGCCAATCTCAAGATCCGGGTGATGGTTCTCGATGTTGGCCACGTGCGCCAGCGCGTTGACAAAACTCATGGCGCGATAGAAATCCACGAAGCGGAATGGGCGGGTCAGGCTCTTGCCATCGGCGCTGATCTGCCAGTCACTGTCCAGCTGCCGCAGTTGCACTTCCGCTTGCCCACGGCTCAAGGGGGGCACTCCGCCCTCGCAGGGCTTGCAACGCTTGCTCGTGAGTGTGTCCATAATTAAACCCGATGCGCGTACTGAGCGCAGTTTATTGACCAACGCGCCTAGGGTAAGTGCGTGCAACGTACTCCTCGACCAATTGCTGGAACTCCTGCGCAATGTGCTCGCCCTTGAGTGTCACGGTCTTGGCGCCGTCTTCGTAAACGGGGGCCACCGCACGCTCGCCGGTCCCGGGCAGACTAATGCCGATGTTGGCCTGCTTACTCTCGCCCGGTCCATTGACTACGCAGCCCATCACCGCGACCGAAAGATTTTCCACTCCGATGCGTGCGCGGCGCCACTCGGGCATACGCCGTCGCAGATGTTCCTGGATGTCTTGCGCCAGCGTCTGAAAAAAGGTGCTGGTGGTGCGCCCGCACCCCGGGCAGGCTGTCACCAGCGGCGCAAAACTGCGCAGCCCCATGGTTTGGAGCAACTCCTGCGCGACGATTACTTCGCGCGTACGCGCACCTCCGGGCTCAGGGGTAAGCGAGATTCGGATCGTGTCACCGATACCTTCCTGCAACAAAACCGCGAGCGCGGCGCTCGATGCGACGATCCCCTTCGAGCCCATGCCAGCCTCGGTAAGACCCAGGTGCAGCGGGTGGCGGGTTTGCGCAGCCAGTTCGCGGTACACGGCAATCAGCTCCTGGACCGTGGAGACCTTGGCCGACAAGATGATCCGGTCCTGCCCGAGTCCAAGCTCGACGGCGCGCGCAGCACTGTCGATGGCCGAGCGCACCAGGGCCTCACGCAACACCTGCTCGGCTGATGCCGGCTCGGGCAGGGCGCTGTTGGCGTCCATCAGTCGCGCGAGCAACTCCTGATCGAGACTGCCCCAGTTAACGCCGATGCGCACCGGCTTTTGATAGCGGCAGGCGAAATCGATCAGCTCGGCAAACTGCGTGTCGCGCTTACTGCCCCGACCGACGTTGCCGGGGTTGATGCGGTATTTGGCGAGCGCCTCGGCGCAGTCCGGATGGTCCTTAAGGAGCTTATGGCCATTGAAGTGAAAATCACCAATCAGCGGCACCGTGCAGCCCTGGGCCGTGAGTGCGTCCCGGATCGGCGCTACCGCGGCTGCGGCGGCATCGGTATTGACCGTGATGCGCACCAGCTCGGACCCAGCCTCGCTCAATTCGCGGACTTGCCTGACCGTCGCGGCCACATCGGCGGTGTCCGTGTTGGTCATGGACTGGACGACAATCGGAGCACCGCCCCCCACCTGCACGCGGGCAATGTGCACGGCCAGGGTGCGGTGTCGGGGACGATTGGCAGCGAGGGTGGTCATGAGGGGCAATTGTAGAGGGGAGGGTGGCGTAACTGTTATGATTCAGGCCCCGTCAAAAAGATCTGTCCGTAGAGATCCGGAATCGGGCCGCAGCCTGAGTTTCGGACGCCGAAGGCGCAAATTCCGCCCGGAAACGCTCAGGCACCAGGAACGGCAGATCAAAGGATGGGCTCTGGAGAGCGGCGGGGCCTGCAGGCAGGCCCGCCCACCGAAGGGGTGCGGCAGCGGCCTTGGGGCCGGTTTGCCCGATCTCTCAGGTAAGAAGGACAGAGGGGCGGCAGGTGCATGGCCGAGGCGGCCCCTGCCGCCTTTTTTTTTGGCGAAAGCTTTTCGAGAGCCGGGAGTTAATTTGGGTTTACGCACTCCTCTGTATGACCAACACGTCGCGCTCGGAGCGCGCATGGTGGACTTCGGCGGCTGGGACATGCCGGTTAACTACGGCTCGCAAATCGAGGAGCACCAGGCGGTGCGCCGTTCGGCCGGAGTGTTCGACGTCTCGCACATGTGCGTAATCGATGTCCACGGCACCCGGTCGGCTGAGTTTCTGCGCAGGTTGCTGGCTAATGATATCGCCCGGCTCCGTCAGCCGGGCAAAGCGCTCTACAGCTGTATGCTCCAAGAGGATGGGGGGATCCTCGATGACCTGATCGTCTATTTTCTCGACCCTGATTGGTATCGAATCGTCGTCAACGCCGGGACCCGGGATTCGGACCTGGTCTGGATTCGCGCGCACGCGGCTCCCTTCGATCTTGAAGTGCGCGAACGAGGCGATCTGGCGATGTTGGCGGTGCAAGGCCCGGAAGCGCGTGCGCGCCTGGCTGTACTGCTGACGCCGCCCGATGCGCAGACCGCGCTCGCACTGCCGACTTTTTTTGGGGCGCAACTGGGCGCATGGTTCGTGGCACGCACCGGCTATACGGGCGAGGATGGGTTTGAGGTGATGCTGCCCGCCGATGGTGCGCTCGAGTTGTGGAACCGCCTCAACGAGCTGGGCGTGCAGTCATGCGGGCTTGGGGCGCGCGATACGTTGCGGCTCGAGGCGGGCATGAATCTGTACGGCAACGACATGGACGCCAGCACACAACCGCTGGAATCGGGACTGGAATGGACCCTGGCCTTTGAGCCGGCCAATCGAACCTTCGTGGGCCGCGCGGCAATAGAGGCGGCACGGGCGGCCGGCGGGGGAAGAAAGCTGGTCGGATTGTTACTGGAGGAACGCGCGGTCATGCGCTCGCACCAGCGCGTGCTCACGCCTGCGGGCGATGGTGCGGTGACCAGTGGCACTTTTTCACCCACGCTCGAACGTTCGATAGCGCTGGCGCGAGTGCCGGGCGCCGCCGCGGGCGTTGGCGCCACCGTGCAGGTGGACATACGAGGAAAATTCCTGAACGCACGGGTGGTGAAGCCGCCATTCGTGCGCCTGGGCCGCGCGCAGGTTGGCGCTTAGGACCGCACGCACTCTTACGCAACAATTTAAGGAGACTCGAGGCGATGAGCAATGTACCAGCGGATCGCATGTACGCACGCAGCCATGAATGGGCGCATGAGCAGGCCGACGGCACCGTGGCTGTCGGCATCAGTGATCATGCGCAGGATTCGCTCGGCGATCTGGTATTCGTCGAAGTCCCCGAGGTGGGCCGCACTTTGCAGCAGGGCGAGTCCTGCGCGGTCGTTGAATCGGTCAAGGCCGCCTCCGATGTGTACGCCCCGGTCGCAGGTACCGTGATGGCCGTGAATCAAGCCTTGGCGCAGGCCCCTGAGCTGATCAACAAGGATCCCTACGGGGAGGGCTGGATCCTGCGGCTCAAGCCCAGCTCGGCGCTGTCCGCGGCGGACCTGTTGAGCGCGGAGGCGTACACCACGCTGGCCGAAGCGGGCTGAACTCCGCGCCGACCCTTGACCCTAAGGAGTTGCCATGCCATTCATTCCACATACCGAGGCTGACGTTGCGGAAATGCTGGCCGCCATCGGTGCGCCGGATGTCGAGTCGCTGTTTGCAGAGATCCCGGACGAATTGCGCGTACGCGCACTTGCGGGAGTGCCCGAAGGCCTAAATGAACAGCAGGTCATGCGTTTGATGCAGGAGCGGGCGCGACAGGATGGCCTGCCTCTGAATTTCATCGGCGCCGGAGCCTACCCTCACCACATTCCAGCGGCTGTCTGGGCGCTGGTGTCGCGCGGTGAGTTCTACAGCGCCTACACCCCCTATCAGGCCGAGGCCAGCCAGGGGACACTGCAGACCATTTACGAATACCAGTCGATGATCACCGCGCTCACCGGAATGCAGGTGGCCAATGCGTCAATGTACGACGGTGCCACCGCGGTCTCCGAGGCCTGCCTGATGGCCGTAAGGGCGAATCGAAAATCCACTTCGGCGCGGATCCTCATACCAACCACGGTACACCCGCACTATCGCGCGGTGACGCAAGCATCGACCGGAGGCCAGGGGCTGGAGCTCAAGACACCGGCGTATGTTCGGGCCAGCGGTCAGACCGATTTGACGGCGTTTGCGTCTTACCAGGGCCAGGATGTGACCGCTCTGGTCATCCAGCAGCCCAACTTCTTTGGCGTGCTGGAAGATGTGGATGCCCTTACCGACTGGGCCCACGCGCGCGGCGCGCTGGTGATTGCGGTCGTCAACCCGACCTCACTCGCGGTGCTCAAGGCGCCCGCGCAATGGGGCACGCGCGGCGCCGACATTGTGGTGGGTGACGGGCAGCCCCTCGGTTGCCCGCTGTCCTCGGGCGGCCCCTATTTTGGTTTCATGGCGACCCGTATGGACTTTGTGCGCCAGATGCCCGGGCGCATTGTAGGACGGACCGTGGATCTGGACGGCCGCCCCGGCTTTACGCTGACCCTGCAGGCGCGCGAACAGCACATCCGCCGCGGCAAGGCAACCTCAAACATCTGCACCAACCAAGGGTTGCTGATGATCGCCGGCACCATTTATACGGCGCTCATGGGGCCCGAGGGCCTGGAGCGTGTCGCTTATGCCTGCATGACCCGCAGCTCAGAGCTGGTAACGGCGCTCTCGCGCGTGCCGGGCGTGCGCAGTGCATTTTCCGGGGCGCGCTTTCACGAAGCAGTGCTACTGCTGGATCGGCCGGCCGCACCGGTGCTCGAAGCACTGGCCGCGCGCGGAATTGAAGCAGGTCTGGACCTTTCCAGCTATTACCCGGAACTTGGCTCTGCGTTGCTTGTCTGTGCCACCGAAGTGCACACCGCCGAGGACATCGCGACTTACGCTGCGGCACTGGCCGAAGTGCTCAAATCCATACGCGTGGCCTGAGGTGCGGATCAACGCAGGATCTTGCGGCTGCGTGGCACCGTGCATTTTTGATGCCGCCAGCCTCGTGGGGACGGGTTATGTGACCGATCCGGCAGTCACGATGGCGGATCGCGGTTTACCCTCCATTAAGAGCTCCGGTCATGGCGAGTATGCCTACCAGCCCCTGAGGTACAACGCATGAGTCTACCGATGTGCGAGCCGCTCATATTTGACTACGGACGCACCGGTCGCGGTGCGCGTGGTCAGTGGCCGGCGGCGCAAAATCCGGTGCCCTCCGTGCCGGCGAATCTGCGCCGTGCGCAGCGCCCGGCGCTGCCCGAGGTCAGCGAACTGGACGTGGTCAGGCATTACACGCGACTGTCACAACTGAATTTCTCCATCGACACGCATTTTTATCCGCTCGGTTCGTGCACCATGAAGTACAACCCGCGCGCCTGCAACGCCGCGGCATTGCTACCGGAATTTCTTGGACGGCATCCGCTGGCCAGTGCGCGCCACAGCCAGGGCTTCCTGGCCTGCATGTACGAACTGCAAGAGATGCTCAAGGCCGTTACGGGAATGCGCGGTGTGGCGCTGACCCCCATGGCCGGTGCCCACGGGGAATTTGCCGGCGTAGCGATGATTCGAGCCTATCACCGCGCCCGTGGAGATCTAGAGCGCAACGAAATCATCGTGCCCACCGCAGCGCACGGGACCAATCCGGCCACCGCGACGATGTGCGGTTGCATCCCTCGAGAAGTCGGAGTGGGCCCGGAAGGGGATGTAGACCTTGTGGCCCTGCGCGCCACGGTGGGGCCCAAGACCGCCGGCATCATGCTCACCAATCCTTCGACGCTCGGCGTATTTGAGCGTCAGATCGTCGAGGTGGCGCGCACCGTCCACGCGGCCGGAGGCCTGCTCTATTACGACGGGGCCAATCTCAATGCGATTCTCGGCAAGGTGCGTCCGGGAGACATGGAATTCGACGTCATGCACATGAACCTGCACAAGACCTTCTCCACCCCGCACGGTGGCGGCGGACCGGGCGCCGGTGCGGTGGGTGTGGGACCGCGGTTGTTGCCTTTCATGCCATTGCCGGTGGTGTCACGGAGCGGTGAGGGCGAGGGCGCGCGCTACCGTTGGCTGAGCGAGCAGGACCTGCCCCAGTCGATCGGCCGGCTCACAGGCTTTAATGGCAATGCTGGGGTTTTGCTGCGCGCCTACGTCTATATGCGCATGCTAGGCAGCGAAGGCATGAGTCGGGTGGGCGATTTCGCAACCTTGAATTCGAACTATCTGCTCGCCCGTCTCCAGCAGGCCGGCTATATCGCGGCCTATCCGCGGCGGCGCGCCAGTCACGAATTCATCCTGACGCTTAAGGCCCTTGCGCAGCAGCGACAGGTCACCGCGATGGACGTCGCCAAGCGTCTGCTCGACTTCGGCTTCCACGCGCCCACCACGTATTTTCCCCTTCTGGTGGCCGAGTGTCTGCTGATCGAGCCAACCGAGACCGAGAGCAAGGAGACGCTCGATGCCTTTGTGGGCGCAATGACAGAAATTCTGCGCGAGGCGGACAAGGATCCGGAAACGCTGCGTGGCGCTCCCCATCGCATGCCGGTGCGACGACTTGACGACGTGCGCGCGGCGCGCGAGCTCGATCTTGCACATCGCCCCGACGCCTCCTGATGGGCCCCGGGTCTTGATCGTTCGGGACAAGCCACGCGGCTTGACCAGAGTGTTTCGGGCCTTTGATGCGAGTTGCAAAGGGCTTGTTGGCGCGTACCGGCAAGAGGCGGCGTTCCGTCAGGAGCTGGCGTTGGCCGCCGTCGCGGCACCACTCGGTCTGTGGCTCGGGCACAATGGCGTGGAGCGCGCGCTGCTGGTCGCGCCGGTGTTGCTGGTGCTCCTGGTGGAACTTATCAACAGCGCCATTGAGGCGGCCGTGGATCGGGCAAGCCCCGAACCCCATGAGCTGGCTGGACTGGCCAAGGACGTCGGCTCCGCGGCCGTGCTCGTGAGCTTGATATTGTGTGCGCTGGTTTGGATTCTTGTGTTGCTGCAACGCTAATGTTCGCTGGAGTGAGCTATGACTGCACTGATATGCGGGTCTATGGCCTACGATACCGTGATGGTATTCGAGGGACGTTTTCGCGAACACATCCTGCCCGATCGCATCCATGTGCTGAACGTTTCGTTTCTGGCGCCTTCGATGCGGCGCAATTTCGGCGGTTGTGCCGGCAACATTGCCTATAACCTCAAGCTACTCGGGGGCGATGGCCTGATCATGGCAACGGTCGGCCATGACTTTACCCCATACGAGACGTGGCTCACCGAACGTGGGATCGCGCTTACTCATGTGCGCACGGTAGCGGATGAATTTACAGCGCAGGCCTTCATTACCACCGATCTGGACGACAACCAGATCACCGCCTTTCACCCCGGGGCCATGAACCATGCGCACCTCAATCAGGTTGGCGACGCGGCCGGCGTAAAAATTGGCATTGTCTCGCCGGACGGCCGGCAAGGTATGCTCGATCACGCCGCGCAATTCACCGCGGCCGGGATTCCCTATCTATTCGATCCGGGTCAGGGCCTACCCATGTTTGATGGCGACGAGCTGCGTTCGTTCGTGAGCCGCGCCGCTTGGGTGGCCGTCAATGACTACGAAGCGAGTTTGCTCACTGAGCGTACCGGTTGGTCGGCCGAAGTCATCGCCGCGCGCGTCAAGGCCCTTATCATCACGCGCGGCGGCGCGGGCTCGTGGATTTACGCCGCTGGCCAACGCCAGGAGATACCGGCCGCCAAGGCGGCACCCGTGGCGGACCCCACCGGGTGTGGTGACGCCTACCGCGCCGGCCTGTTGTACGGTCTGCAGCGTGGACTGGATTGGGCCACCACCGGCCGGGTGGCTTCTTTGGCAGGGGCCATCAAGATAGAACATCACGGGACGCAGCAACACCGGTATGACGGGCCGGCCTTTGCCGCGCGATTTCACCAAAACTTCGGATTTGCGCTATGAGCGGAGTACGGCGGCCTCTGGGCATGATTGAAACGTTTGGCGCGGTGCTGGCGATTTCGCTTTCCGCTTGCAGCACCTTGCGCCATCCCCCGCCGCCTCCCGTGATCATCCAAGCCCCTCCGGTACCGGTGGCGGCGGTCGTGGCACCCCCGGCCGACTGGGCCCGTACGCTCGAGAGAATTGCAACCAGCGTGGTTACGATCCAGATCGATCAGACGCGCTCTTTCGACACCGAACGCAACACCTCTGCTCAGGCCACCGGGTTTGTGATCGACGCCGAGCGCGGGCTGATATTGACCAATCGCCACGTGGTCACACCCGGGCCTGTGATTGCCGAAGCGACCTTTCTCAACCGCGAGGAGGTTGAGCTGCGCCCGATTTACCGCGATCCGATCCATGACTTTGGCATCTATCGCTATGACCCTGCCAAACTGCATTTCATGAAGCCTGCTGCTTTGCCGCTGGCGCCAGCCGAAGCCCAGGTCGGCCGCGAAATCCGGGTGGTAGGCAACGATGCGGGCGAACAGCTTTCGATACTGGCCGGGACCCTGGCGCGGCTGGATCGCGAGGCGCCCGAGTACGGCGTCGGCCGCTACAATGACTTCAACACCTTTTACATCCAAGCCGCGTCGGGCACTTCGGGGGGCTCCTCGGGCTCTCCGGTCATTGACGTGCAGGGTCGTGTGGTGGCGCTCAATGCCGGAGGTGCGACCGGTTCGGCCACCAGCTTTTATCTGCCCTTAGGACGTGTGCAGCGTGCGGTGCGTCTGATTCAGCAGAGCCGACCAGTCACGCGCGGCACGATTGGCACGGAGTTTCGGTATCGTCCCTACGACGAGTTGCGCAGACTCGGATTGCGCACCAACACCGAAGCGGCGGCGCGGTCTGCGCAGCCGGCAAACACGGGCATGTTGGTGGTGGAGCGTGTGCAACCGGGTTCGAGCGCCTACAAAGTACTCGGGCCCGGTGATGTTCTGGTGCGACTGAACGGCACCTTGATCACGGGCTTCGAGCCTCTCGATGCGGTGCTGGATGACTCAGTGGGGGGAACCGTAAAGCTTGAATTCGAGCGCGGCGGGACTCCATTCAGTGTGCAGTTAAACGTAGAGGATCTAAACGCCATAACGCCTGCGAGCTTTCTTGAGTTTGGCGATGCCATATTGCACACGATCTCCTATCAGGAAGCCCGCCACTTTCATCTGCCAATCAACGGCGTTTTCGTGGCTGCCCCAGGCTATAGCCTCGATGCGGCCGGCGTGCCCCGCGGTGCGGTGATTACCGCTGTCGACTCTGCACCGGTCGCCACACTGGCGGACTTCAAGACCAAGGTGGCGACCTTGGGCGACGGCGAGCGCTTTACGGTGCGCTATGTGACGCTTGATGACCCCAATCGCACCGAGTTGCGTTCCGTGTACATGGATCGGCGTTGGTTCCTGGCGCGCCAATGTTCCCGCAATGACTCGAGCGGCTACTGGGATTGCTTCAATTTACCGACCGCCCAAGCCGCGGAGAAACCCCAGGGCGGTATCGCCCCTCCACCGGTGACGGAGGATCCGAGTGCGCGCCAGTTGGCGCCCTCACTCGTGGGCATGTCTTTTGATATGCCGTACCCGCTGTCGGGCGTAAACGAGCGCAATTATCGCGGCACCGGATTGATCGTGGATGCGAAACGCGGGCTCGTGGTCACCGACCGAAACACCGTGCCGGTATCGATGGGGGATGTGCGTCTGACTTTCTCCGACACCCTGGAGATTCCGGCCAAGGTGGTGTACATCCATCCGCTGCATAATTTGGCCGTAGTCCAGTACGATCCGTCCCTCATCAAGGGCACGCAGGTGCGGGCGGCCACCTTGACCAATGAACCCTTGCGCGCGGGCGAACAGGTCGTCGTGGTGGGACTCGATCCGAACGGCACGCTCAAATCCCGTTCGACCGCGGTCTCGGAAGTCGACCCGCTGTTGCTGCCATTGTCCCGGTCGGTGGCCTTTCGCGACAGCAATATCTCGGTGGCCACTCTGGTCAATCCGCCCGACGATCTGGTCGGTGTTCTGGCTGATCAGGCCGGCCGCGTGCGCGGGCTGTGGGCGAGCTTCGCTTTCGACAATGGGCGTGAGCTCTTGCAGCAGAACCGCGGGATCAACGCCGATCTGATTGCCGAGACTCTGGATCGCGCGCGCCGCGCCGCGCCGCTTCATTCCCTCGAAGTGGAATTCGTCACGCAGACCCTGGCCGCGGCCCACGGGCTGGGTCTGAGCCAGGAATGGATCAAGCGCATTGAAAAGAGCAATCCCGCCAAACGCCAGGTGCTGAGCATCGCGCGGTTAGTAGGCGGCTCGAGCGCCGCAGCGTTGCTGCAGCCCGGGGACATCCTGCTGGCTATAGATGGACGGCCGGTGACCGTGTTTCGCGACGTCGAACGCGCGGTGGAATCCCATGAGAACGTTGAGGCCACAATCTGGCGGGGGAGCAGCGAGATAAAGCTCAACGTCCAGACCGCGGCGCTCACGGGGAATGATCTCGAGCGCGTGGTGCTATGGGCTGGGGCGACGCTGCAGGCGCCGCATCGTGCCATCAGTGCGCAGCGCGGCATCGAACCGACCGGTGTGTACGTGGCCTACTTTGCCTACGGTTCACCCGCCAGCCGCTATGGGTTAGTACCGGGTCGCCGCATTGTCGAGGTTGACGGCAAGCCGACGCCGGACCTCGATGCCTTCTTAAAGCAGGTCACCGGGCGAGCGGACCGGACTTCACTGCGCATGAAGACTCTGGCTCTCAACGGTGCTCCGGAGATGATCACCCTTAAGCTCGATCGGCACTATTGGCCGGCGTACGAGCTGCGTCGCGTCGATGACAGTTGGGAGCGCGTGTCGCTCGAGTAGCCGCACTCTCGACTAGTATTGACGGCATGGCCAGAGCGATCAGGGCGACACCACTTGAACTGGATGCGGCCGTACAGGCGTTGCGCGGCGGCGAGGTCGTGGCCTTTCCGACCGAAACAGTGTACGGGCTGGGCGCCAACGCACAGGATGCCACCGCCGTGCAAAAGATCTTCACGCTCAAGGGGCGTCCGGCCGCGCATCCGTTGATCGTGCATCTTGATAGTGCACGCTACCTGCACCGCTGGGCGCGCCAGGTGCCCGCCACTGCCGCACGCCTGGCTGAGCGTTTCTGGCCCGGACCCCTGACGCTGGTGTTACCGCGTGCCGTAAACGTGCTCGACTTGGTCACCGGCGGGCAGGAATCTGTGGCCGTGAGGGTGCCCGCCCACCCGATGGCGCAACAACTTCTCAGAGCCTTCGGGGGTGGCATCGCCGCGCCTTCGGCCAACCGCTATGGTCGCGTCAGCCCGACCCGGGCCGAGCATGTTCGCGAGGAGTTTGGCGATACCGTTCCGTTCGTGCTGGACGGGGGTGAGTGTCAGGTTGGGCTCGAATCTACCATCGTGTCGTGCCTGGATGACGAGGTTCGGCTGCTCCGTCCCGGGCAAATCACGCTCGCGCAGCTACGCGACGAGATTGGGGAGCTGGCCGGGCCCAGCACGGCAGCGCCGCCGCGTGTGCCCGGATCGTCTCAGGGGCACTACGCGCCCTCGACCCCACTGCGCCTGGTGGTGGATGGGCAGATGGAACGGCTGGCGTCCGAGCTGTCCCGCGGTGGCACCCGCGTAGGCGTGCTGGCACAGCGATCGCCCCTAGGCAGTTTCCGGCACGTGACCTGGGTCAATGCCGGAACGCGGCTCGATAGTTATGCGCATGATCTGTACGCGAATCTGCGTACGCTCGATAAGGCGGGCGCTTCCTGCCTGCTGGTCCAAGAGGTTCCCGAGGACGAGCGCTGGGAAGCGGTGCGCGATCGGCTGGCTCGCGCGGCCGCGGCCACCGAGCTTGGAGATTTGCCCTGACTCGAAAGGCCTACATCGACCCGTTTGAGCCACAACACGTGCGCCGACTGGTCAGAGAATTTGGCTCGCCGCTGCTCATCGTCGATTGCGCGCGCGTCCGCCAGCAATACCAAAAGCTGCAGCGTGCGTTGCCGGGAGTCGATCTGCACTACGCGCTCAAGCCACTCCCGCACGCCGCGGTCATTCAAGCCGTGATCGAAAAGGGCGGCTGGCTGGATCTGGCCACCACCGGCGAGGTACAGCTGGTCCGGAGGCTGGGGGTAGAGCCCGCGCGCTGCATACACACGCACCCGATCAAGCGTGGATCTGATATCCGCAACGCGCTTGAATATGGCATCAGCACGTTTGTCGCCGATAACCCCGACGAGGTGCGCAAGTTCCGCGCCGTTGCCGGGCGAGTGGCATTGTTGCTGCGGGTTTCCTTTCGCAGCCCCGGTGCGGTCTGCGACCTGTCGCGCAAATTCGGATGCGATCCGGAAGCGGCGCTCGATCTGGCGCGACTGGCTGCTGATCTGGGGATTGATGTGTGCGGCTATTCGTTTCACGTGGGCTCGCAGGTCGCCGATGCGGCCAAGTACGTGGAAGCGATCGGGGTGTGCGCGCGGCTCCTGGGCGCGGCGCACCGTCAGCAATTGGGTAGCTGCAACACGCTTGACATCGGCGGCGGCTTCCCGATCGACTATACCGAGCGTGCGGCCGACATTGGTCGGCTTTGCGCACCGATCCGCCGCGCGCTGGCACAACTGCCACGGCGGGTGCGTGTGATCGCGGAACCCGGGCGCTTCATCGTCGGCCCGGCGGCGATCGGGGTGGCTACGGTGATGGGGCGGGCCCAGCGCGAAGGCCACTGGTGGTATTACCTCGACGACGGTCTGTACGGCTCCTATAGTGGCCAGCACTACGATCACGCCCGTTATCCGGTCAGCTCGCTGCGCAACGGACCACCGCTGCCTTCGGTGCTGGCCGGCCCCACCTGCGACAGCATCGATGTGATTGCCGAAAACCTGCAATTACCCCAACTGCGAAGCGGCGATCTGATTGTCGGCCGCGAGATGGGCGCCTACACCTGGGCCTGTGCCTCGAATTTCAATTTCTTTCCCCGGGCGGGCGTGGTGGCCGTCAATCGGCGGGCCGGGGATCTGGGGGGGATATAATCGTGCGCCGGCCTCCGACCTGGTAGAGGAATGTCCCGCGATGCCTTCCTTCGATGTCGTTTCCAAAGTCGATCCCCATGAGCTCAGCAATGCGGTCGACCAGGCCATCCGCGAACTGGAAAAGCGCTACGACCTTCGTGGCACCGGCGCGCGCTTTGTCCTGCAGGAATATCTGATCACGCAATACGCGCAAAGCGAATTCCAGCTTGGGCAGTTACTCGACATCCTGCGATTGCGGTTGGGTGCGCGCGGCATCGATGCGCGCTGCATCGAGCTCGGCGATGTGCAGGTAAATCTGGCCGAAGCACGACGCACCATCACGATCAAACAGGGCATCGACCACGCTGCCGCGAAGAAACTTATTGGCGCCATCAAGGAGGCCAAGCTCAAGGTCGAGGCCCAGATCAACGACAACAGATTGCGCGTCACCGGAAAGAAACGCGATGATTTGCAGGCGGCGATGGCGCTGCTTCGAAAAAGCAGCATCGAGCTGCCGTTGCAATTCGAAAATTTTCGCGACTAGCTAAGCGCTGACTGGAGCCGGGGGCGCACTGCCTGGCGAGCCCGCCGCGAGCACAGTCTGACGTTCGCGCCACCAACGTGCCGTAAGTAGCTCGGCGTGGCGCGCGAGAAAGACCTCGCGGATGGACTGGGGCATGGCCAAGAACGGGAGCCACTGCTCGGGAAACACATCGCGGGGACCGACGTAGAACCAAGGCTCGCCGGCGGTTTCTTCCTCATCGGTGCTCGCCGTTGGCAGGTCTCGGAACTCGCAATCGCCGAGCAGCGAGACCTCGTCGTAATCATAAAATATGACCCGGCCGTGGCGCGTGACGCCGAAATTCTTCAACAGCAGGTCACCGGCGAAAATGTTGGTGGACGCCATATCACGCAGGGCGTTTCCATAATCGACTATGGCCGCCTCGGCCGCGGCCGGCTCCGCCTCACGCAAGAACAGATTGAGTGGCCGCAGCCGGCGCTCGATATAGCAGTGTTCAAGGATCAGTTCGTCGCCTTCGAGGCGACAGCTCTGACTGGCTTCACGCAACAACTCTTCAGCCAGAACCGGCATGAAGCGCGCCAGCGGCAGACTCAGACGCTTGAATTCCTGCGCGTCCACCAGGCGCCCGGCGCGATCATGCCGAAATACAAACCGGTAACGCTCCATGACGTCGGCCCGCGTGGCGTGCTTGGGCGCCCCAAAGTGATCCCGGATGACCTTGAACACCAAATCGTGTGAGGGCAAAGTGAATACGATCATGACCAGGCCGCGCTCGCCAGGGGCGTGGACGAAGGCATCGATCGAGCTGTCCAGATGGCGTCGCAACGCAAAGTAGCGTTCGGTTTTGCCCTGCTTTGCGCGGCCCAGTACGGTGTACAGCTCATCGACGGGTTTGCGCGGCATGAACGAGCGCAATAGCGTGACCGCAGCCCCAACCACCGGAAGATCGACCTGAAAGTAAGAGTTGGCATATCCGAACTGCGAGCTGATGTCATTGCGCGAGAGCAGTACCGATTCGACCTGCACGCCCTCCGGCCCCTGTCGGAACATAATGACCAGCGGCGTCACGGCGCTGTCGCCGATCAGGCGGCCAACCAGAAAGGCGTCACCGGCGCGGTAAAAAACCGGCTCGATCATTTCTATCGTTTCGGGCGCCGCGCTGTGGGGTCGCGACTCGAAATGGCGCCCAAGTTCGGTGGTTACACGGCGCACCGCCAGTTCCGGTGCCGCCAGCGCCTTGGAAAAGGGCAGGTCGTCAAGCACGTCACTTACCGCCGATTGCAGTGAACCGGAGGCCGGATAGACCCGAATTGGTACCGAGCCGGAGGCGCGCCCGGTGTGCGTGGCGCAAAACTCAACACGCGGATTGACCCCGACGGTGCCAAACAGGTCCCGCGTCACCGAGTTGTAAAACGTGCGGTAGAAGTCGCTGTCGGGGACACGCTCGATCAGGTCGCCATAGGCGGCAGTGGCTGCTACCCAGAAATCCGACACCGCGGGGGAGCGAGGGTCGAAGCTCTCGATAGCTGCAGCGCGCAGCGCAGCAAGCGTCTGTGCAACTCGGTGCTCGTACAGTTCGATGCGCGCTACGGCGTCGTGCTCGCGGGCCGCGCCGTCCCCGCTGAGGAAGTGCTCGGCGGCTCGGCGCGTAAGGCGCCCGAATTCCTCGTTGTAGTCGCGAAAGTGCGCCATGATCAACGCCGCCGCATCCTGCGGCGTGGTCACGCTCCCGCCCCGGCGTACCGGACCGGCCGGAAACGGAGCGAGCGCGTTCATTGACGGGCGGCGCGCTCAGCCGGCCACGGCGCGCGCTGGCTTTGCGCCGCCAGGGGTGAACTGCTCGTGTTCAGTGCTGCCCGCCATCGCGCCGGTGGAGAATTGTCCGGCGGTGACCGCGGTCTGCACCGCATCGAAGTAGCCGGTGCCGACGAAAGCCTGGTGCTTGGCGGCCCGGTAGCCTGCGCTTTCCTGTGCAAACTCGCGTTGCTGGAGCTGGGAGTAGCCGAACATGCCTTCGTCCCGATACGCCGCGGCAAGCTCGAACATCGACAGATTCAGTGCATGCCACCCCGCGAGCGTAATGAACTGGAACCGGTAGCCCATAGCCGCCAACTCCTCACGCCAGCGGCGCATGGTCGCCGGATCGACGTTCTTTTGCCAATTGAAGGACGGTGAGCAGTTATAGGCCAGTAATTGCTCCGGATAGCGGGCGTGGATCGCCTCAGCAAAGCGCCGCGCCTGCGTGATATCGGGCTTAGAGGTTTCGCACCACACCAGGTCAGCATAAGGTGCGTACGACAATCCGCGGTCAATCGCCTGCTCTATGCCCGCCTTGACGGTGAAAAACCCCTCGCTCGAGCGCTCGCCGGTCAGGAACCGCGCGTCGCGTGGGTCGTGGTTGGAGAGCAGCAATGTCGCCGCGTCCGCGTCGGTGCGTGCGATGAGTACCGTGGGCACCCCGGTGACATCGGCGGCCAGCCGGGCGGCCACCAGTTTTTGGATGGCCTCTTCGGTTGACACCAGTACCTTGCCACCCATGTGACCGCATTTCTTGGCCGAGGAGAGTTGGTCCTCGAAGTGAACCGCGGCGGCTCCCGCCCCGATCAGCGCCTTGGTGAGTTCGAACGCATTGAGGTTGCCGCCAAATCCGGCCTCGGCATCCGCGATTATGGGAGCCAACCAGTCATGGTCGGTTCCGCCTTCGAGATGATGTATCTGGTCGGTGCGCAACAGGGCGTTGTTGATGCGCTCGACCATTTTGGGCACGGAGTCGACCGGATACAGGCTCTGGTCCGGGTACATTTGTCCCGCGGAGTTGCCGTCCCCAGCCACCTGCCAACCGGAGCAGTAAATGGCCTTAAGCCCCGCCTGCACCGCCTGTACTGCCTGATTGCCACTCATGCATCCCAAGGCGCCGATGACCGGCTCGCTGTGCAGCAAGCTCCAGAATTTTTCCGCGCCGAGGCGCGCCAGGGTGTGTTCAATCTGTACCGAGCCGCGCAGGCGTAGGACGTCGGCAGAGGTATATGGACGCGTCACGCCCTTCCACCGCGAATTACCGCTCCAGTCCAGACTGAGGCCAGCGGCCTGCGGGTTGACGGTTGTCATAATAATAGAGGCTCCCCTGGCAAATTTGGGTAACGATCAATTGACAGCCTACGGATGAACGGCGAGGATTTACACAATAGAAATTTCACAGTGTGAATTTCACAAATGAATGGATTACTGCGTCAGGGACACTTTCTGGGCACCAAGCTGAAAACGCTGCGCAAACGCAACGGCCTGACCCTAGACGAACTATCGGCGCGGTGTGTGCAACTTGATGCCGACGCCGCCCCGTCGGTCTCCTACCTTAGCATGATCGAGAATGGCAAGCGCATGCCCTCGACCGATTTACTGGACATGCTGGCCCGATTGTTCGGCAAGGAGACGCGCTGGTTTCTGGATGAGAACACTACCGTTGAGCCGGTGCCGGGTCGACGTGAACGTGGCGGCCTGGAGGCCATGCCGCTAGAGCCGGCGTTCCTGTTCTCTCACGAACTTTTGCAGAATGCGCTCCCCGAGTTGTTGTCGCAAACCGGTACCAGCGGCCGGCAGTTTGCTCAATTGCTGATTCGCGTCTGGCAGGAAACACACCACAACGACTTTCCCGATATTGAACGCGCGGCCGAGTCGGTCGGCCGGCGCGAGTTGCCGTTGTCGCTCGATCGACTGCAGGGAATCTGCAAACACCTCGGCCTGCACATTCGCTGGGTCGATCCGGGGCGCGCCTCAGGGGCCGGCGGTCGGCTGCGCGCGCGCTTTGAGGCACCCGACACCGTCCTGATCAATCGCAATCTACGCGACCAGGAAGAGCGCTTGCGCTACGACCTGGCGTACTTTATCGGGCATCGTTTGCTGCACAACGGCGACGGACTGGTTTCGGCGCACGAGGCCAGCTGGTCGGCCAAAGTTGAGCAGCCTGCGGTGGTAGCCGGCACCGCGGGCATGGGCGCACAGGACGTGCTCTATGCTTGGCGCGATTTCGAGTGCAGTTTTTTCGCCGGCGCATTGTTGTGCGCGCGCGTTCCATTTCGGCGATTTCTAGTGCGCGAAGCGCATCGACTGTCCTCCTGTCGCAAGCTAGGGGTCACGACGGCGGTGGTTATGCGACGCATGACCGCCGTTTCGCCTTATCGATATTGGCATTACTTCGATGCCTATCCACCCGGGTTTCTACGCGCGGTGTACCGCGGTAATGGCATTCCGCTCCCGTGGGGCAACATGAGCTTGGTTTCTGACCCATGTCCGCGCTGGGCCGTGTTTCGTTTGCTGGGGCACGCACCGCTTCCAAAACATGCCTCGCACCAACCCATATCGCAGATATCAGTCATGCAGGACGGCAAGAATCCACGATTGTACTGCTGCCACTCGATAGTGACTCGCGACGCCGCACGTGCCGTGCACGTTCAGTCAGTGGGCGTGGATCTAGCGCCGGCACTTGAAGCACAGGGACACGATGGGGCGGGAATCGTCGCCGCGGTGGCAGAGGCATGCCGGCGCGGGGGAGGCGATGCGCCCATTCCGCCCTCGGCGCGGACGGCCCTGCAATCGGTCTCGCAGGTCTTGAACATCCACTGGATCCACGATGCGCTGGACACGCCGGCGGGCGTGATTTGTCCGCGCAGCGGTGCATGTCCGCGAACTCCGCGCCGCTGCGACGCCGGCCGGATTTAGAGCCGCCAGCGGTAATTATTGCGGTAGGTGCATTGCGCTGTCTGTCGCGCGGATCTCGGCGCCCGCGCGGCACGCTGCGTAGCGTGTGAAAATGCGAATTCATATCATTTACACTACCGGATCGATAGCGCAGTGAGCCGGGTCGGGAACACTTATCCATGAGGCGTCGCCACGGATCTGCCCGGATACAGCAGCGGCTGAGTCGCCGTCATGAACTGTACCTCTACCTGACCGGCGCGCTGCTACTGCTCTCGGGCGCAGGATGGCTGATTGCGCACTATCTGCTGCGGACACCTAGTGCATACGGCGCCGGGCCACACCCCTCGGAAGCCTGGTGGATGCGTCTGCACGGCGCCGCAGTGGTCGGATTTCTGGTGGTGTTCGGAGCGCTGCTGCCCGGCCACATCGTCCAGAACTGGCGGCAGCGTATCAACCGCTACAGTGGTCTTACGGTCGTGCTTGCGGTCAGCCTGCTGGCGCTGAGCGGCTATGGTCTTTATTACCTTGTGGATGACAGACAACGCGCCGTGACCAGCGGGGTGCATTGGGTCGTGGGGCTGACGGCAAGCGGTGCGCTGGTGCTGCACGTGGTGTTAGGCAAAAGACTGGCCGCGCGCGCGCGGGAACGACGCATGGCGGCCAGGCTCCATCGCCACAAGCCGGGCATGCCTACTACCCCACAGAACGCAAAAACGACCGGCTAACAACCTCGGTGCGGACCTGATCTCATGTGGCCGCAGATTGCACCCAAGCTTGCGCTCCACACGCGGCGAGTGCCTGCTCCGTAACCTCGGGGCGCGCGAACAGCGCCACCTTGGTCAGGGCATCGGCGCTCATACAATCCGCGGCGCTTACGGTAATGCTGCCGTTCTCGATATAGGGCATCGCGCTACGCGGATCGATTAGCGCCGAGACCTCGCCAAAGGACAAGCGCCGCCGTGAATAGTAGGGGGCTGAGGTAGCCAGCGCGGCGTTGGAGAGCATCAGTACCTCGGCGCTCAGATGCGGGGTATGGGCATGGCGCAGGCGTATTTGCCGTTCCCAGGCACCGGCAATCCGCAGATCGCCACCGGCGTTAACCAGAATTCTTTCAATGCCCGCGCGTTGTAGCACCTCGACCGCGCGATCGACCGCGTAGCCTTTTGCGATGCCGCCCAGATCCAGGCGCACCGGACGTGTAAGGCGCACGCGATGGGGGGTGATCAAGTGGATGTCACGCCAGTTCCCCCCAGCGGTTCGGGTCCTGTCAGCGGGTGGCGCGCTCGGTGGCAAGTACCCCCATTCCTCGAGTTGCTCGCCGACGCACGGATCAAAGGCTCCATTGCTGAGGGCCGCGAAGCGCAACGCGGCTTCGAGCACGGTGTAGGTTTCTGCATCGATATGCTGTTCGCTCGAGGCCGCCTCCCGATTGATCCGGGATAATTCACTGGCGGGATCGTGGTAACTCATCAGAAGGTGCACGCGTTCGATGGCGGCAAACGCCGATCCAATCGCTGTGTGTAGCTTCTCCTCTGTGAGCGCAGCCGCCGCGCGGATTTCGACCACCGTGCCGAGCAGGGGCCGCGCTCGGCGCACTTCGTTTTCCAAGCGCACGCCGGTCGCGTAGCGAGCGCGCTCAGCGCCCAGCGATGGCGATCGCATAGGTTGATAACAGGCGCCGAACCGCGTCAGTCAGGTGCTGGCAGGAAAGGGTCGCACCGCTGATGCTTTGTATGTCCTGCCCGATTTGAATCGGATCCCCGTGGTGACGCCCAACAAATTGCGCGCGCCAATGCGAGTTGCGCACCTCGCCGCCATAGGCCTCGCGATATTGGAGGATTTCAATCTGTCGAACTTTGCCTTCGGCGGTCAGCGCGACCGCGTAATCGATCAGATCATGCTTGCCGACCACGGCGTCGACAAAGAAATAGCCATCGGCCGCCTTCCAGACGCGCAGCGAGTCCGCATAGACCTTTACGCCTGAGTCGTGCTCGATCGCGGCGACGTCGGTGGCGCTGAGCACGAGGGGCAATACAGTGAGTGGGCGCGCGCCGAACATCAATTGCTGCGCCTGCTCGATTGTCAGATAGACCATGGCCTGGGCCGGCTGGCAAATGCAGATGGCAGTTAGCGGCATGAACGCAAGGCGCGACCCAGGGATCATTCAAGTCTCCGGCAATTAGAAATTCACACCCATGCCCAGATCAAAGCGCGACAGGTCGCTGTTGACATCAAAGGTCTGGTAATCGGCCTTAAACACCACATGCGGACTGATATAGAAATTTGCTCCAAAGGTCCAGACGCGGTCCTGCGGTTGCGGCCAGGGCTTGCCGTCGGAAGCCAGACCCAAGGGCACGGTGGGGACCTCCGGCGGTATGCCGTCGTAAGAGGCGCCCATGTCATAGCGCTCCCAGCGAATGAAGGGGCAAAGTCGAATTCCACCGCGCTGCCAAACGGTGTACGCGCCCTGCAGGTAATAACCCAGAAACGCCGAGGGCAGTGGGTTTGAAACCCCAGCGTTGGCAAGATTATTTGGGGCGGTATTGGAGATGGTGCCGTGCGCGTAGACCGCCGACAAATCCGCGGCCCCCGGGGTCCAGCGGACGTGCCCTTCCCACAATGTGACACGCTCATCGGGGAGACCGGCCGGAAGGCTTGGCACCACCGCCAGGCCCGTCGATATGGCTGTGCCCAAAAGCAGTCCGGGTACTCCGTGGTAATTGAGCGAGAGGTACTGGGAGAGATTCTGCCCGTTGGCGAGTGATAATTGCTGATGCGTCGCGGCCAGTGGCCCAACGCCGTTATTCCCCAGTTGAAGTGCGGTACGGTAGAGCGGAACTTCGGGGTTATTGTGCCATCCGTTCATGTTCACGCCGGTCGTCAACCCGACATCCCAGGTGAGCCCACCCCCGGTGGTGCCGTGGAAGGCCACGCCCCCTTCGCGCCAAGTGCTGGGGATAATTAAGGTTTCCACGAAGTTGCGCTGTACACCGTAGTAGTTTGTGGGCTCGTGATGTTCGTTCAACAAACCGAAAGGCATCAGAAACAGACCAGCCTTGAGGCTTCCCCAGTCGGCCAGTTGGCGATCGATATAGAACTGTTCAACCTCGAATTCGCCGACGTCAGCGGCTGACGCGACGGCGTGTTCGACCTCGAACTCGGAGTTGAAAACGGTGCGGTCATCGAATTGGTAGCCAATACCGAAGACGGCTCGAGCCAAATCAATTTCGGTCAGGCCAGAGTCGTGAATCGGGTGCGTGTAGTAAATCTCCCCGTAGCCCCATAGGCTCAAATCCGGCGAGATCCCACCCTTCGGTGCCCTCGAACTTGCCATCTGCGCCTGCGCCGCCTGTTGCTGCTGCTGTGCCGCGAGTGCTTCGTTCTGCGCCTTAAGTTGCTGTTGCTGTGTCTTTAATAAATCAAGCTCCTGCTGCAGCTGCACGATCTGCTGCTCCAGTCGTTCCTCGTTGACCGGACCGGGGACCTCGGTGGCAAAGGCTCCGGGTGCCGTCAGGCATGTCGTCGCCAGCACGAGGCAGAAGCGTTTGATCCTGGCGGGGTTCATGGCGGGATCCTCAAGTTCAAGGCGCGGCAACGCGGCAGCTTGACGGCGCGCTACAAAGCTAGTGGGTCGCGAGGGTTTGGATCATGGCTCTCCGCAGTGTCCAGCGGACGTCCCCCTTGGGCCCCGAGCGTCGGCAGGTGGGGAAATCGGAAATCGTGGATGGCACCGGGCGAGCTCGGAAAATTCATTGTGCATTGCGTCGTGCGGATCCAGAGGCTGATTTCTGTTACCGCGACCTCTGTCGGGCTGCCGGCGCGGTAAATACTAACGAGAATGAGAACCATTCGCAATAGGGGAAGGCGGCCTCGATCACGGAATGGGCGCGGAACACTGAAGGCGCTGCTGGGGCCCTATAGGGGTTGGCTCCGCCGCTGTTTTCCTGCCTGGGCCCCGGCTGTACTTCAGTAGCTAGTGGCGTCTGCCGCGGCGCGAAGCTGCAGGGCTCAGTTTTGGGGGCTCGGCCACCGGAACAAGGCTACGGAGACCCGACTCCCGCCGTTTGGTCCCAGAGCCTCCGCTAGTAATCCAGCTCGGCAATCAGGTCTGCAAGAGTGGTCAGCGGTGCCGAACACTGACTGCCGCGGCACACATAAGCCGCGCCCTCCGGAAGGGCCGGCTTGGAAGAAAACGCTGGCCACTCGTTGAGCTTCGCAGTTGTTGGTATATCCGAGGGTATCGCCAGCACCAACCGACCGGGAGCGTACATCGCGGCGAGTTGAACCCGCCAGGGTTCAACGGCCGCGCGCGAACCCCGCAAAATCACAATGACAGGCGGCTGCAGCATTTCCTCGAGCGCCTGCAGCAGCGTGGCGTGTCCGCTCGGGTATTCTTGTATCGAAGCCCAGGCCGATCGCACGGTGCGTTCGGCTGCCAGCAAGTAGCGGGATTCTCCCAGCAAATACCCGAAGCGTTGCAGAATCACCGCGGCTACGCCGTTCCCGGCCGGCAGCGCTTCGTCGCCGAATGACTTGGGGCGACTGATGAGTGCTTCATGATCATCGGAGGTAAAGTAAAAGCCGCCGCGCTGGTGGTCCGCGTAGGACTTAAGGACGACCTCGAGCAGTGCAACCGCAAAGTCGAGCTCCGCGATGTCGACCCGCACGGTGGCGAGCTCGAGGATGGCGTCCGCAAGAAACACGTAGTCATCCAGATAGGCGTTGAGGCGGGCGTCGGCTCCGGCGCTGGTTACCAGCAGGCGACCGTCGCGCCAGTGCTGATCGCGCAGAAAAGAGAGCGCCTCCGTGGCCGCTTGTGTCAGATCGTCTCTCCCGAGCACGCGCGCCGCGGTGGCCAGTCCACGAATGACCAGCGCGTTCCAGCTAGTGAGTATTTTTTCATCGCGCTCCGGGCGCACGCGGCTTGCTCGTAACCGTAGGAGCTTGTCGCTGGATTGCTGTAGCAGTCTATTAATCTCGGCTGCGCTTGTTCCGCGCGCCTCTGCGATCTGGTCCACGCCCGTGCTCACAACCAAGTGATGTTCACGGCCCTCGAAATTCGGTGGCAGATCCAATCCGAATCGCATTGAAAAAACCGCGTACTCCTCCTCGGTCAAGGCGTCTCGAACGTGCTTCGCCTCCCATACGTAGTAACTGCCCTCGACCCCGGCGGCGTCGGCATCGAGGCTGGAATAAAATCCGCCATTGGCAGCACGCAATTCGCTGAGCAACCAATCCGCAGTACGGTGCGCCACTTGGGTGAACAGCGCTTCACCTGTCGCACTGGCCGCTTCAGCATAGACCCCGAGTAGCAATGCGTTGTCGTAGAGCATCTTTTCAAAATGTGGTATTGCCCACTGCGTATCAACGCTGTAGCGGTAGAAGCCGCCCCCCAACTGGTCAAAGAGACCGCCCTCGGCCATCCGCGTCAGCGTCAGCGTCGCCATGTACAGGGCGTGTAGATCGGGTGCATCGCGAGCAGCGCTTGCGCGCCAATCCCGCAGTGACCGCTGTACCAGCGCCGCGTGAGGAAATTTGGGCGCGGCACCGAATCCGCCCCACTCAGAATCAAAACCGCGTGCGAGCTGCGCGCGGCTGTTGCGGAGCGGTGCGTCATCCAGAGCCACTGCACCCGCTGCCGGCGGTGGCTCCAACTGGCCTAACGCGCTGACCACAGCGCCTGCGCTGATGCGTAGCTCCTCGACGTGGTCGCGGTAATAGTCGGCGACGTGCTTGAGGAGTTCGGCAAAAGAGGGCATGCCGTATCGCGGCTGAGGCGGAAAATACGTACCTCCGAAGAAAGGGCGCTGATCGTCGTGCATCAGAAACATCGTCAACGGCCAGCCACCGCCGCGTCGAGTCAGCAGCTGGTGCGCCAGCTGATACAGGCGGTCCAGATCAGGCCGCTCCTCGCGATCCACCTTGATGTTTACAAAGTGGGCGTTCATGAGCGCCGCGGTGGCCTCGGATTCGAAGGATTCGTGCGCCATCACGTGGCACCAATGACAGGCGGTATAGCCGATCGACAGCAGGATCGGTCTTCCGGTTCGTTGCGCGAGCGTCAGTGCCTCGCTGCCCCAGGGGTACCACTCCACCGGATTAGAGGCGTGTTGTTGCAGATAGGGGCTGGTCTCCGCCGCCAGCCGATTGCGGTGGTTGCCCCTTTGCATAGTCCGTAAGTGCCTGCCGCACTATTGAGTAGAATGCGCGCCATTATACCTTAAGACCTTGAAATTATGATTGCCGATGAGACGCCGAGCGTAGCTGATGATGAGTGGCCGGCACGCACAGCCGAAATCGACCTGCCCGCTCTGCGGGTGAAGCGGGGCGAGGACCGTCGCCTGCGCGCCGGACATGTTTGGGTTTTTTCCAACGAAGTGGATATCGCGGCCACGCCACTGTCGGGAATTGTGCCCGGCTCGCGCGTTCGTGTACTTGATCATCGAGATGAGTTTCTGGGCTATGCGTACGTGAACCCGCACGCCCTGATCTGTGCCCGTATTCTTAGCCGTAGTCCTGTGCACCCCATCGATGCGTCGTTCCTGGTGCATCGCCTCAAAGTGGCGCTGGCGCTGCGCGAGCGCCACTACACCGCCCCGTATTACCGGCTCGTGTTCGGCGAAAGCGACGGGCTGCCCGGACTCGTGCTGGATCGGTACGGGGATGTGATCGTCGGACAGATCGCCACCGCCGGCATGGAAGCGCTCCGCGTGGACATCGAGTTGGCGGTGGCAAAGGTCCTGAGTCCGCGTTCGCTGGTGTGGAAAAACGACGGCCACGCGCGCGATCTGGAGCAACTGCCCAAGCAGGTCACAAGTGCCTTTGGGCCGATACCTGAAGAACTGCAGGTCGATGAGGGTGCGCTGAAGTTCCGAGTACCCATGGCTGGCGCGCAAAAAACCGGTTGGTTCTTCGATCAGACCGCAAACCGAGAGTTGTTCAGGCGCTTACTGTGGCCCGGCACGAGAGTACTCGACGTCTGTAGTTATGCTGGAGCGTGGGCAACCACCGCCATGCAAAGCGGCTCTCGCGAAGCGCTTTGCGTTGATTCGTCCGCGGGTGCCTTATCGGTCGCGGCAAGCAACGCCGCCGCGAACGGCGTGTCGGTCAAGATCCGACGCGGGGACGCCTTTGATGTGCTTGATCAATTGCACCGCGAAGGCGAGCGTTTCGATGTCGTGGTGCTCGATCCGCCAGCCTTCATCAAGCGACGCAAGGACTTGCGGCGCGGCGAGGCGGCGTACCGCAAACTCAATCATCTTGCCATGCGCGTCCTTGAGCGCGACTCACTTCTAGTGAGCTGTTCGTGTTCATTTCATCTTCCGACCGAGGCGCTGGTGGGACTGATCCAGGCCGCCGCACGGCATAACAGCCGTTTCGCGCAGATACTGGCTGTTGGGGGACAAGCTCTTGACCACCCAATACACCCAGCAATACCGGAAACGCGTTATCTGAAGGCATTTTTTTGCCGCGTTACGCGTGCCTAGGGTTATCGAAGGCTCATTGGGGTTAGAATTGCCCATCCGATGTTGACCTACCCACACATCAATCCGATTGCCCTGCAGATCGGCCCGCTCCGTATTCACTGGTACGGGATCATGTACTTGGTGGCGTTTGGAGCCGCCTGGATACTAGCGCGGCGGAGAGCGGCGCAGCCTACCTCCAACTGGTCGGCGCGGGACGTCGATGACTTCATTTTCTACGCCATGATTGGCACGATTCTCGGCGGGCGTGTGGGATACGTCTTGTTCTATGGTCTGAGTATGTGGCATGGCGATCCCTGGTATCCGATCAAACTGTGGGAAGGCGGTATGTCTTTCCATGGCGGATTTCTCGGCGTAATGATTGCAGCCGCCGTGTTTGCGCGTCAGCGGGGGCGAAACGTCTGCGACGTGTTTGATTTTGCGGCGCCCCTGCCAGGCATTGGAATTTTCGCAGTGCGGATCGGCAATTTCATTAACGGCGAACTCTGGGGGCGCCCCACCAGCGGCTGGTGGGGCATGCGGGTCAGTGACACTCCCGGCGGCCCCTTGATAGCGCGCCATCCTTCACAGTTGTACGAGGCGGGCCTCGAAGGGCTGCTGCTGTTTGCGATCGTCTGGTTGTACACGCGCCAGCCGCGTGAGCGCTACATGCCGTCAGCGGTTTTTCTATTGTGTTATTCGTTCGCGCGCATCATCGTGGAATTTGTGCGTATGCCTGACGCGCAGATCGGATACCTCGCCGGCGGTTGGTTCACGATGGGTCAGTTGCTGTCGCTGCCCATGCTGCTGGCGGGCTTGCTGCTACTGAATCTGCCAGCCCAATGGCGGCGGCCTTCGGGAAATTTTACGACTCCACAATGAAGGCTTATCTCGAGCTGTTGCGCCAGGTACGCGTGCAAGGTGCGCCCAAGGCAGACCGCACTGGAACCGGCACGCACGCACTGTTCGGATACCAGATGCGCTTTGATCTGGCGGCAGGCTTCCCGCTGGTGACGACCAAAAAAATCCACATACCTGCGGTTGTGCACGAATTGCTATGGTTTCTGCGCGGCGATACTAATACGCGCTATTTACGCGATCACGGGGTCACCATTTGGAACGAGTGGGCCGATGCGCAGGGCGAACTCGGCCCCGTCTACGGTCGGCAGTGGCGCAGCTGGGGAGCCGCCGATGGCCGCCAAATCGATCAGATGAGCGCCGCGGTATCGACGTTGCGCAGTAACCCGGACTCGCGCCGAATAATCGTTAGCGCCTGGAACGTGGGCGAGCTCGAGCAGATGGCGCTACAACCGTGCCATGCACTGTTCCAGTTTTTTGTCTCCGGCGGCAGGCTCTCCTGTCAGCTCTACCAGCGCAGCGCCGACGTTTTCCTCGGCGTGCCTTTCAATATCGCCTCGTACGCGCTGCTGACGCACATGGTGGCTCAACAGTGCGACCTGCAGCCTGGCGAGTTCATCTGGACCGGCGGCGATTGCCATCTGTACCTGAATCATTTCGAGCAGGCGGATCTTCAGCTCAGCCGTACCCCCTATCCGTTGCCGCGCCTGGCGCTGCGACGGGCGCCAAGTCTCTTCGATTATCGCTATGAGGATTTCGAGTTCGTGAACTACCAATATTACCCGGCCATCAGCGCGCCGATCGCCGTATGAGGGCTCCCAAACCACAGATGTTCGAGGTGCGGCGCTCGCCGGTCCACGGTATGGGGGCATTCGCGTCCCAGCGTATTGCCAAGGGGACGCGCATCATTGAGTACCTGGGTGAGCGCGTTGGCCACCGGGAAGCAAATCGGCGCTACGCTGAAAAGACCCCGGACGACAACCACACCTTTCTTTTCGTCGTCGACCGTGGAATCGTGATCGATGCCGGGACCGACGGCAATGATGCGCGATTTATTAACCACGGATGCGATCCGAACTGCGAATCCGTCATCGAGGATCGTCGAGTGTTTATCGTCGCGTTGCGCATCATCCAACCAGGCGAAGAACTCAAGTACGACTACTCGATCGCCCGGGACAGGGACGATCCACCCAACGTCGACGAAGTATTTGCTTGCCACTGCGGCGTGCCTCAGTGTCGCGGCACGATGCTGTGGCCTGCGCAGCGACCCAAGCCGCGGCGGCGCCGGAGGGCCTCGGGCACGGTCATTCGCAAGACCGCCCGGCATTCGGCACCACGCGGATGAAAGCCAAGCGCCTGTCGATGCAAGCCACTGTCGGGGCAATCGGTGTGGTTTTTGGCGACATCGGCACCAGTCCTTTGTATGCGTTCGAGCAATCGCTGAACGCCACAGGCTCTGATCGGCTCTCGCCGGCCGTGGTCCTTGGCGTACTGTCGCTAATTTTCTGGAGCCTGTTGATCGTAGTCACGGTCAAGTACGTAATACTGATCATGCGCGCGGACAACGCGGGCGAGGGAGGCATACTTTCATTGTTCGCGTTGGTGCAGCGCTGGCTGGAAGAGCTTCCACGCTGGGGTAGAGGGATCATTGCATTGGCGGTGTTAGGAGCGGCACTTTTCTATTGCGACGCGTTGATTACGCCGGCTATTTCCGTGCTGGGTGCGGTCGAGGGGCTTGAGTTGCTCAACCCAAACATGGCACGGGTGGTGGTGCCCATGACCCTGGTTATAATTGCGCTACTGTTCGCGATTCAACGTCGCGGCACTGAGCGGATGGGGCGATTGTTTTCACCCATTATGCTGCTGTGGTTTGGGGTGTTGGCCGTTACCGGCGCCGCGTCCATCCTGCGTAACCCGCAGGTGCTGGTTGCGATCAATCCCTATTACGGATTCGCACTACTCGTTAAGCATCAGTTCGTGGCACTGGCAATTTTGGGCGGCGTGTTTCTCACCGTCACCGGCGGTGAGGCGCTGTACGCCGACATGGGCTCCTTTGGCAAGGGGCCGGTGCGTCTGGCGTGGTTCGGATTGGTGTGGCCGTCACTGCTGTTAAGCTATTTCGGGCAGGGCGCTCTGGTCTTGGCCGACGCTACCGCGGCGCATAAACCGCTGTTTGCGCTGGTACCCACGGTCATGCTGCCATGGATGGTACTGCTCGCGACGCTTGCGGCCATCATCGCGTCGCAAGCCACTATTACCGGCGCCTTTTCGGTCACTCGCCAGGCGGTGCAGCTCGACCTGCTGCCGCGAATGAGAATCCTGCAGACGTCTGCGCACGAACACGGCCAGGTATTCGTGCCGGTCGTCAACGCGCTGGTGTTTTGCGCGGTGTGTGTCTTTGTCGTCGGATTTGGATCCTCGGACGCGCTCGGTGGCACATATGGCGCGGCCGTCGCCTGCACGATGTCCATTGACACTGTTCTGATCATCGTTCTGGCCTACGCACGCTGGCACTGGTCGATCTGGAAGATCGTTGCGACCTTCGGGGTGCTGCTTTCGTTTGATATCATGTACAGCGTGGCGAATCTTGCCAAGTTTGCGCGCGGCGCGTGGGTGCCGCTGCTGTTCGCCACGCTCTTGTTCGGAGTGTTCTCGACCTGGCGCTCCGGCCGCAAACTCCTGCACGCAGCCCTCCGTGCCGTGGCAGTACCCCTCAAGGATTTGCCAAAGTTGCTCAGCGGTGCGACTCGCGTGCCCGGCACCGCGGTATTCCTGGTGAGCGAACCACAGTACGTGCCCAGCGCATTGCTGCGTAACCTCGAACATAATCACGTTGCGCACGAGCGGATTGTGTTTCTCAACATGGAGTTTGTCCGCACCCCGCGCCAGGATCCGAACGACCGCGTTCGAATCGATATGCTGCTGGAGGACGTTCACCTGGTCACCGCCCGCTTCGGGTTCATGGAGA